>CAZYIM010000001.1:0-148183 GCA_964647565.1 uncultured Methanosarcinales archaeon
ATTCTTCTATGATGTCAAGGTTTATCAGCCAAAAACGATCCAGTCTGTGGCCTATTTTAGTGTATACATCTGTATTTTCAAAGATTCCACTCTGTACTTTTGTATCTGATTTACGCACAGATGCAATGTCTTTTTGAAATTCGCTAAGCCCCTTATATGGACTTATGTGTGTATTATCAATACTAGCGTATGTAACCAATTGCCTCTTTCGTCTTTTCTTTATCTTTCCAGGTCCAGCCTCAATCAGCTGGTTTTTATCATTTCTTTTTTCCATTTTTTATTATCGGCAAGTTTAATGTTTCTTGAAGGGTTTTGAGCAGATCGCCTCTATCATAATGCACAATAGATTCTATGTTCACTCCTTTGGGTTTAGGCACGTAACTCAAGGTTATTATATGTCCCGGGTAATCCTGCTGCTGCTTAGGTATTGTAGCGTCATCTCTTAGAAAAGGTACATGCCATGCTTGGTTGGTTGGCAACTCTTCACCATCAAGTTCAATAAAGGTCAGACCATAGCCCGATTCCCTGTTAAGATCTGATATATTCTTATTTATCGCCTTGTTAGAACGTTTAAAGAAACCGGATGCGTCTATTCTTGGTTCCAAAAGCCTGGCAAGATAATTTTTATTTTGATCAATAAAAACATAATATTCAGTATGATCACGATTATGAATTTCCAGACTTTTCTTTGCATTGTCAGCACAATTGTAAACAAGATCACGAAGCAACTTACTTAATCCGACTACAGCATCATGAAATTCAGCAACTTTATGCCAATTACCTTCATAATAATATGCACCACTGGACTGTGATCCTCTTATCCTTCGCAGAGTCATATCCATCCAGCTAGGATCGAACATTTCCAGGAATTCTTCTTTTAAGAAAGGAGACTTGGTTTTATCCTGCACTTCTGATTTCAAAATCTTTCTTGGCTTCCTGCCGGATTCATGATTCTCGATTATATCATCTTTTTCAGTCATTTTATTCCTCTGCCCCTGATTTTTGTATCTTGTGGATATGCATTTTCAAAAAACCGTAAAGTTGTTCTTTCTGATATGATTCAATCTTTGTGATCCCGACTCTTTTGTCCTCTGAATATTGCAATGTCAATATATGAGGTAAATTATCGCGTTTATTAGCAGGGATTAACTGATCATCAACTAGAAGAGGTATATGTAGGCCTTTGTTATTGAGTTTTTTATGCTCATCAAGCTCGATAATAGTCAGACCGTAGTTCACGTCTCTTTTTATCTCTCTTATTGTTTCATTGATATAAGAATTAGAATATTGTAACATATCTTGTGAAAAAGAAGGTAATCTTATTCTTGCATAGAAATTCAGTCTAGGATGACCAAGATATTTCAATACGCCCTCAACTTTCATTATCCCACTAGTAGGTTTAGTTCCAAGAACTTTAATATCAACAAATTGCATATCCTCCTTAGTATCATGATCTTTTTTTAAGAAATCTAGCTGGATCTTACTTAGCAAATGCTCAACTCCAACAATATCATCATGGAAAACCCCGACCTTAAACCATTGAAGACTATCTGAACCAATTTGGTATTTGCTTGAGATTTCTGAATATATCCTTCTAAGCGTCATCCGGGCCCATTCTGGATCAAACATGTTCCTGATATCAGAATCTATTAATTCGCGAGGATATATTGGATTCTTATCCAATTTTAGTGCCCTCCTTGGCTTCCTGCCGGATTCATGATTCTCAATTATATTTTGATCATCTTTTTCGTTCATTTTTTACCCCCGTACTTGATTATGGCATCCTCTAAGCATCCTACGAAATGCATGTCTGGCGTGCAGTAGATGTTTCCATGGCAGCTTAATCGTGTCTCGTTCACAGTCTCATAATGGTAGAGCTCTGACTTTTTCTTTTCTGCAAAGTGCTTCACATAGAAGATATGCCAACTGTTATTCTCTGTTTCCTCGGGGATCCGGGTATCACCTGCAATCAAAGGAACAAATAGTCCTTCCCTGACCTCAGCTTTCTTATCTGCCTTGAAGAATATCTGCAGGTTGAATTGATTAGGTCCTCTGCAGGATAATGCATTCCACATCTTGCTGATCTCAGGCATATATAGATATCTTGAAACTTTCTTTTGGAAAGAGATGCTTCGTTCCTGCAGATATCTAGTTTTCTCTTCGACTAATGGAAGTGTCATGTCTGCAAACTCAATTTGGGGAAAGCGGGGTATGGAAGTGAAATCATATTGATTTGTAAATTGGTGTTCATATTTTTTTCTGGCATATTTGGCACCCAGGAACAATTCCTCTATAATGCCAGGTTCTATAAGTATAAATGGCCAATCCGATCGTCCCCATATTGTCTTAAAGTATTCCTGATTCTCAAAAGTGTCCTTTGTTAGTATCTCTCCAGACTCATCCACCTCTTTCACGCGTTTATGATATTCCTTGAGATAACGATAGGGGGTGTCAAAGCCATCAGTCTCATTATATAATTCAGCGACCATCTTCAATTTCTTTTTTTTCTTTATCTTGCCGCTTCCAGCTTTAATAAATAAATGACCGTCACCTGTGGATACGAGTGTCATCTTTTCCCTCCATTCTCTTCAATGGATCTCTGAAGATATTTGTTGAACAGGACGCCGTCATAGTCATGCGGGCTTGCCTTGATATCTACATATAGTCTGGTCTGTCTGGGCTTGTCCTGGTATTTCACCTTGAAGCATAGCATATCCATGTGTTTCATATCAGCAGGCACTCTTGGATCTCCCTTGATTATAGGCATGAACAGGCCTTGCCTATTGTTCTTATCTCCTTTCTTTGGCTTGAAAATGATGTAGAATCCGAAGTTGCTCAGGGTGTTGTGCCCAAAAGAGCCCGATATGTTGTATATCAGGGGATGCTTGATAAGATGTCTCAATTCTTTATCAATCCCAGGTCTATTCATATCTTTGAATTCTTCGTCTGCATAGACATATGGAAATCTGGCACATGCAAGTTCAATATTTGGGAATTTTGTTATTTTGTCAAAACAGAATTCGTGAGTTGCATATATCTCCTTTTTCCAATGGCTCCTTGCATCAGCAAAGCAGGTATTTATGATGCTCATCGGATTGATATATGTGCAATCGTTAAATGCTAGTTCTGAATAGGTCTCTTCAAGGCGCTTGATTTGATCTGGATGTGATGATTCAAGGGATTCTATTGTTTCTTTTAGATTTTTACCTTCATCCTCAAGTATTTTCTGTTTGCCCTTGTATGATTTTCTATTGGTAAAAGGGGTAAAAGGACCGAAGAAAATAGTATTTTTCTCAATTTCCCCGACAAAAGGCGCCTTTTTCTTTCTTCTTGGCTTCTTGCCAGACCCAGCATCGATAAGCTTGCTCATTTTCTCACACTCCCAATCTTCCTTATTGACCAGCCTAAATCCTGGATAAAATTATCTGCCCTGTATGTATTCGGAGGACTATAATGCGCCTCGAACAGCTCTGTCCTTCTTGGCTTGTTATGATAGCTGACCCTGTAGGCCAATCCGTCACAATCCTTGTGCTTATCAGCAACCCTGGGATCTCCTTTCATCAATGGCATGAAAAAGCCCTGTTGGAAGTTTTTATCACCTTCCTTGGGCTTGAAGACAATATAGAATCCACAATGTTTAAAACATCCATATTCAAATGACGCTGAGATATTGTGAAGAAGGGGATTTTTTAGTTGCGGCTTCCACTCAGCACGGAATGCAGGATTCTTGTCCATACTTTCAAGTTCTTTATCTGAAAAAACCATTGGGAATCTAGCAAATGCAATTTCTATATGCGGATATTTGACTACATTATCAAATAATAATTCATTTAAAAAATAACTGCCCCGGGTCCAATTGCATCTTGCGTCTGCAAAATAAGATTTGATGATCTTCATAGGATCAATATATGTGCAACCAGTACGCACAAAATCATAATAGTATGATGCAAGTTGGTCTATGCGTCTTGTTTGCTTCCTGGCTAAATCTTCAAAAGAAGAGGTTGAAGCATTAAGAATCATTAGTTGTGCCTTATATCTTATATTTTCATTCCAGTTATTCTTCTTTTCAAACGGGCCAAAGAAATGTTCTTTTTTAGAAATCTCCCTCATAAATTGCGCTTTAGGCTTGCGCCTTGGCTTCTTGCCAGAGCTATCGTTCTTGATTATAGTGGTGCTTGGATTATCTTCTAAGGAGTCTGCTGATAGTGTACTCTTTCCAGAGGTAGTTTCCATTCCCAAGTCCATATGCATCCCTCAAACTACCAACTCCCCTTTTTTTACTATGGGAGGGTAAAAACATTTATAAATGTTGTGTAATTTACCGTCTAAAAAAGCACAATATAAACATAATAAATATGGATAATCATTTTTTAGTGGTGAAATAACGAAAGCTTTAAAAGGAAAAAACCACTATTTAGCTATAAAAAATGACAAAAAAATTTGTTTTCATAGATCTTGACGGCAGCCTGATACACGAACAGTCAGGACCAGAAGAGACCATACCAATACAGGACGGGCTCTTCTATATAGCCAAGCAGGCCCTGGATGAGATGGACAGGATCCGTTCAACAGGGTATAAAATTGGCCTGATCACAGGCAAACGCCAAAGGAACTATGAAAAAGCAACCAGATTGATACCTCACGATTTCGGCATTCTTGAGCACGGAAGTGTTATCATAAAAGGCGCTCAAATAAACCAAGATTGGCATTCACAGATGCAGGCGGTAAATAACGGATCTTTAGAAACTTATCTTCAGGATCTTCAGTCAGAAGGATACAACACAGATTCACACGGCAGGCATGCAAGCGCCAGAGTATTTCACAATACTGCAGATGACCTTTCTGAAAATGAAAAAAAAGAAGTTGAGACCAGGGGCCATCCAGAAGGCATCACAACCACAAGAAACAAGGGATTCTTAGACCTGATACCTATGCAGGCAGGCAAGGCCAACGCCATCAAGTACATCATCGGCAACAATGGTCCAAAAAAAGTGTTCTGTATTGGAGATGATATCAATGATCTAAGCATGCTGGGAATGGGCTACAACTCCATGACCCTGGCAAGTGGATTTTCTGAGGCCATCGAGATGGTCAAAAAGGTCGACGGCTATGTTTCCCCGTATAAGTTCCACGCAGGAACAATAGATATGCTTAAACAGATAAAATAACTACTTCTTGGTGGTAAAAAACCGAAACATTTATATACTAGCAAAACAATAAATATAGTATATTAGGGGAAATAATCAATCTAAATGAGGTGGCAAACATGACTCTACTCGAAAGCGTAACAGAACACGCAAAACAACAACACGACGAACAATGGTCTTTTCTAAACGGAAACTCCATTGCATTTCTAGGAATTAACCTAATTTACAGGGCATTGCATAAAAACAAAAAAAATATGAAAGAAGCAGTATTAAAGAAGATCAAACACTTAATCGAATCTGCAAATGAGAGAAAAGATGACAATATCACCGTTAACACAATATATCACACACAAACAGCAAACAATTATATAGGAATGAATACAAAACGTGAAAAAGATCATGACGCAGACCAAGCTGATTTTCAGGCTTTCAAAGCAAATTATCTCTTCATAAGAAAACTTCTGCAGCACGAAGATGAGGCAGAGACATATGATGAGGCTGTAAGGGCCCATTTTAAGACAGCAGAAAACTATCGAACAGTCAGAGAGAATATCATTGAATCAATCTATGAATATCACATGGCAAGAAACAAGGCACCAGGCAGAATAAACATAAACATAATTTCGCCAGCTAAAACTCGTGAATTCATGAAACAGCAGTCATTAAAAGACGTACAAAGAATATTCCCAGAGTATAATCAGTTAAAACTAGAAATTTAAACAGTGATAACATGAAACACATAATAATCTCAGACACACACTCACCGCAGTGCGCAGAAAAGGCATATTCAATGCTTGCAGATTTCCTGCCTAATAAGCCAGACATCGATGCAATTGTTGTCAATGGCGACCTATTGGGAATCTTCTCTATGGCATCCAGCTGCCTGCATAAGGGAACCATGATTCCTAAAGAGCAGATGATGGCCTACTTGCAGGCTGCCGCGCCAAGATTCTATAAGATATTCATGCAGACTGGACAAGTAACCCCTGAACTCGCAACTCAATTCGTGGCTGAGCGATACCTCTGGGCAGCAAAAATGTTGGAAAAATTCGCTAAACTAAGAATGACCTTCTTCAACATGGGCAATCATGAATCACCTTTACATTTTCTGGTCTTAAGAGAACTGACCTTTCTTACTGGCTGCGATCGCTCAATTCCTGACCAGATCAACAAGAACAAGCTGGAGGACATCTTCAAGGCTTTTGAATACAAGCTTAGGCAGATGGAAAAGAAACTCAACTTCAGATATTTGAGAAAAACTCCTTTGCTGATGGGAGAAACCCTTGTCTTGGGCATCCCCGGCGAGAGCCACGACACTTCAGAAGAGGATTTCCATTCCCAAAAACAAGAAGAGAACACAGCCAATCTGATTAAGACCATAGAACCTGCACTCCAGAGAGCAACTTCAATCATAATTTATAATCATACCCAGGGCAAATACAATCGAAGCACAGGCGAATTCGAGTGTGCATCAAAATCACTTGCTGATTTCATGAAAAACATGCCTGAAAATATAAAAACAAAAATATTTGTTCAGTCGCACAACCATTGGAGCCATACCCAGTTCTTTGAAAAGAACGGCTTCCACTTTGTGATGAATAATGCAGGTCTTCACGCAGGCATCTTCAATGCAATTGCTTTGGAAAATGACCAGGTCAAGTGCTTTGACCTTGATCCTAATGAAAACAGGATCACTCCTTTGAAGCTCTTCACATCAGACAACAATTTAGTTATCGATGACGAGGATGTCATTGCCAGGAACTATCCAGAGCCGGAATATGTTATTAAGAGGAAAAACACTTGCTCTGCAATTTCCCTTACCTAAAGTCCTTTCCTTGCATTCTTGATATAACCTTCAACCTTCTCAGCAACTAGTTTTCTATCTTCCATCAACTTCCCTTCTGCATCTATACAGAAGTCTGCAGGATAGTCAGCTCTAATTTTCCTCACTCTTGCTTCTACATTATCACCAAAAAAACCTCCTGCAATGCCAATTACAGTTGTCGGCATAACATCATAGAGCCTGTTCATGAAATCAATACCTTCACTAATTTCAAATTCCTTACCTTTGCCGCCCGAGGGATCGATCAACGCATAGTCTACAAATTCATCGTAAGATTTCGCTCTACCTAGAATATCATCCATGGTCATCCCTTTTGTCGCTCTTTTCGGGAATTGCAATACTATCTGCATCTGGGGAAAATCATTCTTGATTAAATCAAGTTGATTTATCCGAGGCCAATCCACATTAAGCTGTACTGCGCTGCAAATTCCCTGTCCATACATGTCACCAAACTTTTTGAAAAGCCTTTTGACTCCAAGATGCATATAATCGTAATGGGGGGTATGGTAGTGCATCATAGCCAAACCCCATTTTGGCACATGGCTGGCCAGTTCTGATACCATTGATGCTGCCGGCGCAGTCCTGCCAGCCTTCCATGGCTGCTGCATCCCTTTGTATGACACCAAAAAGCCGAACATAGCCAGATGACTCCCTTTATCAAAGCTATTTTCCTTAAAACTTTTAGCTGCCTTTTCTATCCCTTCCCTAGTCTTAAATCCAGTCACTCCGACATATGGTTTCATGTGTATCACCTAATGTCAGAACTCAAGAGTAACAGTTAAACTTTATCCATAATCTATATATTTTTGTTTAATTAGTTATATTTTTCGAAAGATTTATATATTAGCAAACATACCCTAAATCATGCACAGAAAATTAATACAATTATCACCTTCTACATCAGTAGTTTCCCTGCCTTCCAAGTGGGTAAAGATGAACAAATTGGAAAAAGGATCTGAGCTGGATGTGGATGAAAAAGAGAACAAGATTGTCATATCAACTCAAAGCCAGAAGTCAGAGAAAGAGATATCAATAGATATAACCAACCTTAAGGACAGGCTGTTTTGGGCCTATCTCGATGCAGCTTACATCGCGGGCTACGATGTCATCAACCTGCACAGCGAGGACCAAAAACAGCTCAATCTAATGTCCAAGGTTGCCAAGTCATTTCCCGGCATGATAGTGGTCGAGCAAAGAAAGAACTCAGCCACCTTAAAGGACCTGGCAGGCGAAAACAAGGAAGATATCGATAAGATACTCAATCGTATCTTTCATATGAACACAGTACTTATTGAAGATGCCCTCGAAGCAGTAAAAAACAGTGACTGGGAGACCCTTGTGATCATGAAGAAGAGGGATCATATCATCAACAGCTATGTAAGCTACTGTATGAGACAGATCAATAGGTTCGGCTACACTCCATACTCAAAAGGAGGTGTCATGCATACATTCTTAAAACTTATTGAGATAATCTCCGACAAGATCACAGCCCTTTTCGAGGAGATTGGTGAAAAGCATATCAAGGTAGAGCCAAAAATCATAAGCAAGCTCCTTGAGATCTACCAGCTTATGCGAACGGCACATATGAAATACTCTCAAGACAAGATGATTGAATTCCATAAAGCAAGAGAAGCCTTGCCAAAGCCATTCAAGCAAGCCAACAAGAAGATAGTTGGAAGACTGATGGAACTTATGCACTTATTCTATGACCTAGAAGAGGTCGAGACACAGCTGCACGTCTGATAATCATATATGCGTCAAGATAGCGGCAATTTCTACTGCTAATAAGATGGTAAGCACCACAATCTTGGTCACAATATTGATGATCCTGAATGTTGAACCGTGCTTGCTCTGGAAATTCCTGATCAATGTAAAGACAATCAAGCCTATTCCAACCAACCAGACTATCAAGCCAGGCACCAGCGATCCCATTGTGATGATATAGCCGATCACACATACCATGATGCCAAAGGCAAACATACCTGCGTACTTGGCTCCCTTTGCTTCCTTGTTAAAATCCGGATTAAAGGTCGATGGTTTTTCTTCTGCCATAATCTCTCTTTAGAATTAGTTTATTTAAATCTATTGGAAAAGTTATTATATATCTTCATCTTATCAGATCCAATGGCAAAAACCGAAACAGCCATAGGATGTATCATGCCGCTTGATGAATTGTCAGCAATGGATAAATATGCTAACTATCTTCATCTCGCAGACTATGTCTATCACTCCAACAGGATCGAGAACATCATAACAGACTACATAGGTACACATTCTGAAGAGAATCCCTTCATTCCACAACCAGAGTTCAGCCAACACTATGAAACATTAGAATATGTTTTCCACCACAACGCGCACAAGTCTCCAAGAGAGGATGATATCAAGTTTATACATGGCATCATGATGCAAGGCCTATTGGATAATGCAGGACAATACCGAAAGCAAAAGTTATGGATAGGCAGGATGGGAACAGTCCATTACCAGCAGATACCCAAGCTTATGGACTCGCTAGAAAGCCAAATTCTCGAACTTGAAACAAAAGAAAAAGTTACAAGGGAAGACATCTGGCATATTCACAACTCATTCGAACTGATACATCCATTCACAGACGGTAACGGCCGGACAGGAAGGCTATTGTTAAACTGGCTCTCACTACGCCACCTTCAACAATTCGAGACCATTCATTGGACTAAGAGATGGGCATATTATGATATTATTGAAGCAGACCGCCAAGTGTTTAGAAAATCGAATCCAGGAATTAGTTTCTACAGAAACTTCAGTAAGAAAAAATGGCATGAGCTCAACAAGAAAAGGGAAGATAATTATAGACTGTATATGTTGAAAGAACTCAGCAAATATGATTTTAAGTAGGATGAATAATTCTAATCTTGGTCAACAGAGATATCCCTTGATGAGATCGAGGATATAAATGCATTCAGTGAGTTTCTTATCTCTTTTCTTGTCACTATTCCTGCAACCTTGCCGTTCTCTACCACTATCAGCCTCCTCAATTTTTTGGCGAGCATGAGCTTGTTGGTATCAACAGCACTTGCGTTCGAGGAAATTGTCATATATTGGACATTGAATATTTCTTGGACAGACTTGTTCTCAAAATTGTCTGGGAAATTGTAAAGATGCTCAATTACCTGCCTCTCTGTCAAGATACCCTCCACAGACTTGATTGGAATGATGCCTTCCCTGCCACCTTCAACTACCAGTGCGCAGTCAGCGTCTTTCTGCCAGATAAGATTGAGGGCTCCTAGAATGTTATCAGATTTCTTTACAAATACAGGCGGCACCATGATATTCCTGAGTTCAGGAACACTTGTTTCATCAAACGCGTATTCATTAAAAAATCGATCATAGTGCTTTGCTATGCTTTTCTCAGTTACCAATCCTACCAATTCACCTCTTCTCATGACAGGAACCTGTCTTATCTTGAACATGTTGAACATCCGAATTATATCCTCAAATGTCGTGTGAGTTTTGACTGTCTTGATAGGATAACTCATTATTGTAGTGGCAGGAACCTTGGTCAGATCACTGTTGAAATCAATCTTTCTTACCAGATCCTTCTCAGTGATTATGCCGATTATCTTTGAGCCATCAGTCACTAACACCACACTGCCTATATCCAGCATGATATGACATTCTATAACACCATGGATACTGTCGTTTCGGTTAATCTTGGTAATTTCCTTTTCCATAATGGTCCCTGCAGTCAGGTGGTTGAGCTTGCCTAACTCCCGTCTTAATGGCATGGAGCCAAAGAAATTCTTGATGGCCTGAACCTTGTCAGCAGTCTGCCGTTTATATATAATGATCAAAACCGTAAGGATTATCATTACAGTCACAATTATTATCGGAATCAGGTACTTTTTCAGGAAAGATATCCGGACCTTTTCTTCTTCCTTGTTCTCAACTGAGGAATCATATCTTTCATAACCTGTTCCCTTAGGCCGGGGAGGACCCAGGTTCAATCTTACCTTATTGCCAGGACGAGCTCTTGTATTAGCAGTATAGTTCATAGTCTTTGAGACTATCTTGACAGTGGAATTTTCCTCTGTCTTGACATCTGTCCTGTTAAAGATATAATATCCTTCTAAAGACTCATTGCCTAATTTTTCTGCTTCTTCCTTAGTCAGGGTCTTGGTCTGATTCATGTGTGTGACATTATTCTCATCAGTCCATTCTAATGAAACATTCTCGCCGCCCAAGGGTGTGCCATTCATGTCTCTTAGCTGACCGAAGAAAAAACTGGGTTCTGTTTCACCAGGTTCACTTATATCATCAGGCAAGACAGATGAAACCAGGTCATCAAGTTCAGGAGACCAGTCATAATCATCATATCCATCTCCAGAACCTCCGCCACCAGAGCTTCCGCCATCAAGCACTATGACAGGAACTGCCACAGGTTGTCCACCAGGATTTGCATCCACCTTCCTGACAATGCCGTCTGCCTCAATTGTTATAGTGCTGTCATCTCTGGCAGTGATAAATCCCTTATTGAAAAAATAATAGCCTGCAAAATATTTGTCCCCTTCTGCAGTTTGTTCAATAGTTATGGTCGAATATGAGAGCTTGCTGCCTTCATAATCCACCCACTTGGCTTCGACATGTACTCCTGCCTTAGGAGTTCCGTCATAATCAACTATCTTGCCATACATAAAAGTAGGAAGTATAGGCCTGTCTGCCGATATAAGAGTTGTGAATGTTATTAGAAATAGTATCAAGAATAAAAAAATCCGTGATTTAATTATCAAGGCTCCCATTTTGTGCTATTGATCATGTCAATTAGATAACCTTTGCCAGCAGACATGGTGTCAAGAGTGTTAGGAGTATACACAGAGGAGTATCTTGCGTAGAGATTCCAGTTGTCTAGCGGGGCATTATAGCTATATATCCTGTAGAATTTATTATCTAAGGTTTCTAATGCAGAGCTAATTTCAGCATCTGAATCATATGGATAACCTATATAGTTCCAACCGCTTTGTAGCTGAATGTTAAAGCCTACAACCTCGAGTCCGCTTATGGTAAAGGTTGCTGTTTCAGACATCTCTATCCAATAGCCCTTACCTGGCTCAAGCTCTAAAAGATCATTAGGTTGATGGAATATGGTCCTTCTTGGATTGTAGACCATCCATTTTTCATTATTAGGATTGAAATAATAGACTTTAGAGTACTTGCCCTCAAGAGAATTAAGAACAGCCTCTATTGAATTATCCAGAGGATCCAATGGTATTGACATTAGGTTCCAGCCCTCAGTAAGTTCCATATTAAAGACAGTCAGGTTATCGACTGCAACAATTTCTGTCTGCTGGGCAATTCCCTGCCTACTATTGTTGGCAAGGTCGCTGACCCTAAATGTATATGTATAAACACCCTCTGCATAGTCTGAAGTGTCAAGCAAGAAAGAACAGGTACCATTAATAGCACCAACATCAAATCCGTTTACAACACCATCTGTAGTCCAGCTGCACTCTTCCCCTGTTGTTAAGCATACTGCACAGGACTGCAACAAGCCAATGCCTGCATCGCCAACACTCGCAAACAAGGTAACATTTCCAGCAATCCTAGAGCCGACCGGATTGACTTCCACCTCAGGAGGTGTTATGTCTGGTGTGATCTTGCTGACAGCAGCCACTTGAGTTTCTTCATTGCCTGCATCATCTACAGCAGTCACAGCATAATAATATGTTGTGCCCTCATCTAAATTAATATCTTGATAGTTATTGATCGTAGCATTAGCAATCAAAAGGATAAGATTGACCTCATCAAAAGGCTCTTTGGATCTGTAAACCTTATAATGGCTTAGGTCTCCTTCACCATTTGGAATCCAAGAAATGTTCAACTCAATCTTATCACCCATAGTTAAGACCTGCAAACCCTGGACCTGCGCAGGAGGTATTGTATCTGCAACAGTACCTGCAACAGAGGTGACATCGAAGTTCTCATTATCAAACTGGTCGACTGCAGTAACAGCATAATAATATGTCTGCATGCTTATAAGGTCGTTATCCTGGTATGTATTGACAGGGCTGCTGTCTAGCGGAGTCAGGTTCAAAACATTGCTGAATGGAGAGTCAGACTTGTATATATTATATTCAGCAATATCTGTCTCAACATTGGATCTCCATGATAATAGCAATGAATTCTGGCCAGCCACAGGCTCAACAACCAGATCCTGCACAGGTTCTGGAGCCATCATATCAACATCAAAGCTGATAAATGCCGAACCAATATTCAGCCCCATATCAGTACAATTGACAGCAATAGTATTAGACCCTTCAGATGCAAGGAAGGTCGTATTTCCATCGACTTCAACAACAGCTCCAGCATTCAACGAATAAGTGCAGCTGATTACATCTTCATTGACAATATAACTAAGTATTAATTCCCTTGTTCCATAAACAACACTTACTGGATTAAGGATAGTGATTACTGGAGGCACTATGTCAGCTACTGTACCGCTGATAGATATCACATCAGAAAGTTCATTGCCTATAAGGTCAACAGCAGTGACAGCATAATGATAGGTTGCCTCATTGGTCAGGTTAACATCAAGGAAATTATTATTTTGGGTAGTTGCAACAGCTTGCATAGAGCTAATATCTGCAAAAGGAGTTGATGATCTGTAGATATTATAATGGTCAAGATCTGATGCACCGGACGCGAACCAGGCCAGATTGAGCGAAGCCTCTCTTGGTACAGGACTAACAGCCAGGCCCAATATCTGTTCGGGCGCTGTTGTATCCACATCAAAGGCGATCGGGAAAGACCATCCCTGATTACCGGCAAGGTCAAGACAGCTAACAGTCAGGTTATTCACTCCTTCATCTGCAGCGACTGTTGGCGCAACAGGATTGTATGCAGCATTGTTCAAACTGTAAGTGCAGGACGCGACCTCTTCATCAGTTTCATAGGTTAATGGTATATCACTTACATCATAGATTTGATCTGTTGGAGATGTGATTGTTATGACAGGCGGTTCAATGTCTGCAACAGTGCCCATCACAGAGTTGACATCCTGATTTTCATTTTCAGACATATCCACAGCAGTCACAGCATAATAATGTTCTGCACTGCTCTTTCGCCCAGTATCAGTATAGCTGGTCTGTTGTTGATCATCAATCGTTGCCACTTCCTCAATTTGTACAAAATCACCTGGATCATATATCTCTGTAGATTTGGTACCAGCAAGTGCCCCACCAGCAATGAATACTCTTCCATCACTCAACTTTATTGAATCATGATAGGCTCTCTCCCTAAACATGGTCTGGTTCATCATGGTAAATGTTTCAGTAACAGGATCGAATAGTTCTGCAGTATTAAGATAGGTATCATCATAGTCCAGGCCTCCAAGTATCAATACCTTGCCGTTCTCTAGCAGATAGGCATCTGCACCAGTCCTAAGACCATTCAATTGACCAGAAGTCTCTGTAAAGGTATCAGTCACAGGATCATAAATCTCAGCAGTAGTCCCTCCGGGTTTTCCACCTGCAAGAAGCACTCTTCCATCTGCCAAGATAGAAGTGGCCTGCCTACGTCTATTAGTGGTCATATTGGTGGACGTTGCTATAAAGTTGCCAGCTGCAGGATCATAAATCTCGCATCGGATATTATCACCTGCTAGGAAAACTTTTCCATTGTTTAACAGAACAGCTTCGTGGCCATCCCTATCATAGACCAGATCGCCTGTTTCCTCAAAGCATCCTGTTGCAGGATTGTAAATCTCTGCCTTATCAGTGTAACCTCCAGCTATCAAGACCTTGCCATCTGGCAGCACAGTTACAGTATGGAAGAGATGATTATGCTGCGGACCACACTCTTCGCTCAATATTGTAAAAAGCCCCTGCCCCTCAAGGGCATCCGGATCAAAGACCTCTGCACTTTTTTGCCTGTGTGTCTGATAAAGTCCTCCGACTATCAGGACCTTTCCATCCTGCATGGTTGTAGCACTCGGATTCCTCCGGATCTGGTTCATGTATGGCCCATATGCAGAACTGCCTGCTTCCCCTTCATAAGTTTCAGGAAGTGTATACAATTCAGTGCTCTTAAGCCAATGGTATCCAAATATGGCAGAACTCCAATATCCGCCGACTATCAACACCCGGCCATCATGCAATTCAGTGATTGCCAGGTCACGCCTGAAAGATCGCATATCAGTTGTTGAATAGAACTGACCCTGGTCATTTACATAATCAAGGCTCACATCTGAGAAGCTCTTATTGGCCCTATATATTATATATTTCTGGAAATCCTCAGCAACACTCGGATCCCAGGATAGACTAAGAGAAGTGACTTGAGGAATTGTTTCAACTACCAGACCAGTTATTGTATCTGGCGCAACCACATCTGCAACAGTACCAGATTCAGATAAGAGTGTCTTGTTTTCATTGTCAACAATATCAACAGCTGTTATTCCATAATAATATGTGGCCTCAGAAACAAGATTCATATCAGTAAACATGCTTACTTGAGAAGTGCCTATCGGTGTCATAAGGCTGACATCGCTGAAAGGGGCATCAGACCTGTAAATATTGTAATGTTTCAGATCTCCAGGCACAGAGTCGTCCCAAGATAGATCTAGCCATGCCTTTTGAGGAATAGATTCCACAGTAAGTCCAGTCACAGGTGCAGGAGCTGTTGTATCAGTATTAAAAAGCATAATCTCAGACTCACCCGGATTTCCAGATAGGTCAGTGCATAAGACCTTGATTGAGTTTTGGCCTTCATTTGCATTGATAGTCGGAGTGACTGGTAGTGCTTCTGCATAATTCAATGAGTAGCTACATGATGCCACAGGCTCATCAGTATCATATGCAAGCTCTACTACTCTCGAATTATAAGGAGTCTGGTTGAGCGGAGCTGTAATGGTTATCACAGGAGGCAATAAGTCTGCTACAGTACCTCCAACAGAATCAACCTGGGTCTCTTCATTTCCACTGTTGTCAACAACTGTAACCTTATATTGGTATGTTGCACCGTTAGTAAGATTAACATCAGTATAGGAGACAGAGTTGATATCCTGTACGCTATCTATCAATATCCAAGGACTTGAAGACCTGTATATATTGTAATGTGAGAAATCAGATGCATCTGTTGCCTGCCAAGAGATTTGAATTGAATGCTCTGTCTCTGAGGGCTCTACAACAACTTCAGCTACAGGTTCAGGAGGTAGATAATCCGCCACAGTTCCCAAAACAGAAGACACCTGCTTCTTCTCATTGTCATAGTCATCGACAGCAGTCACAGCATAATGATATGTAGCTTCACTCTCTAATCCAATATCAATATAACTTGGCAGCAATGAATTGGCAATTGCAGTCATTCCCTGGATATTAGAGATAGTATTCTCTGACCTGTAAATATTATAACTTGCAATATCTGGTGCATCACTTGGCAGCCAGGAGAGTGAAAGCTGGTTTTGTCCTGAAACACTCTCCACATTAAGACCTACAATCTGCGACGGAACCTCATTGTCAACATTAAACTGGACGCTGTCAAAGCCAGTGTTGTCTGATGTATCATTACAGATAAGTAATAAGTTATTTAATCCTTCAGCAGCAGTTATAGTTGTATAGTTCGAATATATGGTGCTAATCTCATTATTAAGATTATAGGTACAGGCAGTTACGACTTCATTTGAACGGTAGATTAAGTCAATTTGGTTTGTCTCATAGAGCTGGTTGACTGGACTGATTATCTCAATCTCTGGACCTATGACATCATCAACAGTCCCATTTGCAGAAACAACATTGTAGTTTTCATTGCCAAGACTGTCAACAGCAGTCACAGCATAATGATACGTCGCGCCGCTAACTAGATTATCATCCCAGAAAAGGTCTACGTAGGTACTCGAGATAGGAGTCATGTTTTGGACATTATTAAAGGCTTCTGATGATCTATAGATCTTATATAGAACACCCATTTCCTGACTCGAACCCCAATCAAGCAAGAGCTGGTCTTCACCAGGCACTTGATAGACAACAATACTAAATATTGGATCAGGAGCTACGCTGTCAACCACGAAATCCACTTCAGCAGTTCCTACATTGTTCGCTATATCTGCACAACTCAATATCAAAGAGTTGTTTCCTTGATATGCATTTATAGTCTCTGAAACAGGAGTATCTGGTCCTTCATTAAGGACATAGTTGCACCAAGCAACTGATTCGCTGGTCTCATAGGTCAATGGAATCACCTGATTTGCATATTCCCTTACAGTTGGGGATGTTATTGTCACTATAGGTTTGACAGTATCTGCAACAGTACCATTCTTTGAGACAACAGCCTTGTTTTCATTGCCTGCTGTATCTACAGCAGTCACAGCATAATAGAAAGTGGCTCCGCTCTCCAGGCCAGTATCATTGATCCAGTTAGCTGTAGTGCTATACAAAGGCTCTACTCCAGTTACATCATTGAAGGGCTCGACACTTCTATATAAGTTGTACAATGCCAGATTCGAATCTGAACTTGGCGTCCACGAAACACTCAATAAATTCTGTCCGCCAACACTGAAAACATTCAAGTTGGATATAAGTTCAGGTGCATTATTGTCAACAGTCACCTGGACTGCCTGGCCAGTACCCCAATTATCGATCTGGTCCTGCACCCTGAAATTAACTATAAAGTTCATATCATCATAATCTGAGGTATCCCACTCAAACAGACATCTGCCGTCGTAATCTCCAGGCATGAAATCATTAGCAACATCCTGATCAGACCATTCACTGTCGCATACACCATCTGTACTGATGCATATTTCACAAGAAGGCTTCAATGGATTGGTCAGGTCAAAAACATCTGCAGATAGCAGGAATATTCCAAATATCATCGGAGGCGCATTGACTGTAACAGCGGGGGCAACACTATCGTTCACCCAGAAAGTCACAGATTCAGAGCTGCCAAGACCAACAACATCTGTCGCATAGACAATAAGGGTATTTTGGCCAAGGTTGGCTGTAATATTTATACGTTGATATTGATAGTCTGTGATTGTAACCAGATCCTGATCATTCAGTTCAAATGCAGCCCATTGGATTTCCTCATTCACACTGTAGTTGAGATAAAGGAAAGGAGTAATGTAGTTGTCCTCTTGTGGAAAGTGTATTGTAATTTCAGGAGGTATCGTATCTACCATAATAGGTCCGCCCACCACTAAACTCGGACTGCCTCCGGGGTCAGCAGGGATAAATGGATTAGGCTCTGTAATATCGCCTGGAGAAGATAAGAATATCATTGTTCCTGGCTTTGCCTTGATCTCGCCAGAGCTAAAGAAATAATAGCCTACCAAGGACAAATTGCCCATTGCTATTGCATCTTCTATAGTCATTGATGAAACTAAGGTATTATGATCAACTGTGTTGGTATCTGCCCAATGTGCATTTACAGGCACACCTTGGGCTGGCGTGCCGTTCGTAAATACCACCCTACCATAAAAGGTGGTCGGTAAGGCCGGCCTATAACGTGCATTGCCAGTTGTAAAAGTATAATAATGGCCATTGTTGTTTGCAATTGCCTTATTCCCAAACAAATCAGAGGAGATTACCTCAAATTTATAGTCAGTTTGGTGAAATAGTCCGCCAATAATAACAGAATGCTCAAGAGTTAGGCTTTCATCGTAGACCATAGAGTCATTAGCAGTAAAAATTCCAAAATTGACCAGACTGGTGCTGGCCTCATCAGTTGTCCAGGTAACCCTGGCAGTATACGGTGTGATCTCATCAACAGAAATAGAACTGATTAGAGGAGCTGTTTCGTCAAAGTTGGTTGTAATGAAATGACTCTCGTTGTCAGTTTGATAAGTTATATGTGCAGAACCGCTTACAAGAGTGATGTCTGAAACACCAGATACATCGTCAGTAATCTGCATCTGGCTTCGAATCACTACATTATTCTGGTCTAGTTTTATATAATAGAGGTTCTCAGCACCTTGAATAGTTTCAAGCCACAACAATTGAGCCTTGTTTTCTTGATCACAAGAAACCTCTGGGCTGGTTGCAGAACCATTACTGGTTATATTTAGTGTTGAAAGCAGGATCCCCTCTTTGGTGAATCTGCCAAATACCACGTTATCATTGAGCAGCCAAGCTAAGCAGAGGTCTACGCTGACAGATACACTAGGATCAAATCCATATATCAATCCAGTCTCAAGATCCAGGTTCCCATTTTCCCTGTTTATCCTAATCAGCCTTATCTCATTAGTTGTACTTTTCTTATATACTATATATATAATATTCTCATGCTGGACAACACTAAAATCATTCATGTCAAGATCAGAACTGATCTGCTTGTCTGAAATCAGGTATGCGCCTGCCTGGTCTATTTTCTTGAAGAAGAACTCAACATTGCCTGATCTGTCATCCAACCAAACAATATCCACAGACTCACCGCTAGCAAAAACAGCAGGTTGGATTGATTCAAACAAGTTATGGGTCACCCTCATCTCACTGATCAAAATATCGCCATTACTTGATAGTTTTGAATAATATATCTCTTTGTTTCCATCCCGATCATCAACCCAGACTATATGGGCATTATTGGACGGATCTGTTGCAACTTGGGGATTATAGGAGTTATATAGATTGTTGGATATTCTATGATTATGGATTATCAGTTTTCCTACAGCATCAATCTTGCTGTAGTAAATCTCGCTGTTTCCGGCGTTGTTCTCTTCCCAGACAATATGCCTGTTATTAGCTGTGTCAACCACAATATGGGGTTTTACTGATGGAGAATCATCAGCACCTGATGTGAGCACAGCATCTTCAGACCAGCTGATCAGCTCTTCAACATTTATTGTATAATTGGCTGTTGCCAAGTTGCCTGTATGATCAAGAGTATTTAATAGGATCAAATGCTCGCCATAGATATCAGGCGCTATTACATCAATATTATATATTGTGCTCTGCGGATCAACCCTTTGCATCATCAAGGTCTGTCCAAAAATGCTTATATTCACGTAATTGACACCAAAATTATCAGAGACGTCTGCAGTCAAGGTGAAATTTGCGAGTGCATCCACAATTGGAGGGAATGCCAGAATATTGATAGATGGGCCTGTCAAATCTACTATAGAGTGTTGTGATGGACTTTCTACAGTATTATTGTTCATATCAGATATCCTAATTGAAACTGTGTAGTTGGCTTGAGTATAATTAGTCACATTCCAGAAATACGAACAAGTGCCTGAAAGATCTCCCACAATAAAGCTCTGGTTCAGGCCATCTGTTGTCCATTCTGTGTCACATAGATTATCATTAGCAATGCAGATCTCACAGAAGGTAAGACCGTTATTGTCACCAACAATTGCATGAAGTTGGACAGGTTCATTCAGGTATGGGGGAATATCATCCATTTCAATGGATGGAGGATTTGCATCCAACCTGCAAAAAAGATCAGTGGTTAAAGTATGCGCCCCTACACCACCTATCATTATTGCGTAGCTTCCATGATTCAATCCATCCAGTATCATGGAATCTGTCTGCCCAGCGGGTACAGTCATGTTCTGATCCCAGTTATTATCACACATATTAGGCATCAGCCTTACATACAGTTCCTTGTCATCTGTGGTCGCGGTAAGGGTCAGATTGACATTGCAGTCATCGCCTGTCAATGTAAAATAAAGATATTTTTCCTCGTAGCCTTCAACATAAGAACCTCCTGAATACAACCCGGTGTTGGCTATATCATGCTGGAATTGGTTCCAGTGCATATCCCTGAAATCATAAGGAACATTGGTATTCCAGACATAAACCTTGCCATCCTTATAACCCATAATAATCTCCAAAGTGCCGTCATTATCCAAGTCATCGATTGCAGGTGATGAATATAATACATTAGTCTCGTCAGGCAAAAGAGGCAGGGTCTTGGGCCATCCTTCTACATCAGTCCCATCTCCGTTGAATGCATATAATTTGGGTGCTACACCTTCTTGCATACCTTTTTGTTCACCGACGAGTATCTCAGGCTCACCATCATTATCTATATCAACTATTGCAGGAGAAGGCTTTCTAAAGTCTGCTCCTAATATGATATCGTATCCGCCGATATGTTTTGGCCAGCCATTGACAGTAGTTCCATCATCATTCAATGCATATACATTATGAAGTTCATTTATTATTATCTCCAGTTTACCATCATTATCAATATCTCCCAATGCAGGCGAATTATGGATGAACAAGACCAGGTTAACTGGCCATCCTGAAACTAAACTGCCATCTGCATGCCAAGCGTATACCCATTGTTGAGATGCATGGACAATCTCCAGATCTCCATCACCATCGATGTCCCCGACTACAGGATTGCTTGACATATAAGTGAATCCTGGCAGGAACGGCCTTATATCAACAGGGAAGCCTGTTTCATTCTCAGGATGCTCATCTAGTACAAACAATCGCTGGTCAAGCGGTATGATCACCTCAGACTTATTATCATTATCAATATCTGCAACAGCTGGCGTTGCTCTAATATTCTGAGCCCATTGGTAATGAGGCCAGTTATTAAGGAAAGTGCCGTCATGGTTAATTGCATATACATAAGATACACCCATGGTACCGATTACAATTTCCAGATCCCCATTGCCATCAACATCACCAATTGCTGGGCTGCCAGATGCATATGTCTCTATCCTGATTGGAAATCCATCCAGATGGGTGCCATCATGATTAAATACGTATAATTTATAGTACTTTCTTGAGGCAACAACAACCTCATAATATCCGTCCCCATCAAGGTCGGCTACAGCAGGTGTAGGACCGATGAAGTCTCCTATAAAAACAGGCCAGCCATCTACAATTGTTCCATCATGGTTGATCGCATAAACATTGCCGTCACCAGTTCCAATTATTATCTCTTTTTCACCATCATTGTCAATGTCAACAGGTACAGGAGAACTTCTTATATCATATCCAATATCAACAGGAAACCCGTCCCTTATTGAATCTCCAAGATGGATATCTACTTCTTCTGATGAAAATTTATTGCCATTGAACTCTGCAGTCAGTCTTATTGTATAGATACCAGGATCTCCAACATTGTCGGTATTAAAAATACCAAGCAGCTCGTCTTCTTTTGTAGATGAACCTCCTCCAACAAGCGCTATACCAGAAGCACTCCATTGGTCAGCATCTTTCAGGCTGTATTCAATGACATAATTTCTAAAGCCAGCACCCGTCACAGAACCCTCAATATTGATTAAATTGCCATTGGGCCAGCTATCAGCTTCTGGTGAATCGATCCTGACATTGTCTACCTCAATTATTTTAATTTTTTCTCTGTCCTCACCAAGGGAATTTGAAACTATCAGTTTTAAGGAGTATTGATCATCCATGACATCAAGGGTATTCCACTGTCCAAGTATGTTCTCAACAACAGGATCAGTTGATTGGCTGATAGTATTCCATTGAACAGGATCAATTCCTTGGCCATATGACAGTTCATACCCAGTGAAATTGACTCCGGATGCTATACCTGTAATATCTACTGTTTTAACTAATTTACCAGAAGTTGAAATTGTAGCTAACGGTGCTGTCTCGCTGTATCCTACAGCTGCCAACAAATCTATCAATCCAGCTCCTTGAGCATATTTATCCATGTTCTGGTCAACAGCTGTTTCTAAAATCGCATCCTTTATTTTCAATGGCGACCAGTTCGGATGCGCCTGTTTGATCAAAGCAGCAGCTCCTGCTACGTGAGGGGCTGCCATCGATGTACCTGAATCATAGACATATTGATCTTCAGGGCAGGTATACATCGGAACATAAGAATCATCTAACTGAGCTGCGCATATTCTGGCTCCCGGAGCAGAAATTTCTGGTTTATCAAGAGTCTCACCATTCCAGATAACAGGACCTCTGCTGCTAAAAGTAGCAATCGGGGAAGTACAATAGGCTAGCCCTGCTATAACTAAGTTAGGATTACACCAGGCTGCAACAGATACTGCTTTTCTAGCACATGCAGGACATGTTATTGTTTCTGAAGCAGAGCCAAGATTTCCAGCAGAGACAGTCACAAATACACCTGCATCAACAGCTGCATCGACTGCTAATGAGTCTGGATCATCAGGAGTTCCATCACTTCCTAAACTGATACTAATGACATCAACTGCATCATCGAAATTACCGTCCTGATTAGGATCTACAGCGCGTTCAATTGCAGCTATTATCATGCTTTCAGGGCAGTTGCCGTTGGCACTGCAAACCTTATATGCAACAATCTTGGCATCAGGTGCAACTCCATTCAGTACATCTTTACCAGCAGCTATTGAAGCAACATGAGTGCCATGGCCGTGATCATCCATAGGATCTGAATCATTATTATAGAAGTCGAACCCTCCGATTACCTTGCAGCTAGATTCACAATCCTGGGAGCAAAGTACAGTGTTTCATCTCCATTACAGATGCCGTCGCCGCAAACAGGAGGCTCTGGCTCTCCTCCAATATATAAGTTGGATCCTAAAATACCATCTCCACCATTAGGAAGAGGATCAACATGGCCGATTGTGTCTCCATTATCATCATATTGCGGGATCTCGATATTATCATTGCCTGATGCATAGTTGAATGCTTCTGCCATTGAGACATAACCATCCCCATTTTCATCAGAAACTGAAGGAGTGTGCAAAGCTGTCCTGTTCAGATATGTCAAGATTTAACTGTTGATTATAATATACATTTGCCAATGCTTCGACAGATGCAAGAGCACCATATGCCCAACAGCTTGCACAGCTGCCTTGGTCTTTGACAGGAGTTATCACATTCTTGCCATGCCAGTTCCTGTAGTCCCAGCTTGCAGGATAGTTAGATGCCGACTGGATGATTGATGCGCCAGGTTCAGGATCAATATCAAATATTCCACCTTTGTAATATTCAAAACCCTGAAGGTTAGGCAGGTCATCTAAGGGTGTACCGTCTGGTTTGTAAAACAATTTCTTTTTTTCTGAATAACTAAGTCTTGAGATTGATGTAGGGCCTGCAATCCATCTCCTGCCTTCGGTGGGCATCTGTGAATTGATTTTTTGGGACTTGAAGGTGTCTTGAGCAATCTTCTTCTGTTGGTTGTATTGGTCCACTCCAACACTCTGAACTTCGCTGTCCAGATCGCTCATCGAACCTGAGTATCCTACAGATTCCAAAGTAAGGGTTGCATCGACTATCTGTATCTTGAGTGAAGAAGGATTGACGCCATTTAAGGAGCAGCTCTCTTCACAAAAATCAACAATCCTGAAATTATTGTCATTTACCAGCAAAGGATATGCCTCGTAGACCAGGTATTCCTTTTGGTTTGAGTCAATTAGTATTATCCTGACAAGGCCTTTGTCTGAGTTAAGGTTGATAGAACCTGTTATTGAGAAACTGTATATCTTATTTGATATGCCCAGGTTATAGCTATCGTCAGAGCTGAACTGCTGGTTAATAGGTTTAGTTGAAGTGATGCCCGCAGCACTAAACATGTCCAGATTTGTGGCTTCTTCCCCACCTATATAATGTGCAATCTGACTGTCACTATCAGAGGCTGAAGCAAATGAGAAAATAGATATAAATAGGAATAGTAATACATACACTACTAATCTACTGTTAATACTTTCACCTCTCCTTGCAATAATCTTTGCACCAATTATTTATAAAGTTATTGAAAAATAACTATAATCTATATTCAATATTGCAAAGGTTTTTATGTTTTAGCCCATTTCTTTATCATATGAACCTTAAATCTGTAGAAGGACCTGCAAAAGTACTGCTTTCAAAAAGATTGTTCGGTACACTAGGTAGAGTTGCTGGAAGAACAATTAGTGCGGTATCATGGGGCTATACTATCTATGAGGTTGGAAAAGCAGTCAATAGGAGCATGAAACATTCTCCAGTACAGCAGGAGATCGAGGCTGTCAGGAAGGAATACATTAAATGGAGTAGTGCTATATCCTGCATCGGGCGGGATGCATATCACGAAAATGAGATGGCCTCTATCCATGAAGGCGGCGCCATCACATATCTTGGGAAAAGAGAATTGATAAATTGGCCTGATTCAAGAAATAAGCAGGAACCTGGAAGACCGCAGACAGAATATCATCATGATCCGACAAGCTTAGAAGATGCTATTAAGAAGGAGGACAAAAGAATCCTTAACCCTGACCCCAAGATGGCAAAGGAGCTTGTCAACAGGTCCATAACCTATGTGATCGATGCTGAAAATGTAATAAATATGTATGATTATGTTGATAGAAAGGAAAACATAATTAAGCGTTTGAGAAATGCTGATGACAAGATCAATCCTGACTATGTTACAGGAGTAAGCTATCTGGAAAACCAAAAGGAACTATATGGAATTGTCCAGGACATGATCTTTATTGAGTCAGAGTTCAAATCATATCTACATCAGCTTGAACAAGAAAAATCAAAGATGAACTGGAAGGATGTTGGCAAGGCTGCAATTGGCGCTGCAGTTGGTACTGCAACAGTGCCTAAGTTTAAATGAGATCCTAATTCTTGACTTTTGCTGCATATTCCTTAATATATTTTAATTCAACAACATGGGGGATGTCTTTAAATCCAATCATCCGCATGGCAAGAGTGTATTCCCAAAGACTTACGATACCATCCCCGTTGCCTTTCTGCTTCTCAGAATCCATAAGATAATATGCTTTCCCCAAAATCATGCCCCGGGTCTGTTTTCTAGTAGTCAAAGGCTCTTTCCATTTGTCCCAGCCAGGAGGCGTGAATCCCTTTTTCTCTTCAAATGCCTTGATCCATGCTTTTGCAGGTATGTATATGCGGTTATCCTTGAAATCTTCTGTCAGCACAGCATAGCCCATTTTACGATAAAGGGCAGCCCTCTCATCAATAAAATCTAAATCTATTGCATTTTCATCAATATTATATGCGTCAAGTGTTGCATCACGTATCTCCTCATATCTGTTCCATGAGATCAGGTTAAAGAGGTTTTCAGCAGGATAAGATGATATTCTTAAGGTTGTATTCACTATTTTGTTCAGTGTTTTTTCACTAGACTTTACTCCATGCATATTCTTCGGCCAATAGCTGTCATAGACAGGCACAGTCACTAATCTTGTTAATGGAGATACAACCACAGCCAGGGCAGCCAACTTCAAAAGAGGTTTGACTAGTTTTTTCCATATCTTGCTTTCATCTGCTGTCGGATTATATGGTGCATTGCTCTCGCCATTCATATAATAGCGGGAATATGAAAATCAATTTAAAGATTGCTATGAATTAGTGATTATTTCAGATTATTTCTGCTTTTTCTTTAGGAAATCATTTAAAACAAAAAATTTAAATATTTTTAATCATAACAACTTTATAACTTGTTATAAAGGTGTTATAAATGGAAACAACAATGATACAGCTCAAGAAAAAGACAGTAGCCAGGCTCCAGGAACTGAAACGGTATTCCAGAGAAAGCTATGATGAAGTGATTAACCAGCTTCTGGATGATTCTGAAGTAGAAGTGCTGACTGAAAAAGAGATAAAAGAGGTTGAAGAAGGCCTGGAAGACATCAAGCAGGGAAGGGTCCAATCAATCGAGAAAGTGGCCAAGAACCTGAATGTGAAACTCTAAGATGTACTCTATCTATCTGACTGAAAAATCAAGGAAGTTCCTAAGCAAGCTGAACAAACCAAAGACAGAAATGATATTAAAGCATATATATAGATTAAGAACTGATCCATTTCCTTATGTCAAAAGACTGCATGGAAGGAAGCTCTGGAGATTAAGGATAGAAAAGTACAGGGCTGTGCTTGACATAATAATAGCAGGTAGGAAAATCATTGTTGTTCGGATCGGTCACAAAAGCAATATCTATGATAAGATCTGATCAACAAAATATATAAATGCATTCTACCTAATATTAGGAATCAGGATGATAACTGTCAATGATCGTCATAAGATAAAATATGAAAAAGACATGACCATCGACAATCTCCTAGACCGGATGAAATACACTTACAATCTGATAACTGTCACAGTTGACAATGAACTGGTTCTAACTGAAAATTATTCTACCTACAAGCTATATGATAAAGCGAAAGTAAATGTTTTTCATCTTGCCCACGGAGGGTAAAAAAACTAATAATATGGCTGCTCTTGCATCTTGGTGGTTGTTATATCCACATTTCCATCCATAAGCCTTTTTGAAGCATATGCCTGAGGGGTTCTGAGATTGACTTCCTTTAGGTTTTTCATCAGGAAATAAAAATCTCCGTTCGGAGTTGGCAGATCTGTCTGGCCATTGAGCAATCTTAAGCGAACCTCCTCTTTATCTACGCCCTGATAATCAGCAAGATCCTTGAATCCCACGATTACACCATCAGGAGTCTCAGCAACGTCAGTCACAAGCAGGTCATAATAGTCTATATCCCTGTTAAACACAAGGTCTACAACATAATCATCTGCAGAGATTAGGGATGGGTCTTTAGTTATGGCTTTCTTTAGCTTTGCCACATTTTCTTTATGTGATTCGCCTGTCTCAATTCCAGGTTCATCAAGAATGTCAAAATGATATTCTTCACGATCCTCTTCTTCCTCTGGAGCACCACCGAAGATCATGGCTATGCCACCGACCAGGTCACCTATAACTTCTCCAAGGCCAGGCTCTTTAGGCAATTCAGGATAATATACTTCAAGGTATGCCAGATGCGGATTAAAAACAGTCATGATCTTTTCATCATCATGGTCATAGCCAGTCACAGCTATCCCCTGCACAAATTCTTCTACTGTTTTAGTTTCTTCGCCTTCTCCAGTCGAGAACTCAAACTTTCTTCGGGTCACCGATGCTTTTTGAACACCCAGGTTATTATATCCCTGTCTGCCATCATAGACCTTTTCAAGGTCATTCTTAAGGCGGACCATTCTTGTTTCATCTACATTGTTCAATACATTTACAAAAAAATCTAGTGTTTCTTTATCTAATCTTTTTATCATAGTATCACCGTTTTAGTTTTTTACTGGAAAGTGTAGACAAAATTTTTTATATACTTTTTCCACACAATATACACAAAATATATAAAGTAAACACTAATCCTAATTAGTACATAATAATAAGGAGATGAAAGCATGTTTAACAGAAAGATCGTACAACACGGATCTAGCACATTGACAATATCATTGCCTTACCGCTGGACGCAGAAATACGGACTCAATAAAGGTGATGAACTTGCATTAGAACCTCACGGAAAAAACCTGCTGATCAAGACAGACAGGAATCCTGAGAATAAAGTGAAGAGCTTATCTTATCCTAAGAACAAGATCTTCCTAAAAAGGGATCTTCTTAACCTTTACCGTCAGGGATATGACGAGGTAGTATTGAAATTCTCATATGAAATCCCTATTGCAGCCATATTAGAGCAGCTTGATGAGATCCTTGGCTTTGAAATTGTTGAACAGACAGAGAGCACCTGCATCATCAGGAATGTTGCCAATGTCAAGGTCAAGGAGTTTGACTCCATGTTAAAGCGGCTCTTTATTCTTGCGCACACATTTTCTTCGGCAGTGCTTGAGGCTATAAAGGAGAAAAATATCAGTAAATTGCAATCAGGAAAATCAGTGGAAAGGGAATCAAACAAGCTAGTCAACTATTGCCAAAGAGTGCTTAACAAAGGTGACTTCGAGGATATAACAAGAATCACTGCATTATTTTCATTGGTAGACAGGTTAGAACTGATCAATGACTCTCTGGGCGATATAAGTGATTATTTGATTAAGAAAAACTTTAGCCTGGATAATAAGACAATAATGTTCTTTGAAGAACTGAACAACCATTTCCAGGATATCTACATGCAGTATTTCTGCTCAAACAGGGTTGTATCTGAACTTAAGAAAAAAAGACTTGCATTATATACGCAGTTCTTTGATATCGCAGAGGACAAAAAACTCAACCTTATAGTTATGTCAGGTCTTAAACAAGTACTTGAAGAACTGCACCATATAGAAGTCTCACTCTAGAAGATGTTTATGCCTGCTGTTAGCAATAGCATCAACATATGCACATTTCATATCTGAGAACTCAGGGGTATCCAGGAAACTGAGAGTATTCCTGACATATCTCTTGGCCATTTCTGTATCCTTATGCCGACATTGGTGCGTCATAACATGATACATAGATATCCAGGCCTTATGGGCCTTGAAAGACGTGTACATCTTGTTCACTGTTCTCTTTATAGGGTTCTTCTGGCAATCTTGAAGTTTTTTTGCGCAATACATACCAAACAGATAATCATCATCCCTGACAAGATCTGGATTTTCATTCATGAATTTTGCGGCATCCTTTATCTCAGGCATATCAATCTCATCTATTGCCTTGTTAAAATACTCCGATTTCTTTTCTGCTGAAAGATTGCCAAGGAAATCCACAACATCCGGATGGCCAAGCAATCTGGCAGCCATATATATAGAGCTGCCATTGCAGATCTTATCAAGATCATTGAGCTTGCCGCTTGTAAAATAATTAGACGGCTGCGAATCGTAGTTGGACAAGCAAGCTAAAAAATTAAGTCCCTGCATATCAAGATAGTCATTAGCAAATTCAGATGCACTATCAAGCAACCTATCTATAGACTCATTTGAGCCAGGAATATATTTCCTTTTGCCATTATTAATTTCAAGATCTTTCTTTCTGGCCAGCCTTAACCGTTCGCCTTGCCGGCCCTGCACAATAGATTTCAAGAATTCGTCCTTATAATCGTGACGATCTATATTGACTGTGATTTTGAATTGGAACACACCCAAGTAAACATCCACTTTCATCTCGATCTTATCTTTTTTTGGCTTCGAATGTTTTGCAAGGGCGTTTTCAAACCTAATCTGTTTAGCCAAATGAGTCATTAATGATTTGTATTTATCATAATCAGGAACTGTTGCATCCTTAAGAAACACTTCCTGATCCTTACTTTCATAAATAAGCACCTTATATTGAGGTTTCTTCTCGAAAATTGCAATTGGCGAAGCCACATTCTCAGGACCCATGATGCTCTTGTAGAAATCATTGAATATCTTAATAGAAGAGCCTCTCACAGGGACCATTACTGTCTTTCCCATATCCTTAGTGGTCCAAGGACAATCTTTCCAATCATAAACCAACATGCCCTGTGTGTTGATCTTTTTTGTGCTTTTAGTTTTTATCCGGCTTGTATTAACCAATTTTTGAAATATAGTAAGCCACTCCATTTCATAAGCAAAAGATAACAACAGATTGTCAAGTTCTGGTGTACTGAGATTAGACTTGGCTTCTTGCGCAGGACCATTGATCTCAATAGTTAGTTTACCATCAGGATGTGGAATTTCCTGTTTCTTGCCAAACAGATTTTCCTGCTCTGCATGCTTGTAAAGACCGAAAAATAGTTCTACTAAATCCTTTCTTTCAAGAAAATCATTTTGCCCAAGAGCATTCATCCTGCCTGTCAAGTCTTGTAAACGCAAATCCATAATGATGCCTCTTTGTTCACAATATTCATTCACAGATTCAATATCTGATTGGGGATCATTATTGAATGTGATGCCCATCTGATCGGATAGTTCTTTTCTCGCAGCATTATAGATCTTTGAAAGAAAAAGAGGCGTAAAAAATGATATATTTATCAGGCCTTTGATATCTTTTTTCATCAAATCATTATGTTCAAATAAATACTCTGCTGCAGCTGAAGGAGCTTCTCTTTTAAGTGATACAGCCTGCTCAAATATGTCTTCCAGAGATAAATCTGTAGAAGTTTTCACACTATCTTCAATCATAGCTGTATTTTCAGGCATATAGCATAAAAATAGCTTTAATCATTTATAAATGTTACTATTATTGAGTAACAAATACACACATTTTTAGAAAAACCTTATTTTTTGTACAGACGAGGCACCCTTTTTCCAGGCAGATAGTTTTGCTTCTTAAAGCTGGGCGGCTTTACAATCGGCATATCATATTGGATATCTGGATCTGGCCGCTTGATTAACATCTTATATCTCTCGGGGTTCTTGGGCACTGCAATCGGCATATTGTCTAAAGGTGCCGCATATACCCTGAAGTTCTTGTTCTCATGCAAATAGTTCATGACAGGCAGTTGCTCTAATCGCATCTCAATTTGTTTTTTTGGAAATTTCAGGTGCTTAGGCTGCTGAACCTTGATTGTATCAGCCACAGTTGTAGAGATCAGAAGCATCAACCCACCTATTATTGCTCCGGCCATCATATATAATGTGCAATAAGAATTTAAATATTTTTACAATATTGTAAAATTGCCTATCTGAGTGGCAGTAAAACCTTTTTCACTGGTTTCTTGTTCAATGCATAGATATTTCTCTTGATGAAATGTGTGGCCTTGCAAAGTTTGTTCCTGTCCTCACCATAGCCAAAATTCTTGATTGCCCTTGCTAGCCCTACATTACCCACATTATGCACAATAGGTATCTTGGTTCCGTCTTTAAGGAAGAATTCTCCCTTCTCAATATAGAAGTCTTTCTCAGAACTCTCTGAGACAAAAAAGTTGTAAAGATTGGGCAGTATCTTGAATCCATCCCTATGCAATATATAGTTGATCGATATCTGATCTGCCATGTACTTGCTCTTCTTGATAAGATGGTCGCACTCTTTGCACATTGCGATAAACTGGTCAACTGGCGCCACCATAACCCCGTAGTTGATTACCTTTTTGTCCTTAATCACAACCTTCATCTTCTTATAATCATCCTTAGAGAAACAGTTCTGGTACATATGTTCAATATGTATGCTCATCTGATGGATTGCAGCCCTGAAAGTATGCTTATCCTCATCAAACAAATGAGAGACGTCAGTCTGGATGATAAGATCACCACTGTCACAGATAAGAATCTGGTCATATCTGGTTTTTATATTTTCAAACAGGATCGGAATGTCCTTAAACTGGGCAACCTTAAGAAAGCCAGTATTCTTCCCGCCTCTAAAGACTATCACGCCCGCATCTTTTAGTTTTTGCACATATTCATTTATAAGTCCGTAGTCCATAACAATGATATCGCAGTTGTCAAGGAAGACATTATCTTGTATAGATTTGAGCCAATGGTTGAATAGAAATTCCTCTGCGTTACTGTCTGCACATATTAAAATAACATTCTTCATCATATACCCTTATAAAAAAATATTTTCAATGCAGAATATTTAAACCTTGCGGTAAGAATTTATCTGCTTTGTTCTTTTAGATTCTTTTTATAAGTCAGTTTATACTCTAAGAGTCCAAAATAGTTCCCAAAAAGCATACAAGGCATTGTTATCGGGTGCCTCTTAAATAAATTTTTAGGTGTAATCCCAGAATTATTCTCAGCATCAGACTTTACAAAATAATATGCTGCGATTTCAGTCACATATTCCTTGACTCCGAAAAAACCCAAGATTGCTGCATTTCTTCCGTTTCCTTTGGACAACTCAATTCCACCCCATATCAATAAGGCATAAGCATCCGGAGCATATAAAAACGTCTTTAAGAAAGGCAAACCTATATTTTTAAGTTTCTCCTTAATATTATACTTTGATTTTGGAGCTTTACCAATTACTGAATCGATTGTGGTGTCCTGGTTCATGATAAAAATTAAAATTAGATATAATTTATAAAACTTTTTGAAAAATTGCTATTAGAGAGTGAAAACAAATTATTAGGCATATGGAATTTTTCCGGTTTTTCCTGCTAAAGATTTATTAATCAGATTTATCCATTATGAAAAACAAAAAAACTTATATACTATAGTTGAACTATAGTCAGTTATGATCACAACAATCCAGCTAAGTGAAAAAATAAAGATGGCTCTGAGCAAGATGAAAAAAAACAACAGGGAAACATATGAAGAAGTCATAGTCCGTATGATAAAGACAATCAATGATTCTAAATCCGACAAGGAAAGCCTATTAAGAGAAGGCTATAAGGAAATGGCCAAAACCACTGAAAAGACTCATAAAGAATGGTCTTTGACTGATTCCGGGTGGGATTAAGATGAAGATTAAAAGAGGCCAGATTGTAATGGTTAAGCTCGATCCTGTTGTCGGCTCAGAACAGGGAAAGACCAGGCCTGCATTGATCATCCAGAATGATATTGGTAACGAGTTCAGTCCTGTAACGATCGTAGCACCAATAACATCCCGAATAATTGACAAACAATATCCCACTAACGTACAGATAAGCAAAAAAGAATCAGGCTTGGATAAGGAATCCACAATCCTGTTAAATCAGATCAGGACAATTGACAAGACCAGGATAATCAAACCATTACGGATTCTAAACCAGGACCTGCTGGCTGATGTTGATTCTGCAATAAAGATAAGTCTTGGCCTGGAATGATTGTAACAGAAAAACACTTCTAAAACATAGAGATTTTACCACAAATATCTTTATAAAAAAAATTTAAATTTTGAAAACATAGAAAAAAACTAGAGGTGTTTTATAGTGAATCCAGAGTTATCTGAACATTTTGCATCAAGAAAGCCGTCAGCCATCAGGCTGGCACAGATTGAGTTTGCGAAAAGAAACGACAAAACAATAGCAGTCAATACTGCAATAGGTAATGTATCATTGCCAATGCACCCTGCAATGATTGAGCGGATGAAGAATCTTGGAGGAGCGGGCAGCCCATTTGTCAAAGGCATAGTCAAATACACATCAACAGTGGGCGTGGAAGAATCCAACAAGGCTTTCCTGAATATCATAGCCTCAAGCGGCTTTAAGACAGATAATCTATATTCACAGATCACTGACGGCGGAAGCCAGGCAATGGAACTAATAATTCTTGGCACATGCGGACCTGCAGGCAGCGATATTAAACCTTTGCTATTAATCGATGCATCATACACCAACTATTCAGCTATGGCACAGCGGCTTGGCAGGAAAACAATCTCTGTGAGGAGGAACCTGCACGAACATGGCAAGTTCAGCCTGCCCGACATAAATGAGATCGAGAGGGTTATTGAAGAGTTCAAGCCAGGAGCAATGATCGTCATCCCATATGATAATCCTACAGGTCATTTCTATGACCATAAGACGATGGTGGAACTTGGCCAGCTTTGTGTCAAGCACAACATGTGGATGATAAGCGATGAGGCATACAGAGAGCTGCACTATGTCGATCACGACACATCAAGCATCTGGGGACTTCTGGATGACGAAGTGCCAGGCATAGAAGGAAGAAGGATAAGCATTGAGACTGCATCCAAGGTCTGGAATGCTTGCGGACTCAGGATAGGTGCATTGGTAACTGATAACGAAGATTATCATAAAGCGTCTGTTGCTGAAAACACCGCAAACCTTTGCTCCAATGCAATTGGCCAATATATCTTTGGTGCAATGGCACAAGAAAGTCAAGAAGACTTAAAGACTTGGTATTCTAAACAAAGAAAATACTATCATAACATGATGTCAATGATGACCCAGGAGATTAAGCAAAGATTGCCGGGCGTCATCATTTCAAGTCCAGACGCATCCATATACTCTGTTGTGGATGTAAGGGATATAGCTAAACCAGGTTTCAATGCACTCGATTTTGTCTTGTTCTGTGCAAAAGAGGGCAAAGTGAATGTTGATGGCAAACAGACAACCCTGTTGGTCTCACCTATGGCAGGATTCTATAATGTAGAAGAAGGTCAAGAAAATCCAGGGGATACCCAGATGAGAATAGCCTATGTAGAGACTCCTGAAAACATGGCTAAGGTGCCGTTATTGTTTACAGATCTTTTCAATCAGTACAATAAATAAACCCATTGACAGAATCTACACTTGAGGTATGCGAGATAAAGAGGTGAATCCTCAAGATTTTTTCTTTTTCTTGGATTTTTCTTTTTCTTCTAGACCAAACCAGTTCTTGATTTTGACCTCAGTAACATCTGAACTATCACCACTATATATATAAGGCATGTCGCTGAGCTGATCCTTCGTGATATTTTCAAGGATTCCAGGATTCTCTGAAATTATTTTATGTACTACAGTTCTATGATCACGAAATTTATTCCCTGTCAGGATCACTGCAAGCTTGGCTTCTTTGGAAAGCTTTCTGATATCGATTCCCTCTGGTAAATAAGATCTCAGCTGTTCAGCGCCTTTTGCGCTGCGCCTTGCAGCATACATCACATTCTTGAAAAGCTGCTTGGCTTTGCCAAACTGAGATAGTTTAAGGATATTTTCTGCAATATAACTGACATCTTCAGGGCTTTCACGGCACGCAGCGTATCCAATCGCTGCTTTTGCCAGATGAGGCCCCATCTTGTCAATAGCCCTTAACTTATTAAGCACAGGTTCCTTGGTTATGCTATTTGCGAACTTAACAAGAGATGTACCGCCAAACTCAGTGCCAAGAGCAATATATACTTCTTCTGGAAGTTTTGCATCCTTTATCTTCTCAGCAGCATCCAATACATCTTCTGGCCTCTCAGAGATTTTAGTTCGGCCCAAACGTGCATAGCTTGAATCATTCATTTTCTGGATAACATGATCAACAAATGCAGCTCTTCCAGTCTCAAACAAAGTTTCAGCTCTTCTGACTGTATCTGCAAATGTATTATCATCCCAGGCATATCGATCTGCAGACTTGTTAAACTTAGGAAGCGAATATGTCCAATCTTTGTTTTTCATTGAATTATACTTATTAGTGAAGGATCGGATTGCTTTTACCAGTCCCAGATCATTAACCTTGATTCCAGGATCAATAGCTGATAAATCATCTTTGTCTTTTAATTCCGCATAGAAACTAAATATCTCATCAACAATTGCTCGATAGTTTTCAGCATTATATCCCTCAATAGCTAACTGTAAAGCTGAAATTAATTCAGAACTTCCTGATGCTTTTTCAATCATCATATCTGTTATTTCAGATTGTCCATATACTGCTTGTCGGATAGTCAGATCTATAGCAGGGTTGCTACCGAAATTATATTTATGAGGAAATTGGTTTTCAACAGCAGATAGCTGTTCTTTAATATGAGGATTTTCCAGATTCTCTGTTGCAGTCATTGCAGCCTGATAATTATTCTCTACAATATCTGCCAACTCTCTTGCAACAGTCGTCCTATGATCAAACTCAGGATATGACGCAATTGCAGCACCGATCCTTGCTCCGTTCTCTGTATAGACTGCCAAGGCTGCAGGAAGAATATCTTTATATTTTGGCGACATCGCCAAAAGTTCAACAGAATCAACAAACGAGTGATCTTCGTGTGTTAGCTTGAACGCATTCATAGCATCGCCATATGATATTGCCACCTGGGCCATCATGGCTTTTCCCGAGTTATTTTTCATAAAACACCACCCTCACACATTGATAACCACTCAGAAATGGTTTAAAATTAATAAAACTTTCTGTTTGTGTGTGTGATTTTTCCCTGACTTGCTATTAAGAAAGTTACTCTCTTTGTATACCAAGCAAAATACCCATCTAAATATTTTTTTTCAATCTTAATGCTACTTCATCTATGAACTCCTCACTAAAATAAGATCGTTTAGGAACTGGCTTAGCTAGAGCTGCAAGATCTTTGGTCATTATCCCAGATTCAATTGTTTCGATGACTGCGGCTTCCAGAGTCTCAGCAAATCCAATCACCTTAGGTGTCTTATCCAGCTTTCCTCTCCTTCTTATAGCTCCTGTCCATGCAAAGATTGAGGCTACAGGATTGGTTGATGTTGGGTTTCCTTTCATATGCTCTCTGTAATGCCTAACAACTGTCCCGTGCGCAGCCTCATATTCATATTCACCTTCAGGAGAGACTAATACAGACGTCATAAGGCCTAAACTCCCAAAGCCTGCTGCGACCATGTCCGACATAATATCACCCTCATAGTTCATGCACGCCCAAATGATACCTCCCTCATTCTTCATGATCTGTGCAACAGCATCATCGATCAGCAAATATCTATACCTGTTTTCAATACCAGCCAGTCTCATCTCTTCAAGGAATATTTCCTTGAATCTGGCATGATAATTCTTTGATATTGTGTCTTTTGTTGCAAACCAGACAGGATAATCATTATTCTCTGCATATTTGGCGCAAGACTTGGCAAAACTTCTAATAGACGCCTCAGTATTAAACATTCCCTTGATTACACCTGGACCCGAGAAATCGTTTATCTTAAGAGAAATCCCCTTACCTTTTATTGGATTATAAACAAGACAGGCATTACCTGCAGAAGGAACCCTAAAATCAACACTGGTGTAAATATCACCATAAGCATGCCGGGCTATGATAATTGGTTTGTTCCAACTCCTGACAAAAGGTGGTATATTTTTTACAAGGATAGGTTTTCTAAAGACTGTACCATCTAGAAACGATCTTATGGTGATGTTCGGGCTTGAGTATTGTCTCTTTAGACTGAACTCCTCCACTCTTTCTTCATTAGGAGTTATTGTTGCGCATTTGACACCCACTTTGTATTTCTTGATTGCTTTTGCAGCATCAGTTGTTATATTATCATCGGTTTCGTCCCTTTTTTGAATTCCCAGATCAAAGTATTTAAGTTCAACATCAAGGAATGGGCAGATAAGCTTTTCCTTGATCATCTTCCAAAGCACTCTTGTCATTTCATCGCCATCCAGTTCAACAATCGGATTAGTTGCTTTTATCATCATATATTCACCTCTACATATTCCCCTCTAGATCGAAAACCAAGTCTATTTCAGAACCTAGTATGATAATTTGAAAACCCTTTATAAACTTATTGGGGATGTACAAAATAATGTTCAGATTTTCCAGTCTTTCTCCATAGAGATATATCAAATAGAAATTCTATTATCACAAACCATTAAGTATGACATTCCGAAATTTGGCAGGCGGACTTCTTTCTAGCTTGAACACCTTTTCAGATGTATCAAAACCATGCTTAACCATCATATCCTGGAACTTTAAGAAAATCTTATAGGTAGCTTGGGCATCTGCCATGGCCCTATGGGCCTGGTCATTGACAACATTGAAATGCTCACACAAGAATGCGAGTCTCCTGCTAGGAAGGCTGGGCAATAGTCTGGTTGTCAGCTTACAGGTACATAACCGCTCGTTTGTAAATGATCTATCCAAATGCTGTTCTGCATTGTGATTAAGAAAGCCATAGTCAAATGTTGCGTTATGGGCAATCATCACCCTGGAGCCCATGAACCTTAAGAATCTTGGCAGGATCTTGTTGATAGGTTTGGCCTTTGCAACCATGTCATCGTCTATGCCAGTCAATCTGGTTATGAAACTTGGGATGTGCACTCCTGGATTCACGAGTGATTGGAATTCATCCTTGACTTCACCATCTTTCACTTTCACTGCAGCCAGCTCTGTTATCTGATGACGTCTCTTGGATAAACCTGTGGTCTCTATATCAACAACAACATAATCATCTATCAACTTTTCACCTATATTTTTCGTAAGATAGACATATATAAAGTTTGTTGGACTGGAAAACAATGTTTGGCAAAGATGTCTTATTGATCCTAGAATATCCGGAGTTTCCTCAAAGAAATTTACTGAAAGTTATTTATCTAATTCGCTCAGGTTTCCCTTATATCCTATAGATATTGTGCTTTGACTAGATAATGGAAAACCCGGTAGATAAACTGAGGTGTTATCTAAGAATAATGATTGGTAATTTACTGCTTTTGAAGTCCGAGCCCCAAGCTGTCCCATCTTATTTGTAAATCGGGCCATGAATTCTGCAGCAGTATCGCATTCAAGATCCGATAGGGAGAATGAATATGTGTTTTTTTCATATTGCTCTTTACTTAATCCGATCTGATTTCCTTTAGTTCCAACAAGCTGGATTCCACCCATACCAGGGATCTCCTCTGGCATGTTATCCAGATCAAACCATTGCGAACCATTAGTCAGGCATCCTGTAAAAACAGGATCTGGTACAGCTGCAAAACCACAAGCCCTGTATCCGAACTCTTTTGCCAACTGAGTATATGCTTCAAGGGGCGATTGCCCTTTAAGGAAAAACGAATAACCGATCCCAGTTGCTTGACCCCTAAGTGATCTTAAGTCCTCTGCTTTCATCCCCTTACTGAACTGTTTATGTTTTTCAACTATAAAGCTTGTGTCAAACATCTTAAAATTATAAACATGCTCGTTTAACGAAGCCACTTTTGAAAACAAGTCAGCATGACCACTTCTTGCTGCTAAAGCATAGTTTAATACTGATTTTCCCTGAAGATCGTGTTCATCTTTAAATATATGCTTGTCAATTACGATTAATCCTTTGCAAACAGGATCTGGAGAGAATTTTTTCCTTGCCCATTCTTTTAGGTTCCATAATTTCATTGCAGCTTCCCATTTAGTCATGGATAATAGCTCATATTTATCGGGAACTTTTTTTAATGGTGAACCGTTTATTATAATATTTTCCTGAGGCGCTACTTGAGTTGAATTTTTTTCTACAAGGGTTTTTGTTTTTCTTGGTTGACCAAGTTTTTTCTGCTGATTATCCGGAAATATTTCAAAATAGATCCCAAAATTATCTGGCTCCGATAATGTCTCTAATTGATGTGCATATACATTCTGGTCTTTAAAATAGTCCAGAAGTTGTGATTTGGTCTCTTCGGGTGTTAGCTTAACACCAAAGTTAAACCTATTGAAGATTATATCTGCACCACCTTCGATGATCCCTTTACTGACATCATTAAAATTCATATTATGGATTTTATCTGGTTCTACATCCAATTTTATATTTTCCATTAATACAGGTAACATCTTATAAAGGATTAAAACCACATTTATAAATGTTGCCACTATACAGGAGTTTAAATTGCTTATGTTTCCGTTAATAATAAAAGAACAATAAAATCCACAAAGAATATATTCACTTTTTTCTAAAAATGCTCCGGTTTTTCCTCAAAGAAATTTATTAAGCAACCATTCTTAAAATCCAATTAGATATAGAAAAGTTTATATATAACATGATATGTTATATGATTTATGAGGTTATACATTGCGGAAGGTCATATTGAACCAGGATTTCCTGATCGAAGAGAATCTAAGAATTGTGAAAAGATTGTGGAAGGTAGACAAAACTTCAGATTTTCCTCAGGGCCAGGAGTTTTCAATACAGCTATTGCAACAGTTAGCAGGCTACTGGATTCAAATAGCCAGAATAGACAATCAGAAACACAAGAGAAAACCTGGTGTGCACATTCATAAATTAAACGGTTTTGTGATTTGGGAAGACATGACATTTAAAGAAGCTGTGAAAAGAATTTCGAATATAGCCCAACACACCAGAAGGTAGAAAAATGAGAATTGAGATCGTTAATGAAATTTTTAAGAGAATGAAGACAGATGATGGCTATGTTGAAGCTGCGATTAATGATAAAATAGAGATTGATCCAAAAAAGGCAGAGAAGACCTTGATCATGACCCCTGCGGTTTTTGCAAAAGTATTCTCACCTCAAAGAATGCACCTGATCCTTAAGGTAAGTAAGAACAACATCCAGAACATCTATCAGATCGCAAAAGATCTAAATCGGAAATACGCAGCAGTGCACAGGGATATCTCATATCTGAAAAGCATAGGTATTCTCAAACTCAGGAAGAAGAACAAAAAGGTTATCCCTTACATTGCAGAAAATATCATGATGCCAAAGATACCCGCCTAAGATATCCAAGATATTTCCGGTTTTTCTCCAGAGAGATTTATTAAGCAATCCTTCCAAAATCAATAGATGTTTTGGCAGATTTTGCTCGCAATAACCCTTGGTGTGACTTCAGGGATTCTTACAGGCCTGATTCCAGGCATCCATGTAAACCTGGTCTCTTTGATAGCTTTATCTCTTTCACCATTGCTTCTGCAGTTTGTCTCTCCAGTCACTATTGCTGTCTTTATCATCTGCCTGGCAGTGACTCATTCGTTTCTTGATTCGATTCCTTCAATATATTTAGGTGCTCCAGATGAAGCCCAGGCATTGTCTGTGTTACCAGGTCATCGGATGCTATTAGAAGGCAGGGGCTATGACGCACTCAAACTCACTCTTGTTGGAAGTTTCTTTTCTTTATTGCTTTGTTTGGTACTTGTGCCCCTGTTTCTCCCGCTTGTTGAACTCGTCTATCCGATCATCAAGAATTTCATCGGCTATATATTGATAGCTGTCATGGCTTACCTGATCTTAAAGGACAACAAGAGAAAATATAACTTCCTGGTTTTTGCATTGAGCGGCTGCCTCGGCTTTGTTGTTCTGAACATCCCTAATGTTGATAATGTTCTCTTCCCTCTGCTATCCGGCTTGTTTGGTTTTTCAGTCTTGATAACCAGCATCATGCAAAACTCCAGGATCCCAAAGCAAGAAATCTCCAAGAAAACAGATATTGAAAGAAAGACCATTGCCAAGGCAGTCGCAGGCGCAACCACTGTCGGCTTCATCGCTTCTTTCCTTCCTGGTTTTGGCTCCAGCCAGGCAGCTATCATAGCAACACAAGTTCTAAGAAACATCGGCAACAATGGCTTTTTAATTCTAGTCGGAGGCATTAATACTGTCAACTTCACCTTGAGCTTGATCACATTATATATAATAGACAAAGCAAGGAATGGAGCTGTTGTGGCTATTTCACAAATTGTTGATAAAACCACACTGACAGAACTAAGCATTTACTTTTCTGGCGCACTTATCGCAGGCAGTATTGCGGTCTTTTTAGCCCTATCCATTGCCAAGATATTCTCAAAAATGATCTCAAAGGTCAACTACAAAGTCCTTGTTCTCTCAATCATAGGATTCACAATAATATTGGTATTTTATTTCAGCGGAGGGCTTGGCCTTGCCATTTTAATTACAGCCACAGCCCTTGGCTTCTTTGCAGGCTTGTTAGGCGTTGGCAAGAACCACTGTCTAGGTTGTCTGATTGTGCCCGTTATCTGTTATTTTGTATTATAGAAAGCTTTAAATATGTGTGGTGACTAACTTAAGAAAAATAGAGAAAATTTTTTATTTGTGGTGACTAACTTGGTCTTTGTAAGAAAGAAAAATATCAAGGGAAGGGAGTATTATTATCTTGTTAAATCTACAAGGCAGGGTAAAAAATGGAAGAAGATAGAGAGATATGTGGGTATTAATCCTCCTTCTGAAAAAGACATAAACTGTTTCAATCAAGAAATTGATAGTGTTAAGAAATTCCTTGACTCAAAAAAAGAGACTTTGCTAAATATCGAGAGAAAATATCAGGCATGGTTAAAATCTGCAAAAACAGATCAGCTGCATAATTATGAAGATGAGATAATCATAAGGTTCACGTATGATACCAGCCGGATTGAGGGATTAAGCTTGACTTACAAGGATACCCGTCTCCTGCTCCAACAAGGCATAACCCCTTCCCAAAAGCCAATAAGAGACATAAAAGAGACTGAAAACCACAAGAAAGCATTCTTGTTCATAAAAGAATGCCTAGGAAAAACAATCACTAAAGATTTCATATTTGAACTGCACAGGCTGCTAAAAGAGGGAGTGTCAGAAGATGCAGGGAGTTTCAGGAACGCTAATGTAATTGTGGGCGATTTGATTCCAATAAAACCTTCTTTAATAGAGCAAGAGATCAACAATCTTCTTGTCTGGCTGCAAAAGAACAAGAACTTGCATCCCCTAGAAAAGGCAGCTATATTTCACAGCATCTTTGAGAGGATACATCCTTTTTTTGATGGCAACGGAAGAGTGGGTCGATTGCTGTTGAACTTCATCATGCTAAAGAACAACTTTCCGATAATCATTGTTCAGAACAAAAACAAGAGAAGATACTACACTGCATTAAGAAGGGCTGATCAAGGCAACTATCTTTTCATGGTTAAGTATCTTTTTTCTGAATTAATAAGGCAGCCTTATTTAAATTAGAATCAAACCACCTAAAAAAATAAGCGGAATTTTAATGTTTTTAAAACACAAAATATTATAAGCACTTTCCAAACTCTAAAAGTTCATGAGCAGCGAACTAGACTACATCGGAATATTAAAAGCATTAAGAGACATACCTTTTGGTGTTGGAAAAAAACTGTTAATAGAATATCTTCAAGGAAAAGACAGCCATGAATCCATAGTTAGAAACAAGCTGGACAAACTAGACTCTTTTGGCAGCCTGGCATATGATACTGATGAACTTGAAAAGTTGATAAATAATCTGATCTTAAATAGTCTGATTAAGCAAGTGTCAATCAGGGGCAATCGTTTCTGGAAAGTGATGGAACTCAGCCGAGAAGGGAGCAAGGAAATAGATAATCCTCAACTATATAAAAAAAAGATATCCTATAACATAAAAACAAAGACAACAAAAATCACTGATCAGGATAAAAAGCGGTTCACAGCATTTGGCGTATTCCTTGATAAGTACAACGACGAACAAAAGAAAGCTATAATCTGCAACAACAATCACATCCTATGCATTGCAGGCGCAGGATCCGGCAAGACAACAGTTTTGGCAAAGAAAGTTGAGTTCCTGATAAACTATCAATCAATCGATCCAAAAAAGATACTAGCGATCACTTTCACAAGAAAAGCCAAACAGGAAATGCAGCGGCGTCTAGAAAACTTTAGTGACGTATCGATTGAGACTTTCAATTCATTCTGTGAAAAAGTCTTAAAGACGTACAATGATATGGTATATGATCGCGAGGTTCGCATGATAAGTTATCGGGATAAGATACAGATGACCCGCAAGGCTTTAACCAAGCTTGGCACAAGCATGAGTTCTGCAATCAACCAGTATTTTTCAGTCGGCCAAAGAAGAGGCAAGACTCAGGAACAGTTGGCGAACATTTTCATGAATGACTGCTTTTTTATACGTGATTATCTAAAATCAAAAGGGAAAAACTCAGCAGAATTTGATACGAGCGATCCTGCAGCACAACTGGTTTTTGGCGTAGGCAACTATATAGATGCACACATGAAAAGAAACGGCCAGAGGGATTTCACTGACCAACTCATCGATACAATCAGGTTATTTAAAGAAAAGAAGGAATTAATATCAGATTATGATTATGTATTAATCGACGAATACCAGGATATCAACCCTTCACAGATAAGCCTAATCGAATTAATAAATCCTGCAGCGTTATTCTGCGTCGGCGATCCGAGACAGTCCATTTTTGGGTGGCGGGGATCAAGCATAAAATATATCCTTGATTTTGAGACCAAGTATCCAGGATCAGAGACAATAACATTAACCAAGAACTATCGTTCAAACAAGCACATAGTTGAGATGATAAATAAATCAATTACCGAGATGGGCCTCGCAGATCTTGAATCGACCATAGATACAGAAAAAGACATGCACCTTATGACTTTTGATTCAGAAGCTGGCGAATTTGAATTTGTTACCCAGAAGATCATAGCTTCAACATTACCAAGAGAAGAAATATTTGTTCTTGCAAGAACCAACAGGCAGCTGGCAGAATTATCAGCCAAACTAAAGACTGTTGGCATAAAACATGTCCTAAAGAGTGATGAGATAAACAGGAGCATCGAGGCCAAAACAGGAGAAGTGACATTAGCTACGATCCATGCCATAAAAGGCCTTGAAGCAGAGATGGTCTTTGTAATCGGCTGCACATCTCTAAATTTTCCCTGCAGAGGAAGTGAGCATCCAGTGATTGACATGGTAAAAGTGGATGAATATGATAAAGAGGAGGAAGAAAAAAGACTTTTTTATGTCGCTATGAGTCGGGCGAAAAATCATCTATTCCTGACGTATTCAGGAAAAAAGCACACTCATTTTATCACCAAAGACATGCTTGAGTTGATAAGAAAATCCAAGATTGATATTGAGCCTATGCAAAGTTCAAAAACAGCAGCCAGGGGAGATCTTAACGACAGGTTAAGGGCCTGGCGAAAGCGTGTTAGCTCAGACATGAATGTTGCAGCATTCATGATACTGCATGACAGGACACTAATAGATCTTGCACAAAACCCGCCCACAACTAAACAAGAGCTGGAGAATATCCATGGAATGGGTCCTGCCAAGATTCTGAAGTACGGCGATGAACTGATTGATGTGATAAATAATAAGTGAATCTACACAAGAGATGATCATTTAATTAATCCCTAACTCTGCTTAAGAATATTGAATATACCCGGATTTTCTATTGCTGCTCTGCCTATCATTGCACCTCGCACCCCAATAGATTTCAGATATTGTATCTGCTCATTGTTATTGATATCGCCGTTTGCAATGATGATCTTACCAGTCTTGACAATCTCGTTGTAGACACTAAAGTCTGCAGGATCATCGTAGCTCTCTTTACCATGTCTTGCATGGATTACAAAGAACTCCGCATCCACTTCATTTATCAGGTTAAGATAGGTTTTCTTTTCTTTTTCAAACTGGTTCATGCCCAGTCTTAACTTTATAGATACAGGATAGTCATGATCTTGAATTGTCTGGACCATTTCCTGGACTCTGCGTATTCTTTTGATCAAAGCGCAGCCCAGGCCTCTTTGGACCATGTTCATGCTTGGGCAGCCTAAGTTCAGATTAAATCCTAAGAATCCTTCCTGCGATCTAAAATTCTGCAGAAACTTATCAAGGTCTTTGACACTGGATCCTATCAGCTGGATGTAAGTCGGAATCGGTTTAGGAATCTTTATCTTCTCTATTGTGCTTTTATTATTTCTGGCTAGTGCAGATATCCTTGCCATTTCAGTGAATGTTGAATCAGCCCCGTTTTGGTAGCACAGCTCCCTGAATTCTGGACCTGTATGGTCTTCCATCGGTGCTACCATCAGTTCGAAGTCTTTCATCAGAAATGTTAGTGAGAAGTGATTTAAAAAATATATGAATTCATCTATTCAAGCCTGCCCAGAACATCGCCGAGCTTGTCGAAGTTCTCACCAAAGGCAGTCCAGTTATTGCCCATCGATTCAATGATCATGTCATAGTATTCCTGGGCCTGAGCAATCAACTCTTGGTTGGTCTGCGATTCTGTTCCAGCCTCGACTGGCTTTGGGGTGGGCTTCTTTTTTCCAAACAGAACCTCAAGAGCAATGTCAAGATTCTCTTCCATCACAACCCTCTCGCCGTCAGAGACAAGCACTCTCTTCAGTTCAGGAAGCTGTCCGGTCTCTGCCTGGATATACAGGGGTTCTATATATAGGAGACTGTTTTTTATGGGTATGACCAAGAGGTTCCCTCTTGTGATCCTTGAACCTTGCTGCGACCAAAGTGTCAACTGCTGTGAAATTTCAGAATCCTGGTCAAACTTGGCCTCTATTTGCAGAGGACCGTAAACAAGCTTATCTTTTGGAAATTTATAGAGCAGGAGCTTGCCATAGTTCTCATTATCTGATCTTGCAGCCATCCAGGCTATCATGTTATCTTTCCTGATAGGCGTAAATGAGCTCATCAGCACAAACTCCTCTTCATTTTCCCCAGGCAGCTTGATTATTATATAATAGGGATCAACCTTCACCTTCTGTCCAGTCCCGTATGTCTCAAATGGGATCTGCCAGGCATCCTCTTTATTGTAGAACACAGTAACATCATTCATGTGATATGTGCTGTAGATATCTGCCTGCACCTTAAAGAGATCTTCAGGATATCTTATATGCTGTTTCAAGCCCTCAGGCATCATATCAAATGACTTGAACTGTTTGGGAAATATCCGGGAATACGTCACAAGCAGAGGATCATCGATATCAACAACATAATATGTGACATCACCATCATAAGCATCTACAACTATTTTTAAAGAGTTTCTCATATAGTTGATCCGTCCGAATTTCTGTGAATAAGGAAAATTGCCTGTTACAGTATAGGCATCCTGGATCCAGAATAGTTTTCCATTGTCTATCACCAGGTAAGGATCATGATCTAAAATCAAGAAAGGTGTTATCTTGGATATTCTTTCCTGAATCTGCCTGTCAAAGAGTATTCTGCTCTCAGCATTCACATCTGATGAAAGCAGTATCTTTATGTCACTAAACCTTATTGCCATAAACAACTTCTTAAAGAATGAGTTGAGCAAAATGCCACCTGCCCCGTCATATTGGATATATTCGTTAGAGTTTCCTTTTGGATAGTCAAATTCTTCTGTGCCTGTATTTGCCAATATGAACTCATTGTCATTCTCCCCATAATAAATCTGCGGCTTATCAATCCTTATTGTCTCTTCATCCACATTATATATAGGAGGTATATCCTTTATCAGGTAATTAGGCAAGCCCTGTTTGGTCACTGAATTCACCGGACTCATCACAACGCCATAGCCATGAGTGTAGATCATATGCAGGTTTACCCAGGTCTTGGCATTCTCAGCTATCTGCTTTTGGTTCATCTCTCTTGGTGCAAGCATGACCTCTGTGTACTTGCCATCGATTTCATACCTGTCAATGTCTATTCCTGACAAGTCATAGTACAATCTTATCTCCTGGGTTTGCTTATAGGTCTGCATTAGAGGTCTCCAGTCCAGTATCCTCACATTCTCCATTGTTTCAGAAGCGTTCTCAATGGCTGATAGCGTTACCATCTCCACTGAAAAGTCTTTTTCCTCAACATCAGAAAGGCCATAGGCTATCCTGGTAAATTTGATGTTGTTCTCAATGTAAGGCTTCTCAAGGTTTATCTCGTTGGGCGAGACAACAAGATTCTGGATAATTCCAGTAAGAATGCCGGGCACTATCAGAAATGCAATAAAATATATTACAACAGCAATCGCCAGGATATGTCTTTTCCTAAGTTTTTGCCGTTTTGAAATTATAAAGATCCAGATATAGAATAATGCTGCCATAAATATGGCCAGGACCATCAATACTTTAACAAGAGGTAAAAATGCCATTACGTCTGTATAGCCTGCACCTACAACAATGCCTTTTTCAGAGTACATTATCGAGAACCTCTCAAGATAATGCTTAATCGCGAGCAGGATAAAGAAGAATGATGCCAATACAGAAAGATGTACAAGCGCTTTTTGCTTTAATTGTTGAAAAACTGTCTTGAAGCTCTTGCCCGCAGACATATCTGGTGTGAACATCTGTACTTTTGGCTGCTTGATGGAATCTACAATGAAAGACTGCAGGTAATCGATAAGCACAACTATTATTGTCAAGACAACGCAGGCCAGTGCAAAGTCCCAGACTGCAAGCATGAATGGAAGAGAGAAAATATAGAAAGACACCTCTTTTAGGAATATAGGATCTGTAAGATTAAAAGGAACCTGGTGAAAGTATTGCAGCACTGTAAACCATTTCTGGCTACTGCTCATTCCAACAAATAATGCCAAAACCAAGCTGACCAAGAGTTTTATCTTAAATGCGATGATAGATTTATTTAATCTGGTTGATATTGCAAGGTTGACAAGCATAAATACTAGGAATATGATAACTGATATGAAAAATAGCAAAATCTTGGTCTCTAAGGTAATCATAAATATCTTCTTAAAACCCAAGGCATCAAACCAGAAGTAATCAGTCACAAAAGTAGCTATCCTTGAGATTGACATGAAGAAAAGAATTATCAAGGCAATTATTATTGCATATATACCGTTCTTAGATTTAGGCATACAGAAGCTAATACAATATGCTATAAAAATGTTGTGAAAACTCGCATATCTTGTCTGCCATTTATTCCTTAAATCAAAAACTATATAAAACAGCATTTTAAAAAATATAATAATATGCATGGATTAGCTCATTTATTGTTTGCAGTCAACATCTGCCTTTTGATCTCGTTGTTCTATCCTTTGCAATTGCATAACATCCTGCTCGCTTCAGTCATATTTTCACTTTGCATTGACATGGATCATTGGTTCTCTGAAAAGAGACAAAGATCTAACGATCATCTCAAGACCTGGATTCAGGAGCCATTCGGCTTAGTTTTTGTTGCTCTGCCGATTGCACTTATACTTTGGTACTTTCTGAGTGTTGAATGGTTCATACTTACGCTAGTCACTTATGGATCGCACATATTGCTGGATTATCTCTCAAAAAATGAGAGCTCTCCGCTTGCACCGTTTAATAAGAAGGCTTTCAAAAGAGCTGATAGCTGCTTCTTCATACCAATAGGCGATGAGCATAAGTTCAAGAAAGGCATCCATGAGAATGTCCTCAATGGATTTCTTATTTTGATATTCATCTTTCTTATTCTTATCAAGTTCTGAATTGTTTGACAATTGTCCAGTAGTGACTTTCAGAAAAATTTATTAAGGTTTTAAATTTCCTGATTTTTAATGAACGCAATGGATATAGTTCAATCTTTAGAAGGTGAAAAGCGCACCAAAAGAAGAGAGATAATAGTTGGCCAATTGGAAACAATGGATGTCACATATAAAGCCAATAATTTCGGCTTTGGACAAAATATTATTGTATCTTCAGGAAAAGAATATAAAATCGGTATCGGATGCCACTATGATGCTGTGCCAGGAAGTCCAGGTGCTAATGACAATGCATCTTCTGTTGCAGCCACACTTTCACTTATTGAACGGTTTGAAAAAGAGCCGACCAAGAACATCGGAATAAGGTACTTCTTCTTTGATATGGAAGAATCCGGATTAATTGGTTCTCATACATATCTTCTCACCCATAAGATCAATAAACTCATCGGATTATATAACATGGAGATGGTAGGCGACGGCAATAGACTGGCACTCTGGCAATTGAAGGATCAGACTACCAGTTATCTGGCTTCATCCCTGGAGTCTGTGGCCCAAGAGATGGGAATTGGCATAGGGCGTTTTGATAATATTGCTAATATAGCTGACTCCGAGCCTTTTGTCATGGCAGGAGGAATGAAGGAAGCATTCACCATCACAGCCATCAATGATGAAGACCTGCCCTATGTTGACGAATACTACCAAGCTTATGAAAAGGGCGCATCATTTTTAGAACTTTCAGAGTTACTGCTTAAGGTACCAATGATGAGACACTATCACAAATCTTCTGATAAGTCAGAGTATCTTAGGGAAGAATCATTACAGATGACAACAGACGCAGTATTCAATGCTGTCAAAAGGCTTGATGATCAGTGGAAAATACCAGGTTTTCAAGAGAAAGTCATGGCCAACAGACGCCGTACTCTTTCTAAGCAAAAAACATAAAAACACTTGAAACAAGAAATTTCGCATGGACATAAAAAAGAGTTATCTCATCAACATACTGGTAATCTTCCTTGTTTTTGCGTCAGGCCTTATAAGATTCTGGTTTAAGGCGAGAGATGTAGAATTGAGCATTGGTTCTAACATCGCACCCTTATTTGGCGGAGGTATTTTTGTAATCATTTTGGTTACTGCGTTCGGATTCTCATATTACAGGAGTAAGAAGGGAAACAAGATCTTTTCTGATTTTGCAATGAGATATGGTCTTAAGCACATTCCGCATTCCACCTTTGGCACAAGAGGTTCGATCTCCGGAAGATACAGGGGATTTTCAGTGGTCATGAGCAATATCACCAAAGGGTATGGAAAAAGCCGAAAGCAACTATTCTGTATTTCCTTTGGTAATCTCGGATTGCCTACCTATAAGGAGTTTTTAGCGGTTCCAAAATGGCTGAAGAGCTATTTCACTACATCATCCGCATCTAAGGAGGTCACTAGGGATAATCAGCAAATTGATAAGAAATACAGTCTTACTGCTGATGACCCATCATTATTGAAGAAGATTCTTGATGACGTCACCATGATAAGACTCATTGAAAACAAATGGCTGTTGGAACTTAAGACCTGCAGCATCAATGTGGTAAAAGAGGGTTATATCAAGAATGTCTCAGAGATGGAAGAGATCTTCAGGTTTGGCTTGAAGCTGGCTGAAAGATTGAGGGATAGTGTGAATTATAGGTGAAAAATGAGAACTTTTGTGAAAGTGTGCCCAAAATGTGGAAGTGTTAATATAGCCAATCAAGGCATCAGGATTCTTTTAGAATATTGTAAGGACTGCGGATATGGAATCAAAGATGGCCAATGCAATCAAGTAATTTTTCCTGAGATAGATTTCAATAAACTGGACAGATTTAGGGAAGAACTAAAAAAGCAAAAAGAAAAAAAGCCGGGCTAATATGAAACCAAAAGATAGAAAGACCAAGAAGATAGTCCTTTTTTCATTGCTAGTCCTGTTTTTAGTTGCGTTGATGAGCCTTCTCCTGTTTATCAGCCCGACAGAGTTGGTTGATAAGCTCGGTGTTCGAAATGGTTATCTGCTTGCATTCCTTGTTTCCTTCTTCGGCGGTTTTTCTGCTGCAGGCTCTGTCTCATTCATCAGTTTATTGATCACATTGGTTGCAGGCGGAATGAATCCTGTCATTCTTGGTCTGATCTCAGGTATCAGCCTGGCGATTGGCGACAGTATAATGTTTCTAGCGGGTTCTAAGGGTAGAGAGTTGGTAAGCGACAAATGGGATAAGAGAATTGAGAATGTCGCTAAATTTATTAAGAAGAGAAAATGGCTTGAGACTTTGGTTCCATTACTTGCTTATCTCTATATGGGTTTTGTGCCCCTTCCTAATGATGTGCTTTTGCTATTCCTTGCAGCAATAAAATATCCTAAGAAAAGGATGGCTGTGATTATCATCCTAGGTGATATCACCTTTGCCTTGATGATCACTCTTTTGGCTGCAAAAGGCATCACGATATTGCTTTAGAAAGGTATTTATATTCTTGTTTATTCCATTGCTGCATGAGCATCGATGGAATTATATACAGGTTGAAAACAGCTCACGAGACTGGTAAAACTTATGTTCGAAAAGAGATGAGATCAGTAGATGCAGAATGGGGATATATCCCTCCTGAACGCCAATACACAGGAAAACCTTTTTGGGATGGATTCATTGACGGCTTCTATATCCTGTTCATTGTCCCTAACTTAGGATTTGAATACTGTAAAGGCGCTGCTAAAGAGATGTTTAGAAAAGATAATAATATACCACCTCCCAAGAACCAATAATCGCAGTATTTCACTTCTATTCAGTAAATACTAGAAACATTTATATTCTATGCTTGATTACCTTTTTCTATGGCAGAAGAAAAAGAACTAACTCCTGAACAACAGCAGGCCAGAGCTGATCTAAAGACAGGATTCAAGCTTTATTCTGATCGAATTTACCAGCATGCAATAGCCTATTTTGACAAGGCAATTGAGAATGATCCTAAGCTTGAAGAAGCATTAATCTGGATGGGCAGGAGTTTTTTGCATTTGGGCGCTCCTGAAGAATATATTGAGTGCTTCAATAAAGCAATCGAGATCAATCCCAAGAACTACTGGACTCATTCTGGTCTTGGAACTGTCTATAATAGGATCGGTGAGCTTGAGAAGGCTCTTGAACAGTTTGAGATATCAAAAGAGCTTGCACCTAAAGGTCATGAAGGCGATCCATATCATGGAATAGGTAAAATACTTGCTCAGCAAGGCAAGACACAAGAAGCAGAGGAAAACCTGCTTAAGGCCAAGGAAATCCATCCTGAAAAAAAATCATTTCTTTTCACACTCGGCCAGTTTTATTTTGAAAATGAAGATATAGATAAGGCAGAAGAGTTCCTAGAACCTGTGGTCAAAGCTGTTGAATTAAGTGATGAACACCAAAATACAGGTAACATGATCCTGGCCAAGATCTATCTTGACAGGGAAGATTATAAAAAAGCTGAAAAGCATGTCAGGAATGTTCCTGAGATAGATCCCTGGATATATACAGTCAGGGCATTCAAGGCCAAGATTGGTTTTGTTGGAAAGAAAGGCGAAATAGAAGAGAACATAGAAACATTGCTTGAACAAAATGAAAAAGAGCCTAGTGCAGAGAAGTTGAACAAGATTGGCATCATTTATGCTGCTGACGCTTTACCCGAGGCTATTGCCAACTATGAACAGAGCCTGGAATTCTTTGCGCAGGCGTATGAGATGGACAGGAATCTCAAGGATGCAAGAGAAAACATCTTGACCATAATTAAGATGGACCCAACAAGCGATCTTAATAAGAACTATTCTCGTAGGCTTTACTAAGCTAGTTCTAGAAAAATATAAAAGCACACTCCTTTTCATGCTATTATGAAAGATGCTCTTCTTGATAAGATTAAGATAAAGAATCCTGAAGCAGACATCGATCTGATTGACAAGGCTTATGAATATTCCAAGGAAGCGCACAAGCACCAGTTGCGCAAGTGCGGCACCAAGCCCTACTTTGTGCATCTCTATGCTGTTGTTGAACTGCTGATTGAATATGATGCCAGTACTGAAGCTATCTGCGCTGCCTTTCTGCATGACACTGTTGAGGACACAGAGGTTTCTATCGAAGATGTGAAAAAAGAGTTTGGTGAAACGATTGCATTTATTGTCGAAGGCTGCACCAAGATCGAGATCAAGGGTAATAGGAAGTTAGCTAAGAAAAAGAGCCAGCAGAAGATCATGGAACACGGTGTCAAGGACAAGAAGGTTCTTATAATCAAGGTATGCGACAGATTGCATAACTCACATTCTATTCACAATATCGAGGCAGAGTACCAGGAATTGTTTGCCAGAGAGGCGCTTGACTTCTATGTTCCGCTGGCAGAAAGCCTGGGCATGAAAAAAGCAGCAGAGAAAATAAGAGAAAATGCAGAGAAGCATCTGAAAAAATTGGACAAACTTTAAAAAGAGTCCTTCCAACTTCTAATCTATGCCGGTTCACAGAATACATTTCATGCATGATTTCTTTGTAAAGAAGGAGATGAACCTGATCTATCTGTCTTTTTTTATCATAACATTTGCAGAGAGCATGATCGGCATATTCATACCAGTCTATCTCTACAAGCTCAACTACCCAATTACAGAGATCATCCTGTTCTACCTGTTGATCAGCCTGTTTTTTGTGGCATTCTCAATATTGGGAGCAAAGACAGTCTCAAAGGTCGGGGTTAAGCATGCTATCCTGTTTTCAACGCCATTCCTGATTTTATTCTATGTATTGATGAACTATATCCAATATTCAAGATTGCTTTTTTTTCTATTGCCCTTATTGATATCATTGAACATGATTTGCTTTAACTACGGATTCCACCTCAACTTCATCCTGCATTCAAACCAGAAGAAAAGAGGCAAGGAGCTCTCTACTCTGGGCATACTATCCATATTTTCTACGGCTCTTGGCCCTCTGTTTGCAGGACTGATAATTGCGTTCTTCGGCTTCACAGCGCTTTTTGTGGCAGGCGCAATCATATTAGTGGCGGGAGTATTGCCACTCTTCCTGACAGATGAACACTATGAGAAGACAGGAATAGATCCTAAAAAGACCATCAATTATATTACAGACAGGCGAAACTGGCACAAGTTCTTTAGCTTCACTGGCTATGCCATTGAGGAGATCATCAGCAGGATTCTATGGCCCATCTTCTTAATCATCCTTCTTTTGACAACAGAGAAGGTTGGCTTTATCGTGACGCTTACCTTCATCATATCAATCTTTGTCTATTATATAATAGGCAAGTTTACAGACAAGTACGACAGGGGTAACCTGTTGAAGATCGGATCAATCTTGTATTTCTTTGGCTGGCTGGGCAGGATATTTGCCACCTCAGCTCTAAAGGTGGTGATTGTAGACTCCTACAAGAACCTCTCCCAAAAAGTGCTTCATGTCCCATGGTCCGCCAAGTCATATGACATAGCAGCCAGGGAGAACTATTACATGTTCATTGTTGCCAGGGAGATCATATTCAACCTAGCAAGAGTGATTGTATTGCCATTCATAATCATGATTTTCTATATTGGCTTCTATCCATTCATAACATCCTTTTTAGTCGCAGCATTGTTCACTTTGCTTTATCCGATGTTGAATAAAACAAAATGAAATATAAACTGATAAGTTTGGACATGGATGGAGTCATCTTTAAGAAAGACAACTTCTGGATGAATCTGCATAAAGCCTTGGGCACCTATGAACAGGGCAAGGAGCTGACCAGGAAATACCTAAGAGAAGACTATGCTAAACTAGTTGAAGAGGTTGTCAATAAGCTTTGGAAGGGAAAAAGTGCTGATGCATATTTTGAGCTTGTGAAGACAAGTAAATATAATCCAGGTGTCAAAGAAGCTGTAGCAAGTATGAAAAAAATGGGTTTTGAGCTCTGCATCATAACCTCAGGTCCCAGAGGATTGCTGGATAGGGCTAAAATAGAACTGGGTATTGAAGATGGGGTTTCAAATGATCTGGTCATCAAGGATAATTTAATCACAGGAGAATTCATATGCCCGATTGCTGCAGACAACAAGCGTCCGATCCTGGCAGAGATCTGCCTGAAACATGGAATCAGTGAAAAAGAGGTCATTGCCATCGGCAATGGATACAATGATGTCCCAAAGTTTGAGATGGCCGGCTTTTCCATTGCTTTTAATTCTCATTGCAAGGAGCTTAACAAGATAGCAGATGTTGTTGTAGAAGGCAATGATATGAGAGATGTTCTGGAAGTACTACCGAAATGATAATTAAGTTACGTTCTACTTCGCTTTCTTCGGAAAAAAACTCAGAAAACTACGTCGCGCCATGCCACGAATGCCTCGCATTCAGTGGCTATCACGGCAGCGACGGCCGTAATTTAATTAATGCAATCTAAGAAATCTTACTCTTCATCCTTGACATAGTGATGGTCAAAGTTCTCGTCAGCAATAGGTGCAAAAGGATCCATATGCAACAAGTTTAGGGCTGCCTTGGCGCCTGTTTTCAATTGGTGTGCATGACCCGATGCAACCTGCTTTACGCCTTGTTTAAGTTTGTTGGCGACCTTGTCCAGAACAAGAGTGCATTCTCCTTCAAGATTGATAAAGGTCTCGACCACATTGTTATGGAAATGATGGGAAGTTACACAATTGGGCGGGATTACCTGCACCAAAATCCCCTTCTTCACATGCATGCCAGGATATCTTGCTTGTGATCCTGCAGAGCACTGGAATTTCTCCTCAGAGAGTTCCCTATAATATAACCTATGGTCATGTCCATTGAATTTAGGAAGAAGGATGGATTTCATGTGCTTGTCAAGAAAGGTCTTTTCCTTGGTCCGAACAGAAATAAAGTCTACGTTATGCTGCATATCAAGAAATTCATCCTCTGTCAAGTCCCTAGTTATAAGTGTGAACCTGTCCTTGGGAACCAATCTGACCCTCATGAAAGCTTGAAAAAATCACAGTTTTTATAAATCTTTCCCATATCTCTTATATTCATGGAAACCGACAAACTTGAATTTGACTTTGTAATTAACCTTCATGAACTGCTTGACAATAAGAATGGTGACGCTGTCAAGGAAGACATGCGAAGGGTTGTTGAGACAATACGAGAAAGGGAGCATGGAAACCACATAACCATCAAGTGTATTCTTGAAGTATGTTACCTTACTGATGCTGAGATAGAGCTTCTATGCAAATGGTGCTTAGAATTGGGCATAGACTTTGTGAAGACATCAACTGGCTTTGGAACTGGAGATATAGATATGCACAAGATCCGCGTAATGAAAGAATCTGTTGGCGATGAAGCTGAGATCAAAGCTGCTGGCGGAATAGACACCTATGAAGAATTCATGGAAGCAATTGAACTCGGCGCACACAGGATCGGAGCCAGCAAAGGTGTGAAGCTGGTTGAGATGCATAAAGAACATAAGCACATGGACATGTCTGACAAGCAGTTTGCTTCATATATAGACCACACTTTCTTATATCCTGACGGTGAAGCAAATGATATCCAACAAATTGCAAAAGAAGTTGATGAATATGGATTTGCAGCATGCGTATGCAGACCAGAATTTGTAAAGGATGCGCTTGTTGTTCTTAAGGACTCAGATGCCAAGATCGGGTCATGCATCGGCTTTTCTGGACTTGTTGCCAAGGACAAGGATGGCAAAACAGGCTTTATGCGATATAACATCCCAACAGAGCAGAAGATAGCAGAGATCGAGAAGAGCTTCGAGGCCTTGAAAGGATTTTAGATTTATTTTTTCTTTAGTTCTTCAAAACCAATCGTATCATTGGGAAATAGGTGAAGAACATAGTTGCCCTCTGATAGTATCCCTTGCATTGTCCTGTATCTTGTTAAGGCTGCATTTTACGGAAAAGTTATGGCGACAAATAATTATTTATCATCTCCTAGTAGTAAATTTACGAAATATTTAAATACAAAAAGCTATTTCTTAGACGATATTTTAAAATAACTATAGATTCATTTCAGGCGAGTAAATTGGAAAAGATCATAGATGACCCAAGAAGCGGTAAGATCAAAAAGAGAAAGAAGACCCAGATCACAGATATAAACTCAGCACCTTCAGTTACGCGGTCAAAAAAAGGATTTTCAGAAGGAGGGCAACTTCTAAACTATATTGAACATATTGAAAAAAGCCTAGATAATCTGATATTTGAATATGGTTCGAATTCAATCCAGTTCCACATGCATGCCCAGATGTTGAATGTTTTCCAAGCCCAAAAAACCTTGTTCCAACAGTATGGAACCTCTAATTCCAAAGATTATATGCCAATTATGAGATCTGGTTTACCATCTGTAGACGCATTGAACTCAAATCTTGAAAAAATATGTCGGTTAACAAGAAAAAATCCGGATTTCAAGATCATTGCCGCCAGGATGAAAAAAGGCCTCACTGGAAAAAACAAAGGCAAGAGCAAGCACATCTACACTCTCGTATCAGAAAATGATTTTAATCTTGAATTTGAAAACTTCAAGGGTTTCGAACTGCTTTCTCAAAAAGGATTTCAACTAAGCCAGACAGAAAAAGGAGAACTAGTTCTTGATTTCAAAGAAGATATCTTTGTAGATGCTCCTGATGAGATCTCGAAGAAATTCCCTGCATTGATACGTGAAGGAAAAGTAACATACAAGATGGCATGGAAGAAACTAATCGATGAATTCGAAGTCTCTTATTTCTTGCCTAATACATCATTAGTGCTCCAGGAAAACACTATTGAATCTGAAGAGAAAAATTTCGATGATATTTGCAGGACATACAAATTCAGGTCAAGTCATTATAATATGTATATACCTCCTTTCTCTTATTGGAGTCCAAAGATGATAAATTATGCTAAATTCTTGGCTTCTGGCCAAAGGGCAAGGATGGCAAGCACAACAGATATTCTCAATAAATTGTCAGAGACATATGAGCAAAAAGTGGTTTTAAAAGATGTTAAAGAAGAAGCAATGAATGATATTCTTAAATTTTCTGACGTGCCCTTTGAAAATGCACCTGAGACCGCTCCGAGTGCCAAAGAACTAAAAGAACTGAATATTTCCACTAAATTTGATTTAATGCTGGAATCTGGCAGTATAAACATCGGAACTCTGGATTTCACATTACCCGGAGTTTACCAAGTATCTGCTTATATAGGAACTGTTAGTAGGTTTCTAAAAGGCCATATGAGTCTAAAAATCTTCGGCGGTAGTGTTGGAAATGAAACCCAATATAAAACTCTTCAAAAATCACTAAAAACAGTAAAAATGAGATGATCATATGGAAAAATTTCTTTCTAAAATAATCAACGATATCAATAAAAGATATACTATTGAAGCCCTTTACATATATGGATCTTATGTAAATGGGTATTATAGGGCAGACTCTGATATTGACATTGTTAGTATTTCTTCTCAGGATGCTAAAAGAAAACCTGTAAATATCAAACCAAATATAAGCCTGCATATTATACACCCAACATTAACAGACGATTATAATTATACAATCCCTTATTCGCATTTAAGGATGGTCCCGGTCATAAACAAGAAAAAATGTGAAGAGATTTCTGACAAGATGAAGTTGGAACTGGTCAGAAGGCAGCTTATCAGATTTAAGGATCGTGGGAAAACAGACTTTAATGTTCTGGATCCGATAATCAACTACTTATATTCATACTCATCTTTAAGGCCCTGGCGTGTAAAACCCATTAAAAGGACATTGGCATCAAAAGACTCCCTGAATATCCTGATGAACGCATACAGGAAAGTATTTGACTTATTGGAAGAAAAGCGAGTGATAATGAGAAATGGGGGGAGATATAAAATCAATCCAGATCATGTCTTTGATAAAGGCTTTGATAAACAAAAAGACGGTTTTCTCTACAAGGTAAGAGAATCATATCTGGGTTATTATTATCTGCGCACATTTCCCGATATTATCAAATTCAACAAGATAAGAATTTAAATTTTCGTCACCATCTTATCACAAAGGAATGTTTTTATATAATTCTTCATTACTGGTTTTAAAATGACACTATTTCCAGATTATTATGAACCATATCGAAAAGCTGGCTTTTCATTCGAAGAGTACCAGGAGATTGAACAAAAATCCATGTGGGAAGCCCTGAAAGTAAAGAGGCAGATGGATAAGGAGAACGAAGAAAGAAGAGTAAAGCTGATTGCCAGCTACACACCGCAGAAGCTCTTCAAGGAGTTCCTCTCCTTCCAAAAGAAGTTCGAGGAGAATGACCGAAGGAATTTCTGGTATAAGAGCGATGGTGATAAAAAAGCACCAAAGAGATTCAAATTGCGAGGGCCTAGAAAGGTAGTCCGAAAAACCCCTAAAGAGAAGGTATTCAATGGAAAATTGCTTATGCAGAAGATCCGAGACGGGATTGATACAGTTGTAAGTCCTGTTGAATCCACTATCAGCAGCGGTGTTGATAAGATCAAAAGGGACAACCTTTCAAAGCAGATGAATGCCTATCTTGCTGACAAATTCGACATCCATCCATACAGCTGGGACGAGCTTCCTGATAAGGCAAAAGAGGATTTTGAACTGAATGGATCATCAGGGTACAATCCCTTAGTCATACCATTGCACAAGGGAGAGGACTATGTGCATATGCAGTTCATGGCCAATCTTGACTATCATGAATGGCACTTCTTTGATTTCAAGGGTGTTGATCATATGCTTTGTTTCCTTGATAGTAAGGATATAGTAAGAAGGACTCATGTGCTCATGGATATTGACCATGCAATGGATGATGATTATCTCTTAGATCTAGGTTCTAAGATACAGTCTTATTTTCTGGAGAACAGGAAAAAAGAGCTAAGGGATGCTGTGCTGATTCCGATCAAAGCACATCATATCGAAATCCAGGAAGCTTTTAGTCTCAAACCTGAAGAAAAGCGAAAAAGAAGAGCAAAGGGAAAGATAGTGACAGTAGATTACAGGTTTGTTGATCCTAAGACTGTAAAGTAATTCAACAACATTTAAATATGAACCATTTTTTTCTATTCTTATAGCTCAAAGGGTGATAATATGAAAAAAGCATTAGTTATATTAACTGTTTTAATGGCGGTCCTTCTGATAGCTGGCTGTGCCACTGTTGAGGTAAACGATGGAACTACAGCAACTGAGAATGATCAGGCTCCAGAAACACTGGATGAAAGGCCTGAAGATACAGAAGTAGCTGCACAAGCAACTACGTATACCCTGACAGATGTTGATAGCCACAATAATGCAGATGACTGCTGGCTTGTCATAGATGGTAAGGTGTACGATGTCACTGATTACGTTGCTTCACACAGGGGCGGCGAGACTATCCTTGAAGGCTGCGGAAGGGAAGCGACTGACTTGTTCGAGACCAGGCCAATGGGCTCAGGTACTCCGCATTCAGCAGACGCAAGAGTATTGCTTGACGGCTACTTCATAGGCAATCTCGGATAATGCGGTTTTTAAAAGAAAAGCTTATAGCTGCTACAGGCGCAATATCCACTCTTCTTGGCGGAGCAGGCGCTGTGTTGGCAGGTATAGGTATCTGTCCGTGTCTTGCAGGACCAATGCTCTCAGTTTTAGGCATCCTGACCATGTCAGGAGTCTTTCTCTCAAAGCATAAGTTCATCTTTCTTGTAATCGGGCTGGTTTTCCTATTAACCAGCTTTTTTTTCTATCAACATAAGAAATCCTGCAAGATCCACAAAAAAGTTTAAAAAACAACTCCCAATCTTCTAAAACATGAAAGCATTTGACAGCATAATCGTACATTATGACGAGATAGGCCTAAAAGGCAAGAATAGGGGTAAATTCGAAAGGCTTCTTATCAGCAATATACAGAACAAGGCAGGAGAACTTGTAAAGTCTATTGAACGAGAGTCCGGCCAGATCACTATCGCTACAACTGGAGCTGAGAAACTTAAGCCTATCTTAGAGAAGATTCCAGGCATTGCCTTTTTCTCTTTTGCAAAACAGTGCGACCTTGACATCAAGAAACTGGAAACTGCTGCTGTAGCTTATGTAAAAGGTCTTGAATATTCTGATTTCAGGATAGATACCAAAAGACATGAGAAAAGCTTCAAATATGATACAATGGAGGTCAACAAGAAAGTGGGTCAGGCCATTGTTGACGCTTACAAGAAAAAAGTGACTATGAAAAATCCTGAGTTGAACCTCAAGATAGAGATAACCCATAAGAATGCTTATCTTTCTCATGAATCTGTTATGGGAATTGGAGGCCTGCCCATTGACCCCAAGCAGAAAGTTGTGGCTTTGCTTTCAGGAGGCTTTGACAGTCCTGTTGCGGCTTTCATGATGATGAAAAGAGGATGTGAGGTTATTCTAGTTCATTTCAGCAATGCCAACCAATCCACCAAGGCAGTTGAAGATAAGATCGTACAATTGGCCAAGCAGCTTTCAGGATTCCAGCAAAAAACAACTCTATATATCGTTCCTTTTGAGAATCTGCAAAAAGAGATCATCGCCAACACAAAGGCCAATGTCCGCATGCTGATATACAGACGGTTCATGTTAAGAATTGCTTCAAAGATTGCCAGGAAAAACAAGGCCAGGTTTCTGGTTGTGGGCGACAGCCTTTCACAGGTCTCTTCCCAGACCATAGAGAATCTCGAGGCCACCTACCAGGTTTCAGATATTCACGTTCTTTCGCCATTGATAGGCATGAATAAGAGGGAGATAATGGACATTGCAAATCAGATTGGTACTCACGATATATCTGCAATGCCGTATGCAGACTGCTGCACCTATTTCATGCCCCAGCATCCAGTATTGAATGCAGACAAGAAGATGCTGGAAGATGCAGAATCTGGTTTTGACATCAACAAATTAGTTGAAGAAGCTGTTGTTAAAGCAAAAAAGAGCAATATTTGATCGCCTGTGCATATTTCTATTAATATTCTGCACCTCTTGAGAATATTTATTAATAGAATATTATTCTGTTTTGAATACAGCGAATTCTTTGCAGCGTCTGATTTAATAAAAAAAAGAGGTGATTTCGATGGACGTAAAGAATAAAGCTCTGGCAACCATTCTTGGGGTTGGTCTGTTGTATGCCACAGGTATTGAGGCTTTGGCATCTGAACCATTGCATCCAGGTTCCCTAGAAGCGCAGGTGCAGGAAGTACAAGACAAAAAGGATAAAAAGGAACAGGACAAGTACGATGCATTGGCAAAGCATCTCAAAGAGATTGGAGCCAAGATGTACGGCACTACCACATGCTCCTGGTGTAAGAAGCAAAAAGAAGAGTTTGGTGGAGCATTGGAAAAGTACAAGATCTATAAGGAAGCAGACACAGACAAGAAGATTATGCAAGAGGCTAAAGAACTTGGAATAAAAGGCTGGCCAACCTGGGTATTTAAGACCAAGGAAAAACCAGGCTATAGACTAGTTCCAGGATATCATCCTTATGACCATATTGTCATGATGTCTAAGTTCAAGGCCAAGTGAATAGTTTAGAAAAATATTAAAGTATGAAGGTTTAACTAGTTAAAATGAACAACAGAATATTAGGCTTGATCATGGTTGCTGTGTGCATAATTATGGGTATATTGATTTTCTCTTTTAATTCAAAACTCAGTCAGCAGGCAGAGGCTGGCTGCCAATGTGAAACCATGGAAGCTGGCGGCTTCTGTCCGCATGATCAGGGCACCCCCTGGCAGACCTATCTTGGAATCGGACTGATGGGTGCTATCTTTGCTTTAGGTATTTTCCTTATCTTCTTTGAGAAATCGCAAAAAGCAATCATATCTACACTGGAAAATCAGAAAAAGATGCAGACAGAAGAAGAGAAGTTCGATATCCTTCTAAAGGGTCTTGATTCTTATGAACAGAAAGTCATAAAAGCAGTCAAAGAGCAGGACGGCATCACACAGCAGACATTAAGACTCAGAGCAGATATGCACAAGTCCAAGCTTAGCATTGTCCTGGACTCTCTTGAGAAAAAAGGCCTTGTCAAGCGTAAGGAAAAAGGCAAGACCAAGCAGGTATTTCTTAAATTTAAGCTTTAAATTCCAAAAGATAAATAAAGGAATAAAGATTCCTTTCTCGATATGACTTCAGCAAATGCAACACAGCTTATCGGAGATATAAATCAACTCAAAAAAGAGAAAGAAGCAGTCATTCTCGTTCATAATTATCAGAGGCCAGAAATATATGAGGTGGCGGATTATATCGGGGATTCTTTTGGATTGGCAAAAAAAGCATCAGAGCTCAAGGATGTTAAACGGATCATTTTCTGCGGAGTTGACTTCATGGCAGAGTCTGCAGCAATTTTAAGTCCTGATAAAGAGGTATACCTGCCCACTCTACAAGCCAACTGCCCTATGGCAGCCATGGTTGATTCTAAAAGCCTAAAACAACTGCAGGAACAACACCCAGATGCTGCAACAGTATGTTATGTTAACACAAGTGCTGATATCAAGGCCATGTCTTATGTCTGCTGCACCTCATCAAATGCTGAAAAGATAATCAAGGCCCTGCCCCAAAAAGACATAATCTTTGTTCCAGATAAGAATCTTGCAATGAACACAGCCAAACAGCTGCCTGAAAAGAATATCATCCCCTGGAACGGCCATTGCTATGTACATCAGAGATTCACTGTTGATGAAATGAAGAAGTCAAAAGAGAATTATCCTGATGCAGAAATCATCGCTCATCCAGAATGCCCTCCAGAGGTTGCAGAGTTGGCAGATTGTCTTTGCAGCACAAGCCAGATGATAGATTATGCAAGAAACAGCAAGGCAGACACATTCATTGTTTTCACAGAGGTCGGCATGACAGAGCGACTCAAAAAAGAAGTTCCAGAGAAACAATTCTTAACACCTGTAAAAACATGCCTTCAGATGAAGAAGAATTCCTTAACGCTGATTAAAAAATCCCTTACAGAAGAAAGGTATAGGATCACAGTGCCAGACGAGATAAGCCAAAAAGCCAAACTAGCTCTAGAAAGAATGCTTAAACTTGGATAAGAAAATAAATAATCAAGCACATTTGCGATTTTATCCGCAGCATTTGGTCATTTCGTTCATATCATAAAATATGGTGCAGAAGAAACTGCATGCGGATTTTAGTTCTTTTTCTCCTTTCTTGGTCAGAGAATAGGTTTTTTTCTTGTCTGCAATTATAAGACCTTTGCTTTTTAATTCCTTCAATGCAGGATATATTGTCCCTGGACTGGGTTTTGTGCCTTTTCTTTTTTCCAACTCTTGGGCAATCTCAACCCCTGTCATTTTTTTCTTATTAAGAATCCATAGAATCAGATAAGACAGATAACCTTTCATGTCGCAGCATCCCATAAATACAGTATCGGATAACCTATATATAAGCTTTTCTATATCTAAAAATATATATCTGATTACAGATATATTTAAATATGAGTATCAGTTATACGATATTGGATAGCCGACATCAGGAGGTGGAAAATGAATTGCAAAACAGAAAAGGATGTGAAGACTTTAGGCACGATAAAGGGTGCAAATGGAGAACAGGCAACATTACTTGTGTGTGATAGAATTTAAGAGGTAAATAAAATGGAAAAAGAAAAAATAAAACAAACAATAAAAGATACATATGGAAAAATTGCAAGCCAGAAAGATGGCTGCGGTTGCGAATGTGGTTTCGGCCCGTCTGCAGAGGAGGTCTCAAAGAGTTTAGGTTATTCCGATAGTGAACTGGATGCAGTCCCTGATGCAAATCTTGGTTTAGGCTGCGGCAATCCAACAGCACTTGGAGAGATAAAAGAAGGCGAAACTGTTCTCGACCTCGGATCAGGAGCAGGCATCGATGCATTTCTTGCATCAAAAAAAGTGGGTTATTCAGGAAAGGTAATTGGTGTTGATATGACTCCTGAGATGATCAAGAAAGCCAACAAGAACGCAAAAAAATACGGACACACCAATGTAGAGTTTAGATTGGGCGATATAGAAAACCTGCCTGTAGAAGATAACTCTATTGACGTAATCATCAGCAATTGTGTGATTAATCTTGCACACGACAAAACAAAGGTTTTCAGTGAAGCCTATAGAGTACTAAAAAAGGATGGCAAGATGTTTATCTCTGATATCGTCCTATTAAAAGAATTATCTGAAGAGCAAAGAAACGATGCTGACTTAGTTGCTGCTTGTGTGGGCGGCGCCATGTTAAAGGATGATTATCTGAAAACAGTTAGCGACGTGGGCTTTAAATATGAGATCCTTAGTGAGAATACAGGCGTTGGCGACAATCAATTCAAGGATGTGCCAATCGAGAGCCTGAATCTAAAGATATACAAGTGATGAATTATTAGAAACCTTTTTAAATTCTTAAACCAAATGGATGCTCAGAGGTGATATTTATGGGAAAAAAATGTTGTGGTCCTGAATGGGTCAACTGGCTGATTGCTGAGATTGCATTTTTCGCATTCTTGTTCTATGCCCAATTCTTGTTAGGTGTAGAGGCCAATCTTTGGTTGAGCTCTGTAATATTATGGGCATTGATGAATGTTTCAATCATGGCATGTCCAATCACACACAAGTGCTATAAGTAATTTATTTTCTTTCTTTTTTTCAGATATAAACGGTTAGAAACCAGAATTTAGGGTTTTAGGCCTTTCTAGATATGTCAGTTTCAGCGCTAAAATATATATCAAACAAGCTTATTACTTCTTTAATAATTGGATCGAGAGGTAAAAATGGTAATTATGAAATTTCAAACAAAAGGCATGCACTGCCCAAGCTGCGAAATGCTTGTCGAAGATGACTTAGACGAGCAGGAAGGAATAAACCACACAAGTGCAGATCATAAGACAGGCATTGTAGAAGTGGATTTTGACGATCAAAAAATAGATGCTACTAAAATCAAATGTATAATTGAACAAAATGGATTTAAATTAATCAAATAATATAATAGGTGTAATGAAATGACTGAAAACAAAGAACAATTCAAGGCAAAGGGCATGCACTGCCCAAGCTGCGAAACATTAATAGAAAAGCAAGTCAATAAGATTAAAGGTGTGAAACATGTCAAGGCAGATTATGTCACTGAGACAGTTGAAGTTGTCTTTGACTCGAAAATCACCAATCTAAAAGAGATCTATGAAACTATTGAGAAAAAGGGATATGACTGCCAGCTGCTCATCAAACGCATCCCTCTAAAAGGAAAAAAGAAAGAGGATTCTGATCATTATAATATTAACCTCAAATGGCTCGGCATTGTTTTTGGTTTGATCGGATTGTTAGTCGGAGGGTATTTTATTTTCAGGATTGCAGAAGGCATAGCGATCCCGACCATAAGCCAGAACATGGGATACGGCCTGTTATTCATCGTAGGCCTTCTTACAGGATTCCACTGCATCAGCATGTGCGGGGGCTTTGTTGTCAGCTATACAGCAAGAGCTGCCCAGGAAGGAAGAAGTCCATATAAATCACATCTGATGTATGGTGTAGGCAAAGTTATATCTTATACAGTCATAGGTGCTGCATTTGGATTGCTCGGCTCCATCATAACATTCACCCCACTAATGAGAGGAATAGCCGGGCTTCTTGCAGGCCTCTTCCTTATCATATTCGGCCTCAACATGCTCAACCTGTTTCCCTGGCTTAGAAAGATCAGGATAAAGTCACCCAAGTTTGTAAATAAGTTTGTCGGAAGCGAGGTCAACAAGCATAGCAGCCCTCTGATAATCGGATTGCTAACTGGCCTGATGATCGCATGTGGTCCATTGCAGGCAATATATATAATGGCGGCAGGTACTGGAAGTGTTGTAGAAGGTGCCCGACTATTGCTTGTCTTTGCACTCGGAACCCTGCCAGTTATGCTGGGTTTTGGATTTGTCACAAGCATGATATCAAAGAAAGCCACCCACAGGATCCTAAAAGCCTCTGGGGCCATTGTCATAATACTCGGTCTTGTGATGGTGAACAGAGGTCTTGCATTAACAGGCAGCGGACTAGACACCAACACCTTATTAGCATCAGTCTCAGCAACAGGCGAAGATGTGACTGGAGATGTAATCAAGATGGACAACGGCTTTCAGGTAATCCGTATGAATGTTACCAGATATGGCTGGGAGCCTGATAAGTTTGTCTTGAAGACAGGCGTACCTGTCAAATGGATAATCGACGGCCAGGAGATTACTGGATGCAATAATGCAATCCAGGTTCCGAAACTGGGATTAGAATTTGATATTAAAAAAGGAGAGCAGACCATTGAATTCACACCAGATTCAGAAGGCATTATACCATGGAGCTGCTGGATGGGTATGATACCCGGCACCTTTATCGTCAAAGAAGATATTGATCTTGATAATATTGATGAAGTTAAAAAGGAGCTTGAAACAGCACCGACTCCTAAGCCCGCAGGAAGTTGCGGAGGCAGTTGTGGAGGAGGAGGAGGTTGCGGTTGCGGTTGTGGAGGTAGATGATGAGAAAGCTGGAGTTATCTATATCAGGCATGCACTGCCAAAGTTGTGTTACAATAGTAGAGAAATCACTTAACAAGTTGGATGGTATTGAAACTGCTGTTGTAAACCTGGCAACAGAAAAAGCCAGTGTGAGTTTCAATGAATCAAAACTGGTTGAACAGGATGTGATCGAAGCAATATCAAAAAAAGGATTTAAAGCATCTTTGATCAAGGGCTCGCAACAAAAAGATAGAGAAATCAAGAAAAGAAAAGCAGAGATCAAAAGACTGAAGAGACTTTTTGTTTTCAGCCTTATCTTTGCAATACCTGCCTTTATCATAGGCATGGTTTTCATGTGGATCGGAGTCAAGATTCCCTATGAAGGGTACATCCTTTGGGCTCTTGCTACACCCGTACAGTTCATTGCAGGATTTCAGTTCTATAAGGGAGCCTGGGCTGCTCTTAAGAATAAAAGCGCAAATATGGACAGCCTAATTGCCATGGGAACAAGTGCAGCATATTTCTATAGTGTATATGTCATGCTTTTCGCGCATGGTTCAGGCCAGTATTTTGAAGCTTCTGCAGTGCTAATCACCCTTGTGTTGATGGGTAAACTGCTTGAAGCCATAGCCAAGGGTAAGACTTCAGAAGCCATAAGAAAACTGATGCAGCTGTCACCTAAGATCGCAACTGTAATTAGGGCTGGAAAAGAACAAAAGATTCCTGTTGATGATGTCAAGATAGGTGACATCATAGTAGTCAAGCCTGGAGAAAAGATACCTGTGGACGGAAGGATTGTTGAAGGATTGTCAGCAGTTGACGAAAGCATGATCACCGGAGAGAGCATCCCAATAGAAAAGAAAAAAGGGGATGTCGTGATTGGAGCAACTATCAACAAGACTGGCTCATTTCAGTTCAAGGCTGAAAAGATTGGTGCAGACACAACCCTATCCCAGATAATTAAGCTTATAGAAGAAGCTCAAGGAAAGAAAGCACCTATCCAAAGATTTGCAGATGTTGTCTCAGCATATTTTGTACCAGTTGTTATCAGCATAGCCATCATCAGCTTCCTGGTCTGGTACTTGCTTGTTGGAAAAACCTTTGCATTCTCATTGATTGCTGCTGTTTCAGTGCTGGTCATCGCATGTCCCTGCGCTTTAGGCCTGGCCACCCCGACTGCTATAATGGTCGGAACAGGCAAGGGTGCTAAAAAAGGCATCCTGATCAAGGGAGGAGATGCTCTTGAGACAGCCCACAAATTAAAATATGTTATTTTTGACAAGACAGGCACTATCACAAAAGGTGTTCCTGCAGTCACAGACATTGTTTCTCTGAATAATAAATCCAGGGATGAACTTTTACATCTGGCCGCAAGCATTGAAAAGGATTCAGAACATCCTTTAGCAGAAGCCATTGTAAGAAAAGCACAAGAAAAGAAGATAAAGCTGGCCAAAGCATCTGCATTCCAGGCAATTCCTGGCTTGGGAGTCAAGGCAAAAATAGCTAAAAAAGCCTACATCTTTGGTAATGCTAAACTGATGAAACAATCTAAGTTAGACATTTCATCTATCAGGGATCAAATCCATGATCTGGAAAGACAGGGAAAGACTGTAATGATAATCGCAGGTCAAAGGAAGATAGAGGGTGTGATCGCTGTTGCAGATACCATAAAAGAGAGTTCTAAAGCTGCTGTAAGAGCATTGGAGAAGATGGGCATTCATGTTTTCATGATTACAGGAGACAATGAGAGAACTGCCCAGGCAATTGCACAGATAGCAGGCATCGACCATGTATTTGCAGAAGTCATGCCAGAAGACAAGGCCAACTATGTCAAGAAGCTTCAAAGAAAAGGAAAGGTTGCAATGGTTGGTGATGGAATAAATGATGCGCCTGCACTCGCGCAGGCAGACATAGGCATTGCAATGGGCAGCGGTACTGATGTTGCAATGGAATCTGGAAATATTGTACTGATGAAAAACAACCTTGACGATGTTCCAAGAGCAATAAGATTAAGTAGATTGACTATGACAAAGATAAGGCAGAACATGTTTTGGGCCTTGATCTACAACACACTTGGAATCCCGATTGCAGCATTAGGTTTATTGAACCCGATGATTGCAGGGGCAGCCATGGCATTAAGCTCAGTCAGTGTTGTCTCAAATTCTTTATTGTTGAAAGCAAAGAAACTATAGGGAATAAGGATAATATATGAGACGGAGGAAAAAACAAATGAAAAAAATAATGATATTATGTTTAGTCTTAACATTAGCCATCCTGGTAGCAGGATGCAAGGATAATGTAACAGGAAATGCTGTTGCAGATGGATCTGCATCTGATTATGTAAAGATCCCTCTGGCAGATGTCTCAAAAACAGCCCAATTCTTCTCCTATGAAGATAATCGGGTTAAGATAAGCTATTTTGCTGTATTGGGCAGTGATGGAAAGCCAAGAGTAGCCTTTGACGCCTGCGATGTATGCGGCGGATACCAGGGATATGAACAAAAAGGTAATGACATTGAATGTAGAAAATGTGGGAGAGTATTCAGCATCGACGGCCTTGGCACCAAGAACAAGGGTTATGGATGCTGGCCCAGCTACCTTCCACACGAGGTACAGGGAGATAACATTATGATAAAAATAAGCGATCTTCAGGAAGGAAGAAAAAGATTCGTTTGAGGGGTACTGAGTAGCAAGCTGCTTGTACATGCTAAAATAAAAAATATTTTAGAGGTAATTAAAATGAGTAAAGAAAACAAAGAAAATAATGTAATACGAATCAGCAAATCGACTTTATGGATGTCAATCTCTGCTATCCTAGCGGTTTTGCTTGTGATTTCAATATTTACCGGCGGTTTTGGGGGAAAGACTTCTGCAACAGGTGCTGTTGTAGATGATAGTGCCAAAGCAGCCCAATCTCGAGATGCACAAAAGGCGCCTGGGGATTCAACAGACAACACAGCTATCGTGGTTGAAGGTAGAGCATTTAAGGGAGCTGAAGATGCCAAAGTAACAATAGTGGAATATTCGAGTTTTTCATGTGGATATTGTAATAGGGTAAGAGCAACAATAGACCAAATATTGGAAAATTATCCAGATGATGTAAAGATTGTTTACAAGCATTTCACTAGAGGAGGAACCGATAGTATGACTGCTCAAGCAACTGAGTGTGCAGGAGATCAAGGAAAATTCTGGGAAATGCACGATATCATATTTGACAAAGGATCCTCTGGCGATGTTAAAGGTTATGCTAAAGATATCGGTTTGGATGCTGACAGTTTTGCAGAATGTCTTGATTCAGGAAAATATGCTTCAAGAGTTAATGAAGATACTTCAGAAGGACGTTCTTTGGGCATAAGAGGAACTCCAAGTTTTAATATTAATGGAGAACTTGTAGTTGGAGCCCAACCATATAATGCATTCCAACAGGTAATCGATGCAGAGCTCGCAAAATGAAACTAAAAAGTATTTATTTTTTTTTAATTTTTATTCTTTTAATAGTTGTAGTAGTTTTCCTTGTTAACCGCTCCAATGGCCCTGGCAAGTATGACACTTTTGCTCAGTGCCTAAGTGAAAAAGGAGCGGTTATGTATGGTACTGAAGCGTGTAAATACTGCCAGTCACAAAAAGAGGATTTTGGCAGATCATTTAAGCATATTAATTATATTGGTTGCGATTATTCAAGAGAAGCTTGTTTAAGGGCTGACATCACGAACTATCCAACGTGGATTATCAATGAAACAAAACATACTGGAAGGCTACCATTATACAACCTGGCATCATTATCAGGATGTGAGTTAGTAGAGGATCTAGAATGAAAAAAACATACAAACTGATCTTACTGGCCATGATTTTTGGCTTATTAGCAGGCACCCTTGCATCCCTGATAGTATTTAAGATCACAACCTCAGAAAACAATTTAGCTAAAGACTATTATCGAACAGAAACTCTGCTGCATGTAAGTCCTCACCATTTAAGGAAAGCAATGGACAAGGGAGATAACAGTTTCATTCTTGTAGACTTAAGGAGTCCCGAAGAGTATGAGAATGAACATATTGTTGGTGCCATAAACATTCCAGCTTATAGGGATCCTGATACTTCAGCATATAGTGATGTTGAAAGAATAGTTAAGATGTTCGATGCTCTTCCAAAAGACAAGGATATCATTGTCTACTGTTACAGCATACCCTGTATGACAGGCCGAAAAATCGGCAAAATGTTGGCAGAGCACGGGATTCTTGTTCAACAGCTGGGAATCGGATGGAATGAATGGAGATATTACTGGGATCTTTGGAATCATGAACATGAATGGAATGTTACTAATGTCAAAAATTATATCATAAATGGAACCGAACCCGGGATTATTAAGCAAAACATTAATAAGACTGAAAGTTGTTCTATTAAAGGGGAATATGGTTGTTGAGGGAAATAATCTAAGATTGTCTTTCAACTATGTAAAAAATGGGCTATATTGAAAAGCAAAGAACCCTGATAAATTTAATGAAACTGCCGGCATTTCTGGTCACAATTTATCTGTTTCTCATTGTCATAGTCAATGTTAAGCGGCAGGATCAGATCATTGGCTGAACTGATGACAATATTCATCTCCATGTCCTTGACCTTGGGATTGCCTCTAAGGTGACAGTTGACTATGCCTTCAAGACGTTTTAGATTAGTCGCCATGAAAAAAAGGCAGAGATTGTACTTGCCAGACATGATAAGTGCATTGATGAAGAAAGGACAGTTCTTGAATTCGCTTATGGTTGCGGCTGTATCTGTAGAGTTGACCTCTATCTTGGCCAATCTAAGATCGACCTTCCTGAAATTGACTCCGCTAAGATTACATAATATGCCTTTTTTCCTTAATCTCTTCAGTCTAGCTCCAACAGATGGCTGCGAAAGCTTGATCTTCTTGGCTATCTCTTCCTGTGAGATATGGGGATCCTTTTGGATCATTGATAAGATGGTGTTATCCCTGTCATCCAGACCAAGCTTTTCGTTGAATTCCAGGTTTTTCTTGAACTTCTCAATTTTTTTGTAATTTTGTTCTCGTCGAGCCATTTTACAATCATAGATAAATACTAACTAATATATAAATTTTTCCTTTGAAATATAAGTTAATATACGATATTCACATAAAATATAGCGGTTATATTTATATATTTATATATTAAATATAGAAATTGGTGTTAAAAAATGGCTGCAAAACAAAATATCATAAACAAGGATATGCTAATAGGTGACGTAATAAAGAAGCATCCTATGCTTGTTGAGACCATGAGGGACCATGGCATGAACTGTGTTGGCTGTCATATTGCCAGTTGGGAAACCATTGAACAGGCAGCCGAGGGACACGGTATCAATGTTAACAGGCTAGTGGATGAACTTAACAAGAACAGGAGTGAGTAAAATGGAACAAGAAATCGTCTGCCAAAAAGGCCATTGCGAAGATGTCTATGATCCGAACACTGAAATAGAACATATTTCTGATCCTGACAACATTGTCGATCAGATCGAACAGGATCTGTTTTCCACGATGATCGGATGAATAGCCCCCACGCGCCCCCGCGCCCTTGGCTATTCATCCTGATATTCCAAATCTAAAAATACAGTTAGTAAAAACTTACTAGTATTGTCTATAATACAAATCTGGGAGGTAAAGAGAATGACATGGCTATCTGAAATAATGCTGAATGATCACTGCCAGATTGAACAGCTTCTAAACAGGCTAAGGGTCAGTATGGAAGTAGATGATGGAGATAAAGAAGAGAATTTCCAGAAATTCAAATGGGCTCTGGAAAAGCATTTTTTTATCGAGGAAAATGCAGTTTTAGATCTCTTCAAAAACCCACATATCGGAGTATATCGAGAAATTTCAGGAATACTAAAGGATCATGACAGGATATTAAGGTTATTGAAGGAAAAGGAAAACCAATTTGAGGAAACAGGACAGTTTGAGATGTCAGACCTAATCAAGGTCTTGTTGAAGCACAAGCAATACGAAGATAAGCATATCTATCCCTTATTAGATACAAAACTCAGTCCTGAACTTAAAAATAAGATAATCCACAGAATCGACAAAGAAAATAAACGTCAGCAATTCACAAAAATAAATAATCTGACAGGAGGTTAAAATGTGTTATGCATGCAGTTCAGCTGAAAGCCAGTATAAGTCAAATGCTGTTTCAGAACTGGCTAGGAGTATATGGGCGGGCATGACCGTCATAGCAACGTATCATCGAGACGTTTCAATAGGTACAAGTATGTACAAGGGGTGAGTTGATATGAAAAAAACAAGGATGGAGGATATTTTACCGGAATATGAAGGGGCCTGCAGTCCTAGAGTTGAAGCTTATGCAAGAAAAGATCCTGATGAACTGATCATCGATCTTAAGAACAAGAGATTCTTACCTGCAAGGGAGATAGGATACCTTATCGGAGTATATAAGAGGTTAGATCAACACGGAGGAGAAGTCAAGCTCGTCAATGTCAGCAGGCCAGTCGAGAAGGTGCTGAATATACTGAATCTTCAAGATAAACTAATATATAACCAGGAGGTAAGATGATGGATGCAATCAAAAAACGGAATTTTGTCATCACTGGTATGAGCTGCGGACATTGTGAGCAGACTATCGAAGAGATACTTTCTGCCATTGATGGCGTAACAGAGGTTAATGCAAACAGCGGGTCAGGCGTAGTCAATATAGAGTATGATCTGGGCAAGACCAATTTCCAGGCTGTTGAGAATGCTATTGAGGAATCAAGCTACAAGCTCTCAAAAAAATTCTCAGAGAAGCAAAAGAGACAAGGGATTCATTTCACAGAGCAGCAGGAGTTTAATAAGATGAACCAATATGAAAAAAACTGCGGTGGTTACAGCTTCAATTTCTATTGTGGTGAACAAGATAGAAAGCTGACCAACCAGATCGATAAGGTTATGGAGAAACTAAATTAAATAGATAAAATTTAAAAACATAGGTTACTAAACTCCAAGCAGGGGGTATTATGATGAATGAGGAACTTGCTAATGCACTAAAGACTGCCTTGGAGTTTGAGGAGAAAGGGTACAAAATCTATGAACAGGCTTCTAAAAAAACCAACAATCCTATTGTTGCCAAGACCTTTGCATATCTGGCAGAACAGGAACTGAACCATATAAGCGAGATAGAAGGATTTCTGGACAACAATGAAATTGATCTTAAGGGCGACAAGCCTGAAGAGACCAAGAAATTCTTCATGATGACCACAGATGAATTCAAGGAGAAGACTGAGCTTTCTGATGATGACATCCAGGCTCATGAAACCGCAATGGAACTTGAAAAAATTGCATATGAATTCTACAAGAAAGAATTGGAAACTGTTGAGGATTATGATTTGAAACTGTTCTTCACATTCCTTATGGAACAGGAAAACGCTCATTTCATGCTCGTGCAAAAGGCTCTCGACTTTATCAAGGATCCTATTGATTTTTTTGCACAGGAGGAGGAATGGATGTTTGAAGGTTAAAATGACTGAACATACTGGCGAACTGGTGGAAATCAGGGATGAGACTCTGGATGTAAGGACATTCAGGATAAAACTAGATGATAAAGTTAATTTTATATCAGGCCAGTACTGCATGGTCTCGATTCCAGGTTCAAACGTAAGTGAGAAAAAACCTCTCACATTTGTAAATTCCCCCACAGAAAAAGGCTATGTCGAGCTGACTGTCAAGAAGATAGGCAAGTTCACGTCCTCACTTTTTGAGTTAAAGCCAGGAGATGAATTAAAGATTGATGGTCCGATGGGAGAGAACTTGAATTTTGATGGGCATGTTAAGGAGGATGTTGTGTTCATTGCAGGAGGATCTGGCATAACCCCCTTCATCTCTAGCATAAGATATGCTGTTGCAAAAGGGCTTTCTAATCATATAATCTTGTTTTTCAGCAACAGGAGTGCAAAAGACATCATTTATAGTGCAGAACTCCAGAGCATTAATAAAGACAATATAACAATCATCAATACATTATCAAATGAATGGCCAAAAGATTGGAAAGGTGAGACCGGCTGGATTGACAAGGCCATGATCACGAAGTATGTTAAAAATCCTGAAAAAAAGATCTGGTATCTCTGCGGTCCGCCACCAATGGTCCATGCAATGCTTAGCCTTCTTCATGAGATGGGTATTTCTGATCAAAATATAAGAGTTGAACACTGGGAGATACCAGGAAAACAAAGGCAAGAGTGAATAAAATGGTAAAACTTTGGAGATGTAAGATTTGCGGAGATCCTTATATAGGAGACGAACCACCAAGCAAGTGCCCATTTTGCGGCGCTTATCAAAATTTTATAGTTGAAGCTAAAGACTATAAGGAGACTTTTGATATTGAGCTGAATAAAAAAGATAAGGCCAATGCTACAAAAGCCCTCGAGGTAGAGATATCAAATGCACAGTTCTATTTCTGTGCTGCTGGAAAGACAGATGATCCAGAAGGAAAACAGCTCTTCAAGGCTCTTGGCAAGGTTGAGGCAGAACATGCATCTATCTGGCGAAAGATCCTAAAACTGCCAAAAGAGTCCAGCCTTAAGTCTGAAGAATGTTCAACCAGCACTCACGACAACCTGGAGGAATCTCATGCAAGGGAAGATAGAGCCATAGAATTTTACAGGCAGGCTGCAAAAGAATCTAAGAACCTCAGGGTAAAGCAGATATTTATTGCCCTGGTGCAAATAGAAACAGATCATCTAGAGCTTTCAGAAGAGAGACTATAAGGAGGTAGTCAGAATGACCAAGGTAAAAGTTTATTCAACACCGACTTGCCCATGGTGCAAAAAGGTGAAGGATTTCTTAAAAGAGAAAAATGTAGAGTTCGAGGATCTCAATGTGGTGGAGAACCAGGATGCCAGAGCAGAGATGATCGACAAGTCAGGGCAGATGGGAGTTCCAGTACTTGATATTGGCGGCGAGATCATAGTTGGTTTTGACCAGGAAGCCATTGAGAAGCTTCTTTAAAATGTACGACACAATTATCATCGGCGCAGGCATAGCTGGCTTGACTGCAGCTCTTTATGCAGCCAGGAAAAGGATGAAATATGAGATCATCTCTACTGATTTTGGTGGCCAGTTCATGGTCAGCGGGGATGTTTTGAACTATCCTGGCATTCCAAAGACCACTGGCGCGGATTTTAGCGCAACTCTTGAAAAGCAGATGAAGTTAAACGATGTGCAGGTCAAGATAGAGACAGTCAAGGAAGTCAAGAAAGATGGCAATATCTTCAGGATCATCACCAATAAGGCTGAATATGAAACCAAGACTGTTATTATTGCAACAGGTGCTATCCCAAGGAAGCTTAATGTGCCTGGCGAAGAGAGATTGGCCAGGAAAGGAGTTGCCTATTGCTCTATATGTGACGGACCATTGTTTTCTGGCATGAATGTTGCTATTGTCGGAGGCGGTGATGCTGCATTAGAAGCTGTTGATTTCATGAAGGACATTGCAGCCAAGATCTTCTTGATTGTCAGGGGAGACGAATTCACAGCCCATGAATACCTGCAGGAGGCTGTCATGAAATTGAAGAACCTCGAAGTGATCTATAACGCCAGCACAAAGGACGTTCTTGGGAAAAAGTTTGTCACAGGCCTTAAGTATGAGCAGGATGGTAAAGAGAAAGAGCTTGCTCTGCAGGGTGTGATCATTGAGATTGGAAGAGTACCCAACACAGAAATCTTCAAGGACTTGGTTAAACTGGACGATCATAAACATATCCAGATTGACTGCAGGACCTATACATCTGTAGAGGGCGTCTTTGCAGCAGGCGACTGCGCCTCAGGCCACGAATACCAGTATGTGATTGCTGCGGGACAGGGCTGTATGGCTCTGATAAAAGCAGCGAGGTATCTGGCAGGAAAATGAACAGATCAATACTAAACTATATCATAGATGTGGGATTGGCAATCACCTTTCTTATTTCAGCTGTCACAGGCATCATCAAGTTCCCTGAGCTGACTAAGTATTTTAGGGCAGTATACTTAACGATCCCAGCAAGGACCCTTAACTTTTTGCATGACTGGTCAGGTATTGTGATGACCGCGTTGGTTTTGGTACATATCATTCTTCACTGGAAATGGATAGTTGCCATGACCAAGAAGATATTTGGGAAGAAGAAATAGGTGTTCAACAATGAAAAATCTCATATATATTTTAATTAGTCTGGCACTGATCATAGCTGGCTGTACCTCTGGGCCTGCAAATGATACAACAGGTTCGCCAAAGGGAAGCATCATGATAGAGAAGATCGGCAGCTTTGATTTCAATGTTTCAGATATAAAGACCATACGGCCGGATATATTTGTAGATGGGCAGTTCTCTGTCTTTGATATCCTTGCTCATCTTGATGATCAGGGGCTAATCGATATGGAATATGAATTTGATCAGACCATGAACACCCACGTCATTGAATCCATCAATGGAGAATCAGATTGGTGGCATATGGTATATTATGACGGCGGCTGGCCAGAGAACAATGTTTTTAGGATGGACCACTATCCTTACAAGCAGAAGATGTACATAAGGGTGATGAAAGAGGACAAGCCTATGCTGGATGAGATGTACGACATCTTCAGCAAGGAAGTGATGCGAAAGGAACAGAACAATGAAAAAGTAATAATCCCTGAAGTAATCATCAAGGGTCCAAAGACCAATATCCGGCTTAATAATGTTGAAGTTGAAGCCCATGATTTGAGAAATGACACATTCCAAAAAGGCGTGATAACTGCTATTGATGTCATCATGAGCCTCCAGGACCAAAAGGAACTTAGTTATGATCTTCAATGGTATGAATCTATTGGCAGTGCCAGGATTGTCAAGAGCTATTGGGTGGAAAGGATCAACGAGGATCAGGCGCATGGCAGGTGCGGCTTTGTCTATGAAGCAGGATCAAAGCAGTACTCTGGATTCAGGGGCAACCACATTCACTTGCCATCAGATTCAAGAGTGCTCAACTCACCAGAATATGTCGAATTTTTTTGGATATGCTTATAAAAAAAACGAGGTACTGAGAAATCAAAATAGGTTTGGTACTACAAGAATCAAAGATTAGTGAGGTAAATAAAATGGAAAAGAACGATGTATACAAATGTAATTTGTGTGGAAATATTGTTGAACTAGCGCATGTCGGAGGCGGACAACTGGTCTGCTGCGGACAGCCCATGGAGGCTTTGGAAGAGAAGACCTCTGAATTAGAAGGCAATGAAAAACACGTCCCTGTGGTTGAAAAGACAGAGAAGGGAGTGCTTGTAAAGGTCGGCTCTGTTGCTCATCCAATGGAAGACGATCATTTCATAGAGTTCATTGAACTGATTGTAGGGGATAGGGTGCTAAGAAAATATCTCAAGCCAGGCGATGCTCCAGAAGCACTTTTCTGTGTTTGTTCAGAAAGCGAGATGACTGCCAGAGAATATTGCACCAAGCACGGTTTATGGAAGAGTTAGTTTTTTTATTTTATTTCTATCTCTGTAAAAAGAGGATAGTGATCTGAGAACAAGGGCTTTTTTATCACTCTGCTCTTGATTGTTACCCTGTCAGATGAATTTATATTGGCAAGGATATAATCTATCTTATCATCTGTCTTTGATGAAAGATTAGATGTCTGGGTTGCATATTTATTTGATAAGGAGTAAGTATTTTCATTATTAAGATCTGGTTCAAAAAGCACGTTGTTCCTTAAGAAAAGATCATAGGACAAATTTAGATCTCCTGCAAGGATTGAATTATTACCACGACATAACATGGATAATAGCCTGAATTGGCTGAGTGTAATTTTAAGCTCATTCGGTTGATTAGCTGAGTAAAGATGGGTATTGAGAATCAATAGTGTGCTGTCGCCAAATGGAATCTCTGTCATCAAGAATCCCTTTTTAGCCAGTCGCTCGACAAGATTGTATTTTTCAGTGATTCCGAAAAAATGGAATTCAAACAGATAGGGTCTTTCCTTAGTGAATATCACAAGGCCAGGAGCATTGATGAACCTTTTTGGGAAGGCAGAGACATAATAATCACCCAAGCTTCGATGAAGCCGTTTTATATATTTGCTTAAGAAGACCTCCTGAAGGGTTATTATATCAGGCTGAAGCTCCTTGACCATCTTGATAAATCGCGCAAATCTTTTTTTCTGGTCTCTTGCAAACGGTTTTGGAAGAAGCCATAGATTAAGATTTAAAATAGTAATCTTTTTACTCATACAACCACCGGATTTAATTTATGAACAACCTTTTGTGATAATAAATTGAAAATAGTATATTAATCTATTGGTTCTATAGCTCTTCCTCGATCTCTTCTGTGAAATCAGGTTCTGGATAGAACTTGTTGAACAGGTTTATGTAGTCCAATAGATGTCTTGTGGAAAGGAAGTTTCTCTTGACATGGTCATGACCCTGTTGACCCAGCTTTTGGCGAAGATTGGGATCTCTTAAGAGTTTCAAGCCTTGTTTTATTCCCTCCTGTCGATTTCTTATCAGAAATCCAGTCTTCCCATTCTTTATCTGCAAAGGGATTCCGCCAACAGGAGTGCCGATGACAGGAGTTTTCTTCCATAAGGATTCTGAAACTGTCAAAGCAAATCCTTCCTTGACTGAGTTCTGGAAGACAAAAGCTGACTGCTGCTGCAGCACATTGACCAATAGGTCGTTTTTTTCTGTTATCAGGTGCACACCAGGTATGGTCTTAGCCAGGTTCTGGATCTTGTTATAGATTATTGGGCTCTGAGGATCATCTGAGGGCATGTCGCCCATCAAGATCAACTGGCAGTCTTCTTTTTCCCTCATCTTCTGATACATCTTAAGCACACCGACATGATCCTTCCAGGGATCAAACCTTGAAATCTGGGAGATTATAGGCTTATCCATGTCAATGCCCTTGCTTGCCAATAGTTGCTTGCATTTGGCATTGGCGACTTTCTTGTTCTTTTGGGACAAAGGATCAATGCTGGGATGTATTATGAACTGAGGTTTTCTGATGTGTTTGATCTTGAATTTCGGATGAGAAACAATGATGCCGTCATATCGTTTTATGAAAGGTCTGAGAAAGTTTAGCACATCTCTGTTTGGATGCGAGATGTCTATATGGCATCTCCATATCCAGTTGGTCTTTTTCGCGTATTCTGTGACCATGCCTGCCGGCTGAGGATCGTGGATGACAACAATATCATGGTCCTTGATATGTGTTACAATAGAGTTCCGCCTGCAGTATTCATTATAGAGCTTCTGCCTGGATGGAGTCATCTTCCATTTTTGGCCCTGCAGCGCATTATGCATGCCCTTGGTGATCTTGAAAAAAGAATGGCTTCCAAACATCACACGCCAGCCTGTGTTAATGCCCAGGTCATTCATCAGGAATATCAGGGTATTGAGTATCTCAGCGACGCCTCCGCCTGCAGCAGTGGCATTGACATGCACTGCATGCTTGCCTTCTAATGGTTCAGCTGCATGCCTGATATGCTCTATAACTTTTTTGCCTACAATAGGCTCATAGTCTTTGAGTTTAGGTATCATAGATAGATTTTCAGGGTTATTGTTATTTATATTTTGCGATATAGATGAATTAATTATTTTGCCACTTAAAAGTAGTAAAAAAGCGAAAGATTTATAAATAGTAGTTGACAGAATAGCTATATGGCGTACCTATTAATGGATCTTGATAACACTATATTGTCCAAACAGCAAATAGACGATATAGGCTATAAGATAGTCAGCAAGAAAGTATTGGGTAGAGAGATATCCATGCTCAAGCATCCTGTAACTGGCGAACCTGATAAAGAGTTCACCAAGCACTCCAATCATGAGATATGGGAATATAAAATACAGCAGGTCAAAGAGAATAATGAAAACCTCGGGAATGCTTACAATATCGACCAACTCGTAGGCATGGCTGGAGCTGCATCTTGCGAATATATTCGAAGAGGCAAGACCTGGAAGTCGAAGGTTGATGTGTTTCTACAGCCTGTTTCTGTAAAAAAGCTGAGAAATGCCACTCTAGATATTGGCGTGGCCACATCTGGTGCTAAAGAGGTTCAAACAGAGATCCTCTCACAACTGGGATATTTTGAAGCTGGAATCAATCCAGAACTAAGCACATATGCTGACGAAGGTCAGGATAAGATAGAGCTTATCCAGAGATCGATTTCAAAATACCTGGAAATCAACTCAGGATTACCCAAGATGCTGATATATATAGGCGATTCTGCAAAGGATATGGAAGCAGTCAGGATTATTCAGGACTCTGAAATGTATCCAACAACTTTTATTCCAATCGCCGTGCTTACAGGCAATAATAATTCAAAAGAGCTCTTTGAATCAGGAGCCCTCGCAGTATTTTCAACTCTTAAGAATCATAAGAATATTGATGCTTTGAATTGTTTCGTGAGGAAATTCAAATGAAAAATAGAAAATACGATGTTGTCGGACTTGGCGCATGCGGAATCGACCAGATAAGCAATGTTAAGCAGTTTGCAGACAATGACAACAAAGTAACCTCTGATAATCATATTAACCAGGAAGGAGGCGTCACTGCCAACAACATTGTTCAGTCTGCAAGATTGAGCATGAAAACTGCCTGGTGCGGCTGCCTTGGCAAGGATTCTAAAGCAGATCATCTACTCAGGAAATTCAAGAGAAGCAAGGTGAAGGCTTTTGCAAAAAGGCTAGGACAGACCCAGAACTGCTGGATAGCTGTTGACAAGAATGGAGAAAGACAGATCTATGTCTTTCCTAATTCTACTGCAAGCTTAAATGCATACGCTGTAGAGGAGAAATTTAAGAAAGTTATAAAACAGTCAAAGCATTTCCACACTGAAATTGCTGTAATACCACTAAATGCTGCTATCCGCGGTGCTGAAATAGCTAAAAGAGCCAAGTCATGGGTATTCCTCGATGTTGACGGAGATATTGACTATCTTGTGAAAAAAGTAGGTATCGGCTCTATGTATGAAGTTGAAAGGCTCATGGGCCTGGCAGATGTTGTCAAGCTGTCAGAGTCAGCTGCAAGACAGTTATCAAGAAAAAAGGATCTTAACGATATCATAACAGAACTGCTAAAAAGTTCAATCATAGTCGTTGTAACCCTTGGAAACAAGGGCTGCATCATTGCAAGCAAAAAAGAACGGCATATGTGCCCTGCGTTCAATGTGGAGTGTGTTGACAGCACAGGCGCTGGCGATGCATTCATGGGCGGATTGTCATATGCTATCCTAAAGAAACTTCCATTGAAGGAAGTTGGAATGTTTGCAAATGCTTGTGGAGCCTACTGCTGCACCAGAAGAGGCGCAAGAGGTTCAGGCAACCTGGATAAGGTAATGAAAGTAAGATTCAGATAGGAGGGAAAAAATGAATGATAATAAAAATTATGACGGAAATGCTGGAAGCACATATATGCCAATACCAGAAGGAGAAATGTTCCCATCAGGCTCTAGGCCGAAGCTTTGTGCTGAATCCTTAAAGATCATGGAGAGTTATTTCAGACTTTTAAGGGAACCTGCCGATAAAAGGACTTACCTTATAGTTACAACCAATAACCCGGACAGGATCGATCCAGAAATCAAAAAAAGGTTATTCGAAGCTCCAAGAAATATCAATTCTTAAATACAAAAAAGATTATAAAAATGTTAGAAAAAGTAACCACAGAAAGTCTTTCAGAAAAGATTTATAAGCTTGAAAAGAGAAATGCTACGCTTGAAGACAGCAATAAAAAGCTTGAGAAGGAAAGGGAATTGTTGATCCAGGACAAGGAACTAGCAATGAGATCCCTTGCAGCAGGCCTCGCTCATAACTTCAATAATAATATGGGCGGCATCCAGGGTTATATAGAGATGTTATTAATGGATGCCAAAGAGGGTGTTTTAGATCCTGCATCCGCAGCAGAGGACCTCGAAAGAATCATGAAAATATGCAAGAAAACTACCCTGCTAACAAACCAATTGCAGGCATACACTGGCAAGAGTGTCACTAATCAGGTCATCAAAGAGCTGAATACAATTGTTGAAAACTTCTTAGATCTGGAGGAAGGTTATGCTAATATTAAACAGTTTGTCAAGTTTGAGCCTAAAGCCAAGAGCTTTGTAAACAGGGACAAGGGGCAAATAGAGCTTCTTGTTGGAATGTTAGTTGATTATGCAAAGGAGAACATACCTGATGTTGGTTATGTGCATGTAAAGACAGAAGATGTATCACTCGATAAAAAGATCAAGAACAGGATAAATGATATTCCCAAAGGCGAATATGTGGTTTTATCAGTAAGTTATAATGCTAATAATATAAAGGATGCAGATATCGGAGTACTTTTTGAGCCTTTCTATTCCAAACAAAACATGATGGAGAATCTTGGATTAGCACCTGTAAAGGGCATCCTGAAGGGCCACGGCGCATATGTTGACATCGAACGGTCTGAAGACAAGACTTCTTTTAATATCTATTTCAATTCTGTCAACAAGGAAATGCATGAACTAAGACAAAAACTGGTTGATACCATCCAGTATGGTGTCGAGAATAAGAAATAAGCCGTAAGTTTTTTATAATTAATCATCTATCTTTTAGTTATGGACATCAAACCTATTTACACCCAATCTGAGGGTCCACTGAATGTCATCTGCTTTGGTTCTGGTTCTGGAACAACTATCGAGGCCCTGATTGCTGAGCAGAAGAGGCAGGAATTTATGGGGGAGCCCTTCTTCATGATCAGGGGCATCTTTGTCAATAAAAAATGTAGATGCATAGATATAGGTGAGAAGAATGATATCCCTGTGATCTATAACAGCAAGGTACGATTCTTTAAGGATAGAAAAAAGAAGTATTCAGACAGGGATACCCTGATAGAATATGACAAGAAGAATCTTGAGATGCTAAATAAACAGTCTAAAAAAGATGGCTTCACTATTGACCTGATTGCTCTTGCAGGCTATTGGTCAATTGTTTCAGATCCAATACTAGAAGCGTTTCCTGATAAGATCATCAATAGCCACCCTGCAGACCTATCGATCCTTGATAAAAATGGAAAGAGGGTGTATGCAGGAACCTATGGCAGTGATTCGATCTACCAGGCTATGCTGAGAGGGGATAAAGGTACAAAGACCTGCATCCATCTAGTCACAGCAGGTATTGATGAAGGTGAGATCCTGGTGACTTCTGAGCCCCTCACATTCTTCAAGGAAGTTGAGGAACTTAAGAATAAAAAATATGTACGGGGTCGAGGTACTCAGCAAGTCTTTAATGCTGTCAAGGAAGCTGGCCTCAGGGCTGCTTCAAGATATCATCAGGAGCTTCAGAAGCAAAGATGCGACTATCCTGCCTATATTACTGCAATGAACCTGATTGCTTTAGACAGGTTTTCGATTGTGGAAGAAGAGGGTGTCAGGCCTATAATCTTCGAAGATGTAGCTGATGAGGTAGAGTTGCCTTATCAAGGATATGACATGGCCAAACGCGGACCTTTCTAGAATACTCCTCCTCTCCAGAGTATGAATACAAGATAGATTAAATACATGACCACAAAGATAACTCCCTGATATACATCCAGCTGCTTTTTTTTCTTGCCCACGAACATAAAGGCGAACAATAAGAATGTTGCAAAGAGCAGGTAGATGATGTCTATAGATATGTTGCCAGGCACTGCAATGGGCTTGATTAATGCGCTTGCCCCGAGCACATATGCAATATTGAAGACATTTGATCCTATTATGTTGCCAACTGCCATGTCAACCTTGTTCTTCTTGGCAGCAACAATACAGGTTACTAGCTCTGGAAAAGATGTGCCCAATGAAATTATGGTTGCGCTTATCAGGAATTCTGACATGCCCAACTGCCTTGCCATCACAACCGCCCCGTCCACAATCCATTTGCCACCCAAGAAAAGACCAATAATTCCTACAACAATCATTCCGATGGAAAGCCAGATATTTCTCTGTTTCACATCAAACATATCACTCTCAACCTGGAGGCGGGTTTTCTTCACCATCTCATAAGCATAGTAAAGGAAGATGAAAAAGAACGCAAGCATCATAATTGCGTCTGACCTGCTGAATACAGATGTCTGCAGATTGTCAATGACCTTGTCATGCACAGCAACGAACAATATCAATGTCGCCAGGAAGCTGAAAGGTATCTCTTTCCAGACAGTAGAATGGTGTACGTCGATATGATGTACTAAGGCAGTCACGCCTAATATTAATAAAAGATTGAAGAGATTACTTCCAATGATATTACCAATAGCAATGCCCCCGCTGCCATTCAGGGCTGCAATCACATTAACTACAAATTCAGGCATGGATGTGCCAAAAGCAACCACTGTCAAACCAATGACCAATGCAGAGACCTTGAATCTCTTGGCAATAGAAGATGCACCCTCAACAAGAAGGTCTGCACCCTTGATGATAAAAAAAAATCCTATTACAAACAGTATATAAGTTAATATCATATATGACTCTCTAGAGTTAAGCTTTAAAAAGTTTGTTGTAGTTACAGTCGAATGCTAGGATCCACAACTATCCTTATGTTTGCTTCTCTGACGAATTTCTCAGCAAGCTCAAAGTTATATGACTGATTCTGCAGCTTTGGAAGAAGGATATGGTTAGCCTTATCCTGGTAGATTTCGTCAGGAGTAACCAATTTCTCTATACCTGCCTCGACTATGGCTCCAGCACATGTTGAGCAGGGAAACCATTCGTTCATATGTATAGTACCTCCGCCCAATACATAACCAGCTTGTGCTGCATGTGAAATGCCTTTTATTTCTGCATGGATGCCAGTACAGAGTTCCATGCCTTCACCAGAAGGATAACCCGCCCTTAGGCAGCCATCATGCGGAATGCCTCTTGTAGGAGGTCCGTTCCAGCCAAGAATATAATTGTGCGATACAGTCTCGATCACAACTGCAACTGCATGTTTCTCGCAAACTTTCTCCAAAAGAGCTTTATTAAGTAAATCTCTTATTTTATTCACTAACAACCACCCCTGGAATCTAGGATAATCAAAATAATATATATTCTTTTCTATGCTCGATACTATAGTTTAGCTTTTGCTTCCTTGCCCCAGCGAACAGAATTCCACGCCCGTTCATGTATATAGTAGAAGAGCATCTTAAGACTTATCTCAAAGACACTGACACCTAATGTCAATGTGAAGCTGCCAGTAAAGATATAGACCAGGATTGCAGTGGTCAACGATGCTATGACCCTCCAGGTTATTGCCTTTACAACGCTCCTTTCATGTTTCTCCTTGAATAGTTTTTTAATCATTGAACGCACCTCTTGTAAGAGTTATTAGGAAGTTCTGTTTAATATTTTTCGGTAAGGTTTATATATGTGTTAGATTTAAGATAGTTATGGAAGTGAAGAACAAAGCAGTGGGAACCAAGGGCTTCAAATTGTTTATTGAGATAAACGGCAAAGAGCTGGCCAGGGCATATCTTTATGTGCTCAAGAATAACCTGCACCGCCAGCCTTTTGGCCTGATGGAAGATGTCTTTGTCGCTGAAGAATGCAGGGGTAAAGGTATAGGGTCTGAATTGGTCAAACAAGTCATTGTAAAGGCTATCTCAATGGACTGTTATAAGCTGATCTGTACCTCAAGGCATTCCAAGCCAAAAGTCCACGAGCTCTATCTCAAGCTGGGTTTCAAGGATCACGGCAGGGAATTTAGGCTGGACTTCTAAAAAGCTTTTTATATGGACTTGTATTTCCTCTTCTATAATGGAACCTGAAATTAGAGTAGTTGATGGAAAATTGGTCTGTGACTATGGATCACACTGCTGGGCTGAAGGTGTTATCGATGGAAATATTTTTAAGATCACTTATCACGAACCAGAACACATAATGATAGGCAGTGTTGAAGGTAATCCTAATGATATTAAAGAATGCACTATCGAGCACAAACTCGACTGTTTACCCGCAGATCGGATGAAGAGTGCAAGGACAATCTTCAAAAGGGACCTTGGCTATGTTGCCAGGATAAGCGGAGATCAGTTTCCACCGATGGATTATTTCTTCATGTAGAACATTCTTTTCTTTTCATCAAACCTTTCTATAGCATATCTAAGCATGGTCCTGGGCATATGCTTGTAGTGTTTTATTAGGAATCTTTCTTCAACTGCCTGGTCTTTCTTACCTATCTCCCTTAGCATCCAGCCAACAGCCTTGTGGATCAGGTCATGCTTGTCTTTTAACAGGATTTCAGCGATTTTCAATGAGTCATTGAAATCTTCCTCTCTTATGAAATAGAAGGTTGAGATAATTGAGATGCGTTTTTCCCAAAGGTCTTTTGATCTGGCTAGTTGGTATAGTATTGATCTGTCCTTGTCAAACAGGTAGTGCCCGACAACATGAGGAGATGTAACATCGACCAAGTCCCAGTTGTTGATTCTATTAGTGTTTTTTAGGTAGAAATCATAGTATTTTTTCTTGTCTTTTGATTGTTTGTATTTGTTGACTAACACAATCAAACCTGTCATCCTGTGCTCATGGACTTTACTGTTGAGCAGGGCTTGGATCTCAGTCAATGAAAGCTGAGTGAATTTTTTTGCTATAGCTCTCTGCTCAGGCATAGTAACTCCGATGAACTTGTCACCTTCACCATACTGACCCTTGCCTGTCTTGAAGAATCTTTGTAGAATTTTGGCCTTGTCGGGCCTTGCATGTTTTTGCAGCTCTTTTTTTATATCCATGTTCCAAGTGTAAAACATATTATTTATAAATTTTGAGAAATTCCCTTTATTTATGTATGATCTGGTTGGTCTGACCAATGCTATCACAGACGTGGTTGTTGGGGTAAAGGAAAAGGATTTAACAAGGTTTGGTCTAAATAAAGGAGTCTATAATCGAAGAAGTGAAATCCCTTTTGATGAGATTCTCAAATTTATGTCTTTGAGTGATTCTGTATCCATTCCAGGAGGCTCGCCAGCCAATGTTGTGCACGGAGTTGCTAAACTTGGTGGCAAGACAGCCCTCTTTGGCACTGTTGGCAAGGATAACTATGGCACCTTGTTCAGAGAGCATATTGTCAGTGCAGGAATAGATCCATTCATAAGAACAGTCGAGGGAAAAAGTGCGGTATGTTATATTCTAGTTACACCTGATGGAGAAAAGACCCCCTTTGCAGACCTTGGTGTTGCAAACCAGTTTGAATATACTAAGGAACTGATGGCAAATACAAAGATGTTTCACACTTCCGGCTATGAGCTGGTCAACAATCCAGAGAAGACTAGGGAGCTAATTGAATATGCATTGTCAAGAGGCGCCATTTTGAGCTATGACCTGGCAGCGCCCATTGAGATTGCAAAAGAGAGGAAACAGGTAGAGGATTTATTGGCTGAGGTTGATGTGCTCTTTTCTACAGAGGAAGAATGCACAGAGATAATGGAGATGGAGCTTGAGTATGCAGAGGCACAATTAGCAGATATTGTACCGGTCCTGGCCTTGAAAAGAGGTGCAAGGGGATCCACTGTCTATAAAGGCGGGAATAAACAGGACATACCTATAGTTGATGTGAGGATTATAAACAGAAACGGTGCTGGCGATGGCTATGCAGCTGGTTTCCTGAGCGAATATCTCAAAGGCTCAGATGTTGAAACTTGCGGCAAGAAAGGCAGTGAATATGCTGCGTATGTTTGTTCTAGAGTGCAGCCGTTTTAAGGGTAGGTTTCAGTCTTATGCAAGAAAAGTGAATCATAATCTTTAGCTAAACTTACATCATAATAGTGAAGACGCTCACCTAGCTCTTCAGGTCCAAAGAAATGTTTTGTCCCATCTGCTTTTGGAAAGGAAACTGCTATATTAAAATAGCTGCATACTGCCCTGAAGAGTTCTTCAGGATATCTGTCAAAAGAACTTGTTCCCAAGCATTTCCCAAGATCATATTCACTCTGGTTATGGGTAACCCCGACGAGTTTTGTTTTGTTAATCCTGTCTTCATACATCTCGATCTTGAGTTTTGTGTACTGCAGCTTGAATTGGTCAATGCCTGCAGGAACAAGACCTGCTTCATGTGACAAGGGCTCCATTACAGTTACATTATCAGTGTCAAGGTATGACTTGATCATTTCTGATGAATCATTGACATCCTTATAAGGCAGAACATAAACCTTACCACCTTCTTCAATATGTCTATCAAGATCTGGTTTCATGCAGAACTCATTGTACTGATACCATTCATTGTCTAGATGTGTTTTGGCCAGATCAGGATGCAAGATGATATAGGCTTCATATTTCCGGTCTGCAGGTTCTGTTTCGCCTGTAAGCATCTTTTCCTGGGTTATTGCTGTGATCTCAAGAGGTTTTATATCTTCAACGAACTTTTTACTTTTCATTTGTGCAATTCTACCCCTGAGTTCCGGCAAAGGGATGCCCATGTTGAATTCCAATAATCTCAATATGTTTCCACAAGCCTGATCATCCATTTTCTCGAAATACCAATATCTTGCGCCAGATAAAACACCTAAAAGCACATCGTATTGATAAATTTCATCCAAAGTTTCAGGAGTGACAGTTTCCCCTTTTAGTTCATTCTGAGTGACCTTCAAAAGATGAGCTTTCCACTCTTCCTGATATGGCAGTAAGTTTTCCTCACCACCATGTTTATTATAATGACGTTCAGTTGTAACATCTTCACCACTATTTATCTTATCTATATTATCTTGAGATTCTCTACTGTAAACATGACCATTTATCATTCCCCTGCTAGTGCATTCAAGATAATAATGTATGAAATCACTGCTTAAATTTTCATAATAGTACCTTATCTTTCCTGCCACCTCAGGATTGAACTTGACAGCTGTATGGCCGATGTCTTCATAGACATAATGAAGGTCATTCCAATTGCCTAATTGGTCTACATTAAGCTGTGTTAATAAATAGTCAAGCAGGCCCATGCCAATCACTCTCTTTTGGTCTGGAGTGATCTTGTCTTTGATTTTGCTCATTCTAAAATGCATTAATCTGAAATGGATGCTCAGTCCTTGATCGATATTATCAATAACCTTATGATAGATTTTTGTAGCTTCTTCGTCTACAGCACCAGTTTCATCAAGCACTTTTTCTTCCAGTGATTTTTTAAGAAGTTCTTTAACTGGATTTTTGGTTCCATACAGATGATAGAATGCGCCTATCGGCTCATTAGATCTTTTAACTATGGCTTTTGTTTCTTGTTTGGGTATTTCTACGCCATATTGAGGGAACAAGGATAATGATTCATCTGACAATGCCCTGAAATCATAAATGCCAAGCCATCTGTCCCAGAGTGAGCTTTGCCCTCTGTGATCAAAAAAGCCTGGAATCTGTCTTTTTACCAGTTCCTCATAGAACTTGATATATCTGTCATCAAACTTCTTGATATCCAATGGCTCCAGCTTAACTGATGCTCTCAATGGATTGAATGTAGTAGGTAATAGTAAAAGATTGACTCCATAATAATCCTTCAGCTCATCTGGAAGCAGATTATATTCTGGAACTTTTAATAGGGTTTTTTTAAGGTTTCTAGCAGAAATATCTGGGTTGGTCCAGGTCTTGCCCTTTTTTTCCAAGATGCCTGATTCAAGAAGAGCTCGAGGGATATTACTGGAGATTTCTGTGGCAGCTGTGTCCAATTCATTAAAAGTCTTGAATTCACCTGAATATCCTTGAAAAGATTTGAAGAGTGATGTTGCAATAGCAAGATATATTGGAAATTTGAAATCTGGTAGAAGAATGCCAGGAATCCTATTAAGCCCTTGAGCAAGTTTCCTTATCCTATCCAGCTTGCTCTTATACTCACCTTTTTGAAATTTGTTGTAAGCCCAGTCAACTTCTTGATCCAGGCCAAAGAATCCAAAGTCCGGCGGTGTATCTGCTGGGAAAAACAGTTCCTGACCATCTTTATCAAGGGCAATGTTCCTAAGATCTGGAACGTCCGAATTCCTTTTTACAGGTAGCATATATGCAGAAAAACACACTTCCTCTTTATAAAGGTTTTGATTTTTTACCACTAATGGGTGATAAAACTCAAAGCCTGTTTGTCTTTAAATACCATTCCTTGCGGAACTGGATTAAGAAGGATCTCATAAATGTATGACGATCTTCTGCAAGCTTATGCGCAGTCTCTGTATTCATGTTATCCTTTAATTTCAGCAGTTTATCATAGAAATGATGTATTGCAGATGGTTCTGCAGCATCATGCTCATCATATGTTGCTTTTTCCTGTACCAGATCAGGATTCCAAAGAGCCATCTTGTGTGCCCCTGCATAGGAAAAAGCCCTTGAAACGCCTATAGCCCCTAATGCATCAAGGTTGTCTGCGTCCTGAACAATCAAAGTGTTGATGTCAGTGACCTGGTTGCCTTTTTTAGAGAATGAATAGTTCTCGTGATGTTCTATGCAGTAAAGGATCATTTTTTGCTTATCCAATGGCATCCTGCACTCATCCAGAATAATCTTGGCTTCACCTAAAGATTCCTTGGGAGAAACATATTGTTCCCTGTCAACAGACATGAACCTGTGCAGGTCATGGATAGAAAGGGCAGTACCGATCACCAATCTGTCGCCACCTTCACGCTCCTGTATATAAAGGCCTAGATCTCGTGCTCTCTTGTGATGGTAGAGATCATGATCAGGCGAAAAACAATCAGTATACAACTCCATATGCTTGTCCAGAATCATGAATAATTGTTCAAGCTGCTCTTCCATAAGATTGGGAAAAATTAACTAGTTTATAATCCTTTCTTTTAAGGCGGACATACATCCTCTCGTAAGGGAATTGTTTGGTTCCAAAGCCATGCTCATCCCTAAGATAGAGTGCCCTGTTTGAGTCAAAAGCCACCTTGAAATGCGGTGTTTTCTGAGCCCATATAGACTCATAGCAGCTTGGTCCAAAATGTATGAATTCGACAAGATGATCTTTCTGCCATTTCCGTTCCATATGGCAGTATTCTAATACGCTTGGTTTTCCCCAGTCCGGTTGTATATCGTCCTTGAAAAGATCATCAGAAGTGGATGATTTACCTTTTCTCGAATAGAATTCTAATTTCGTTCCCTTGGGTTCAAACAGCTGTTTAAGTTGTTCTTCAAAAGCCAGGAAGTTATCATACATAAGATCATAAGGTTCCATTGAATTAACTAGTTCTACCAATTGATTGTGGTTAAGAGACATAAAAAAGGGAAAGATGAGGTAATATTTAATTATTTACGTTAAATTTTTAATATATTTTATCTTTCTCTCCTCTATGAACGTAAAAGAAGCTATTGAAAAAAGAAGGAGTATTAGGAAGTATGATGACAAAGAGGTTACCGAAGAGGTTTTAAGGGAGCTTATCGACGCTGCTAGACTGGCGCCGTCAGGCAACAATGCCCAGCCATGGTATTTCAAGATAGTTACCAGTGCAGAGGACAAAAAGAAACTGAAGGATAGTAATATGTATCCGCAGGACTTTGTCTATACTGCACCAGTGCTTATTATTTGTTGTGCAGATCCAAGCGTCTATCCTGCTGGCGAATTCATCAAGGGCATGGATCATCCAAACCAGGTAAGGGCCATAAGGGACCTGTCGTTGGCTTGCGAGAATTTAGTGTTAAGAGCTGTTGAGCTTGGACTTGGCACCTGCTATATTGGATGGATGGACAAGGAAAAGGTCAAGGATCTGCTGGATATACCAAAGGATTACATTGTTCCCTACACAATAACTGTAGGCTATCCTGCTGGTGGAGCCGGTGAGCCAAAGAAGAAGAGTGCTGACGATATTTTACTTTAGTTGAACATATTCAGGTGGTTAAATGCAAGAGCTATACATAGATGATATTATTGAGAAGACTAAGAAATTAAGCAAAGAGAAGAAGCATAAGAAGACAAAATTCTATAACTTAATTGGTGAAGTCGTGCCTGATGAATGCCACATCCATCTTTCTACCAAAGAATGCACTATAATCATATTTGACGAAAAAAAACAGAGCTACACGAAAGCAGCAGTAGATTATAAATCAGGATCATATCAAGGTAGAACAATTCTCCCGACAGATGAAATTTTCAGTCTCGATAACTATAAAGCTACCTCCTCAATTATTCCAAGCTATTGCTTTAATTATCCTTCTAATAAATGGACTGTTGGCCCGTTTATTCTGTTTGTAAAAAAAATATTCACACACAATCACTCTCCTGTTGCTGAAATCGGACAGTTGATAGATAAAGATTATCCTGTAAAGTATTACGCACCAAGAACAGATAAGATACCAACAATAGAATAAAAATGCAAGAGCTATACATAGATGATGTGATTGAGAAAGCACATGATCTAGAAAAACAAAAGAAGTATAAGAAAAAGATTTTCACAGAACGTCTCTTGGCTTTGATGCCAAAAAAAGGTCACATAGTACTCAGCGGCAAGAGGGGAGATATCATCATTTATGATCAGAAAAGCCAGTCCTATAGAAAAGCTTTATTTGATATCGAAGACGGCAATCCGATTGCAGGAAACCAACTTTTTGAGATCGAAGATTACAAACCGTCCATACCAATAACTAATGAATACTTGATGGATGAGTTAACCACTGCTAAAGAAGCTGCAAATTTTATTTGTTTTTTAATAGGATTACATGACAAATACAAATCTCCAGTCATTGAGTTCGGCAGGAGAGCAAACAGATATTTTCCTATAAAGGCTTACTCTCAAAGAACAGACAGGATACCAACAATAGAATAAAAATGGAAATACCAACAATAGATGACTGGCTGGAAAAAGCAGATCAATTAAGCCAAAAGAAAAAATATAAGAACAAAAACCTAGTTGAGAGACTGGGCAATATAATGCCTAAAAAAGGTAAGTTTTACCTGTCCGGTAAGCAAGGCACTGTCATATATTTTAATATTCCAAGTGAGAGCTATAAGCAAGCCATCCTGGGATTCAGTAATAAACAAGAGGCCCAGTTCGAATATAATTTAGAATATATCTTTCCGGGAGAAAAATCATTCAGTCTTGAAGGCTATAAAGCAACAATTCCAATAACCAACAAAGAATTTTTTTATTATCCCTATAAGTCAGAAGAAAAGCACAATGGTGCTCAATTCCTTTATTTTATCCTTAAGTTGTTCAAGGAGTACAAATCACCAATCATGCAGATAGGACAAAAAAAGAACAGGTTCTATCCGTTCCAGTTCTACGGCCCAAGAAAAGACAAGATACCAACAATAGAATAAAAATGGAAATACCAACAATAGATGATTACATTGAAAAAGCAGAAGACCTTAAAAAAGAGAAAAGGTACAAGAAGATGGGAATATGGCAGAGACTTTGCTATGTAATGCCTAAAAAGGGCAAGTGCCATCTGTCTGGAAAGCACGGCACTGTAATCATCTATGACGAAGAAAGCCAGAGCTACAGGGATGCTATCTTATTTCATTTTGATAAACCAGAAGAATCATATAATTATAGATCACAGTATTTCCTTGCAGGAGAAAAGACCTTTAGTTTGGAAGGTTATAAGATAGATACTCCAATTATAAATAGAGAAGAAAGGGGGACTCCTAGTGAAGAAAATGTAAACAAATCTGTAGTGCATTTCCTCTATTTCTTCCTTAATTTGTTTGAGGAGTTCAAATCACCTGTCATGCAGATAGGCCAGTTTGAGAACCGGTTTTTCCCCTTCCAATTCTACTCATTACGTACAGATAAGATACCGACAATAGAATGAAAATATATAAGGTGATAAAATGCAACAAGCAATATTAAACGATTTTTATATGTTAATCATAGACCTGTCAGCAAAAGCAGAAGAAGAAAAGGAAAACAAGCCCAAGGGAAAAAAACAGCTAGGTTTTAAGTTTCTGAATAAGAAAGATGTTTCAAAATCTGAGACTAACGAAATTTCCAATAAGATTGATGAGCTGCTAAAAAATAAGAAATTTCTGCTAAAGACTGATTGGGTAACTTATGTTATAGCAGACGAAGAAACAAAGACCTATAGAATTGCAGAATTTGACACAATCAAAGGCCAGCCATGCCCTTCAGGACATTTGGTCAATATGAATGATTACAAGCCGGATACAGAGATGTTTATCACAGGTTTCCCTTGTTCAGAATATCGAAAGGATGGCGGTCCAAAGAATAGGGAGTCAAATACATTAAATTTTTTCGAATCACTTTTAAAGATGCACAGAGCTGAGATTATAGAGATAGGAACAAATGAGACATTAGTGTCTACCCAAGCAATAAAAAAAAGATTCTATCCTATGAAATTCTATGGTCAAAGAACAGACAGGATACCAACAATAGAGGAGATCTAATGAAAATGGAAGAACTATATATTGATGATGTGATTGAAAGGGCAAGAAAACTTCAAAAAGATAAGAAGATGAAGAAGAAAACAGTAGCGCAGCTTATACAGTCTGTATTGCCAACAGAAGGCCATCTCTATCTGTCAGGAGAGCTTGGGACTGTGATTATTTTCGACGATGAAAACAAGATCTATAAAGAGGCTGTCTTGGATGTTCGAAAATGCCAACCACTTCCCGGCAATAAGATATTTAGTCTTGCTAATCACAAGTCCAACTCTCCTATAGAGACTGCTTATTATGATGCAGCAGGAAATTGGGGATATGATGATAAAGATCGCAGGTTACACGCCACAAGTCTAATATTATCCCTAAGGAAAGCACAACATGATTACGACGGCCAGGTTATGGAATTTAGCCGGACCATTGGTGACAGTCATAATAGGCAGATATTATTCAAGACTTACATCCTAGACACAGGCAAGATACCAACAATAGAATGAAAACACTTAAGATGGCAAAAATCAATCAGATCTATGGTTCATTGCTCGGATACAAGACAGGAAAGAAGTATCTGGAAAAGGATATCTCAGAGATTAAATCACTTGACGATCTTTCAGATATGTCAGTTAAAATGTTCAACCAGAGAAAATTTCGTAAAAAGAAGATCAATAAAATCATGGAGATCTTGGTCCCAAAAGAAGAGGAGCTGCTGTTGAGCTGGAACGGTTCGACAATCATAATGTATGATAAAGAGCGAAAGAACATGTACACTGCTGCTCTTAATGTCGAGAGATGTTGGCCATTGGTCACTGATCAGGTTGTAAACCTTGGCAATCATAGCCCCATCTCAGAGTTGAGCACTGAGATGTTCAAATGCAAGGATAGTATTATCGCAGGTTCCAATCATAAGAACTCTGTAAGATATGTCTTGAAACTGATGAACATAATGAAAAGATATAATGCTCCGTTCATCCAGATAAATGATCACAAGGGAGATAATTTTTATAGGCGTTTTGCAAGCAAGGCATATTATCTCAACACAGATAGGATTCCGACAATAGAATAGGCGTATTTAAGGCTGCACTGTTATCTCAGTCTTGACAGATGGGGTGGGGACTCTTATTGAAGGAGACAGGATTTTTTGTTTATAGGGTTTTGGTGGTATGGATGCAGAAAGATACCATTTTAGGTTAAAATTCTCACCAAATGTTGTTGGAACGACATCTGAAGGTATTCTTGTATCGATTGACACCGAGATCTGATCTTCTTCCTGCGGGATGTCCAGAACCTGCTTTATGGTGTCTAGGGTTGTATCATTATGATAGCCTTTTGCAACTGCACGTTCAACTGAATATAATTGCAGATGCAATTTGCTGTTGTGGGTTTTGGCCCTGTCTGTAATTTGTACTTTACCAGATATATTATCTCCACGATTAAATGCAGTCTTTTCGAGAATCAATTGGATCTCAAGATCTTTTGAAGTATAGGGTATTGGATAAAACTTATTGCGTTCTTCTTCTGGCTCATCTTGTTTCTTTTTTGGGGGAGGTTCCCTTTGTATAGTTATGCCAGAAACATCGACAAGATCAATTCGAAGAGGAATATCTGCTCGTGTTTTTAACTCATAACTTACAGATGCTTTTTTACCCTTATAGCTGGGAGTTATCTTTTCAGGCAGTTGGATTGAGAAATCTATCATGTGCACCCCTCTCTTAAAAAGCACATATTGATTCCACTCACCATTCTGGCGCTTCTTTACCACTGCTTCGAAAAGATTCATCCGAGTTGCCCAGACCTCATTGATTTCCTTGTGTGTAGAACCTGTATAGATCTCTGTGATTTCTGTTCCTGTAAGCTTAAGGTCCAAATCCCTGATCATAAGTCTGTTGTTGACATCGAACATCAATTGACCTGTTACACAGTCATTTGGAAGATATTCTTTCTTCTCAAGCAGTATCTCAAGTTTGTTTGCCATGCTTAAAATAGAATGCGCTATAATTTAAATAAGTTTCTATCATAACCACTCAAAAGTAACACTAAATCTCCTTTAACAACAGCTCTTCAGCAAGATGCAAGATGAACCTTAGGCTGTCCTTGAGCTTCTTTGTGTGCCACTTGGGAGCCCACTCCAACTCTGCGATGATGTCGCTGATGGCAAAGACAGAAGCCAATTCTACTTTGCGGTATTTTGCAACTGCAAACAATGCAGAAGCCTCCATCTCAACAGTAAGCACTCCATCTTTTTTATACTGCAGCGTCTCATCAATAGTCTCCCTGTAAGGCGCATCTATTGTCCAACTGGTACCGCAGATGAACTTTTTCTTTTTTTCTTTTAGAAGTGTTTTTACTTTTTCAGTGAACTCTTTATCAGGAAACGCATATTTAGAAGGCTTGATATAGTGGTAAGAGGTCCCTTCATCTCTAATTGCTCTTTCACAGACAATGATATCACCTGCCTTCAGATTGGATTGAAGGCCGCCAGCAGCACCAATGGACATGAACTTTTTCACACCTAAAGCAATGAACTCTTCAAATACTGCAGACGCAACAGGAGCACCAATACCAAACCTGCCAACCGCAGCAATCTTTTTCCTTCTGCCTGGAAGATAACAAACTGTCGCACCAAATGCCTTGGTCTTCTTCACGCCCTTGAGTTTGCATATGTAGTTCATCAGGTTCCTGTCATAGCAAAGGATGACAGCTTCAGGAACCTTTAACAAGGCAAGTCTCAGGTCTATCTTCTTGTAATAGTTGACAAACTGTTTAGGCTCCAGAGTAGATTTTTTCAGATGTTTATCCTTGAAGTTTGGATACGCCATTGCTCAGAAGGATTTTATTCTCTTAATAAAGTTTTTCAGAATTAGCAATAGCTCCTAGCTAGAGATCTTGATAGTTATGTTTTTCTCTCAGCATATCGATAGCAGAATCAACATGTTCAACAATAGAATCGTATGTTTTCCTGGAAAGGCCGATATTTGGAAAACCGTAGATGTCCTTTATGACAGAACAATCAGGCTGTTCATGCTTTTTCATCCTCGAATACATGATCCAGAGCCACTTCACCTTTTTAGGATCATTGACTTTTATTATCTCCCGAATCTCTTCATAATCATGCGCCCCACCTTGATAGAACCTGTTCTCTAGTTGGGAGCAGATAGCATCCACAGCGCCTGCTTTCATGGCATCTGTATCTGCATGATCATTGGGCTTGTTGAACATCTGATGATGATACTGGTTAATCTGATGGCACTCGATGGAGGGAAGCACATATTTCTCAAAGAAATCATGATTATGGCTTCTGTACTGCATTGAAAGACCCTCTATTACAGGCCAGCTGAGCTTGCTGCCCTTGCCATCCAGATCATGAGGCCTCTGCGGATCACGGATACCGACATCCAGATGTTCGTAAAAGAACTCAACTCTGCATGAATGTTTAATTGTCTGCAAAATCCAGCTCCTTACTTCGTTTGTGCTAGGCTTTATAACCATATGGGAAGGGAATATGATCTTAATTAAAGGTTTTTCGAAAAAATTAAGATAAATATATAAGTATAAACCCATTTCAATTTTCCAGTGTGTTAAAGACCAAATCAATATTGGTTGAGCCAGATGAAGGGGATGGCTTGAGGATATGTGTAATGCGGAGTCTTCAGGGACTGAATCGAGTCAGAAGAAAATATAATATCCATTATGATATGCATTTTAAATCGTTGGCACCATCAAAGGAATTGATGCAGCAATATGTTAAAGAAAAGAGCATTTCTTGGCAGGATTATGTTAATAGATACCATGCAGAAGTGCTTAAACTGCAGTTTGATCTGATACATCTGATATCACATATAGCTTTAGAAAAAGATATTACTCTACTATGTTCTGAACGTGAACCTAAATACTGCCATAGGAAATTGCTTGCTGAAGAATGCAAGATATACAGGCCTGACCTGGAGGTGATTGTAAAATGAAACTTAAGAATGTAAATTTTGAAAACATGAGCGATCTCGGCTATGTACTGAGAAGACCGATGGATAACATCAAGTTCCCAGGGGCTAATGAAATGGTTAAGATCATGGAAAATGTTGAGCAGAAGATCACAGTGCATCTCTATTCTGTCTGGGGAGCGCGGAAAAGAAAGAGGCTTCAGGATTTTGACAACGACGTAAAGGCACAATTATACATAGCCATTGACAATGACCGGATCTATGCTGGCAGGGGAAGCGGTACTGGAAGCGGCACAAGAGAAGAACACAACCGCTTTATTGACGCTTTTCTTTCAAGGCCAGATTTACAGAAGGATGTTCCGACAGCAATTTTAATAACAGGCTGGGGGAAGCACCTTGGATATTATTTCTATGAGCATTATGCATACCAGGATAATGTAATTGGATTCAACTGGGATATCAACTCAGATATTTCGATAAGAGACGCCCTAAAAGAGGCCAACTTACCCCGTTCATACACAGACTATTCTATTAACAAGAGCATATTCCGTAACACAACCATCTTCTTTGAGAACAAGGGCGAGAAGGTATTGGTCTATAAGGCGCTAAGAGAGGATATTGTGACTAGGAAGTTCGATAAGACCATAGCCAAGATGAGAGAGAATCCTTAAACTAGTTAATTCTTTTGTAACAGCTTAAGCTGAAATCTGAAAAGGTTAGATTAGTTATTCTTTCTAAACAAGATGCAGAAAAATCCTACTCCGCTCAACTCGCTTTGCTCGTTGAACTACGCCGCACCAGTTGCGTTTACTTTGTAAACGACAATCCTAACGGCACTGAGAAATTACTTCGTAATTTCTGGTGTCTCGTTCGTATACTCGGAGACAGCAACGGCTTTTTCTGCATCAAGGAAGGTGATATAAATGACAGTGGATCAATATGTAACCCAAGACTATCCAATTGAATGCAAAGGAAGGGATGCAAATATGCAGGAGGTGCTTGATGAGGCTTTAGAAGTTACAGTACATATACACAAGAGCCCTGGCAGCAGCATGATATCAAGCAATGTTGACTGTCCATATAATGTTGGCGGCCATGGAGACAGGTGCAAAGCCTCGCATCCAGATGTGCACAAGATAGGCCGAGGCGTTGGCTGCCCATACAGCTTTGACATCCCATATGCGCTCGAGTACTATCCTGAAGAAGAAATAAAAGAAAGAGAAACACTTAAGGCACTGCCATTTCCAGTTAAAACAGAGCTGATCAGATGCCTGCCCGATGCATGCCAGACTCGATATAGACTACTGACGGATTAGCTACGATCTCTGGAAGCTTGTCATAGGATGTTTGGACAAAATAGAAATTATCTAAAGCAGTTGTCTGCCCGGGAAATTTAAGATTATGCTTGCCAGGTTTTGCCTTGATGGACGCATTAAAATACATTCTTCTCACATCCACCTGCCCTATTTCCAGACCAACACCTTCGACCATTCCGTGGAAGGTATGGTTTATGTGAGCATCAACCTTATCACTTTCTAATGCTTCCAATACACTATCATTTATTATACTATCCATATTACCACCTGAAAAACTGAGAAAAAATAATTATATTTAAATCCTTTGGAAATCAATAGTTTTTCTTAAGAAAAGTAGGAGATATTTGTTTCCTTTCAGATACTACCGGAATAATGCCATTTTTTTCAAAATCCTGCTTGATTGCAACAGTGATTAATGTTTTTTGCATTCTTTCGCCATAAACCAATCCGCAATTTATACCTACCTCAATTGGTTTATTGTCCTTATGGACACAGACAGTAGCTGTCGAATTTTGTAGATTAAGCCTTGTAGAATGATAGACAGTCATTTTTTCCCCATCAACAATATATGGCAAAGAAGTATTTATGTGGCGAGGTGAAACAATCTCTGTGTGTTCCATACCTAAAGCATTTCTGACAGTGGCATCAATATCGTCTGGATCGCCGTCTGCCCATGCAATAAATGCAGCTCTCATGCCGCCATTATCAAGCGGTTGGTAATGTACTAATTTTTCATCAATCATATGTACTAGAAAAAAATGTCTTTATAAAGTTTGCGATTTTTTACCACTCATCAATGATAATAATTTCTGTGAACGGATAAATATTAATAAATAAAGAAAAAAAAGAGAAAATTAAATGAGACCAACATCAGACAGTTGTTTCCACTCAGGATCTTTCATTTCTTCTGGAAGGTTATTATAACCAAGTACACGCTTCTCGATGACCAGGTTCTTACCCGTCTGGTTCCATCGATCATACCCGCCAACAAGTTCGGTCAGCTTAGGTTCTAAAAGTACAGGCACGACATCATTGTAATCAGCACTATCAGACTTTCCAACACCCTGCGAATATGCTTGTGCAAGGGTTCCTACAACCCTATCAACAACTTCTGCAGGAAGTGCTTTATCTGCGTAAACATTGCATGATTTTTCCATAAAATATCTTGTACCATTTGGCGATTCCCTTTGACCACTCCATTCAGGTGCAAGAATGGTTATTTTTGCACCATATTCAGGCAGCTCAAATGAAACACTCTGAGACCAGATAGAACCATCTTCTGTTTTCACATTAAAAGAACTTACCTCAAGTGGTTTAAGCTCCCCTTTCTTAAAACCAAGGGTATCCCTGCTCGTTATTTGATTAACAACAGTCTGCAACAGAATCCCTGCAACCTGACGAGTATTCATTATCACGTTCAAGTCATCTATGCTCTTAACATCTTCTTTCGAATATTGGATTGGAAAGTCTTCATTCAAAGGGATTCTCATTTCAGGCAGATTCCTAAAATCTAATTTTTTTTTCATAAAGAGATTAACCATTTTAAATTTTCACCTCAATTTTTAAACCTATTTATATCAATATGTTATTTAATCTTTATAAAGTTTTCGGTTTTTTACCACTGGATAGTAGAAACTTACTCGAACTCTATCGCACCCTTGAGAAAGACACCTTTGTCCAATCTAACAGGCCTCCATTTGTCAAGAATCAGCTTGGCATCAAGCCAGTCTGCGAGCTCCTGCGGATTGCCTATAGTGGCAGAAAGTGCAACCAGTTGAAGTTTGGGAAGCAACTGCCTCAATAATGTCATGACCACTTCCAGAGTAGGCCCTCTTCCATGATCGTTCAGCAAATGCACTTCATCGATAACAACCACTTTTAAGTTCTGGATCCATGCAGCCTTGTGTCTCATCAACGAATCCAGTTTCTCACTTGTTGCAATAATCAGGTCATAGTTCTTCAGGTATGAATCTGCGCTGTCAATATCTCCAGAGCTGATAGCCACCTTGAAATCCTTGCCATATAATCTCTGGAATTCTTTGTACTTTTCAGATGCCAAAGCTCTCAATGGTACAACATAGACTGCCTTGCCTTTATCGTGATAGATTGCATTAAGGATCGCTAGCTCTGCAACCAATGTCTTGCCTGATGCAGTCGGCGTGCAGACAACCAGGTTCTTGTCCTTGAATAATCCTGCATTAATGGATTTAGTCTGGCAAGGCCTCAGAGTCTTAAAGCCTCTCTTGGAAAGAACAGAGTATATCTTAGCAGGTATCTTTTTTTTATACTTTGAGAGCTGCATAGATAATGAAAATCAATGTATGGTTTAAAATTTATTGGTTTTTAAGCGAAAAATTTATATTATATAAGTATATACCATAGTATAAATATATAAAATGCAAAAGCAAGTATTACATTATCCCAGATTGGACACAATCTTGAACGTGGAGAATGTTGTTAAACAGGCAAAAGAGCCTCTCTCAAAAAACGAGATAGATAGACGGCTAAAAAAGAAGATCATGCGACCAACCCTTAATCTTATTCTGAACTATCTGGAAGAGTCCGGAAAAATCGCCATACTCGAAGAAGGCATAATATGGATTTTCCGGGAAGACATCAGTAAGACACTTAAAGCCAAGCTTCGAAAAGGAGTTAATGTCCTTTAAGACCAAAAAAGAAGTTTTTGTCCGATTTGATGAAGAAGCCTATAATGAGTATAAAAAACTCAAGGAGGCAGTTTCAAGGGGAGAAAAGTCTAGGCAAGAGCCAACATATGAACAGCTTCTTAATTCAATTAACAAGGCAATAATAAACCTTAAGATTAATCCCCATTCAGGGGATTTGATACCAAGAAAATATATACCCAAAAGAACTGTGAAAATATATGGAACCGATAAAATATTCAAGGTTAACCTTGTCGGTTATTGGAGGTTATTATACACTCTCATCGGTTCAGAATTAAGGATAATTGCATTTATTCTCGAATATATGGATCATTCTAAATATAATAAATTGTTTGGTTATAAGAAAAAGTAATCATTTCCTGTTCAAGATTATTATATTACCCTTGCCTTTCTTAATCTTATGGAGATAGTTCTTGTCCTCTAGATCTGCAATGATCAGGCTGATCTTGGCTTCTGATTGTGGGAAGTTTTTTCTTATCTCTTTTTGTGTTGTCCGGCCGCCCTCTTTCTTGATGTACATCAATACCTTCTGGCTTTCCTCGTCTAACTGCCAGAACTTGTTTATCCTTTTCCTTTGCTTCTTGATTAGGACAATCAGGATAATAATGCCTATGATCAGGGCTGCAAGCACTATGCCTAATACAGTAAAGTTAAAGCCCTTCTCAGAATATGTCACATCAGGGATGACAACATCCTCATCAAGGAGTTCATCACTATCAGAAATATCTGGAAACAATATCATGTCAAGCACATAGTCGCCGTCATCAAGTATAGAGAATTCCTGTTCATCAACATATACTGTTCCCTTATCATTATAAGCAGCCCTTATATAATAGGTGCCGGGCGAGAGTGTGAATGTGAAAGTGCCGTCTTTTGAGACAAAAGTCTGTTCTGGTGTCGAGTTGATAGTCAATACAGTATTAGGCAAAAGGTCAAGGCTGGAATCGTAGATTGAACCTGTAACTGTTGCTGCAGAGACATAGGATGAAATTACCAATAGAAAAATTAGCATGAAAATAGTGATTCTCTTTAGCATGCTCTTATTTCGGATATCAAGTTTAAAAATTTTACTGTAAAGTAAAAGAAGGTCAAATAAAGCTTTGTAAAGGGTAATAAAGTATTTTTCGCTTCTAATTTGGTCAGTTATGTAAGTTTATTTATAAACAACCTTTGCAATCTAATGCTTAAATGATTTGGAAAAAGATAACAAAAGGTGATAAGCGATGAAAAAAATATATGTATATTTTGTTTTGGCATTGCTGGTTATGGCGATGATACCAGCAACAATAGCCCAAACAAATGATAATGCGCCAACCCCCCGGGCCGTCAGGGCACATAATGTTAATGCCAGACAGGCTGTTGAAGGCCAAAGGCCTGACGCCCCGCCAAGAGCAACCCCTGCAAGAAATATAGCCCAGCAAGGTATTGCAAACAGGCTTAGGGTTTGCCACGATTTTCTGAAAAAGAATGATCTGGCAGAGAAACCAATCGAGGCATGTAAAAAGATTCTTGACAAAGAGTTGGATTGTGTTGAGTTCCTTACAGATAAGGGTGTTGATGAACCCGTTGCTAAATGCGACAGGTTGTTTGCAGCAGGTGCAAAGATGATAAAAGCAAGATCACATCTTAGTCCAGCTGTGACAAATGCATTAAAAGAGAATAAGCTGAAAAATCTAGATAGGTTTGTTGATGCACATCCTGAAGTAGAGGAATTTGTCCAAAGCCTGGAACCTGAAATGGCTGAATTGTTTGCACACCTACCTAGAGGCATCCAAATAAAAATAGCAGATTCAGACACTCCGTTAGAAGATCTGTCCAAATATGAACTGCATACTGTAGCTCAAGGACAGTTATTCAAGGCCAGAAAAATCGGCGCAGGTGTTTTGGCTAATGCAAAAGCTGCATTCAACAATGCAAAAGAAGGCTATAACCAAGCCAACAATATATATAATGAGAAAAAAGAAAATTTTCTCAAAGTCAAGAATCAACTTGAGGCTTGCAAGGGTCAGGATACAGAAGAATGTGTCAACCTCAGAAACAAGGCAATGGAAAATGCCCAGGCATTTGTCGCTAAGACAGGTGAGATGGCCATAAAGCATCTTGAGAAGATCAAGAGCAAGGCAGAAGGCGCTGAGAATCTTGACCAGGAAAAAGTTGACGAAATAATCGCAGATGTAGATGCTGCAATTGAAGAGCTTCAGGCCGCGATAGATGAAGTCAACGCAGCCACAACAAAAGAAGAAGTCCAGGCTGCAGCAAAAAAGATTGATGAAATCTGGAATAGGATACGGCACAAGGGAAAGCTGGCCGCTGCCAGGATTGTCAATGCAGCTGTCGGTGAGATCATTGACAGGAGCGAACATCTTGAGTCCAAGCTTGACTGCACTTTGGCTGCCATGGAAGAGCAGGGCATTGATGTCAATGCAATTGACCTTTTGGTCGAGGATTTTTCCATGAAGATACAGGATGCCAATGAGAAATATGACCTTGCACAGGAATACTTTGAACAGGCAGAAGATCTTAAGACAGAGAATCCTGATGAGACTGAAATCCAGGAAGTGATGAAGCTGGTCAACAGAGGCAGAGAGCTTATGCGACAGGCACATACAGATCTTAAGGATGCACACCAGGTGCTCAGGCATATCCTAAGAGAGATAAGGGCCAATGGAGGCAATATCGAAGCCTGTGAAGAAGAAGGCGAAGAGGAACTTGTTGTTGAAGAGTTGGATGATGACTCCGAAGAAGAGGAAGAAGAGACTGAAGACGATGACACAGAAGACGAAGATGAAAATGATGAAGAAGAGGAAGACGAAGAAGACAATGACAACGACGAAGATGATGGAGACAACGAGACCAGCAGCTAGTGTTGCTGAAGAGAGGTGTATAAAATGCAAAAAGCAACACTATTGGTAATAATTGCACTTGCTGCAATGCTGTTAGTCACTGCCTGTGCCAAGACAACAGAAGAGATTGGTGAAGATGACACTGGTGCTAAGGATGCTGGAGAGGATGATTCAATCAACCTTGAAAATGCCGGCAATCCTGATGACATCGACGCCATAAGCAATGAGCTGGAAGACGAAGAACTGGACGAGATAACAGGTGAGATTGCTAACATCGACTGGTAATAATTATTTTTTATTTTTTTTAATTTTTTTCTTAATCAAAAGTTTTTTAACCATATCCTGCTTCTTAACACTCACGCCAAGGTCGCATAATCCGGTATTGCGGCGGTCTCGAACAATCTTTCGAGCTAACCGCTCCCTTGGGGATTCTCGGTTCGAATCCGAGCCTTGGCGTAACGAAGTGAAGTCAAGCTCGGGCCCAGCAACTCTGTTGCTCGTGTCCGAGCCTTGGCGTTTTTTCTTCGAAAAAACTTAAGTCCTGATTCGAACATCTTCGCAAAACAAGTTTTACTTGAGTTACTCGAGCTAAGGAGCAAAGGTAAGAAATTCCTCAAGAAGTACAAGGTCATAAGGAAGTTTGTCGACAGTTTCAGGGTATAAATTCTAGAAATCTGTTGTCCTTGTCAGCATGAATTGAGTATCTTTATTTCCACCTGTCAGCCAGAGATAGTCATTGATGCCCATCTGGGTTGCTTGGATGTTATATAGCTCTTCTGCAATATATTTTACTGCCCAGATCGTGTTTGCTCTTATCTCATTGACATATATACCCCTGGTCGCTAATACCACTCTGTTTTCTATCTTTTCTTCCAGCTCAGGGCTGTATTCCAATATTTTCTTTTCATATAACTCTTTTGGCACAATATAATCTGCAAGAGCAGTAAGTCGGTCAATATTAGTAAGTTTTCTTAGGAATGAGTGCGTGCTCTGGACCAGAGCCTGTGCTCTTTTCTGGAAATAGATGGTCTTTTCTTTATATTGTGCTGTGTCTGAAAATGATGGAAACTCTTCTGTGATTATATCAAGGAGATCAACTGCATCATCATTTGAAGCTGCCACCACATCCCTAAAATCACCATCATATTTATCCTTTAATGATGAACCGACTGATTGCAAGATTTCCAGTCTCTCTTTAAATAAAGGTATTTGTCTGTTTGCCCTAAGCATTATTCCTAGATCATCTTTTGATATTGAGGATTGATAATCCGCATCAAGGATAGGCAAACCTTCTTCTCTTGCTCTTAGGATTGAAGCAACCAGGCTCCATGAACCTCGTTTAAAAGTTTGGTTCTGATAATGTACCTGCCAATAGGGAGTTCCCCAGTACGAGAAGCTGAGTGCATTGAAGAGCAAGACAAAGTTAGCTTTCTCTTTTTCATCCAAAACTTTCAGGTCAAATGGCGTGTTTTCCAGCCAGTTCAAGGATATGTTATCAATCGATTCAATATTATCACAGAATTTTTTTATCTGGCCTTGGTTTATCTTGACATGTTCAGAATTATCCACAACATATCTGGTGCTTTTTAGGATCTTTTCTATCTGGATCATGCAACCACCTTTGCATATATAGCTATGTTATGCTGTACCTTTGAACTTGAAACCTCAGTTGAGAGATTCGCATCTCCAAGTTCACAGAATATTTCTCTTGCTGTTTGGAGATTGGAAAACTGGAAATAGGTCTGGATGATCGAGACTTTTGAGAAATGATTTGATAGAAGCCAGTCCTGGATCTCCTCATTTGATGTGTTATTCTTGATTATCTGTTCAAACTCGCAACCACCATTGTTTTCGATAACATAAATAGGATTCCCTTTCCTGATGACACGCTCTGCTTCAGAAAATGCCTGATTCCTTGTTTCAAGATCAGAGATTGCCCCAAAAGCCCAGGCTGCCAGGACAATATCTACAGATTGATTGGGCAGAGGCATATCCTGAGCTGATGAGCAAAAGAATTTGGTGTTTTGACAAAGCTTTTCTCGGGCTATCTTCAGTTGTTCTGTCGCGATGTCCAATCCATAATAACATTTTGATACGGGTGCCAGTAATTGAGCGTATTTGCCAGTGCCACAGCCAAGATCAAGAACAATCTTATCCTCGATTTTTGGCTTAATGTATTTGGCGATCAACTCGGGATAGTCTTCAGCCTGGCTAAATGAATCATATATTATGGATTTTTCATAATAGGCTTCAGATATTGATTTGTAATCACTCATAAATAGTTAAATAATTTTATTTGTTTATTAAATTATGCATCAATATTTCCACAATAATAAAGTTTATAAAGCCAGAAAGTTTATTATTATGTAATGATAGATAAAATTGACAAAAAAATACTTTTGGCGCTGATCACGGACTCAAGAACTCCAATCAGCACGATTGCCAAGAAAGCAAACATCTCAAGGGATGTAACCAATTATAGAATTAACAGGATGCTAAAACAAGGCATCATCAGGGATTTCATAACTATAATAGACACCCAAAAACTAGGCTACACATCTGCTTTGTTCTTTGTGTCAATCAATGCTAAAGTTGAAAGGGAGTTTATAGAATACATCAACCATCTCGACTTCGTCTCATGGGCAGGCACACATCTGGGCTTCTGGAACATGGGAATGGCCATATATGGTAAGAACAATGATGAAGTTGAGAAAAGGTTCCAGATCATACTCAAGAAATTCAAGGAACATATCATCAACCATCGATTTGCATTCTATAAGAATACAAAGTTCTTTACAGAAAAGTATTTTGGCGCTAGTGTTTCAAGGCTTGCCCCTAAAGTTAAGGTTGAAGAATACAAGATAGATAAATATGACAAGATAATACTGAAAAATTTATCAAAGAACGCAAGAGTGTCAAGTGTGGAGCTTTCAAAACAGATTCCGCTTACTGCTCCCGCAATTAGCCAGAGGATCTCAAAGCTCAAGAAAAGTGGATACATACTTCAGTTTTCAGCATACATCAATGTTTTCAAGATAGGCATGTACCAGTTCATATTCTTCATCACCAACAGGAAATTAGACGATAGGAGAAAACTGTATGAATTCCTGGAGTTCCATCCTAAAGTTCCCTTGTTGCTTGACTATGTTGGAGATCCATTCATCGAATTCGGCATATTTGCCCAAGATCCATACGAAGCAAGGGCAAGCCTACAGGAGATTAAAGAGATGTTCCCTGACAGCCAGCTGGTTGATTTCTTCATGTCACAGGAGGACTTTATATCCTATGGAGCTCCTGATTGTGTCTTTGAATAAAAATGTACAAAACAAAAAGTATTGATGGCGAAGAGCTGCAATATCTGCACAAAGGAAAAGGAGATAAGGTAGTTTTCCTGCATAGTTTTGGCTGTCCTCCGCACGAGTATAGGCTTCTTGATCTATTGGCAGAAGATCATGAACTGATTGCGCCTAAAATGTACAGCATGAACTATCTTAAAAAGCAGCCCACAACTCTAAAGGGTTATACAGATCTTACAAGGAAATTCATTGAGAGTTTTAGCTGGAAAGAATATCACATAGTCGGCCATTCAACAGGCGGCACAGTGGCCTATCTGTTGGCAGATGAAAAAGCTATTGATGTTGCAGGATTGGATCCGCTAATGCCTGTCGATTATGGATTGTTCCAATTTGCTTTGAGAGGCACTCTTCTTGGCTTAAGGGAAATGTCAGGCATCGCAGCAGGATGGAAGAGCGTGAAATTCACCAACAAGCTGGCCTTGCCTCTGGTTGTGGATTTGTTTCGAAACCTGCCTGCAACTCTAAAAGTAACCAAGGATATCTGCAGGTTTAATTATTCTAATCTAAATGTTAAGAAAAAAGCAGTATTATTGATGGGAGCGCATGATGAATACTTCAAGGTCACTGAAAAAAGCAAGACACAGCTGAAGCAATCATTCAAGCAAATCGAAATAAAGATCCTGAAGGGAAAGAACCATGACTGGCCTATCTTTTATCCTAAGATGGCAAAAAAAGAATTGAAACAATTCTGGAAAAAGTAATCATCCAGTCAAAGCCAGGGCATTAATTTCTTTAATCGAAATATTTATAAGCTTAAGTACATTTTTATACCTTATGGTAAATTATTATACCTACTTGGAAATTTATCTAGATAATCTAGATAAGCATGTGAACCTTAATGAGTTTGAAAAACATTTCAAGAGACCTCATCAGACAATAAAGAGATATTTGGACAATCTTGTAAAGAACAAGATCCTTTTAGAAGAGAAAAAAGCCAGGTTTAGGTTCTATACGCTTAACAAAGAAAACCAGCTCATCTTTGAATACATCTCAATCTGCGAGAAACAGAGATTGTTCAGGCTATTGGAAAAACCTCTTTTAAGAAGGCTTTATGATTTCTTAACTCCCCATTTGGCAAATAATAAAATATTAGTATTCGGCTCATCGCTGACCAAGAAAAGCTTCAGCGATATAGACTTGTTGATCCTATCTGACGATGCAGAGATTCTTGAAACACTCGATAAGTTCCAAAAAACGTATTCTGTAGAAATTCATGCTATCCAAACATCTTCCGAAAATCTTGGCCAAGCTTTTATTAAGGAGATTATCCAAAATCATGTCATCCTAAATAGGCATGATTATTTCGTGAAACTTTTGTACAAGAATGACATCCAAAATTCACTGGTGCATCCAAAAGAAGAGAGGAATCAAGTTTATCGAGCCAAATGACAATCTATCTGAGGAGTATTATTCAACAGCAGAAGAGACTTTAAGGATCGCTAATCAGATAAAAGACAGCGGATCAAATATGTGGTTAGCCACACAAAAATATTATACAGAATATTTCGCTGCTTATGCGCTTCTAATGAAGATCGGCATAAAATCCGAGATGCATAGCTGCACAATAGAAGTTATTAAACTCCTGGAAGAAGAGAAACTAGTTGATTTTGATTTTACATCTATTTTAAACAAAGATAAGCAATTGCGAATAGACAACCAATATTATCTTAAGAACAGATCAGTTGAGCTTGATTCAAAAAAGCTTGCTGAATTACTGCTAAGGATCAGAAAAGTGCTTGATGAGATAGATATGGAAATAATAAAAAAATTAAGGAAAAAGATAAATATGCTATAGAATTCTTATGTAACTAATTTTTTAAACAATTAGTAATCTTTGCAAAAGTGAATGATAAGTCTGTGTTCCGCAAGTGAGCTATTCTTCAGTATTGCTCAAAATTATAATCTTGATCCAAAAGACTCTGCTGCTGGCAAAACCCGCATTCTACTTTAGGCAAATCACTTTCGGCATGCCGCATTTCCTGCTCGAGATGTTCTCCAACATAAGTCCATTCACACTTTTTTGTGAAAGCGTCGCACATAAGCGCCATCGGAGGATGATTATCATCATAAGCAAACATCCGCGGAGTTCCTCCATGTCTTGCCACAATTAGCTGGCCATCGTAATCAGTCATTCGCATGACACTGGAATTTTCTGGAGGCAATGGTGTGGAAGCTATAATTTTATCTAAATTACTCATATTGATTAATTCTATATTTAGTAATGGTTGTTTTGGTTTTTTCATAGTATATCCCCTCTTTAATTGAGAATAATGTAAAAATAACCGCCTCTGTTATAAGGGTTTGTGGTGCTACCCAATCACCACAAGTTTTTTATATGAAAACAACATTTCATATATTATGTCGCTGGAATCCTTACAGGCACTAGGCTTGACTGCAAACGAGAGCAATATATATCTTTGCCTATTGAAAAGGGGAAGTAGTCTGGCAGGAGAGATTACAGAAAAATCAGGCATACACAGAAGAAATGTATATGATTCCCTGGAGCGGCTTATCCAAAAAGGCCTGGTCAGCTTTGTTGTAATCAACAAGAGGAAATATTTCTCTGCAACTGATCCAAAAAGATTCTTAGGTATTATCGGGGAACAGGAATTGGCGCTCGAAAGGCAGAGACAAGAAGTTCAAAAAATGATTCCTCAGCTTATCCAACAAAAAGACAGCGAAAAGTTACTGCAGGATGTTCATTTTTTCAGAGGGGTTGAAGGATTAAAATCGCTATATGAAGAGATACTGCAAACAGGAAAAGACTATTTCGGCTATGGTCCAGGAGACCGGCTTGAAAAGATTCTCAGGTTCTATTTTGACCATTTCCAGACCAGGAGAAAAGCAAGCAGAATACATGCACGATTAATTTATGGCGAAAAAGCAAGAGGAAAAAAATACAGTGCAACCAACCAGCTCAACAATATAAGATTCCTGCCAGAGGAATACTCCAGTCATGCAGCGCTTAGGATATTCGGCGACCATGTAGCCATACTATTGCTTGAGGAAGACCAGCCCCTGGCCATTGTAATCAAGAACAGGCAGATAGCACTGGGCTACAAAAAATACTTCGAAGTCATATGGCAAACAGCCAGGGAGTGAGGGCTATTTTCAAGGGGCAGGCTCTGTATGGCCCAGGCTTCTATGTTGTTCTAGATAGAGCCTCAATTCATTGTTCAGCTTATCAACCAGATTCTGGTCGTATCTCTCTGTCTTGAAAAGCTGCTCTGCTGTGCTCTTGCTCAATAGTTCATGCCTGATATCAGTCATCCTTCCAAAAAAAATATTGGCTTCAACAGGTATTATATCCTTTCTCGGATTATAGGGTGAACTGGTCTTAAAGCCTTCTATCTCTATATCTGTCCAGTCATCCCAGAAATCCTCGCGATATGAGGATGTTTGAATGATTTCAGTCTTCTTATTTAATTCAGGAAATTCCAGCTCGTATTCTGTGAAAGATCTGTACCCGATGATCCAATCAGCAATCTCTTTTACCAAATAATGATCTTTGTCATCAAGATCTTTTTTATTCAATAGATGCAATTTCTCGAGTTGATTTTTTCCTTTTTGTTTCAAGCCAGTAAACTCACTCCAGCCGCAGGGTATCTTAAGCTTAGCATATCTATCTTCAAAGCGCTTGTCCTCTGCTAACCAGCTTTTAGTCCCATTTACAGGTTGATGTCGCTTGAGAATTTTCTTCTGCTGCCTTCTGACATCTGTATCAGCTGTCAAGACCAGCCAATCACCATCCATCATTATCCTTACAGCAGCATCATACTCATTATGCCAGGAAGAATCTTCCCTGTTTGCTGAAAAATACTCAATCCTTATGTCATCTTTTGCTGTTTTCTCATATATGCTCATCAGGCTTATATCATCATATCCGCCCCATTCCCGCCAGCGATTGGGTATCCTGTCTGTTGATGACAGGTAGATAAGGCTTTTTCTGCTGTTCTTTTTTTGCTCAAGATAATCTGATAACTCATCAGTCATCTTTGCCAATTTTATATCTGAATCTGATTTGTTCGGATAGAAATAAGCCATGCAACTCCTGTTTTTGTTGGCTTCTTTAAAGTCTGCATTGGCTTTTTCCCAGTCAAACTGGCTCTTGATAAGGTTTTTCAGGTTTTTTTTCATTTTCAGTTACCTCCTATGATTTTCTTAGAATTTCTTTTTAGCTCAAAATCAAGAATCTCCCTGGAAGCATAAGCAGTATGATTCGTAGTTTCCCATCTAATATCTGCTTCACTTGTCCAGTCAAAATATTTCTTTGTTGAAGTCTCAGATCTATCAGGCCCAAAAGTCAACCGTAGATCAACGCTGTCAGCCTCTAGATGCAAGGGTTGATATAGTCTAATCCGGGGAACAATAATATTTGTATAAGGTTCTGTCCGGACTATTTTTATCAGGTCGTACAAGGATTCATAGGATTGCTTAATCTTTTTTTCCATTTTGCAGTCTTCAGTGATTGTTTTCTCCCATTTTATTGCTTGTATAGGCTCGATTAGCTTATGCCTGCGAGTGTTGGGAAATGTTGTAAACGGCATTAAATATTCATAAGCCATACTGGCCTTGGACCACGGGGGATGAACGCTTTTCCAGCTATGTTCATAATCCATATATGCAAGCTCACTATATCGATATATCCGATTCCTTATAGTTCCAATACTGCAGTTATTTTGACATGCGTTGCTGGTCTCTCGGTTGTTGTATTTCCTGACAAGTTCCAGGTCGATAATCCTTGTTAAAAAGCTGTCAAAGCAGTTGGGTTGTTTCTGGAGTTTAACATGAACAGGATCAAGCCATCTCAATTTTTGTTGTTCCATTGTTTATCACCAATAATAGGAGTAATTCTAGAGATTTAGTAATGATTGATATGAATCATATCATTAATATCACAACATTTAAATATAAGCTATGATATCATATGCTCATGAGACGGAAATTGATCCGGCAAGGGCGAGGGGGACTCACCTTTTACATACCAAAGCAGTGGACAGAGGAGCGGAAACTGACTGCGGGGGATGAAATAGACGTAGAGGAGGTTGAAAATAACCTCCTTATTTCTTCTGACAAGAGGCACAAGCAAAAAGAGATCGCATTAAGTCTAGGCAATGAAAGCCAGGAATTTATCCGGAACTACTTGAACCAGCTATACAAGTTGGGCTATGACAAGATAAGCATAAGCTCCAAGAGTGCGTCAAAGCTCTTATTGTGCAAGAAGTTCACAAGCATGTTTTTACTCGGGTTTGAGGTAATAGAGGACAAAAAGGGTCTGTTGGTTCTTGAGAACATAACAGGCCCAAAGAACGAGAAGGAAGATATCCTCTTAAGGAGGATGTTCTTTCTGATTCGGGATTCATACAATATGCTGATAGATGACCTGGAGAACAAACAATCCGAACATCAAAAAGACGTCTTCAGAAACACCAGGAAGGTAACAGAGTACGACAACCTGCTCAAAAGAGGATTGGTCACCCAGAATTTTGCATTTGGCCACCAGTTCTTCAAATGGGAGATGTACTCATCTCTGGTATTGATACAGCACCACTTCTACCACATCTATGCTCAATCGATGAATATCACAGACAGAGATTATCTTGATCAGTTATTTGAAAATTTCAACGGCATCTACGAAGCATTCTACAAGAACGATCAAACTAGCTTAGACAAGCTCCAAAAAGAGGCCAACAGGCTCTGGGTTGAGGGACTGACGAGCCTTTTGGCTGATTTCGCAAGACTGCAATATCTATTGTGTACGCCTATAATAGGATTGAAGACAAAAAGCAAAGAAGAAAAATAAGAAATTACAATTTTGTTAGTGTACAGACCTGTGGCCCACGTTCTTTTACATAAGTCGTATAAGAGTCTACAAGTCTCTTGCCTAGAACAGCGATTGAGTTATTGTATTGCTCTGCGGTCTGGGATAGAGTCTTAACAGGATCATGCTCTATCTTAGCAGGTCTGAATTTAAGATCATAGACTGGATCTAACATGAAATTTGCAAAGTTGAAGCCGATCTGTCTCCAGCCATCCATTAACACCTCGTTTAAGATAGTAGATGCGATGATTAGACCTTCCTTCATACTTCCAAGCTCTTCATTAAGGCTTGTGCTGACAGTTGACATCGTATACATCATGTCTATTGCATCAGTAAGGTAGTTCTTGAAATTCTCTGATTTTGGGAACATTTCCCTGATTGCAGACTTAATATTTTGGTCATGTGCCAGCGGCTGTTGTTCCATTGCCTTACTCATATTTTCTCGCACTTCCTCACCAGCCTCAAAGGCCTGCATAAAGCTTTGGATTGCTTCGAAACACTTTAATCCCTGCAAACTTGACCCGAGGGTCTTATACTGAGTATAAAGTTTATTCATATCACTCTCTCCTAAAATACCTTCCAGATATGCCCTGTATGCTTCCTGCGGAGTCTTAGGATTACATTGCTCTGTCAGAAGCTTTTGGGCTGAAATCCTTCCAACTTGATTCAACTCATCAATTTCCATTATTTCAGCTATCACATCAAGATACTTTGTTTCCTGTACTTTGAAGATTCCAGAGTGTTCTTTAGCAAAATTATCTAAATGTGATGTTAGATATCTGCCCATATTTTCTACTACATTTTCCATTTATTACCACCCGAATATGTTTTAAAAACAGAATAATTATAAGCTATTTAAAACTTTCTACAATTCATAACTATGAAGTGAATACTACTTCCTTAGTACGGGCGCCAGCTTATCAAGAACTTCTGCATAATCAATGCCTTTTGAGCTGTCTACTGCATGATAAAAACCGTGATGCATCGATGCCTGGCCTGCTTGTATCATCTCTTCCAACTTGCCATTAGGCATCTGCAGTTTCAGCTTATTGTCGAGATGCTGCAGGTCAAGATTATCCCTTTCTTTGCATCTCCTGATCCTTTCAGTAAAATCACAATTAATCAAGATGCAATTATAGTTGACATGAGGTAGCATGTTATATTCGACTATATAAGCAGCATCCACCAATACGATGCTCCTTTTCTTGAATCTGTATTCTGCCAGTTCCTCCTCAAACTGGACATGTGAAGGGATACCGAAGATACTGTTCAGCTTCTGCATGGATTCATGATTGCCAAAGGCTATCTTAGACATCTTTTTTCTGTCAATCTTATCTGCAGTTATAATACCTTCACCGAAAATTTCTATCATTTGCTGTCTTGCCTGCTCATATAAAGGTCCCTCTTTTTCAAACACCTTTTTTCCAAAGGAGTCAAAATCAATATGGAATAAATTATCATAGCCTGCTTTTTTTGCATATTCAATCAATTCCTGGCAAAAGGTAGTCTTGCCTGAGCCCATGTTTCCTGTCACACCTACCAAAGTCTGGTTCCATATCTTCTCTTCAAGGCCTTGTTTGACAGCAGGATGCACATAGTCATGTACAAAGCTGCCTGATTTCACTATTGCCTTGACCATGGTTGAACTTACATCCCTAAAGCCGTTTGGAGCAGGAATAACAAAGGTCTGCAATCCAAATTCATTGTTAAAGTCAGATAGTCTCTGTTCATACTCAAAATCCATAGGTTTCCTTGAACCTCTTATTATGAATTTGGCGCCCTTTTGCACTACATAATTCCGTAATACACCCTCAAAACTCTCCACTATCACATTCTCTACGCCAGCAGTTTTGACTGCCTTTTTAGCCAACTGTATCCTTTCACTCATACTAAAGAGGCAGTTCTTTTCTGGATTGGGTCCTATTGAGAAATATATCTTTTCAAAGAGCCTTGATTTGGCAGCCGCACTCAAAGTATAGATGTGGCCATTGTGTATGGGATCTGCAGATAAAGGATAGACAGCTATTGCCATTTTTTATCACCAGTCCTATAATCCCCCAGGAAAATATAATTCTATTCTATAAAGAAATTTAAAGAAAGTAAAAAGTTTAAATAAGAATGAATAAAAGTTATTTAGTCAGAATGATGCTTTCAAGCTGTCGCTTTATTTTGCCTGCTTCCTTTCGGTCATTGTTGGGTTCAAAGATCTCAAAATGAAGATGCTCATGCTCGTAATGCAACTTCAGTCTGCAGCCGTCTTTGAGATTATATTCCTGACGTGCAGGTATTCCCTTAAAAGAATTCTGTTCCTTCTCGCCTTTATAATCTTCATAGTTCAGGCTGTTTTCCTCGAGATATTCCTCAAGTTTTGACCAGCGATCATCATGTATCAGGATATAGTTGATGATCTTGTCAATGATGGGTTTTTCCTTGCTCATTTGTTTAGCTCTATAAGTTGACATATGGGTCGTCTAATTTGAGTTGCCTGTCTCCAGCCTAAAGCTGAATAGACACCGACTTGTAAAGAATTATCTCTCCTGGTCAGGTAGATTTCTGAAGCTGTTTGGGGTAAATCAAAAATATATGTGGTCTGTATGACCTGGCCAGGCATATTTGATGATAGGTTGGCCTTCTTGTTGATTTTCAGCCTCTTTTTTCCACCCTGATCGTTAATATAACTCTCAATTTGCGGCCATAACGAACCAATCGTGTCTGCACCTAACTTCTTATAAGATTTTGATGTTTGTGTTTTTTTCAAAATTGCCGGCGGCATGCCAACAAAAAAGATATTCCCCTTTATAAATATTCTCATTATTTACCACTTAAAAGGGGTGATTAAGCACACTAGAAAAGATTTATCATAAAAATCATTTTGATTTCTATGACTTCGCTTTGCTCGTTCCTCAACTTTTGCTATATGCTAGAAAAATTTTATAAATACTACCGATTTCTACTACTACATGGCTACTGTAATAGCAAAAGAGTTAAAAACTATTGCCAGTATTATTTCTATCATTATCATGTGATTAGCTGGTTCTTTCTAGGACTGGCAGCCGAATGATGGTAGAATAAAGAAGATAAAGGTGCATTTCAAATGAAAATCGAAAAGAACTATGATTTCAAAAAGATAGAAAACGAGGTCCATGCGCTCTGGAAGCGAATAAAGCTGTTGGAGCTTTGGCAAAAACAGAATGCAAAGGGCGAGAAATACTTTTTGCTGGACGGACCGCCGTATGCCAACTATGTCCCGCATGTAGGTCATATCAGGAATACTGTCTTTAAGGACATGTATATCAGGATCGCTTTTCAGGAAGGCAGGAATGTCTTCTTCCAGCCTGGTTTTGACACCCACGGCCTGCCTATCGAGAATATGGTGGAAAAAAAGCTTAAGCTAACATCCAAAAAGGATATCCAGAAGATGGGCATAAGAAAATTCATGAAAGAGTGCAGGGACAGCGCCGCCCTAAACAAGGACCTCTGGCTGGAAGCCTACAGGAACCTGGGTTCAGTATATGCATGGAACGATCCCTATCTGACTTATGAGAACAGCTATATCGAATCTACCTGGTGGTCTTTCAAGCAACTCTGGGACAAGGGCCAAACGTATGAGGGTAAGAGACCTGTATTCTGGTGTCCAAAGTGTGAAACTGCTTTAGCAGGCTACGAGGCTACAGACTCTTATAAGAATGTTTCAGACCCTTCTGTGATTGTAAGATTCAAGGTAAAGGGAACCCAGGACGACTATCTATTAGTCTTCACAACAACACCCTGGACTCTTCCTGCCAATGCAGCTATTGCAGTCAAGAGTGATGAGGATTATGTTAAGGTCAAGACAGAGCAGTGGGATAACCTCATACTGGCCAAGAACTGCCTAAAACTACTAGACCAAATAAAGGTCAAATATGATATTATTGAGACCTTCAAGGGTGTGAAACTTGACGGAATGAAATACGAATCATTATTGGATGTACCCTGTCAAAAAGAGCTGCAAAATAATCCAAATGCATTAAGGGTCTATTTGTCAATCCCTATCCTAAAAGAAAGAGTGGCCTCAAAGGTTGGAGCAAAGAAGGGCATCACAACAGGTGATGTATTTGAGGATTTTGTCACAGTCGAAGACGGAACAGGTATGGTCCATACTGCGCCAGGACATGGAAAGACAGACAATATGGTAGGTCTTCACTATAAGATTCCTGAGATCAGTCCCCTTGATGATGAATGCAAGTTCACAGATGAGGCTGGCAAGTATCAGGGCATGTTTGTCAAGGATGCAGACCATGTGATCGCAGAAGACATGCATCAGCAAAAGAAGCTTGTGCACTTTTCAAGGATAGAGCACTCCTATCCATTATGCTGGAGATGCAAAGCACCTTTAATTTTCAGAATGTCCAACCAATGGTTTTTGAAAATCGATCCTGTAAGGGAAAAGATGTTAAAGGCTAATGAAGAGGTCAACTGGCAGCCTGAATTTGCAAGAGACAGGTTTAGGGACTGGGTGGCCAATGCAGAGGACTGGAACTTCTCAAGGCAGAGATACTGGGGCATCCCTATCCCTATCTGGAAGTGTGAATGCGGAGATATGAAAGCTATTGGCTCTGTAGAGGAACTAAACAAGGATGCTGTTAAGAAAGTTGATGAAAAGTTCGATCTTCATACTGTCAATGATGTGAAATTAAAATGTAAGTGCGGAAAGGAGATGACCCGGATCAACGAGATCTTTGATGTCTGGTATGACTCTGGAAGCTCACCTTATGCAGCTATGGGATATCCGTTCAAGAACAAGGAACTTTTCGAAAGCCACTTCCCTGTAGACAGGATTAATGAATCCCAGGACCAGGTAAGAGGTTGGTTCTATTCCCTTATGTTCTGCGGCATATCTGTCTTTGGCAAGGCCCCATACAAAACAGTGTCCATGCCTGGCTGGGTAGTTGACAAGATGGGCGATAAGATGTCAAAATCAGTAGGCAATGTGGTCTTTGCAAAGGATGCACTGAATGATTTTGGTGCAGATGCACTACGCTTCTATTATTGCTGGGATATTGCAGCATATAGTCTGCAGAAGTTCAACACTGAAACCATAAAGACTGAAGTCTCTAAGTTATTCAATATTCTCTGGAACCTGCACAACTTCGTATTGAATCATGGCGAGCAGATGAAAGAGCCAAAAACTGAGAAGATAGAGGACAAATGGATTCTCTCAAGATTAAATAGTGTAATCGGTTCTGCTAGGACGAACCTGGCAAGCTATGAGATACACCTTGCTGGCAGGAACATCTATGACTTTATTTTGAACGACTTATCAAGGAGCTATGTACAGATCATAAGGGACAGGTTGGAATATGACCTTAATCCTATATATCTGATAAATTATTGCTTGAAGAAGATGGTGACGCTGATGGCACCGATATCTCCGTTCGTAACAGAGCAAATCTATCAGGACCTTAAGCAGGTCAATGATGGATTGAAGGAGTCTGTTCATCTTGAACTATTGCCAGACGCTGGCAAGTCAGATGAGAACTTGGAGAATGAGATGAAGGCTGTCTTTGATATCATGGGTGCTGTACTCTCTGCAAGAGACAAAAGACAATTAGGAGTAAGATGGCCCTTGCAAAAAGTTGTTGTGGATACTGCGGACAAGACAGTTGTCAAGGCTTTGACAGATCTAAAAGAGCTGTTTTTAAAACAGGTCAACATCAAGGATGTCAAGTTTGAATCCTTTAAGGTAAATCTGAAGATCAAGCCCAACTATAGGAATCTTGGAAAGGCCTTTGGCCAGGAAACCGCAGACGTCATCGGCGCTATAAAAGAAGCTGAAAATGCTATTGTCAAAGAGTTAGAAGCTGGCAAGGAAGAGTTTTCTGTTGGCAAGTACAAGATCAAGAAGGATCATCTTGAGATCACGAAAGAGACTTCCGAGGATTTTGAGATGGCTGAATTCAAGAGCGGTTGTGTCTTTATTGAGACTCATCTGACTCCTGAATTAGAGGCAGAAGGCTTTGCGCGGGAGGTTATGCGAAGGGTTCAACAGCTTAGAAAGAAAGCTGATCTGCACAAGAGCAACATGATAAAGCTAGCTGTTGAGACTGATATGCATGACACTTTAGGCAAGTTCGCAGATGAGATCAAGGGCAAGGTCGGTGCAGAAGAGATCTTGATAGTTGAAAAAAGCGACAAAAAATATGCATATATTTCAGAAGAAAAAGTGAAAGGCAGGGTTTTCAAGATACTCCTGGAAAAAGTATAAATCATCGACGCATGGAATGGGACTCCAAGTGAAACGAAGGACGTCCCATACTAATCTCGGTGTCAATGGACGAAACCATTGGAAGAAACAGTCAAAAGCAGAAAGTTCAAGATATTTCTAGAGAAGATATAGATTTCCAAATTGTATCCCATAACTGTAATATTTAATTATTTGTAGCCCATAACTTTTGTATTGTAAGGGGTGAAATAAAACTAACATCGAAGATTAATGTTAGTTTAGAAAAGGTTTAAATATAACTTAGTTTTTATCAGTTTTAGGTGGTTGAACATGAATGTACAAGAATCTGCAATAGATACCTATGTAAGAAAGATCATTCCAGAATACAATATTTCTGCTTTAAAGATTGAAGAAAAACCTGAAGATATAAGCCTACATCTTCATGCTAAGAGACAGCATAAAATGTGGTCCAGCATGTGGGGACCGACCAAGCTAAAACAAGCCCTGGACTCTGCAGGATTACCTTATAATATAGGTCATGGAAATATTTGCTGTACTTTATATAATGGAAAATCTGATGAATTGGGAAACTTCAGTCTGCAGGCAAAATGGGGAGCAGATCTATTCTTTACACCTGTACCCATACATGTTGGTGGCGGCCCTTCTTTTTACGACACTTTCTGCCTGAAGATTGAGAATGCAAGAAACGTTCAGGAAGTCAAGAAGTTAGTTGGTATTGTCAAGGATATGGTTGTTAAAAAATAAGCTGGCATATTTTCATCTGAGATTTATTGGAAAGTACTTGCCATTCGCATGATCGAGTTTTACTATCTGCTCTTCGATCTGCCTTATCTTGGGTTCGATGACTGCTATTATGAATCCATCTCTTAATGTTTCCATATTATTAGAATAAATCTCATTAGCAAGTTCACAATGAGCACTGTCAATAGAGTTAGGGTTAAAAAAAAGTTTGCCCCATTTAGTCTGAGCAAGTTTGATATGATCTTTGGTATGATCCAGGACATTGAACTCAGGTTGCATTTTCAACTTATTTCCTTGATTGTCATAACCAATGAAAATTTCATCGACACCCTCGTCAACTGCTGAGAAGAGCAGTCCATATTTATTCTTGACAAGCACATTAAGGCTCTTATACCTAAGTTCTTCACTATCTAACCTCTCCTTTTGTTCAAGCAACTCCAGATCAACGTTATTACCTGAATAAGGATCAATATAATCGATAAATTTTGTGTTGCCAAATGCTTCAGTTAGACTGTCTGCAAATTCATCCATGTATTCTATTATCATAGAGGAAACTGGCGCCTTGGTTTGGCAAAGTTCTCTTAACTGTTCGACACTCTCAGTCAGCTCATACCTTTTGAACTGATAGTCAGAAGCGAGCTCACGCAAAGGAGTTTTCTTTTCACTCTTTGTATTATGCCGAGAATTATCACTGGCGACACCATAAGCTAGCAAGATAATTGAACAAATCGTAGTTAGGATCTTTTTCTTAGTCAATGCCATGATGTCACCGGAATAAAAAATTAAGCTGCGCCTGCTGGATTTTTTGAATCTTCTTTTTTCTCAGGATTATGTTTAACGAGATTAGACATTCTCGAATACAAGGAGTCCTTTATTTCTATAAGACCAATAACAGGTTCAGAATCTTTTCCAGTATCATCCTTGTTCATAAAATTTTTAATTTCCCGAGCAATCAATCCACCTGCAATTGAACTAAGCATCCTCCTTTCTGGTAAAAGATGGGATCTTAAGAAAGGATGCGTATAACGCTCACACACAATTGGCCCGCCAAATAGAAGATCTTGATTCCATTTAATATTTTCCAATTCTAAGTATGGATTCATCTGTACAAGCACATGATTATCATATCCCCTTTCTTCTCTTTTTGCAACAGTCTCGGGATCTTCTACGCCGTGCCGCTTTAGAGCCATGTTCACAAATACAAAGTCTCCTCTTGTACCGTGCTGCTCGTATTTTTCGAGAGTCTCCATAACTCCAGCATCGTTCATGTCGTTTCTCAGGTGGTCTCTTTGAGTTCCTTTTTCCATAGCAGAGTTGATGGTCTTGGCCCTTCTCAGCTTCTTGAAGGTCCATCCGACATTTGCACCATGAAGAAAATTACCTATAGCCTGGTAAAAATTATTTGTATTATCTACTCTTGATTTCAATCCCAAATCTTTTTTATGGTTATACATTAATTCCACCTCAATTATTTTGTTTTATTATTGTCACACTTGTATTCTGGGAAGATTCTCTGGACATCCTGCATAGTTTGTTTTTCATGCATATCCCTGATTCTTTTTTCAGATACTAAGTCTATATTCCCTTTTTTGGATTGTTTTTTTGCTGCATCATATCTTTCAATTGCATTTATTTGTTTTTCCCGAGCAGCCATATAGTTTTTAGCAGTTTTGAATTCTGATCTTACAGCTTCATCAAAAGTTTCAACTTCGCCTTCATGAGAAAAGAGACTTTTATAGAATTCTAGTTGGCCTTTGAAAGCATCAAATTCAGCGTCTATTACAGGTTGATATTGTTCAATATTTTGAAAAGTTCCTGCATGATGATTACTAACCACTGTTGCCCGGACAGCAGTATCATCAATTTCCGCGTCTTTAAATTGATAAGCTGCTTCTATGATATGTTTTTGTTTTTCAAAAACAATATCTCGATAATTTTTTTTGTTTAACTTTATCGCTCTATAAATAAGATTTATAGCTAGAAATACAGGGCTATGTGTGTTGAGTTTCGCCCATGTATCATTGTGTTTTTGTCTTTCAATATCAATAACATCCTCAAGTAATGCCATATTTTCCACCTCGTTTATTTTATAGAATATGCAAATATGCCTCGTTTAGATTTAATGACTCCGCTAACACCTTCGGAAGTTTTCACTTCATTTAAAGTAGCATCAGCTCCAAAGACATGCTGAATAAGGGCTGGGTCACAAGGGTCTGCAGCTGCTGCCTGCGGCCCGAACATGCCTCCAACACAATACATTCTATCACGCATCTTTTTTTGGAGCTGTTCCATAGCTTCAGGATTTTTTAATATATCATAGTTAGGTGTCATTTTAGTCTATTTATGGATTTGCTAGTATATAAATGTTTCGGTTTTTTACCACTATTTAGTGATGAAAAGGTTAATTTTAAAAAGGACAAAGGCCTTCTATGGCCATAATGAGCGAGAAAAAGCTAACTATGGCCGAAATCAAGCATGTCATAGATTCTAACAATACAAGACACGTGAAGAGATTCATGAGGGAAAACTTCCCGACCATAGAGAATCTGGAGAACTGGAAACATCTTGAAGAGATCAAACTAAAGGAGATCTGGGTCGGCGTCAGTCTGGAATATCTCTATCCAGATCGACATACTTCAACCCCCATTGATGACTTGGAAAGAGTGCTGCCTGGCGGAAAAAGAGGATTACCAGACATACAATGGGAGCCTGTTGTGCACATGCATTACGAGGCATTCACCCAAAGCGAGGATTTCTATGCCCATCTTTGGACTCTGCAAGCAGAAGACCAACTTATAAGAGAAGGCATCGTCGATAGGAGAGGGGAATTAAGGAGTCTTTTCCAGGGCTGCACAGTATATCCCAGTTATGCAATGAGAGATTACAAAAAAATGAACTTCAGGTGCGCCAGGGACATAATCAAAGACGGTTGCCTGGATGTCCAGCTCAAAGTCTACAAGGCATGGCAGACCAACTAAATTTCAATAAAGCTTAAATAAAACAAACCATTAAAATTTGAAAATGAAAACTTCACAATTCATAAAGTCAATGATCAGCTATTTTGCAAAGACAGTTCCAGGTTCAATTGTAAGCACAGTAACTAAAAAACAACCTGAACTGGAAGAAAATGAGTATATTGCAGACCTGCACGCACACCCCTATATTGTGAAGGAAAAAGACTTGATAGACACCTTGGACATAATGGCGGACAATAATGTCAGCTTGCTGTCCATAACCAGCCACGGCCAGGGCCATAGCAATGAATGCGACCTGAATATGGCCAAGCAGATTCTAAAATATACAGATTTTGCTAAAAATACTGATTATTTAGAGCTAGAAAATTCTATTCATCTTAACCATCGCGGAAAACAACTCACACTTATAGGCGGATTCGAGTATAGCCTGGCTGTTGAAGGTATAAAAGGCAAGATGGATTTTATTGCGCTTATGCCTGACCCGGAGTTTGATAGAAGTCTTGATCCGAAGTTTGTGACTTTTGAGCAATTCATATCTGCCAGCCAGGAATATAATGCAATAACCATGGCAGCACATCCCTACACACTCTCAGACCCTTACGGCCCATTCGGCTTTTTCAAGTTTAGATTGGCAGATCAAAAAGAAAGGGAGATAATCAGAGATAATGTTTTTCCAAATGTAGATACTGCAGACCTGGTGGCATCCAACTGTGCATGGATGGTCTATAGCAATGAACAGGTTGAAGAAGACTATCACGGCAAGCCATTGACTAATTCAGACACTCATGGAGTAAATCACTACACCAGAAAAGAGATCGGCAGGGCAGGCAACATATTTTCATTTCCCAGAGAAAAAAGCGATGAAGCCCTCTTAAGAGAAAAACTACATGAAAATATCAAGCTTGGAAACTTCAGGTCTTATCTCAACTATACCCCGTCTCTGCAGTTCATTACAGGTGTTGCCTTCAACAAGCTTATGGTGCGACGCTAAACAGCAGGTCTATTTGGCTCAACAACCTTAATCTCAATTGACTCTGTAGGTATTAGCTGGGTCTTGCCTTTTTCTACAACCATAGGTCTTCTCTTGACAAGTTTGAAATAACCTTCATTTATTGCAAAGAGATCCTTCTTATTATCAACCAAATCACCCATTCCTCGCATGAACTTAGGAACATTGTCTGATTTCCATATGTAGATAGATGTATGATAGTATTGGTGGCCTGTGTCATACTCGCTGTTCATCTTAGCCTCATGGATCTCTATTCCACTATGAGAAAGCTGCCTCATCACAGTCATGCCAAGATCAGGGGGATTGTATTGTTCCATTTTATTCTAATAAAACTTCAGTTTTTCTTAAGTCTTTCTGTTTTAGTCTTCAAAAGGGCAAATATTATTAAATTCAAGCTCATTTCCTATTTTATGCAGGATTTTCATCGATTGGTCAAAGAGGCTTTGGAAGAGGACAGAGTCAAGAATTTTCTAAAAGACTGGAATGCAGACAAGAACATAAAGCTATCTCTTTCTCCCGCATATGTACATATAAAAAAAAATGCATTTTTCAAGGACACCAGCGGAGTCAACTCTTTGCAGCACATCTATCAAAGAAGCAAACAGACCAATGATGAGATTGCCTTCACAGCCATCTTTGATCCAGATTTCCTGACTATCCACGAGATCATCAAGGGAAGAACAGGCGACAGCAATGCTTGCGACTGGAACAAAGGAAACCTTCTCAAGGAATCCTATAAACAGGCGGATATTGTCAGGTACAAGGTCATGCTCTGCCATACACATCCAAAGAAGAAATGGACAAATGGCAAGCCTAAGCCATATGGAGCAATATGTTCTAAGATCAAGTGGACAAAAAAAGATTTAAAAGCAGTTCATGATGACGGTATTGCCAAGAAGATGCTTGATACAGGCATCTATAAGACATATGGCGGGGATTATTGTGAGATGTACATGAGGGCAAAAGAAGAAGAAAAAGTCTGTGACCATTTTCTTATCATAAGCCCCAGATGCAATCAACTCGGAATTTTTAAAATCAAATCTAAAGGTAGAGTGGTCTATCATCCCTGGATATTGATAGATTAAAAAAAGAAAAATTACATGCCTGGAGGCATACCGCCCATTCCAGGAGGAGGCATTCCACCTGGTGGCATACCGCCACCGCCGCCCATGCTGTCGCCTGCTATGACATCATCAATCCTTAATATCATAATTGCAACTTCTGAAGCACTTGAGACTGCCTGGGTCTTGATCTTTAATGGCTCTATGACACCTGATTTCCATGCATCCATTGCCTTGCCTGTAAAGACATTCACTCCAGCCCACTTCTGTCCTTTATCATGAGCTGCTTTAAGTTCTGTCAGGACATCGATTGGGTCAAGGCCTGCGTTTTCTGCCAAGGTCCTTGGTATGATCTCCATTGCCTCTGCAAATGCTAAGGCAGCCAACTGCTCTCTTCCAGAAAGTGAGTCTGAATATTTCCTGAGCTGTTTTGACAGCTCGATCTCTGGCGAACCTGCGCCTGCAACCACTTTCATGCTTTTCATTGATGCTATGATATCTCCAATCGCGTCTTCCATTGCTCTCTTGATCTCATCGATTATGTGTTCTGAACCACCGTGCACTAACAAAGTCACGGCCTTAGGATTCTTGCAGTCCTTGACATAGGTCATAGACTCGTCATTGCCTGTCCTGACCTCTTCAACTTCACCTGCGTTTCCAAGATCTTTAGCAGTTAGTGTCTGAAGCTCTGTAACCACTGATGCTCCTGTTGCCCTTGCCAATTTGTCCATGTCTGATTTCTTTACTCTTCTCACAGCAAAGATACCTTTCTTGGCCAGGAAGTGTTGTGCCATGTCATCAATGCCCTTTTGGCATATGACTACATTGGCGCCTGCCTTTACAATCGCATCGACCATTTTCCTAAGCATGTTCTCTTCCATGTCAAGGAAAGCTTGCAATTTGTCAGGGTCTGTTATCTGGATCTTGGCATCTGTCTCTGTGTTTTTTATTTCCAGTGCAGAATCAACGAGCACTATCTTGGCATTTTTTATTATGCTCGGCATGCTGCTGTGCACCTTTTCCTTGTCCAGCACTATACCCTTGATTAAGTCGGTCTCATCTACTGAGCCTCCAACCTTTTTCTCGATCTTGATATCATCTGTATTGATCACAAACTTATCTTCTGCTTTCTCTGCAACCTGGTAGACTGCATTGACTGCCAAGTCTGCAAGAAGCTCTTTTGAGGACTCTGCACCCTTGCCTGTCATGGCTGTGATAGCTATCTTTTTTAGGATATCCTTGTTCTTTTCTGTTATGGTCTCAGCCATGTTGTTGAGCACTTTTAATGCCTGGTCTGCTGCCAGCCTATATCCTTTGGCAATCACAGTAGGATGGATATTCTTTTCAAGCAGATCCTCTGACTGTTTTAGAAGCTCTCCTGCCAATACAACAGCAGTGGTTGTGCCGTCGCCAATCTCGTCTTCCTGTGTCTTTGCTATCTCAACAACCATCTTTGCAGATGGGTGTTCGACCTTCATCTCTTCGAGTATGGTCACACCATCATTGGTAACAGTAATATCATTCATTGAGTCAACAAGCATCTTGTCCATGCCCTTTGGCCCAAGTGTTGTCCTGACTGTCTCAGCGACAAGCTTGGCTGCCAGGATGTTCATTCTCTGAGCATCTCTACCAGTTGTTCGTTTGGTATCTTCTGGTAAGATAAATATTGGTTGTACATTGTCTTTATTCATTTTAAAACCCTCTTGTTATCAAGCATAAAATCCCCTCTGATTTATGCATAAATTCGAGAAAAATCAGTTATATTTAAAGCTTATGGTGATGTGTCTTGTGGAAGTCCTAATGTGCACAGTAGAGCCTTGAATGTCTGCAGACACCGCAATTCTTGAAGAATCCGTCTGTCAGTTCCCAATATGGTCTTTTGTACATGCCTTTTGCATCTTTTTTCAGCCAGTCCATTGCTTGGGGCATCTTTTTTTCTATAAGTGCCACTTCGTCCCAGGTCAGGTTAGCTCCGTACATTTTGACTGCACCCGTACCTAAAGGAATATCAGAAATCTCATTTAGCTGTGTTTGTACAGTCCAATTTTGAGGAATCCTCTTAAGAGGTTTTCCTTCGTAGGTTGCGTTTTGTTCTGAATCAAGATCAAGTCTGAAATCAATTGTTTTGAGACCTGAATTTCCATTTCTGAAATAAAGCTCTAATCTTGATTCTGTCCACCAGCTCATCCTTGCATATTGGAATCGCATACTGGTTGCAGGGGTGAGAGCATTTTCAAGGGACTCATCTGTAAGTGGGCGAAAGCTCATGCCGCATTTTCTTTTATCTACTGAAAATGTATTTTTTATGCCTTGTACAGCTCCTCGGCTAGCTTTGTGTCTAGAATCCTTGCCATCAACAGCCAGGTTCACGTTTTTCTTTTCAAGACTGCTTTCAACAGCAGTCAATGCTCCAGGCATATAGTTGATTGTAAGCAGCCCTTGATCATGGAACTCAATTATGATAGAGTCTGAATTCTCATTCTTATCAAGAAGGATCTGGCTTAGTTCACTGTCAGCGTATCTTTTATTGAGCTCTTCAAATACTCTAGAATTCTTAAATTCAGTGAATATGTGAATTTGGTTTGCCATAGGGGCTGAAAATCAGTTTTCATTTATAAAGTTTATGGTTTTTACCCCTGCTTAGTGATTAATTTATATTAAATCAGAAAGAACATCATATTTTACCAATCCAACTTCTTTTAGGTTGTCAGCAGGGAATATGCCTTTACCGCACAATTCTATACCACTTTCTAATTGATCTTGATAGCAGAACAACAGGTCAACTTTGATGCCTGCCAAGCGCGAATAAGGCTTTGTAATGTCTTTCATTTCTTCGCACAAGCCCATCGGAAACCCTTCAAGGTCCAGAATCATCCCCCTAATGTGATCATCCAGCACAACTGCAATATCTACGTCGCTATCAGCCTTCATTGTATTTTTTGAAACAGAACCAAATAGAAGTATCTGGCTGACATATCCCACGTCTTCTAGTTCCCTTATAACTTCATTTGCTAGCTGATTATGGTTCATATGCGGCAGGAAAAAAGAATATATATTTTAAGTTATTGGATAGTGCTGCTCAAAGCTCATCCAGGGCCCCTTCTAGATCCTCTGGTTTTTCTATATAGAACAATCTGCCGCCTGTCTTCTCGATGTATTTCTCGAGCTCAAAGGGCAGCAGTTCCTTTAGGAATGGCTTGTAGACGATGACTGAGAATGGAAAGCTTTCCCCCGCCCTGATATCCTTATGGATCTTCTTCTGCAATACCTTGACGCCATCCTTTTGTCCCATGAACAACTTGTAAAGGTAGAAACCAGCTGATATCTCTCTTAATGTACCAAGTGAAATACCCAACATCAATATTGCATCGCCAAAGGTACAATAACAAAGGTCCTTCTTGAACCAGTTGTCAGCGTCAATAAACTCATCAAAGATCTTCTTACCATTCAACTCTGCATCCATAGTGGCGTTCAGGTGCTCAATGCCAAAGTCCTTGTCCTTCATCGGAACAATACCAATAGCTTTTTTCCCCTTGTGGTGCTTGTATCTCTTGGTCAGTTCAAAATTCGTGCCTTTGTCAGGAGAAAGTATCAGTTCAACATCATCCTTGGCAAGTATCTTGGCAATCTCATCTAATTGCTTGTTGAAATCCTCTTTAGAGATATCTAACATCTCACAGAAATGAAAGTCAATGTCTCCTGGTGAAATCAGCGAAAGTCTCATTTTAGTTCGTCCTTTCCGAACACTTGAGAGACAATATTATCCACAAAGACAGCCTCCTTGGTCTCTTCATGCACAGATTGATTGGCAGTAGCCATGCTTAATCCTAATAAAGATCCAAAAATCCCAAACGTCAACCTGTTGCTGCCCCTGAACAGAAATCCCCTTCTGCCAATCTCCGGCTCTCCAGTCTCTTTTCGCCTTTTGCGCTCATATTCAGAACAGGTCATGTCTTTGGGAGGTTTTTTCCACGGAAGCATGTATGTGAACATATCAACTACTGTACTCCTAAGAAGTTCTTTGGGTTCAGGTCCCTGATTCTCAGGACTGATAACAACAGGCCTTTTGGGCATAGGTTTAAAATCCATAGAATGTCCCAGCAAATACATAAAACCACCAAAAAAGATAGGATTCATCAACAAACTCCCAGAGGGTATGGTCCTTTGGCCTGTAATCAATTTATACTGTGCCTCACGCACCTTGTCCTCTTCTGTTCTATTAATCAGGCTCGGATAAATGTTGTGCCAGCCCAGGTATTTTGCGAAAATCTCATCATGAGCTTCCTTGGTTGTGGTTCTGCCTTCGATTATATCAGACAATAGTGGATTATTCTTATTCCACTTATTGAAAGCACTTTTATATGCAACTGTCTTTGTTGTAGCGGGTATATTATAGTCCTTGAAAATGATCTTCAATTCATTGTGAAGACAAGAATATTGCTTGCCCGGATCATAAGGACGGGTATAGTCTGACTTGAATGTAAGCTTAGCAGGTACTGTTGCAGCAACCGCTCCCCCACCCAAATACTTGATAAAATTCCTTCTTGAAAGGTTTTTTTGCATGACCATCACCTCGAATAATTTCATTAAGATTGATATTATTTAAAGCTTATGACACCACCGATGCAACACAACATCTATTCAAGCAAAAACTTAAGCGCTATCATAAATGATATACCAACTATGAACATGAAGAATGAGAGCAGGGATTTTTTCAACTTGGACTCCTTATGAAGTTCAGGGATTAAGTCTGATGCGGCAATATATATGAAGCCTCCTGCTGCAAATGGAACCAGGAAACTGGTGAAGCCTTCTACAATGCCTGAAAGAGCAATACCAACAACAGCTCCTACCATAGCTGTGACTGCAGAGATAAAGTTGAAGAATAGGGCCTTATTTCTCTTCATACCTCCATAGATCAATACCCCGAAATCGCCGATCTCCTGGGGTATCTCGTGCATTATAACTGCAATCGTGGCTGTGAATCCAAGCTGAAAGCTGGTTATATATGCTGCTGCAATCACCAACCCGTCTATGAAGTTATGCAATCCATCTCCAATCAGGTTAAGATATGTGAACATATGTACATCGCAATGCCCGTCGTGGCAGTGCCTCCAGTGCAGGATCCTTTCCATCAGGAAAAACACTACAAAGCCAGTCATGACAAAGACCATTACTGCAAGGGGTTCTTTACCCTCAACAGCTTCAGGTATCAGATGAAAGAACGCACCTCCCATCAGTGCGCCTGCTGAAAATGCCACAAGCACAAATACAAGCTTGTCAAGCAACTTCTTATTGATTGCTAGAGTGAACACTCCGATAAAAGATATCAGGCTGACAGCCAGGGTGCTGAAAAATGCCCATAAAAAGGCAGTATATAGATCCATGTAACCATCCTAGGATATTGTATTTTATAAAGATTTTGTTCAGGAAGGGTAATCTTTAAATATTAAGTGCAAAAGGTAAACATTATGGGGGTTAAATTCAAGCACAAGCTAAGCCTGACCAAGCCCGAGATGCTAAAGGTGGGGGATCAGCTGCCAGAGCTGCCCTTGCGAAAGTCGCTCAGCTGCAATGACTTAGTTGAACACGATGGCAAATACTATCTGGCCTTTCGCTCTGCATCAGGCCACTACCCATCTATAAATTCTGTACTATATATATTAAGTTCAAAAGACTGCAGGAAATGGGCCCATGAGCACACTATCTTCATGGACGCAGACTTAAGGGAGCCAAGATTCCTGTCTTTCAAGGGTAAGTTGTCATTGTATTTTTTTATGGGAAGCATCCACACCTTCAAGTTTATCCCAAAAAACATCTATTGCATCCAAAAAAAGAACGGCAAGTGGCAGCAGCCCGCCATAGCATATAAAGAGGGTTTTGTGCCATGGAGGATCAGGATCTTCAATGGCAAGGCCTACATGTCTATTTATTATGGCAAGGAGATCTATCATAAGAGACATAATTTTGCAGTCCATCTGCTCGAGTCTTCCAATGGTAAAGACTGGCAGCAGATTACAAAAGATCCTCAAATCACCAGGAAGGGTGCCACTGAAACTGAGTTTGAGTTTGATGATGACGGCAATATCTATGGCACCGTAAGGTTGGAGGGTTATGGCAGTCTTGTCTTTCACGCTCCAAAAGATGATCTTGGAAATTGGAAGACCCGATATAACTATTTCAAGCATGATTCTGCATTGCTGCTAAAGCATGAGAATGAATTGTATCTGATCTCAAGGAAAAATTCATTGGGCCCTGCAGACATTTCCCCGCCATTCATGCCTGACTGGTTCAGGGCTTGGCACAACATGATCCAGTATTCATTAACTCCAAAAAGGACAGCAATATATCATTTTAACAAAGAGCAGTTGAGGATTAGGGGGTTAAAGACACTCCCTTCAAGAGGCGATACCGGTTTTCCTTCTGTTATGAAACTGGACAAGAACAGGTATTTCTTGCTAAACTATAGCAGCAACCTCAGGCTTCCGATCAACATCCCATGGATCTTCGGCCAGTTCGCAAACACAAATCTCTATTCCCAGGAACTGAGATTTGGGAGGACATAAGATGAAAATAGCACTATTTACAGAAACCTTTCACGAGCCCAATGGGGTCGCAACCACTTACCAGCATCTTGCCAAGTATTGCAAAAAAAAGGGTATCAACCTGGACATCTATACATACTCCAAGACCCGAACATATATCGAATTGGATGGCTCTGTGCGGATTCTCTATTTCAAGCCCCTGATACCTGTGCAGATTTATTTTGACATCATCTTTGATCTACCAGTATTGCATCTGGATGTGCTTTCAATGGCTGACAAGATAGATTATGATATCATCCAGGTGGCATCGCCAGGCTCTATGGGCATGCTCGGCCAGATGATTGCCCAAAAAAAAGAGAAGCCCATGGTTGGCATATTCCATACTGCTTTTGAAAAGAATGTCAGGCTGCGTGTTGAGGATGTATTGGAAAAAAGACAGCTTTTCCCCAAATCAAGACAGAAAGTTGGAGAGTTCTCTGAAAATGTGACCTGGGATTATCTAAAACGCTTCTATCTAAAGTGCCAGCTGGTATTGGCACCTTCAAGATATACTCTTGATCTCATCCAGAAGAAGTTCGGATTAAAAAAAAACAGATCAGGCATCTTCACTAGGGGTATTGATACTGATTTCTTTAGTCCGGAATTCAAAAAAGAGCATAAAGAACTGGTTGCTCTCTATGTAGGAAGGGTTTCTGTGGACAAGAATCTTGAGATGCTTGATTTTTTTGCAAAGAAAAAACATGTCAAGCTGAAGATAGTTGGTGACGGTGATTCTATGGCAGATCTAAAGAAAAAACTGCCCAATGCTGTGTTCACAGGTTTTGTGAAGGGTGAAAAGCTAAGGAACATCTATGCTTCTGCCGATTTCTTTGTCTTTCCTTCAGTGTCAGATACCTTTGGCAACGTGGTATTGGAGGCAATGGCATCGGGTCTGCCTGTTGTGGTGACTGACAAGATGGGCCCTAAAGAAATGGTGAAGGATGGTGTTAATGGTTTTATAGCTGATAATAAGAGGGATTTTAAGAAAAAGGTTGATCTGCTGATAAAAGACCAAGAGCTAAGGATGTCTATGGGTGGAAATGCAAGGGAGTACACAGAGACCCGAAGATGGGATTCTGTCTTTGACGATCTGATTGAGAAATATTCAAAACTAATTGAATCACATGTTGTAAAGAAAAGTTGATTTTCTTCCAGGAGTCATTGTTGCATGGTTAGGTATGCTGCCAAGATGCTTTTCTATTGAAGGTTTGAGATTATTGGAGACATAACTTCCCATTACTTTTTGCATGGATTTTTTCTTTAAAATATTAGGGTTATTGCTGCCGTTATGATTGGGGTTATTGCTGCCGTTATGATTGGTCAGGAAAACCTTGCCGTCTTTTATGGTTACCAGATAGGGCATTCTTTTGCCACTCTTGCTTCTAATTATATGGCAATGATATCCCATGCCATGGTTCTCTCTTCTATCCAGGAAGAACTCAGGACCCATGAAGGTACCTTCAGGGATGACATCGTGATCTCTAGCTAAATGAAGCTGTTTTTTTATCCTTTCAATAAGATTCGATGACATATTCACTATTTAACAGTAGTTATTTATAAAGTTTTTTATTGGTTAACTATATAAATAGGTAAAATAGGAATAAAAACATGAACATGCTAGCTCACATCCTGATATCTTACCTGGTCTTTAGTCTATTTTTACCAGAGACCCAAAAATTTCTATTGCCTATTGCCATCTTTGCTGTTATCCTGGATCTTGATCATATCCCTGGCTATATCAAAGTGAGATTGATGCCAAAGAAAAAAAGAAAGAAGCTGACTGGCGAAGACTATTGCCATCTTTGTAGGACCATTATGCAAGAACCATTGGGCATCTTGGTTATTGAGGTTATTTTTCTTGTCTTCTACTTGTACGGCGTAAAAAGCCCTTTGCTTTTCATTGCTGCAGCCTCTTTACCTATACACTGGCTGGTTGATTTCCTGACAGTACATACGAAACCCTTGGAGCCATTGAGTTCGAAGATAGTATGTCTGTTCTTTTCAAGCATAAAGCAAAGAAAGATTTCTGAGATAATTATTTCAGCGATAGCTGCTGTTTTGTTTTTGATTGTTTATTTTTAATCGCAAATCCTCCGATTACCTGTGGAAAAATATATAAAGCTTGATTGACTTTTATTCTTGTATGTCTAATCATGCAGAAGCTGTTGTCAAAGAGGAAGAATTTTCTAGAAAGGACCCTGAAAAAGACGAACTTCTTATCCAGCTTGACAAAAGCATCGAAGATGTGAAAAAAGGTAGGATTAGGCGAGTATATTAGTTCTCCTTAAGTTTGTCCCTAATCTCATAATTAAGTTCTATGAATCTCTCTTTAATACCTGCTATTGTCGAGTGTTGTGCTTTCTTATCGCTGATTCCTGCTAGTAAGATTGAAAGAATATCTTCATATACTAGAAAATACATTCTTTTTCCGTTCAATCTCTTTTCTCTTAGGAAATTATAACCTAACGGCCTGCCAACAAACTGATTGTTTATTAGTTTTTTCTCAATCAAATCAATTCTTGTTTGAGTTGATGGGGGTAATTTATCATATTCTTCTTCAAAGTTCAATGTCCTGAAGATCTTAAACTTCATGAACTGGTTTTTCAAACCAGTCTTCATTAATCTATAGAGAGAAAAATCGGAAAGATTGCGGACTGATTACTATTTCTCAAATTCATCCCTGCAAAATTCGAGCATATGCGTGTTATCTTTATCAAATATCCACTTGCAATCCTCAACTGTTCCTAATGCAACAAGGCAGGTAGATTGGTCCACGCCACTAAGCAATTGCTTGCAGTCCATAGGCTCGCCGCCTATCCTGGTAAAACACCCGAGCCTGTCTTCTCGATTCAAAACCTCTTGACATTGCTCAATCTTGTCCCCATAAAGCATATAACAATTGCCCACAGCACTGGCGTCATCATAGTCATCGCAATCATCTATATCTGCATATTCTCTAATGCAGTCTTGCTGTATCTGCGAATCATGAACTGTCTGGCAGGCCATAGGATCGCCTTCTGTATTGATTTCATGTTCTTGGAATGAGAAGCATTGTTTTCCGACTTGTATCGGGTACTTATCCCCACAAACACAGTCCTCATAGTATTTGACCATCCTTGGCGAAGGGCACTTCTCATCATCTTTATCTCCGCCACCACCTTTTCCCTGCACCCCGCAGACAATCTTCATGATAACGCCCTTGTCCTCATCACTGCAGATGACATCCCACCAGTCTATATCATCGCAGGCAGTAAGAAATAACATACAAAGAATAAGTAATGTAAAAATGACCTTCCCCCTCATGGTTTTTGATAACTATTTGTTATTTAAAAATTTTCTGGATTATCGGGATTTTTTCACACCCTTCCTCGGACAAAGTTTTCCTATCGGACATTCCGAACATTTAGGACTTATGGGAGTACAGATACTCTGGCCGTGAACTACAAGCAATTCGTTTACGTCCTGCCAGTATTTCTTTGGGATGTTCTTCATCAGGATTGCTTCTGTCTGCTCAGGTGTTTTTGTTTTTGCCCAGCCTAAGCGATTTGATATTTTAAAGACATGTGTGTCCACAGGGATTGCGTCTTTTCTGAATGCATATACTAAGACACAACCAGCTGTCTTCCTTCCGACGCCTGGTAAAGAAACTAGTTCTTCCATTGTGTCAGGGACGTTTCCGTTGTATTTGTCTAAAAGAATCTTTGAGACTTCCTTGACTCTTCTGGCTTTGGTCTTGTAGAAACCTGATTTCTTTATTCTTTTCTCTACGTCCTTTAATGGGGCTGATGCTAACTGTGTGGGTGTCTTGTACTTGGCGAAGAGAGTCTTGGCTGCGATTATTGTCATCTCATCTCGGTTCCTTGCAGAAAGGATGGTGGAAATGAGGATGTAGAAAGGCGAGTTTTTCGAGAACTGGCCCAGCATGGAGATGCCTTGCTGTTTCCTGAGCAAGCGGATGACAGAAGAGATGTTCTTGATCATAGGATAACGTTATAATTCTGATTTTAAAAACTTTTTTAAAGCCCTAGGTCTTAATAATATAGTGGCAAAAGACACAAAAAAAGAGGCAGACATCCACAAAAAATATCCTTTGGCACGAGTGTTTAAGGATTTCTGGGATTATGCAGAGGGGTATAAGAAGCAGGTAATTATTTACTTAGTCCTCAGCATCATCACAGCCCTTATTGCAATGGCCCCACCCTATCTATATGGTACTATCATCGACCAGCTTACAGAAGGAATATATAATGAGATCTTTATCCTATTAGGTTTTCTGGCCATCAGTCATATCTGCTTCCAGGTCCTATCCAACTTTGTTGTCTACAAGACCAAGCTGCTTTCTTCTATTATCAGGAACCAGGCAAGAATAAAGGCATTCAGACATCTGTTCGGCCTGGATTACGAGTTCTATGAGAAGAACCCTCTGGGTAAGCTTTTTGCAAGAATTGACCTGGGATCCCAAGCATTGCGGGAGTTTGTCAAGATAGTCTATAAAACCACTTTTGTCAGGTTTTTCGGAATGTTCTTTGCAGCAATCTTCCTCTTCAGCATCAACTGGATTGTCGGGCTTTTTGCAGCGGTCTTCATGCTCGTCTATTTCATGTACGGTTTTTGGAGCTCCAAAGTGCTTCTTAATCTTGAGAACAGGGTGCACCGAGTCTCTGAAAAGGTGTATTCCAAGGTCTATGATTTCTTTTCCCACATATTGATTGTCAAGCTGCTGAATATCAAGGAGAAGCTTATTGGTATTTTGAGCAAGTCTTATGAGTCCGTAATCGATGAGCAGAAGAAATCGAGGAAATTTGAGAGACAGACTGTTGCTGTTTCCAAGCTGATGATAGATCTTGCTGCTGTTGCAGTTCTGACATACCTTGCAGTTGAGGTTATGGGTACTAGGATGACTATTGGAAAGGCTGTCATGATCTATGGCTTTTTCATCAAGTTTGCAGATTATTCCAAGAAGCTTTATGCAGACTATCAGGATCTGATTGCAAAAAGAACTGGCATGTACCGGCTGTCTCTGATATATAACAATACACCTACTATTGGTGAGCCAAAAGTGCCTGTAAGGCCTAAGAACTGGAACAGAATCCTCTTTGATGATGTGGTTTTCAAGTATTCTTCAAAAAAGACTGCTGCTTTGAAAGAAACCAGTCTAGTAATTAACAAGGGTGAGAAGGTTGCAATTGTTGGCCTGTCAGGATCTGGCAAGTCAACCTTTGCAAAACTATTGTTGAAACTTTACCTGCCGAATGAAGGAAAAATCAGTATAGGAAATGTTGACATCCGTAACATCCATTCAGATGACCTCTATAATATGATCAAGATCGTTCCACAGGATAACGAACTGATGGACGCAACAATAATTGAGAATCTTGAGATGGCAGTTGTCCAGAAAGTGAACAAGAAAGACTTTGTGAAATCTCTTAAGGATGCAGCCGCCTGGGACTTTGTAAAAAGACTGCCAAAAAAACTCGATACACATGTCGGGCCTCAAGGTATTAAGATCAGCGGAGGAGAAAAGCAGAGACTCTGCATCGCACGAGCACTGCTTTCAAAGCCAGAAGTGCTTGTTCTAGATGAAGCCACCTCAAACCTTGATGTGATCACAGAGAAGAAAGTGCACACTGCCCTGCACAAGATGCCGAGGAAGATGACTATTATTGCAATAACCCACAGGATATCATCAGTCTATCTATTCGACAGGATCATAGTAATGGACAAAGGCAGGATTGTTGGCGAAGGCACACACAAAAAGCTTTTAAGAAAAAATAAATATTACAAAAAGCTGCAGGCAGCAACACAAAAAGAGATAGAGAAGAAGAAAAACTAATTTCTCGAGTTTATTTCTCCCACTCCCACTGGACACTCCCTCGCGAGCTATTTAAAGCGTTCTTGATTGTTGTCTTTTGGGGAGACAATGATATATAGGGCAGGCGCACCTATGGTGCTTTCAGGAAATCTGTTGATGGTCATCAATACAGTCCGCATCCTATCTCTTGAGCTTCAGAAGAGGTTCAAGAGAATCCTGGTCATCGACACCCTGAACTGCCTGGATCCCCACAGCATCATATATAATAGGCAGCAATTGAAGAACATCTACTGCGTCCGGACTCCAAATCCTTATGACCTGATTGCAAGGCTGGGCACCTCTGAGAGTTTTATTGCAAAGCAGAAGATAGGCGCTATCCTGGTCAACTCGCTAAGCAATATCTTTGAAGATACCACACCCTACGAGGCAGAGGCCCTGTTGAAGCATGTCCTAAGGTCTCTTGAAGAGCTGGCAGCGAAACACAAGCTGGTTGTTGTGGTTGGAAGCAGTCCGAACGATGAACCCGGTGCAATGAAAGTGCACCAGTTGTTGAAAGAAAGAAAAGCAGTGGTGATATGATGGGTCACACAGTCCATCCCATGCGCTGGGTTGTCTACAGCAAGCTTAACCAGTTGAGAAAACTTTGCAAGGGATTGAGAGAGCCTGAGAAGTCAATTGCTGAGAGTTTGTTGATACATGTGCATAAAAACATCTCTGCATTGAACTACGCCAACCCTCTGCCAAGAGAGATTGAAAATAATATGTTGTTCTTGATGCTGATGGAAGAAAAGAAAAGGCGAGGGTTGATAATTGACGATCTTACACTGCTTGTGTTTTCGATAATGGTTAGGGGGTTAAAAGAAAAAGATGAAAGGAACTTTTATTGACTGTTACTTGCAGGGGGATGATGTGGTTGTATGGCTGAAGAGCTGTGGCAGGGATCTTCGGCTGGTTGACTCGTTTGTCCCTCGCATCTATATCCGCGGAAAGGACTTGGAAAGAGTTCGGAGTAGATTGTTTTCTAGGGGTATTCGGTCTGGCTTTGTGAAAAAGAAAAGTTTTTTTCTTGGCAAGGAACAATGGGTCCTGGAAGTGCCTGTTGAGAAGCTTTCTTCATTTCATCATATTGTCAATCGCATAGAGAGATGGTTTGATTTTTCTTTGGAGCTGTACAACGCAGATCTGAAGTTGGAAGAGCATTACATGTTCGATAAGGGTCTGTTTCCAACAGCCAAGGTAAGTTTTGAAGTTGAAAACAATAGGATTGTTTCTATCAATGCATTAGATGATGCAGAAGAGCTGGACTATTCGCTTCCTAAATTCAAGGTTGCAGACCTTAAGGTGAAAACTGCAGACAATCTCTTCAAGGGAATGGATTCTGAGTTAGTGGCTGTGTTTTTTGGCAACAAACTGTACAAAAGCTCTGAACAGGAAATCCTGAATGATTTCAAGAAAGCCTTTGAAAAGAAAAATCCTGATATCATATGGATAGAGAACGGGAATTTGATTCTGCCTTTCCTAAAAGAGAAGTTCAGGGAATATAATATTGATTTTTGTTTTAATCGTTTTGAGAAGGATGACTTCGAGTTCAAGCAGGGCGATGTCTACACCAGCTATGGCAGGGTGTTCTACAGGAGCCATTCGATATTTCTCAGAGGCAGGCTTCATTTCGATGCGCGCGCATTCTTTGCAGATGACACCGGACTGCATGGAATTGTGGATGGCGCAAGGGTTGCCAGGCAGCGCATCCAGAGAACAGAGATGCGGTCTGCAGGTGCTTGCGTAACCAACATGCTTTTGTACACTGCATGGAAAATGGATTTTCTATTGCCCTACAAGACAGGCATGTATGAGCGATTCAAGACTATGTACCAGCTCTATCAGGCAGATCGCGGGGCGTGCATCTTTGAGCCCAGGGTTGGCTTCCACAACCATGTAACTGAGTTTGACTTTGTATCGTTATACCCCAACATCATGAACAAGTATAACCTGAGTCCTGAAACCTTGTTCTGCAAGTGCTGCAAAGATAAAGTGCCTGGATTACATTATCATTTCTGTCAGAAGACAAGGGGAGTTGTGCCAATTGTCGCTGAAAAGTTGATCAGGAGAAGGATAACTCTAAAGAAAAAAGGAACTCCTGAGTCAAAGCAGAAATGCGACTACATCAAATGGTTATTGGTCACTATGTTCGGCTACCAGGCCTTCAAGGGCAAGAAGATAGGCATTATCGAGATACATGAATCTATCCAGGCCTATGCCCGCCAGGTCATCATGAAATCTTGCAGGGCTGCTGAGAACCTGGGCTGGGATGTTGTGCATGGCATCATTGATTCTGTCTATGTGAAAAAAAGGAATTTCTCCAAGAAGGAGCTGGAGATTGTTGAGAAGGAGATCTTCAATGCAACTGGAATGGAAGTCAAGCATGAAGGAAATTATAGATGGATTGTCTTCCTGCCTTCATTGGTAAATCCTAATGTACCGGTGCCTACCCGCTATTACGGTGTTTTTGAAGATGGGGAGTTGAAGTGCAGGGGTATCGAAGCCATAAGAAAGGATTGTCCTCCAATAGTCGCAAAGATGCAGAAGAAGATGATCGAGCTGCTTGCCAAGGCTAAAACTGAGGATGAGTTTAGACGGTTGTTTCCTAGTGTCTTTGAACTGTTGAAAAAATATGTGGCTGCCTTGGATCATGCCACCAAGGATGAATTGGCTATTGTCAAGATGATCAGCAAGCTGGACTACTCTGGCTCTATTGCCCAGGGCATTGTGGTAAGCCAGATGATCGAAGAGGGCTATGACGTAAAGCCAGGCCAAGCCATCGCCTATATCATAAGGGATGTCAAACACAAGGATCCAAGAAAAAGATATATTTCCCTGGACAGGTTTAGTGGCGAGTTTGACAAACAGAAATATATTGAATTTCTTGTCAGGGCAACGTTCTCTATTTTACAGCCATTTGATATCAGCATGGACTTGCTTTTTGAATTGGTTAAAAACACAAAACAAATAAAGCTGGACAGCTTCAATGTCCTGGTTGAACGAAAATGTGTGGAAGATTCACCTTGAAGTATCCGGTGCAGGAAGTGTTGAGTGCCTTCGGCATAGGAAAAACAGATATTGAATATACTCCTAGCTATAATGTTGCTCCGCAGCAGGACATCATTGGTGTTGTTGATGATCAGGGCGAGCTTGGGCTTGAGCAGTTCCGCTGGGGCCTGATTCCTTTTTGGGCTAAGGACGAAAAGATCGGATATAAGATGATCAATGCAAGGGGTGAGACCATTGCAGAGAAGGCCTCTTTTCGGACCAGTTTTAAAAGTAAGAGATGCCTGGTGGCTGCAGACGGTTTCTATGAGTGGAAAAAGGTGGGCAATTCTAAGGTTCCTTTTTATTTTACTCTTGCAAACAGGAAGGTGTTTGGCTTTGCAGGTCTTTGGGACCAATGGAACTCTCCGGATGGTAAGGCCATAAAAACTTGCACAATCGTTACAACCAATCCAAATCCTTTGTTAAAGCAGGTGCATGACAGGATGCCAGTCATCATTGAAAAAAAGGATGAGAAAAAATGGCTGGGACAAGAAACAGATATAGATGAATTGCAAGCACTTATCAAGCCTTATCCTGAAAAACTGATGAAGAAATCTCAGGTCACCGAGTTTGTCAATTCTGTGAAGAACAATTCTCCAAAATGCATCGAAGCCCAGCAGACATTATTCTGAAATTGTCAAAAAGGAATTCTGACTTTTTTCAAGCATATCTTTTTTTGATCATGTTTGAAAGTGATATGAAAATGCTCAAAAAAGACATTTCTCCCCAGCAGAAAGGGAACATCTGATTCTGGATCTTGAATTATCATGGCAGGAACAGTCAAGAAATATTGCTCTTTATTATTTTGAATAGTAACCCGCAATTCTGAATTTCTTACTTTTACTGTGCCCCCTACGCCACCCGAATAAGATAAATTTCCAGATTCCCGCATTCCAAGCATTGCAGCCATTTGTTTAGGAACAACTGCACCAGAATCAACAAGAGCATTAATCTTCACTAATCTATCTAATTCTGTTCTGACAAATATTGGGATGAACGGAGCATTTTTTAATACCCCCATCAGGTCTGTCAATAGAGGTATATCTAAATGTGATTGTCATTTTTCTAAGATTTATTCAGAATAACCAGATATCACTAGCAGGTATCTTGGTTATAGTGGGTATTGATTTACAGTTATTGATACATTTGTTTAATTTAGCCAGATTCTTGTTATGACCAATTACCTTGTCATCGCAAATTACGATCCATTCTCCAACGTAGTTTGAAAATTTGATTTTGGGTAAGACATCCTTTGCAACCATTTTTAATAACTTAATAAGTATGCAGAAGTTTAAAAATTTTATTGAAAAAAATCTGAAGAATTTCCGATTAAATATCCTGCAGACATTATTCTAAGAAATTATTTCAGATAGCTGTTTAACACTGGCGCCATCTTTTGTATAGAACCGTCAAAATCAACATCAGTCTTTTGGAGAGCATTTGATGGCATAGCATTTCTATAGTTACCCACTGCATCTGAAGCATCGTCATCTTGAAGACTGCCATTTTCTGATTGAACAAATGTGGCACCGCCGCACTGCTGGATGTGGTTAAGGCCTCTCATTCCGTCTTTGCCCAAGCCGCTTAGTACCACACCAACACATTTCTCTTTATAGAACTCTGCTGCACCGATCATCAAACGGTTAATATTTCCATCTGAATGCCGCTGTCCTGTAAAGACAATTCCGCCCTCTTTGAACTCTGATTCCTTGAATCTTTCACAAGATGACCAAAACTTAGGTGAAGCAACATAGACCTTTCCAGGTTCAAAGGTTGTATTGTCTTTTACACCGACAACATCAACATCAGTTGTTACTAAATGAGTATATATTTCATCAGAATTGACATGAGGCATCAGGAAAACAGCTGCAGATCCATTTAACTCTAACTTAGGCACAAGGTAAGACATTGCCTCATATCCTCCGCTGGATGAACCCATTATTACGAATCTCTCTATTGGCATGCAAATAAACAAGGATTTTCTATTTATAAATGTTTTGTTTTTTACTACTTAGAAATGAAGAAACTATACCATATAGCTGTTCAATACTGACGCCATCTTTTGTATAGAGATTGAGAAATCAACATCTGTTAAGTCTCTCGCATTTTCAGGCATCTCACTAACATAGTTGCCCACTGCATCTGAAGCATCGTCATCTTGAAGACTGCCATTTTCTAACTGGACCAGGGTAACCCCGCCAAGCTCGCTGATACGGTTAAGGCCGTCTGCTCCATCATCCCCAAATCCGCTCAGGACAACACCCATGCATTTCTCTTTGTAGAACTCTGCAGCACCCTCCATCATACGGTCGATATTTTGTCCTCTTTGTATCGAATGCGAAAAAACAATCCCTTTTTCGTTGAGATAAGCATGCCTGAACAGATTTTCCGAGTCAAAAAAAGTATGTGCGGCCAAATAGATCTTACCAGGCTCAAGGTCAGTAGTCTCCGCCACACCAACGACTTCAATTCCGTTCTTCTTGAGATTTTGATATGTGGTCTTGGTCCTAATGTGGGGCATAATAAAAACAGTCGAAGATTCATTCAGCTTCAACTGAGGAATTAGATATTCTAAAGCTTCTTGTCCTCCTGATGAGCTACCCATTATTACGAATCTCTCTATTGGTTGAGATTGTTTTTCTGTTGGCATGTCACGTTCTAGGAATTCATCATTTATAAATGTTTTGGAAATTAACTACTCGCAAGTGATGATGTGGGAAATATTTATAAACATCTCTGGATTCTTGCAGATTACAATGGTGGCAATTCAAGAAATAAATAAAATTATAATAGATGGTGCAACACTCGATATGATATCTCATGGCAATCAGGCTATTGTCAGCTTAGGAAAACCCTTTCCAGGCGATACTGGTGCAGAAAGGAGAGGTAATTGGGCAAATTCAGAGAAAGGTGCTTATTCGAGTGCTTTGGTAACATTAGAAAATGGGCAAGAGACAGGTAGGAAAATGCTTGATCCATATGCACAATCCCTTGCAATCAATGACAACGGAGAAACATTTATTGCAGCTTATCGAGACATAAAATGGATCGGATCAGAGATATGCAGCATAGGTGCAGCTGAGCAGCTTGCCAGCTTATGTAAAATAGAAAGTGACTTGGTGCCTTCAATGGCATTTGCAAATGGAGAGTTGTATGCAGCTGTCCAGACATCTTTCACAGGACCAATAGCACTCTGGAATGAAGAGTCCTTTGTCGGCAAGATAAAAGAAGGAGAATTCAAACCAGTAGCAAAAGTGGCAGAAAGAGTAAACAGAGATGGGCTCGAGGTCACCTGTCTTGCACCTTACAATAACGGTTTTTTAGTCGGTCTTGCAAGAGAAGGCGGCGGAAGACTGATCTATCTGAATGAAAAGAATGTTATAGAGAAAAGCTCAGACCAGCCACGCGGAGTCTGGGGCATAGATGTAGATAAGCAGAATAACATATATGTTGCTTATGGAAACATGGATAAGAATAGTGCTATAGGAGATCTTTTAGTCATCAAGGATTTTGAGAAAAAAAGCCCTCAGACAATAGGACAATTACATTTTTCAGACCAGGCAGCTTTAGATGTCAGTGTTGTACAAGATGGAACAATCTACACGCTTTTATCTGACACTGCTGATGGTAAAAGGAATGATGTGCTCTCTGTCATGAAAATGGATTAAACTTTTTCTTTTTTCCAAAGAATTTAAAAACAGTAATTTATTACCCCTAGGGGATGGGTGTGGATCAGTTAGATAAAAAATTAGCGGCTGAGCCTGAAAAGGAGGAAAACACAATTCTTTTCCAGTCTATAGAGCCGCAAGAGAACTCCAAGCTGGTTGTATCTTCAAAATTCAATTCAAGGCAGGCCGACCAGCTGCTCAAGGATTTCTATTCAGTCGATAACAAGAAGGATGAAGAAAGGCTCTATTATTTCACAACAGCCCATATCGGCTCGCAATCTTATATGGGCATGTTCGGTGATTTTGCTCCGTCTATTGTATATGCTGCAAACAAATTCCATAATCTCCATCTGCCTTACAGGGAGAGCTATCTGCAAGAGTTTGCATATTCAAAATTATTGCATCTTTATTGTACCTTAGACAGGTCTATCATGTTCGGATACTACAACAGGCATATTGCCAAGAGCAAGGTCTTCAACCTTAATTCAGTGGCAGCCATAATGAAGCATCCAGAACTTAGTTTGGAGTACGATCATCTTGAAAAGAAGGATGTGCCAGATGAAGAATTGAGAGCCACTTTGTTCCAGGTCAAACTGAACGCCACTAAACTGGTCAAGTATGTCAAGACTGATTTTTCCGGTTATAAAAAGAAAAAAGCCACCAAGCACCGGTTGTCATATCCTGGCCAGCTCGAAGATATGTTCGGCAAGAATCTTAAGGGCATCCTATTGTATGGCTCGAGTGCAAGAGGCAAGGGCAAGGACTTTGACAATGTTGTCGTACTAAAGACTCTTCCCAAGAACCTTTATGAAAAGATCCACATGATGAAACCTGATGAAAAAGGCAAGGATGTAGGCCACATCTTCATGCCAGCTCATGTTGTCGAGAAATTCCTCTATATAAATGTCAGCAACACATTATTCAGGGATCATGCCAAGGTATTGCATGGCGAGTTCAAATTCCCTATAGACTCAGAAAGGTATAAAGTGTTCAAGGAGATGTATCACGCAGGATTTGGTTCTGGCAAGTTGATATCCTCAATGAACCTGGCATACAGGGAGCCAGAGATCTTCTTTGACAAGGAAGGCTTGTTTGAGTATTTCATGAAACTAAACAGGTTTTCACTTCACGGCCTTTTGCAAAAAGACGGCTATGTGACGCCTGAAAAAGAGGAGTTGATGGAGATCCTAAGAGATGAATATGATTTTGAGGTGCCTGAGTTTCGGGCAGACAAAAGCTATATCCAGGAATGGTTTTTGAGAGCCAACAAAGCCTCTGTAGCCCTAGCAAGAAAACTCTATGAACCCAATCTAGCTAAAGAAGAGGGTGAGCACCTGATCAACATAAAGGGCCAGATAGAGGAAAAGATCTACAC
>CAZYIM010000002.1:0-133221 GCA_964647565.1 uncultured Methanosarcinales archaeon
TCGCCAGTTACTGCAACGATCTCGCCATTAGCTAAAAGGCTGCTGACTACGCGCATCTTATGCTCTGGGCTGACTCTTGCAAAGATTAACTCCTCTTTTTCTACTATGTCCTTGAGTTTTGCATCAGTGATCTTGTTGAGTTCAATACCCGTGATGATCCTGGTCTTGTCATCTGCCATACCAAGCTCCATAGCAATGGCTTTGGCAGTTATCCCGAAGTCTCCTGTGACAATAAAGGTTCTGATGCCAGCTTTTCTACATAACCTGACAGCTTCCTTGACCTCAGGCCTTGGAGGATCGATCATACCTATCAATCCCAGAAATATAAGATCCTTTTCGCATTCTTGCTTAAAGTCGTGGGAACATACCCTGTAAGCCACTCCCAGAACACGTAATGCATTATGCGCAAACTCTTTATCTTGTTTTTCAATAAGTTCAATTTGATCCTTTGTAAGCTTGGTTATCTTTCCATTGATATTAATGAACTTGCACTTCTTCAGCATAACATCCGGAGCGCCCTTGACAAAAGACATTCGGCTCTTGTCCAGCATATGGACCGTGGTCATCATTTTCCTGGTCGAGTCAAAGGGAACCTCAAAAATCTTCTTTGACTTGGTTCTCAATTTCTCAACCTTGATATCGTACTTTTCAGCTGCAACCACAAGTGATCCTTCAGTGGGATCGCCAAGCACTTTCCAGCCTTTCTTGCTTTCCAGGCTTGCTGCATTGCAAAGCGAAGAAGCCTTTAACAGAAGAGCAAGTGCATCGTTTCTGAACTCTTTTTTGCCTAAGAGAAATTTTCCCTTAGGAAAGTATCCTGAGCCTGTTACATCTATGATATTATTATTGAGAAAGATCTTTTTGACTGTCATCTCATTTTTAGTAAGTGTTCCTGTCTTGTCAGAACATATGACAGTTGTGCTTCCAAGCGTCTCCACAGATGGCATGTGTCTTATGATGGCTTTTTTCTTAGCCATCCTTTGCACACCTAATGCGAGTGCTATGGTTATTGTTGCGGGTAAACCTTCTGGCACAGCTGCTACTGCAAGTGCAACAGCAAATAGGAACATCTTCTGCCAGGGATGGCCCATCAACCATCCGAATGCAAATATAAAGATGCATATGACCATGATAGCCTTGGCAATGAACTTGCCTGCCTTGAAAAGCTCTTTTTTCAAAGGGGATGTTTCATCGTCTACTTCTGATGTGAGCTTGGCAATCTTTCCAAATTCAGTCTGCATTCCTGTTGAGGTGACAATCGCCAGACCGTGGCCGTGTGTGATATTGGTTCCCATAAAGACTGTGTTGTCCATGTCTGCAGGCATCAGTTCTTTTTTATTGAGTTTTTCAATTATCTTGATCTGGGGTTCACTTTCTCCTGTAAGAGCTGCCTCATCACATTTCAAGTCTACAACTTCAACAACCCTGCTGTCTGCAGGTATGGTTTCCCCTTCGCTCAATACTACCAAATCTCCTGGCACTAATTTTTCGACACCAATCTCTCTTTTCTTGCCGTCTCTTATTACAACTGCAATAGGCTTTACCATCTTTTTTAAGGCTTCAAGAGCCTGTTCAGCCTTGTATTCCTGAATAAAGCCGATGACAGCATTGATGATTACAATTGAGAGGATGACAATCGGTTCTACATGTTCATGAGGATCAATGATAAAAGAAATGGCAGCTGCAATAATAAGGATCCAGACCATGATATCCTTGAACTGTTCCAGGATCATCTTAAGGATTGATGTTCCCTTCTCTGCCACGAGAACATTATGTCCGTACTTTAAAAGACGCTCTTTAGCTTCTGTTTCTGAGAGGCCTTTCATGCCGCTAGAGAACTCTTTAAACACTTCGTTGATCGACCGATTGAAATAATGCATTAAACACAAGAGGTTTTGGAAGATTTAAAAATGTTTTTCTTAGAACAACAAGAATATTAGTGCAAAAGCACCTCCGAAATAGAATGCTGCATTAAAGTTAGTGCCAACAATGACAATCAGAAATAAAAAGAGCAAAATCCTGCCAGTTGCCAATGAAAATTCTTTGAAGGTTAAGAATTCCAGAGGGGATTGGGCTTTGTGCGATCTGTGATACAGATGCTCCTCGTAGGGTATGTCGAGTAAGATGCTTATGATTCCTGAGGCCAACGATAGATAGTAAAGCACTTCTGATTTCGCAAAATAACCAAAGACTAAGAAGAGAAGGGCGCTTAATACAGCACCAATCCTAATTAGTTTAGCTAATCCATGATTATCTATCAGTCTGCCAACATAAATAGTAAAAAAAGCACCAATAAAAGAGATCAGGGAAACAATAAGGCCAAGAGATACAGGATTTTGGGATGCAAAATAAAGTGCAAGAGGCAGGATAATATATAGTACAAATCCCTTGATGCCGTATGAATTAAGTAAAACAACCTCTTTGATGTCAGTCCTGAAATTCTTGAATCTCTTAAAATTGAAATTTGGATGGTCTACATTTTTCTTAATAAAAGAAAGAGGTATCAAGGAAACAAAGAGTAAAACAGCCACAAGAATAAAGAGTGATATAAAACCAAATTGCAGAGCAATCAAACCGCCAATAAAAGGACCTATAATAGACGCTAATTTTGGTAGACCTAAAAACTTCCCTACTTTAATGCCCTGGCTTTTTTCACCTAGGAATTTTGCAAACAACGATGTTATTGACAGGGTGTATAATGCTCCTGAGAAACCGATCAGTACAGGTATGAAATAATAAAACTGCTGGATGAGCATGCTTGTTTTCATCAGGCTGAGCAATAAGAGGGCAGCCACATAAATGGGTGTGCGTATATATATGATTTCTTTTAGGCCGATCTTATGGATGATCTTGGCATATAATGGTGATAAGAGGCCGAATGTGGCCCATTGGATCAATAGGAAGATGAAGACTGCAGTGATATTAAAACCTATGGTCAGTAGATAGATTGGTATGAAGATTGATATCAGTGAGACTGTGAATCCCTGTATAATCAGGTGCCAGTATATATGACTTAGCTTATCCTTGAGCAAGTGTACCTTGTCAAGATGATGATGGTGATTATTGGTGAACATTATCAAATCATTGTATGGCATCTTTTTATAGGTTTTGGTTCATGAATAACTTTTTAAACACATTAAATTTTCAACTAGTCATGAATCATATTCTTGAGGTGAGAAGACAGCTGTTCCATCTTATATGCGGATTGGTGTTTTTCTTTTTGGTTGTACATCTTGATTTCCCATCATATCTGTATGTTGCAATTATCACAATGGTTGTTGGAGTTGTCCTAAAACTGTATTATGATCATAATAAACCACACCTTATCTGGAAGATACTTTCGTTTTTTGACAGAATCAAGCCGAATGAATTCGCTGGCAAGGGATCATTTTATTTTATTATTGGCATTATAATCTCAATGTTCTTTCCAAGGGATATAGCTCTGGCATGTATCTTGGTTGTTTCAATCTCAGATGCACTGTCCACCCTTATTGGCAAGATCTTTGGCAGGACTAAGATGTTCAGCTGGTCATCAGCGACATTGTTAGGCACTGCAGCGTTCTTGATTTCAGCAATGATCATCCTGGTTTTCTTTGTTCCTTTTTGGAAAGCACTGGCTATTGCACTTATATTAAGTCTGATAGAAAGTTTTGACTATCATGGATTCATTCTCGATGATAATTGGATAGTGCCTTTGCTTTGCGGTGTTTTTATGCTGTTGTGATTTAGATTTTCTTTACCAGTTTCTTCATCTTTGCTCCAATCAGCTTTAACCTCAAGAATATAACGAAGTGGCCTATTGCATATCCTAGCATGATGCCAGCAACTACATCGCTGAAATAGTGCAGGTCCAGGTACATCCTGCTAAAAGCGATTAAAAGGCCCAGGCTTACCCAGAACCATTTCAAGGCTTTATACTCTCTATCTAGGATGGGAATCAGGCAGAAGCAGAACATTGCATGGAAGCTTGGAAAAGAATAGTCCGGGATGCCAAGGATGAACTGGGGTATCAATCTTGGTCTGGCAACAATAAACTTGATGATATAGCCTATGATGCCTGCGATAGCGACAGAGAACCACATCGGGATTATCCAGCCACGTTTCTTGTCTGCCCACATGAACAGTGTTGTTATTATCAATAGAAGCAAGACTACAAAGCCAGGATTGGTTATGTAGTGGAAAAAAGAGACTAAGGGTGGGGCTTGGATACTATGGATTAGATCCACAATGAAATCATCGATAAAGAAGCCGATTATAACAAGGACTGTCAGACTGATGATAATTATATTCTCCTTGCTATTGAAGATGCGCTTCATGAATGAGCCTGCGAGGAAATTCGTCTTGAAACGAAATCCTTGTGAACTTCGTTCCCAAGTATTCGAACCCCGGTCAACCGGTTTCATCAGATTTGTTCTTCCGAAGCCGGCCGCACTATTTGCCCAATCCGAGAATGGATTCCCAGACTATGCTACAGGCCCTTGTTTAAAGTAAGTTTAATTATCTCTTTTTTAAATATTTGTTTTTATAAGACAACATTTATATTATTAGATAGATTCCTTTGCATTTGGTGGCAATTGATGGAGATTAACAATATCAGTCTTAACCGGCTCAAACTTGATAAGTGTCATGGTCTTGAAATAAGAGGTAGATGGAGGGCAGCTATTGAAGGCTATACCCAGATGGTTTCTATTCTAGATGAGCAGAATCCTATGTATGCAGAGATCCTGAATGGTCGTGGTATTGTCAAGAGGATGTTGGGATCTTTTGAACCTGCTTTATCTGATTTTATGCTGGCAGGGAAAAAAGCACAGGATGATGCACAGAAAGCCGCTGCTATGATCAATATTGCTGATCTGAATCGGGTTGGTTATGCTGATTATGTTTCGGCTCATGGGCATCTTGATGATGCAAAGGAGATTATCTCAGAACGAGAATTCTTGCTTCACGCCAGACTGGCAAATCAGCGTGGTCTGATTTATAGGGCCGAGAATGATATTGAGAAAGCCTTGACTGCACACATGAGTGCCAGAGACTACTCTGTTAAGCTTTTAACACAGGAGTCAGATCTGAAACCTGAGGACTCTAAAAACTATAATATGATGAAGATATATGCAATGGCTTGTCAGAATATGGTAGGGGATAGCTTGTTGGGTGAACTCTTCTTGGATTTAGAGCATGTTGCAAAAGAAGCCATGGATGCTTTTTCATTGATTGGTGATAAGCAGGGTATGGTAAATTGTCTTTTAAACAAAGGTCATATATACAGGAGAAGGAAAGATAAGCTGGCAGCAATAGACAGTTTTGAGAGGGCCTCAGAGTTCGCAGATGATATTGATGGCAATGAGAGGACAAAAACAATCGTCAATCTTAACCTGGCAATATTATGTCTTCAGCAGAAAGACGATACTCTGGCCACATATAATTTGAATCGGTTGGTCATAGGTGTTGCGACTGAAACCTTGTCTAGGCATGATAAGAATTCAGTTCTCCCATTGTTTGATGAACTCAAAAAATTGTATTCGGATTCTTCCCTTAAGATTAAGGATTTTGAGAGGATCTCGGCTGTCTTCTGAGTATATAGTTTTAGTTGTATTAAAAGGAAATATTTATATCTATTTCTTGATTTCTTACCTTGATTATCAGGTGGAACTATGAATAAAACTAATACAATTGAGGATCTTATTAACGAGGGCGCAGCCCTTGAGAAGTTAGGGAACTACAAGGAATCTGTCAGTATCTTGGATACAGCCTTTGACCGTGCTATAGCAGAGGATAGATCTATTATAGCTGCTATTCTGAACCAGCGTGGCGTGGCAAAGAGAATGCTTCAGGATTATGAAGGTGCCATGAATGATTATACAGAAGTCTGGAATTACACTTCATCGGCCAGCGATTACCAAGAAATTCTCTCCAGAATCAATCTGGCAGACATTGAGAGAGTCTTTAGAACTGATTTCGAGGAAGCCCACGAATATCTTGATGGTGCAAAGGATCGGCTTGATTATAAGACAGAGGATTGGAAAAATTATGAGCAAGAGGATCTTTTCCTAAAGATCAAGCTTGACAACCAAAGAGGCCTGGTCTATAGGGCTGAAAATAAGATGGATGAAGCGTTGGGAGCTCACAAGCGGACCAAGATAGCTGCCAGGAAATATCATGGCGGAGATTTTGATAAGGTTGAGGGTTTCAGGATGTTTGCATCTGCCTGCCAGAACATTGCATCTGATGCCCTGATAATGACACCTCCTGATTATGATACTGCTGGTCGGGAAGCAGAGGAAGCGTATGTCACCTTTAAGAGCTTGGGTGACCAGCAAGGCATGTATAATTGTCTTGGTGCAATGGGCAACATTGCCAGGGTCCAGGGAGATTATGAAAAAGCTGAGATGTATTTTACAGATACTATGATTCTTGCAGAAACCCTGAACTCAGGACGTGATATAACAGGTGCTGCATTGAATCTTGCTGAAATTTATCTGCTTGACGGTGCGCCTAATCTTGCCAAGGAAAACCTGATGCATTTTAGGGACGGCATCCTCAATGATAATGATTATACTGAACATGATATGGTATTAGCATACCTCAGGTTCAAGGAAGTGTATCGTCTTTACTCAGATTCAGAGCTAAACATAAAGGACTTTGACAAGGTCAAGGAAAAGTTTGATTCTGTAATGAAGGCTTAGTTTCTGTTTTTTTTCAGCCATGGCGCTGGCGAGGGGAGGGACGGCTCCTACGGAGTCCCGAGCGAGGCTCGAAGAGCCGACAGCCGCCATGAATGGCTGGATTATTAGGATAGTAAGGTCTCATAAGAGAAATTTTTATATATAACCTTTATTATTGTTCTAATTAGTATGTCCTTAAAAAAAGGAGGTGTGGTAGTAATATTTATATTAATATTATTTTTATTCTCGTCGAGCGTCTTCGCTGCTTGCCAAGTCTCAATTGATAGGACCGTCTCTTCAGTAAAGAACAATCTTATCTTTGTTACAATCAAAGTCAATGTTGAAGGAGATGCCAATAGCAATCTGGTTATTAGGGAGTTTTTCCCGAATGATTTTAAGGTGGCAGATACAACACCTCAAGCTGATATCAAGGCAAATAGTATAATCTGGGAATTTGATGAAGCTGACGTAAATAGTCTTCCATTGATCAAGTATATTCTCATATTACCTCCGAGCTACCTGAAGAACGTTAGTGTCCATGGAGAGTGGGAGACCAGCTATAGGGTTGAGAGGACACAATCGAGCTCCCTTTTCAAGAATGTTTCAGATGAATACTTGCCGGGGGATTCAAACAAGAAACTTGGATCTTTTATTGATCGCTTTGTTGAGAGTGTTTTCCTGAATGTGAATCAGCCTTCGCCTGGCCAAGATTCCGCCTCCCAGACGCCTGGCTATGTTAAATTTCTTGTGATATTTGGAGTGCTCCTGGTTTTGGTATTTGTGTTTTTATTCGGAGTCATTTTTATTGATCTAGTCCTTAGAAGAAGATACTAAAATTGTAACTTTGTGGTGTCAAGAAAAGGTTTTTATATGACCTGATGGTATGAGAGTTTCACAATGAACTCTATAGATTTAGCCACAAGCCAATTTTATTCAACAATTGACAACATTACAACATATGATGGACATATTGCAGAATACCTGGCCAAGAAATCAGGCCTTTTCGATCTTGGTGTCAAGTCCTTGGAGATGTATCTGCCTGCTGTTGTTTATCAGGTTGAAGGTGTAAATGGTTTTGATATCATGGTGCCACCTTTATCTACTTCAGAGGATGGCAGAAAGTATTGTGAATACCACACTCATGATGACCTCTTTTGGCTGGCTTTTGGCATCCACAAAGGATCTGTAGAGTGGAAGGGGACAGGGTATTTTGCCAAGGAACCTGATGATCTGTGGAATATATTGTTGCTTAGATATTTTGACCAGATTTGTATGACTGAAAAGCACATCCAGGATGTAGCTGACATGGTGGACTGCTATGATATTGAGAGGCTTTTCATAACCACGCCAGATAAGTTCAGGCCGACAGGTAGAGTCTATATGCGTGAAGGTATATTTGATTTGAGAGATGATTTGCTAGAGCAATAAAAGCTAACGCTAGAAAAATATTAGTTACTCCCCCCAATAAAAAAAGAAATTCTTATTTCTTTATCAACACTATTTCAATTGTTGATACCCTGACTTCTCTTCCTTCCTTGTTTTGGAAAGTCTCTGAGTCTATCTTTATGTCTTTAACCTCGACTTGGTCTTTCATGAACCGTTTAGTGGCTACTTCTGAGACATCTACAGCCCTGGAGATAAACTTCCCCCTCGCTTTAATTATTATCTCGTCGGCTCCTTTGGTCGTGAACTGGATTACAACACCAGTTACATAGTTCATGAAGGGCTTGGTTCCGATAAAGATAGAATTGTCTTTATCCTCTGCCATTCACATCACCCGCTTGTTTTCTTCTTAAGTTTTGTTGCATATCCTGCGATAATATTTCTCAGTTTCTTTGATTGTGTCTTAGTCAACTCATCAACAGTTCTCTTGTTCTCTTCAAAGTCAGTTGAAAATTTCTCTTCGTACTTTTCCATCAAATCTTCTGTATTCTTTTTCGCTAGTCTAGTCTTAATTCTGCCCATATTAGCCTCGAGAAACAATAGTGCCTTTTTAAATGTTGCTATTTCTGAGTTAATCGAGACGACTATTTCTTCACGTCTAGCATAGATCCATGGGCATACTCTCTTGCGATGTTACCGATGCGCCTATAGGTGATTAGGTCGATCTTTTTAGTATTGAGCAGGTGATCAGCACCATCCAGCCACGTTGCAATCGCATCGTGCAGGGGATAGACAGTCAAGTCTCTTTCTACCTGGACCAACCAGGGCTCTGGTTTGTTGAACGGGTGGCTATAGAAGTTATGCATTATTATCTCTATCTGTCCATCTGTGGCTTTAGGTCTTTTCAAAGACTGACCTTTTTGCATCACAGCTTCCCAAAGCTCTGTCTTGGGCTGCCAGATAGGTAAGTAGCCGGGTCTTGGCGGTTCGAATGTAACTGCCACAAAACCATGTTTCACCATCCTTGCCTTGTAGCCAGGGAAACTGTTGTAAAGCTCAACAGCGTCCTTCTTGAGTTGTGTCCTTGGCAGCATGGCAGTGTCCTATTGAAACCGTCTGCCGCCGAAATCAGTACATCCACGTTGGTCACGATCATCTCAAGCGCTGCAAGATTGGTGGGCTTGTAGTTTTCATCCACTTCCTTGACGACCAGGATGTCTTCTGGTTGAATCAGAAGATAGTTCTTATCTTCTTTTGAAGGATCTGGAACCCTGCCTTCAACTGTCTTTCTGCCGATCTCTATATCAAAGTAATGCGGCTGAGCCGTATTTAGAATCCATTTTTTCAAACTAACCACCCCGTAAGTTGATGATGAACTTAGATTTAAACATTATTTAAGTTTTACTGTGGTGGAGGCGTTATTATATTTAAAGCAGCAACATCCTTGGCAGATAAAACGGTTTGCATAAGCAAACCTGGGCGTGAGACACGCCCTTTGCGCCATTGTTGCTGCACTAAAAGTCCAACCATGGCGCTGACAGGGGGGAGGGTTGTTCCTTCGGACACCCCCTGTAGAACGGGCGTAGCCTGTTCGTCAGCCGCCATGGTTGGTTGGACTTTTATCTTTATAATACATTATCTGCGCCATTGTTGCTGCCTTTTTTACAATAAATATTTAAACTACTTATTTTTCTTTTGTTATGGTGTTATGATGAATGAAGCTTTATACATGAAAGATTCTTATATGAAAGGATTTGAAGCAACAGTTTTGAAAGTTACTGACGGAAAGTTTGTAGTGCTTGATGAAACAGCCTTTTATCCAAACTCAGGTGGCCAGCCCAATGATGTAGGGAATTTCATCAGATTATCTGATGGTAAAGATTTCAAGGTGGTCTTTGCAGGCAAGTTTGGAGGTCATATAAGTCACGAGGTAGATCCTGTGGGTCTTAAAGAGGGTGATAAGATTAAGGGTTCTATTGATTGGCAGAGGCGATTCAAGCTTATGAGATATCATACGGCAGCTCATGTCATCTCTGCTATCATGCACAAGGAGATGGGAGCAACTATTACAGGCAACCAGCTCAATCTCGACAAGGCTAGAATTGATTTCTCTTTAGAAGAGTTTGACAGGGAGTATATAATCACAGTCATCCAAAAGGCTAACGAGATAGTGTGCAAGGCATATCCTGTTCATATCAAGTTTATTTCTAGAGACGAGGCCTTGGAAACTGAAGGCTTGATGAAACTTGCTAAAGGAATACCTGAAGGTATCAAGGTCATAAGGATTGTAGACATAGAGGATTTTGATGCCCAGGCCTGCGGTGGAACCCATGTCAAGAACACAAGTGAAATAGGTGCCATAAAGCTCCTAAAAATTGAAAACAAGGGAGCTAAAAACAGGCGCGTGTATTTCGAGTTGGCGAATTGAGTGTTTTCTACTTGAAAAAATCAGGATATCTTTCTTTCATCTCATTAAATTCCTTGTCTGCATATGCTGTTATTGTTTCTGGTAATTGCATATATCTCATGCGTTCTGCATGTATTGAATAATAGGGTCCTAATGAATCAATTACCTTATAGTGTTTTTTAACACAATCGACAATTACTTTATCTCTTTTTTCTGTAGTTACACTTCCTCCAAATACGAGTGTGTCTTCAAGTGTGGGATTTTCAGTGTATTTTAGAGCTCTTGTTGAAGTATAACTTTCAAAATGGGGTGAATAAATGCGAGCAGTCATTTTTGAACCTGTCTTGTCTATTATTACTGCGGCTCGGGGTTTAGGTTTATCCGTTTGTGTATCTGCTGACTGACAAAAATAATGGAAAACATCAAAATCCGGATGAAACTCAATTTCTTGTTTCTTTTCTTTTTCTTGTTGTGGTTGAGGGTCTAATTCAATTGATGTGCCGTGATATACTTGGAAATGTCTTTTATCTTCCTCAGTTTTCTTTTTAACCCAATCCCTATTTTTCCAGGGTACTTCTATTTGGGATACTCCTGGTCTAGTTTGTCCTTGGACTATGCTTTGTATTAGTATGAATTCATAAAGTTCTGTAGGTAAAAGTGTATTAATTACTGAATTAAAATCACTATATATTTCTGGGGAGTGGACTTTGACTGTTGCTTGGTATCTCATTTTCTCACCTCGCATCTATATGCCTGACAAGAAAGTGTGATTGGAAATCTATTCTCCCAGAGGTATGTTTCCTTGCATTCGAAAGCATGCGTTATGCCTTTTTCCATAAGATCTTTTGGAAACTGTTCTTTTGCTGTTTTATAGTCATGTACTGAGCCAGGCACTCTTTGCTTTACAGTTTTTTTTGTTCTAAATAATCTGATCAATGGCCTGGTTTCTTCAATAATCTTTTCTTCGTATTGATGTGCGTATTCTATTTTTGTTTCGCCTAAGAACTCTATGCCTGGAAATAAATCAAGGCCTCCTGTTTCTAAGAAGCTTTTTGTTGTTGTTATAGTTTCATTCAAGTTTTTCATTTTTTCACCTCCTAATAATCTACAAATCTTCATATGGCGGAATCGATCTTTCGAATCCGTGTTTTTGTTCCAGTTGTCTTTGCGTATACCAAATATCGTTTAATGTCCGGGTTGTTCTTTGATACATTCGCCTAAGATCTTTTCCTTCTTCTGTGTCAGGAAACTTAAATACAGAGGATCCCTGGCCAGAGAGAGCTTGCCCATGATTTACGATACCTTCATGTTCGAATTCAACCTGCCTATACCAGTCACAATGGTGCATATATCTGATAAGATCACGTTTGGTGCTTCTGTATTTATTGATGAATACTCCTGCTGTTGTTAACGGGATGGCAATTGATGCTAACCAGATTGCTAATGTGGCTCTTTCCAGGGTTTTCTTGCTTATAAATTCCATATTGTTAACCTCCTTTTTATCTATCATTTAGTAGTATCAAATGGAAATATAAGCTTTTTCTTGATATAAAGCATATCTATATGCTAAAAATGAAAAATTATTTAAATAATAAAGCATATATGGGGTTTTATGATAAGAAAACTGGTCCAACATGGGCCGACAACGCTTATAACCTCGCTACCCTCGAAATGGGTAAAAAAATACAATCTGAAAAAGGGTGATGAGATTGAAATGGTTGAAGAGGGCAACAAGCTTATTCTTTCTGCATCAAAGCAGGAGGAACTAAACTCTACGACCATAGATCTGCACAAGACAAAATTTCTGAAGCGATTCATCACTATTATTTACAACCTTGGCTATGATGAACTGGTCGTAACCTATTCTGATTCAACTGTCATAAAGGAAATCAAGAGTGCTCTGGATAATCTGCTTGGCTTTGAGATAGTTGACCAGGCCAAGAACAGTGTCACAATAAGAGCCATCTCCAAGGCCTCTGAAGATGTGGCAGTAGTGCTAAGACGAACATTTCACATAACCCTTGCTATGGCCAGGGACAGTTTAGGCCCAATAAAGAAACAGGTTTACAAGGAGCTGTCAGATATTGCACAACTAGAGGAGATGCAGAACAAGTTCTGTAATTTCCTTCACAGGATGATCAATAAGAGAGGGTACAAGGATGACCTACTCTCTTCCTATATTCAATTTATAATCGGTCAATTGGAACAGATTGCTGATGAATATAGAGATTTGTTGTTGCATATAGCAAAAAAGCAACTAAAATTATCAGAAGAGCTATATGAAATGCTGCAAAAAACAGCAGACTACTTTGATGCTCTTGTCAGGCAATTCTATAAGATGGATTTAGCAGATCAGCCAAAGCTTAAAGATCAAAGGAATGGCCTTTTTGATGAACTCGATACGCTATTAGCTCAATTAAATCATTCAGAACTAACCATTGCAATCAATCTAGGAGCTATATTACGATTGCTCAAACATATAGAAACAACAATGATGTATCGCTGGGAGAACTAAGTATAGCACTTTTGGGTTTTAGGGACTGAATTTGTAATTGCGAGAGTACTAAGAGTTAACAAGGCAGCAATACTATTAGGGTGGATATAGTATCTTTTAGAGGGTGGAACATTCAATTTTAAGCCAAAATCGGTTGCTTCAATAAAATTCTCAAAAACAACAAGATCATCTCCTTCAAGACTGTTTCTCATCTGCGCATAGTATGAAACTGACCTTTTTCTCATAGAAGGATTGTCATTGTAATGTTTGACAAAATGCCTAAGGCCGTCTGCACAGGCCTTTACTTTCATGATTGCATATCGTTCCTCCATCATTTCAGGTGTTATATGCAGATAAGATGAACTTTCCTGAGCTTCTTCATTGAAAGAATTTCTGAAATGAGCTTTAAGATCAAATTCATACTCTTCTTCTCTGCCTTCTAGCGTTTCATGATATCTTGGATTTGAGATCATCCTAGTGATAAACTTGGACAGATCATCCTATGGTACTGTCCAGGAATGATTATAGTCGAATGTTGCAACACCGTCCAGATATTGTGGATTGAGATTGTCAAACCTTATATTGGCTCGATTATCTGGCATGAAATTTTCATCATGGGCATCTCCGTGGCCGATAATATTGTGGGCATATCGAAGAATCATCTGGGTCTTATTTTCAAGCACCGATGCAAATTGCTGCTTGGCATCTGCATGAGTATAAGTAAATCTGTTGTTCTGGAAAAGCTTTGGTGTAAAGAAATCCGAGTCATATTCTCTATGTGGTTTACTGGAAAATCCCCTATTGGCATATTCTTCTGTTAAAATGACCTGAATCCTGGCCAGTTTTGCAACAGCTTTTAAAGAGAAGTCCAGCAGCTGTTCGTATGTCTTTAGTTCATCACCCTGGCACTTGTGGTAGAGGGTGGCTTGGGTAGTAGGATTTAATGAAACAGAATGCATGACTGGTGTTGAAGCAATGTTGTGCTTTTGTTCAAGCAAATTTCCAGTGTGCTCAGGCTCGCCAAGTTTTACAGTTGTGCAATATTGTACTAGTGGCTCCTCAGGGAATGTCTTGTTTCGCATGAAATCAACATGAAGAACATCTTTGTGGCCCGGAACAGGGTTTACTGATCTGATCTCGCCAGGGAACTGATCCAGTTCAAGAAGATTGGTCAGGTCAGAATTATCTATTTTATATGGATTATTATTGTATTTGTCCTTAAATAGGTCGCTGATTGACATCTTTTTAGATTATTAGTACGTTGGTCGTATCTCTTCATGCATATATTTTCTCATTGCGTGAGCCGTCTTGTCTATATCCCAAAATTTGGCTCTGGCTAGTTTTGGAAGACAGGATACAGGATCCTTTCCGAGTAGAGCCATCGAATATAACACTGTCGGGATTAAAGTCTCATAATCTTTCTTATAGAAGTCTGTTGAATTTGAACCCCAGAACCGTCTTGCAAGATCGCCTGGCAATCTTGTATCTTCAGGATTTGGATCTGTATCACTCTTGTTATTATATTTTCGTTTCCATTCTGCACTTCTCCATTGCCAATGGTTAAGAAACATACCTAGGGCAATCTCTGGAGAACTCATATTATCTATGCAGGTGTCCAAGTATTTCGTGACATCTTTTTCTGTGTAAAAAACACTATTTTTTGGTGGTTTGATAAATGTGAAATAGAAATCAATTGCTCCTGGCACTGATTCTGCAGCGCTTATATTTGAAACCAGGGTATCTACGGGCAGCTCTTCATATTTGACCATGTTGGGATTGTAAACTTTATCTTTGCCATCAATATGGGGTGGCAATGCCAATTCTGTTTTGATTGTACTGTCTGCGATATCGTTGACGTGAATCGCTGCAGGGATTGGATTTTTTCCAAACTGCACTTTTACTATATTGTTATCCATCTGTGTTATTCCCGCATCAGAAGGTAGGTTTATGTCTTTGACAATTGGTTCGCCATCATCAATACTTCTCAGAATAAGTATGCTGCCTTCTTTTGGTTTGTCACCTCGTAAAGCATACATATCTGGCCTTTCTAACTCTTTTACTCTCTCGGCAAACCAGTTGTTATGTGTTGTTCTTGCCGGGACGCGCGCATGAGATAAGACATATTCAAGGAACTCTACACCTGATCCTGGCAAGGTAGTGGTTTCAACAATAGGATATTCTTGTGGCATATGCTTGAGATAGTTAACTCGTTTTTAAATTTTTCGGTTTTTTTACCACTGAATGGTAGTTATTTAGAAATAAACCTTATTTGCCATTCTTTCTGAAATAGTTTTCAGATAATCAAGATAATCCCTGTTGTGTTTTAACCAAGCCTTGACAATGCCTCTTCCAAAGAACTTGGCAAAAGAGGGCTTTAAGGAAGGGAAATGCGCTCTGCTGTAAAGGTTCTTTACTGCTGCAATTCCTGTGTCTGCAAATGTGTTTAAAGCATTGTTGATGGCATTGGTGTAAGAGTAAAAATCACTGAAACAATCAAGCATACCTGCCTGCAGCTCTTCAGGTGTCATGTGAATTGGTTTGAAGACTGCGTGAAGGCCGTCATAGACATCCCAGTTCTTGTGCAATAGTCTGTTTTCCTGTTCTAGTTTGTGGAATGTTCTGGTGCCTGGCAGAGGTGTTAGCACAGCATATTGTACAGTGTCGATCTCTGCGTCATGCACAAAGTCAGATGTGTTCCTAAAGACACTCTTAGTGTCTGAGTCATTGCCGAACATGAACATGCCGTGGACCATGATGCCGTTGTCGTGAAACACTCTCATTGCTCTTTTGATGTCCTCGACTGTCTGGCTCTTTTGCATCTCGATAAGGCTTTTTGGATTGATGGATTCGATGCCGACATAGACTGTGCTGCAGTTGGCCTTTTTCATTTTGGCTACAAGTTTTGGGAACTTGGTTATGTCTGTTCTTACCTGTGTTGACCAGGGTAGATTAAAGTCTGATTTCAACATCTTGTCCAGAAGCTCATTAGTCCTTTTTCGATTGGCCGCAAAGTTGTCATCGCAAAAAAAGATATCCTTGACATGCCTGTTGCTGATCTCGTTCATTACATTATCTGTGCTCATCATCCTGTAACCTTTACCAAACATTTCAGTAACAGAGCAGAAGTTGCAGTCAAAAGGGCAACCCCTGGATGTCATTACAGGCAAAGTGTGCATCTTTTTCCAGTCCTTGATCAAAGTGAAATCAGGTTTGGGCATTTGATCCATATCAGTAGGGATTTTATTATGGACGATCTTGTCCTTTATCTTGCCTGATAAAATACCAAGAAGGATGTTTTCACCTTCTCCAACTATTACCTGGTCAAAATTATTGACAACATCTGCAGGCACCATACTTGCATGTATGCCTCCAAGAATGGTGTGGCCTTGAGGGTAATAGGATTTGTAGGTTCTTGCGATTTCTTTTCCCCTGTTAACATTAGTGGTCAAACAGGTCAGGCAAAGGATATCGCAGTCAAGCTCCTCAGGTCTTACATCTCTTTTGAGAATATTTTCATTCAGGATTTGAACATCGAAACCCGCTTCCTTGGCGATGGTGCCAAGATATACTGGACCTAAAAGAGGGATAGTCATGAATTTATCAAAGACATTTGAACGTGCACCTCTTGGTTCAACAAATATTACCCTCTTTTTGTTCATTTTATTCTCTTATTGAAATAATCTATGATATATAAACTTATTCCAAAAAATACCAGAGAAAGAGGCCAAGTTCTGGCTGACACCGCAAAGATTAGATAAAATGTAAGAAAGAGCATCACAAAGGCAACAGCCATAATTGTGAAAACCTTTAATCTTATGAAAAAGGTGGTGGTGCTGAATGCCAGGCCGATTATCAAAAGGAAGAACGGCCATTGTGTTGCCAGGTTAGTCCAGGAAGTGTAGTTAAGATAAAAAAAGAAAACACTTAGGAATGAGATAAAGCTTCCGATCCATATCAGGCCTGCTTCTTTTTTCTTAGAATGATGGAACAAGAGAATGAATCCTGCCCCTACTATCAACGGAAAGATAGGCCAGAGCCTGCTTAGACCCTCAAGTATGTCAAAATTCTCCAGAGTTACTATTATTCCTGCAAGTATGAAGAAGATTGAAAGGAATACAAGACTTGCGTTTTTTCTCATTGTTTTAAGATGCGTGGATTTGTTTATTTAAATCTTCTTAATTGTCTGGTTTGCAGAGGCTCAGCACTACTTGATGCACTGCCTTGTATCTTTGGCTGAGATCTTTTTTTGAGTTTTCAGAGATCTTTGTATTGCCTATGCTTTTGAATATGCTCTCTGTAAGCACCAGGCATTTATTCATTGTCTTGATGGTTGATCTATCTTTCCATTTCATCTGGTTCTGCTCGAGTATCTTTATCAGCTCTACAAACCTTTCCAGAGATTGCAGTATGCTGTTGAGCAGCAGTTCCGTATTTGTGGTATCTATTGTTTTGGAATACCCTGACCTGCCTCTCTTGAGGACGAGGTCTCTTATCTCCTTTAAGGTTTCCTCAAATGAATCTGCATAGAGTTCTATGTCCCTGATCTTGGTTCGTCTCATGGTGCCTTCTTCTACACCAAATATCAGGTTGCTTATGTTCTGCCTGAACAGCAGAAGGGATGATCTTAGCCTGTTGACTTTCTCGTTGAATGATATCTCATACAGCTCGCTGAGTATGGCGTGCTGCCTGATGGATACTAGTTTTGAGGTCACTACTGCCAGCAATATCAGCCCTAGTATGACTTCGATGATTGCTATGAACCTATAGAATCCGAATGGGATGATATCCCCAAAACCAGTTGTTGTGGCTGTGACAAAGCTGAAGTAGATGGTGTTTAAGATGCCGGGTCTTGTGTTTTGATCTGCTGTAGTCAGTAGATATGTGTTTGGGCTGTCTAAGGAATGATAGAGGATTCCGAAGATTATGATTATGGATATCCATATCAAGAAGATCAATGGGAAGCTTAATCTGTCCAGCCAGTCAGATACTTTTGTTGATCGCATGGACTTTATCAGGCCGGACTTTTTTTGCATGGTTTTTTGCTTGTTTTTGGTTTTTAAATATCTTTTGAAAATAGTGCGGAATAGCTTATTTTGAATAACGTACTAAAACAAACTTTATATATGGTAACCACTTGCCAATAACAACTATGATTGGTGAACAAGAATCTCTGCTGGAACAAGTCATCCTTGAGAACAGGAGGATCTTCAAGTCTATCAAGAAAAAGATAGATTGGCGACAATCGGTTTTAGGAGATGCGCCTACTCAAAGGGACATCAAGGAGTACAGGAAAAGAAGACGGAATCAAAAAGACGGGACTCCTTATAGTATAATCAATCCTAAATTCTATGATCAGATTGTTGAGATCTTGAAAAAAAAATATGCTGAACCTGAAGCTCTTGATAAACATTTAAAGAATATATTGACAACATTCCCGATCTGGCAGAGGAACAGCAAGGGATTTGGTTTCAGTGACTATAATGTGGTTGATTTTGTTCGGAAATATTCAATTGTAGATGCTTTGGACAGGAGTGAGCTTCTTAAGCTGACCAACCTTGTTACAGCTAGGATAAAAGCTGATGATTCTTATATGGGCTCAGACATAATCCGCAAAACCCTTCCCTCATTCATGAAGATAAAAATAGAGGGCACTCATTATGAGACCATACTCAAACTTGCTGGGCGGGCAACAGGCAAGCATAGCGGGCTGATAGTTGAGCATTTTGACAAGGTCAAGTCTGAGTTTGAACAAAGGAAACTAACTAGAAGAATGCCTAAACTCTTGGAGTTGCATAGTTTCCTCGAAGAAAATAATACTCATCTGATCAGTATCAGCCACGGATCATTAAGTCACCATCTTGATACCTTTGTCAAGCTTGATAAACATGACAAGTTCTTTGACAAGACAATCGACCTTATAATACGTACAAAAACCACCAACCATTACTTTGGATATGATTCTATTGTCGAGTCTGTTGTTGGTTATAGGAAACGATTGATAAATCCTGAAAAAAGGGGCTGGTTTGACACTGCGATCAAGCTTGCAGACGCAGGTGTTGACCATGTTGATTATCTGAAGCATATCAGGAAGGTCAGAAGAAAATTTCCAAAGCTTGAGAAGATGTATTCTAAGTTCGCACTCTCTCTTGGAGAACACAGCAAAGACGCTGCAAGAAACCATCTCAATAATCCTGCAGCATTAAGATTGATTGGCGGTGAACATGGCTATAGGTTCATAAGGACCGGACTTGGACTTGTCAAGGATTATGGGGACAGGGCTGCCGGTTATTTCAATGAGGCAGAGCATATTCTCAAAGAGATGCCTGAACAATTTGATGATTGGATCACGACGGGCAGAGATTTTAGTGGAAAAGATGGACAGGACATGTTCTACTATATCAGCCATTCGCCCTTTGCAATGAAGAATGGTTTTCTGAATGATTATATCGGATGCTATAAAGATTTAAAGGAAAGACACAATAAATTTCTGCGTTCAGAAAAGAAGATAGTTAGAGATGAATGGTTTGCATCTGATGATTATAATTTTTATATTGAGAATGGGGATGATCCAAAAGATATTAAGAAGTGGGGGGATAGCTGGATCGAGAGTACGCTTAAAGAAAGGATACGCCATCATGGTTTTAGCAGCCTGATGCACCATTTTACCTCGTTTATAACTGCGCATGAGCATGGTATTCCTGTAGATTTCTGGTCTGAATTGTCCTGGAGCCTTTTCAACAAGAAAAAAGATACTTATGGTGATAATGTCCATAAGTTTTTCAATATGGTTAAGCAGGGATTTGAATACAAGAAACTAACTGAGGTATTTTTTGATTTGGTGGATTTCAATCTCTTTAACCATTACATGGACGATGATGTCGAAGAAAAAGCCAGGATGATGACAGTCATCAATTCAGATATCCATCTGACTCTGAAATCAGAGAAACTCTATAACTTTTCAATATTAAAAAAAGTTGAAGGGGTTCCTGGTCCTACACTTGATGACAGCTGGCTGGACGGAATTGAACAGCATGTGAATTCAGCATTCAGGAGTATATGGAAAACCAGCCCTAAAGGACTGACTCTTAATGAGAAGATGAAAATGCTGATGCTTGATGGCCATGATGATGATTTCAGGATCCAGTACCTGCTAAAGTTAAGGAAGAAAAATAAGATGCCAGAGAAGGACTTTGAACTTGGCAAGGAATACGGGCAGGTTCTTCTTTCAGGATTAAAAGCCTATGAGAATCCTACACAGATGGCTTTGTATCTTATCCAGGGACTTGTGGGTCGTGATGAAAAGGATAGGAAAAATGCAGAATCATATTTTGAGCCTAAATTTCTGGAAACTGCCAGGGGATATGTCGAGCTGCCTTTCTTATTCCCTAAAATAAGAGACTATATGTCATCATTGCGATCAGGCGATGAGCATGCTGCCAAAAAAGTGCTTCATGTACTAAAGGAAACATATCATTCCAAACATCACCTGCTTCGTCTTGTTTCAGGAATCGAGGGTATGTTCAGTCAGACTTTTGTCTACGATGCATTGTCAATCAGGATGCAGAATCATGATCTTTCAGATATGTTTGACAATCGTAGGATTAAGAGTTGCGTCTTCTATCCGCGAGGTGAGTGCCATGAAAAGGCCCCTACTCACGCGCTTGACAGGGACTATGGGATTCTCCAGATCAAGCCAGTATATCAGGCGAACTTTCTTGATCCTATAGGTGCTGCACTTGCTCTTAACTGTGCTGATCAAAAAACCAAGGAGAAAGTACTTTTTGTGAGTAGTGTAGAAGGGGGTACTGCGCTGCGAAGAATTAAAAAGAAGCACTGGATTCCGATGGTACATACAGGCTTATTATCTGCTGCTGCTGACAACCATGCAGCAAAACTTGCATATCATTTAGATCCTGGCAATATGACTGCAAAATATTTTATCAACAACCTGGGCAAGATAGGGGGTGTAAGGACAAAGCTGGATCTGATGAAATGTCATGGCGATGATTGCCTGATGGGGCATAAGAAGATAATCTCCTCTATGAGGGGTGCAAAAGACGACAATAGTGTTAGAAGACTTGATGATGGTGTCTATATCAAGGCCTTTAGTCATGCTCAGTATGGTGGTAAGTATGATCCTGGGGGCACAGCTAACGCTATTGTATTTGATATAAAAAAATAGAATAACTTTTTTTGCCGCGCTCCGTCCACATAGTTATTCACTTCTGTCGCCGATTTATTTGACATCGAGTGATTATCCTTGGACTTCGCTTGGCGGCAATGTAAAAGTAAACAATCTAATAATAATCCTGCTGTCTTACCTTGCCTGCTGTAATATCCACGCCTTTCTTTATGCCGCCTAGTAATGTACGTGAGGCATATTCTTTTACAGGTCTTAGATTGACCTGGTCCAGGCTCTGGATAAGGCAGTAATGGTCTGCATTTGGTAATGGAAGGTCGTGCTGGTCATTCAGGACTCTCAACAACATCTCAGCTGGCTTGACTCCCTGATAGTCCATCAGGTCCTTGAATTTGATCATTACACCTTCTGGCATCTTTTTGACATCAGTAATAAACATGTTGTATCTTTTGTCTCCCTTGTTATATACTATGTCTGCTACCCTGTCTCCCTGCTTTAGAATATCTAAAGGTGCTGCCTCTGGATTTGAGACAATAGCCTTGTAGAGCTTGTCAACATTGGCTTCGTGATCTTCAGAGACCTCTAGTCTTAGCTTCCTTTGCATTGGTATCTTGTACACTCTTACATTTTCTTGGCTTTCGTTCTCTCCAAGAAAATCCTTGACTTCATTTGTCAAAAGACCGAATAGATTTTTAGCAATCTTGACGCCAGTCTCCGCAATCTCGCGGACTTCATGCTTCAGCTTTGGCTTGTGGACTGTTATGCTGGACAGGTTTGGGTTGAAAATCTTTACTGGAGTCTCCTTTAGGCCCCTGTGATGGTATCCCTCGATGACAATGCCCTGTACTTCGCCTTCGACTGCGTAATCTGAGAGCTTCCTGGTGTCATCATCGCCAGAATAATGAGTAGATCCTAAGCTGGCTTTCACCACTTTAAGACCTTTGATATTGGGCTTGGCGAAAGGATTCTGCCTGTTGTTGACATCTACCAGAAGATCTCTTTCTGTATTGTTTAGTATGTTTAAGAAATAATCTATTGTTTCTTTGCTTAATCTTTGTAACATGGGTATCACCTGAACTGGTTTTAATTAGGGGAATGTAAATTAGTTTTTAATTCTTTCGATGGATTGCTACTCTTGAGTGATTATGAATTAGAACGCTGTTAAAATGTCCAAATAAAACTAATTAGGAAATTTAGAGCTGAATATTAAAAAAATAAAAAAAAGAATTATTCCTGTATCACCTTGATTGTTGGCCTCATTATATAGTTTTCTCCTGCCTTATGGACAGATTTTTCTGCATCGAAGTCAAGGGTTAGAGTAGTTGTCTGATTTGCAACTATATCGAAGTTCTTGACTAACTTTATCTTTTCACTAGGTATAGTCAATGAAGCCTCTTCACCGCTCAGGAAAAGCTTGGCAGAGTCAACACTTAGGCGTATTTGGGTGTATTTGCCTGCCTCAAACTCCTTAGATCCTAAGAACTCTTTAACATCCTTGATCTGGATAAGATCATAAGTGACAGGACCCTCAACCACTGTACTCCAACCTGCCTCATCAGTCACATTTTCGCATGTCTCGACCAATTGGCTTACATTTTCACAGATAGTAGTATCATTATTGCATATCTCTTCAATAACTGTTTCGTTGGTACATACTAATTCTAAGTTGCCGCCAGCTGTATGAACCTGTATATTTGAAATGATCACTTCAAGTGCTGTTATGTTCAGGGTTTCAGGTTTTGCATCTGTTATCTGCAAGTTCAAAGTACCTGTACTATCTATGGTTTCAGGGGTTGGCGTATTACAACCGTTCACCAGAAATAATGTTATAACCAAAATGGATATAATAAAAACAGTTCTCATAAATATCACCCTCTTTTATTTTTATGAATCTTAAAGTTCTTATAGTTTATAAAATTTTATTTTTTATTAACCTTCTAGGTAAAAAATAGATAGAAAAAAGCGCCAAGGCCCAGACTTTCAGGTTGGTGCCCGCAATTGGTCACCGACTGTTTGAACTGGGAATTCCATACGGAACAAGCTATCCTGCAAATGGATTCCAGGCTTGCGCAATATCCCGCCAGATAATTTCTCATCCAGTACCGGGTTATGCGACCTTGGCGTGAACGTGAGTGAATGCCATTGGCGCGACCAGCAAACTTTTTTTTTGTTTGCTCTGTATGCGACCTTGGCGTGAGCGTTAAGAATGAATTTCAGTTCCTTTATAAAAATTATTGTTTAGAAAGCGCGTCCATTGCATCTGTTACTCTTTGTTGCATCCAATCTGGGTAGTCTCCTTCTAATATCTCTTCTGGCGTAACCCAGGTGTGGTGCGTGTGCTCGTCGCTTAGTTTGACATCACCACTTTTGTATTTGCAATAGAATGTGGTTCCGACTATCTGTGTATTCTCGTCAAACATAAAACTCCATGAACTGGTGGGCTTTACTATCTCTACTTCAAGACCGGTTTCCTCTTCTATCTCCCTCTTCAAGCCTTGTTTTGGGCTTTCTCCAAATTCCAGCTTGCCTCCAGGAAAGTCCAGCTCGTTAGGATTAAACTTTTCTTTTTCGCTTCGGGATATTAGAAGGATTTTTCCCTCTTTTTGTATGATTCCTTTTGCTGCAACTCGTGTCTTTTGTTCCATGACCAAAAGTTGTCCAGTTTTCGTTTATAAGTGTTGCTCTTTGTAACCGAAATCTATATATAGTTAGGAAATCAATATTAGTGTTTAATCTAGGAGGGTGGCACTATGGATATGAAAAAACTGTCGATAGGAATATTGTTAGCATTGGGCGTAACGTTTGGATCAACAAAAGCTTTGGCGCAGAAGAAGGTATATCCTCGTACAACTTTTCAGGCAGAGCAGGTTGTGGCATATCTGGAATCTGATGCGGATACACTGAGTCATGCCGAGCATGTTATGCTTGGAGACTCAATTAAACCAAAAAAAGATTATCCTAAGGTTATCCTGCTTGGGGAGACTGATAAGGGATACCTGAAAGCAGAATTCTCAATGGGCAGTTCTCTTAATACACTTTATACTGAGGAACTTCCAGAAAAATGGGAAGATAGATATGGATATGCAATCATAGATGGAAAAAAAAGAATAATAGAATACCTTCATCCAAAGCCAGTGCTACAACATCTGACTAAAACATGCAATAATCTCAATTTACATCTTTATGCTGAGACTGGTGAAGAAGTGTTCTGGCTTATGGATAAAGGTCCTGTCCTTCCGACAGCTGCGCCAGGTCACGGGCCTTTTGAATATGGAACGATTGACGAGGCAATAAATCGTAATTACCCTCGGGGCTGGGATATAGAAAATGTTAAGCCAATGACGCCTCTTTATGATAAGTTACTTGCTATAGTGTCTGGTCATCTGGCTGATACAAAAAGTTATCCGATACCCCAGATTCCTCTAAAGAAGGAAAAGATTTCTGACTCTCCTGACAAGGAACTTATTGAGAAGTTCTACAATGTTGATTGGAAGGTTTATCAGAAAGTAAATGTAATAGATCTTGGTAAACCCTGATCAGAATGAAACATAACCCTGTCGCTGTGTTCCTTATTTATACTTATTTAAGATACCTAAACTTACTGATTTCAAAAGAATTCAGACGTTTTGAAATAGTGAACCTATTTCAATAACTTTTTAAATAAATCCTTTTTCTCAAGGCATCATGGAAGGAACTATAGCTAATTTCGTACAGGGAAGACATCATACCAAAGGCAACCATATGATTATTGTTGTCAATGGAGTGGATTCTAGAGACAAGGCTAAAGGATTAGTCGGTAAGAAAGTAGTTTTCAATACAGGAAAAAAGGATATTTCTGGTAAAGTGGCATCTGCCCATGGCAACTCTGGTGCTATAAGGGTCATCTTTGAGACAGGTATGCCAGGCCAGAGCCTAGCTCAGAAAGTAAAAATAGAATAAAAATTCTTTTTCTAGAATTGTCGTATCATAAGAGCATCTATAATTAGAAAGATACCACCAATAGCGAGCAAGACATGTAATATCAAAGCAGGGATGGCGGGAAGAGTTATCTGAACTAAGCCCAACTGTACAACTGCCAAGAATATCATGATAAGTCCAAGTAATATGCTGATTGCCTTAATGCCGTTTTTGCCACCGCCCATACCTTGTGCCAATTTATTATTAAACATGATTTCACCTACTTTACACTTACTCTGATAAACACACTATTTAAATGTTTCTCTTTTATATGTCAGAGATAAATCACAGTTTAGATTGTGGACGAAGTCCCTTTCAAATTATTGAATATTCTTTATCTCTGATCATGATCAAGAACCATCTAGTTAAATTGTCAAGAAGATTGTTTCATTAATGCCACTTGTTAGTAATTAGTGGTTCTTGACAAAAGAACAATAATTTTATAAAGGAAATAATAATTCCTAAGCAGGAAGGAGAAACAAAGACGCAGAAAGGGGTGCCTGATTTCTCTATTATATATAGCAAAAATGACTAAATTAAAACCCTTATTACCTACATTAAAAGAGAAGAAAAGATATCTTGTTTTTGAGATTATCAGTCAAAAACCATTAGTTAGAGATATATCCAAAGAGTTAGTTACAAAAGTTCAACGTATTTTGGGAGTATTCGATGCTGCGAAAGCAGGACTCATGAGTATAAGGTATAATGTGAATACGCAGAGGGGTGTGATGAAGGTGAGTAACAAATATGTTGAGAAGTTGAAGGTGAGTTTAATGCTGACCAACATGCTGGAAAACCAGGATGTGTTGGTACAATCTCTTGGGGTGTCAGGTGTTCTGAAAAAAACTGAGAAGTTTCTGAAGATTCCTAACAAACTAGCAGGATAAAGATAAAAAAAAGGAAATAATTTAAAAGATAATATATCGAGGTATTGAGGTTAAAAAAAATGGAACCATTACAACACCAAATGATGGGATATGATAGGGCTATAACCATGTTTAGTCCTGATGGACGACTGCTGCAGGTAGAATACGCAAAGAAGACAGTTCGCTTAGGCAACACAGCTATTGGTATGGTTTGTACTGACGGTGTCATCCTTGTGACTGATAAGAGAATAGTGGACAAACTTGTTGTATCTGAAGCAATAGAGAAGATATTCCAGATTGATGATCATTTAATGGCTACAGCTGCAGGTATTATCAGTGATGCAAGAATCCTGGTTGAAAGAGCTCAACTTAAGGCTCAGCAGCACATGGTAACATATGACAGCCCAATCGATAGTATTAGTATTGTCAGGGACATCTGTAATCTTAAACAGATGTGTACCCAGTCTGGTGGATTGAGGCCGTTTGGTGTGTCACTTTTGATTGCAGGAGTAGATGAAAGCGGTATGAAGCTCTTTGAGACGGATCCCACAGGCATATACTATCAGTATAGAGCCTCAGCAATCGGGGAAGGAGAGCCAGAGATAGAAGAAATCCTCCAAAAGGAGTACAAGGATTCAATGACAGTGGAAGAAGGACTAAAGCTTTGCATTAAGGCCTTAAAAAAAGTGCTTGATTCCAACTTCAATCATGAGAGGATCGATGCTGCATTCATATCTGAGAAGAATAAGAAAATGCAGAAATTCCCCAGAACAACCATTGCTAAGATATTAAAATAAAGGTGAAAAATTATGAAAGGATTTCAAACATTTGATCGTGAAAGGGTCTCATTTAACCTGGCTAAACTTAAGAAAGGCGGGGAAACATTTGAGATAGCAATAGACCCGGATCTTGCAATAGATCTAAAACATGGTAAGGATGTTGATATGAGAGACGTATTAAAGTCTGAAGATATTTTTTCAGACGCAAAAAAAGGTACTCTTGCATCAGAAAGTAAGATGCATGAGTTATTTAACACTTCTGATCCTCTGAAAGTGGCCGAAGCCATCATTAATGATGGCCAGATTCAGCTCTCTTCAGAGTATCGAGAAAAACTTAGAGAGGAAAAAAAGAATAAAATAGTCAATATCATTCATCGAAATGCTATTGATCCGAAAACTAATCTACCACACCCTCCACAAAGAATCGAAAATGCATTCAAGGAGGCAAAGGTACATATTGATGAGTTCAAAAAAGCAGAAGAACAGGTAGAAGATATTGTAGATAAACTAAGACCTATAATCCCAATCAAATTTGCTACTAGAAAGATTGAAGTTCATATTGGTTCTGAATATGCTGCCAAATTATACGGCACAATTCAGTCCTTTGGCAAGATTTCTAAAGATAATTGGTTAGGAGATGGTTCTTGGAGTGCAATTGTAGAAATTCCTGCCGGACTTCAAACAGATTTCTTTGAAGAGCTCAACAACAAGACACACGGATCAGTACAGGTGAAGATATTAGAAGAATAGAATACATATAGGTGATTTACATGAGTGAATTATTAGTAAAAAATAAAGATGTTGTTGCACCTGGACAAGTTCTTGCCGTTGGCATGGATTACTTGCCCAGTAATGGAACATATAGATTAGATGATAAGATACTAGCAAACAGGCTCGGTCTTATCACAGTAGATGGAAAAGTAATAAAGTCGATTCCGCTTGCAGGTAGATATATGCCTAAGCCAAAGGATATTATAATTGGCAGGGTTAAAGATATCTTAATGACTGGTTGGAGAATGGACATAAGCAGTCCTTATTCAGCTGTTCTTTCTGTTAGAGATACCAGAGAGTTCATAAGGAATACAGATGATCTTTCTAGGGCATATGCACTTGATGACTGGGTTGTTGTGATGATAACTAAGGTAACAAGCCAGAATCTTGTAGATGTGTCGATGAAAGGCCCTGGAGGCTTAAGAAAGCTGAGAGGTGGCAGAATAATCAAGGTAAATACCCATAAGGTCCCAAGGATAATTGGAAAGAAGGGATCAATGGTGTCCATGATTAAATTGGCAACAGATTGTCAGATAACTGTCGGCCAGAATGGTAATGTGTGGATTTCAGGAAACGATCCAAATAAGGAGCTAGTGGCTGTTTTAGCAATACAGATGATTGAAGAACAATCACACGTTTCTGGATTGACCAATATTATCAAGAAGTTCTTGGAGGAAAAGACAGGAGCCAAGATTCCTGATGCTCCGATGAATGAGGACAACCACCAAAGCCAACATGGTGATAATCATCAACATGGTGATAACCACCAACAACATTCCAGGGAGGGATCACAATGACTGACCAAAAACGACCAGACGGAAGAGCCATGGATGAACCCCGACCTATGGAGGCTAAAGCAGGAGTTATCAAGAAAGCAGACGGATCTGCATACTTTAGAATTGGTAGGACCTTTGCTTATGCAGCAGTTTATGGACCCAGGGAACTTCATCCAAGATCCATGCAGGATCCTAAAAGAGGCTTGTTGAGAGTTAACTACAACATGATGCCTTTCTCAGGTGATGGTGATAGGGTAAGGCCAGGACCAAGCAGGCGTTCAAAGGAAATATCACAGGTTACAGCATTGGCATTTCTGCCAGTAGTTGATCTTGAAGATTATCCTAATGCAGTTGTTGATGTATTTATTGAGCTGCCAGAAACAAATGCAGGTTCACGATGTGCAGGCATATGTGCAGCTTCAATAGCTCTGGCCGATGCAGGCATAACCATGAAGGACATGGTGGCATCTGTATCTGGTGGTAAGGTAGGCGATTCCCTTAGGATTGATTTGGATGGAGAAGAAGAACATATCGACGATGTTGATGTTGCCGACATACCAATTGCAGTGGTGCCAAGTACTGGCGAGATAACTCTATTGCAGATGGATGGTTTTATCAAAAAAGATGAACTCCTTAGTGTTATGGAGACTGTGAAAAAGAAATGTGCAGAGATTGCAGAGGTGCAGAGGCAGGCGATAAGAGACCGGTTTGCAGTTACAGCAGGTGATAAAAATGAATGAAGATGTAAAAAAGCACATCAGTGATTGCCTGTTGAAAGGTATAAGGCTAGATGGTCGAAAAAAGAATGAATTTAGAGATATTGAAATTCAGACTGGTGTCAGTTCAACTGCAGAAGGCTCGGCAAGAGTCAAGTGCGGCGATACTGAAGTGATTGCAGGAGTCAAGATGGCAGTTGGAGTACCATATCCTGACAGCCCAGACGATGGTGTGTTAATGGTTGGAGCAGAACTTCTTCCGTTATCAAATCCTGAATTTGAGTCCGGACCTCCAAGGTTTGCGTCAATCGAGATTGCCAGGGTTATTGACCGAGGCATAAGAGAGAGTAAGACCATAGATACAAAATCACTTTGTATTGAACCAGGCAAGAAAGTATGGATGGTCCAGGTAGATATTTGCCCTATTAACTCAGATGGAAACTTAATAGACATAGGTTCAATTGCAGCTCTTGCAGCTCTTAAGACAGCAAAGTTCCCTTCATATGATGAGAAACTTGAAAAAGTAGACTATCATACTAAAACAGACAAAAAGCTTCCGCTTTCAAAGAATCCCATACCTGTGACTGTTATCAAGATAGGTGATAATCTTCTGGTCGATCCTCTTGAAGCTGAAGAGAAGGCATTGGATGCCAGGTTGACAGTTACTCATATTGACGATGGTAAGATATGTTCTCTGCAGAAAGGTGGAGAGGCGTCCTTGACTGTTGAGGATATTGATGCTATGGTTGCTCTTGCAGATGAGAACAGCAAAAAGTTAAGGGAGCAGATAAATAAAGTTGAAGGGTGAGAAAATGCTTAAAAATCGTTACACAATTTTTAGCATATTTAAAACCGGAGGTTTTAAACATGAAGTCGAAGCTTGAAGAAGGCGAATTCACCAAATATGAAAAAGCCCGGATGATTGGCAGCAGGGCGCTCCAGATATCTATGGGCGCTCCTTTCCTCGTAAAATTAAATCAGAAGCAGCTTGAGGAACTCAATTTCAATCCTGTTGAGATTGCCAAGCGAGAGTTCGAAGCAGGTGTCATTCCAATTGAAGTCAAAAGGACCCTGCCCAGGCTCGAGGAAGAAGAAGCCAAAGCTGAGTAATTTTTTATTTTATTTCTTTTTTTTATATTTACAAGTAGTTGACAAGTTATGAGAACTGCTTGATCATATTGTTTTCTTTATGAACGGCTTCATCAAGAGAGCCAGAATGAATAAGAATATTGCGCTTGCCAATCCCCAAGCCCAGTTCTGCAATGCAAGTGTTGCCAGCACCAGGGTTATTATGATCACTATTATCATCGGAGGACCATAGAAAAAAAAATCAATAACATAGATCCCTGCGAGCACTATGAAAAATATCAGGCTTAGGTGGGTGAGTATACTTATGTGTCCAAAACCTATGATTGTAGGATCTATGAAGCCAAAGAAAAGAGCTCCTACAAAAGCCAATGAGATGATGTCAGTGATAAGCCTGGGAATGTAAACCATGATTGATTCTTTGAGAATTAGGTATTTAAATATTTCGATGGGATATTTTACTACTTATTAGTGGTTAATAAACGAAAGATTTATAAAGGATTAGTATATAATGATACCATTGAGATAAGAGGTGATCTAATGAATACCTTTGAAATGTTGAATGTTATTTTGAATGCAAGTCCGTACAAAGCTGAAAAAGAGCATAACGAGCAAATTGAACAGGCAAATAAGAGCCTTCGAGATGCTGAAAAATCAGAAAAGTATCTGGGTGAAACAGTCCGGAGATTAACTGGATACATTGAAGCTGCAAAACAGTCAAAAACCTTCGATGCATCCGATGATTATTTCTTAAGAGGTAAGATGGGCGGTGAAGATATATACTATAAACCTATACATGAAAGGAATGGTACACCTGATGAATACCCTTCAGATTATTTCTTAGAGCATATAGCTGAACAATTTGAAAACTATAAAACATCCTTTGAAATTGCTCAACAAAAAGTTATTGAACTTAAACAAGCTGATGGACCAAAAGCACCTGATTTTAAGAAATTAAAAGACGAATATGATCAGACTATATCTGAATTCAACAAGAAATTCGATGGTGTTGTTAACGTGACTTTGGTCAAACAAAAATTCAATGAGGTTCCTGCTTGTCCTCTTATATACTTGACAGAAGATGCATCAACTCTTCGAGGAGATATGCAAACTTTTGTAGAAAGTAATATTGATGAGCTGGATGTTGAGGCAGTCCATCCAACAGAAGGTGAGGTTGCTCCGGTTCTGAATGTCTTTCCCAAACAAGGGATGGGTACTGGTTGGATTGATTTCTTCCGAAGTGATCAAGTATATATTGATCCAAAAAAGATACCTAAAGGGGTGGTTATGTCTGCCTCAAGTCTAGATCAGGATAGTTTTATGACTCGAATTCTATCGAGTTATCTTGACTCCAAGCTAAGTTGATTTCTTATTTTATTTTTTCCCTTTCTTTTCATAAACTTACAAGATTTTAGAAAATTTTGAAGTTAAGAAATATCAAAATATTTCATAAACTTTTTAAAACCTTCTTCTTCTCTTGTGTACTATGTCACAACAACTTGGAATCACGGTAAAGAAGAAGGATGATTTTTCCGAATGGTACTCTCAGCTGGTGCAGAAAGCTGAACTTGGCGACCTTAGATATAATGTTAAAGGTTTCCTGGTTTACCTGCCCTGGGCTACCCGTACAATCCGGAAGATGTATAGCAAGTATGAGGCTGAGATGGATGCAACAGGCCATGAGCCGCTTACTATGCCGTCCTTGATTCCAGAGAGAAACTTCAATCTGGAGAAAGATCATGTAGAGGGCTTCACACCAGAGGTGTTTTGGGTTACAGAACATGGTCAAGGTGAGAAGTTCGAGGAAAGGTTGGCACTCAGGCCTACGTCTGAGACTGCTCTTTACCCTATGTATTCATTATGGATACGAAGCTATAAGGATCTTCCATTCAAGAGATACCAATCCTGCCAGGTCTGGAGATGTGAGGGTAAGATGACCCGGCCTTTTTTCAGGGCCAGGGAATTCCATTGGATCGAGAGCCATAATGTTTATGCTACGCATGAAGAAGCTCTTGCTCAGGTAAAAGAAGACATGGAAATAACTCTTAAGCTGCTTCAAGATGAGTTTGCAATCCCTGCCATCTTCTTCAAGAGGCCGCAATGGGATAAGTTTGCAGGAGCCCTGAATACCTATGCTGCAGATGCTTTGATGGATTCAGGAAAGGTGCTTCAATTGCCTTCCACCCATGATCTTGGTCAGAACTTTGCCAAGGCTTTTGGTGTTAAGTTTGTGGATAAGGATGGTAGTGAAAAGCACGGTTGGATTACATGTTATGGCCCTGCTATCAGCAGGATCTATGGTGCTATGATAGCCCTTCTTGGAGATGATAACGGGTTAGTGTTACCTTTTGACCTGGCACCTTTGCAGGCTGTGATTGTTCCTATTCTATTTGATAAGAGTTCGGATGCTGTTTTGAAGAGATGTAATGAGGTGAAGAAGCAGCTGGAGAAGCTTGGCCTTAGTGCCAAGGTTGATACTCGTGATGAGAAACCTGGCTTTAAGTTCCATCATTGGGAGCTAAAAGGCGTGCCTATAAGGATTGAGGTCGGCCCGAAGGACCTGGAAAATAAGCAGGTTGTGTTATGCAGACGGGATATAGGTGAGAAGACTGCAGTAGCTGACAAGGATTTTGATAATGTTGTCAAGGATATTAAGGCGGGCTTTACAGATAATATCAAGAAAAAACATTTCAAGAAGTTTGAGGACAGGATGGTTAATGCAAAAAACACTGCTGACATCAAGAAGGGTCTTGATTCTGGTAAGATAGTTCGTTGCGAATTCTGTTCAGATGGTCTTGACGGCGTTCCTTGCGCAGAGGTTGTTGAGAAAGAATGCGGCGGCTTTGTAAGAGGTACAAGAGCAGACAAGGAAGAGGAACCAAAAGGCTATTGTGCTATCTGTGAGAAGGAATCCAAAGAAATTGTCTATATTGCTAAGAGCTATTAAAGGATTATTTCTTTTTTAAGTATGTCAACTTCTAGCTCTCTTTTTTCTATTGAGAAGTTAGCCTGTAATATGAATGTGACTAATATCACATTCTCTATCTCACCATTGTTCTCTTTAATTATGGTGATAGTCTGCTCTGCCTCAAACTCCGGCAGTTTCTCTAGTTCTTGGAGTTCATTCATTCTATATAGGTATACTTATTTGTATACTTATATATAAATGTTTCGAAAATATTAATTTTCAAAGCCTCAAAATCTTCGATTTTTTATGTTTCGATTGTTTGTTGTTGGTATATTCGTGCTTACAAATCTATAATTTTTCGTTACTTTTTAGTAGTAAAATAACCGAAAGTTTTATAAATGGAGACATAACCTGGGAATTGATTTTAATTTTTTTTTTTTATTCAGGTTAAATATAAACTAGAATATGAGGCGAGAAAATGAAAGAAGATGATTTTTTGATGAAAATATATAAAGACGTACTTGAGATAAGCAGTGGCAATGAGATTGATGAAAACTCATTCAACATGCTGAACTCCCTTGGATTGGCAGGACATGTTGATGCTGCTCATTATGAAAAAGGAAAACAAATGAGGTTCCCACATCTGGGTGCTCAGAAAAATCTATGGTTGAATCCAGAAGGTGCTGCTAAGACTGAAGAAGGCGACAAGTTCACAATAGTAGATAAAACCAATACTGAAGACTTGAAGCTCATTGTTGAATCTGCAGCTCTTGAATTTGATATGTGTGAATGTAGGGACGGTAAAGACTCTTATCAGGGAATAACACAAGAGTATGGCGCTTTATTGCTTAAGGTGCAAGATGCATTATTCAATACATTCCGACAGGAAGCAGGCGATGATTGTCCCAGTTTTGCAGGTTTTAGTGAGTTTAAAGAACGCGCATATGATATCATTGATAGGATGGATCTTGATGATCATAGTACAATGCGCATCAAGTTTGGCGGTATGATCATGCCCACTATGACTGTAAAGACAGTCAGTGATTTTGCTGGGGAAAGCGTACACAGCAAGTTCACCAAGGCTGTATATGAGAAGCGGCTTGATGGTATGGTTGACAGGATACAAACTGCTTACCAGAATCTAGATTAATTCTTTTCTTCTTTTTTTCTTTTTCTTTTTATTACCGTAATATTTTAATAATAGTTAGTTCAGGATTTGTTTTAGGTTGAAAGAGAAGAGGTTTGTTAGTTTTTTGTTAGTTGTAGTTTTATCTATGGCTTTGGCTCTTGTTTTTTTGGATTTTGTTCCTTCTGGTGGTTTGGCGGGTGTTGGTTTGAGTTGTGATTCTGTTTGTTTTGATGGTGGTTATAGTCGTGGTTTTTGTTTGCCTGAGAGTGCGGGTTGTGTTATTGAGGGTAGTGTTCATGAGGGTGTTGGTGATGTTTTTTGTTCTGAGCGGTTGTCTGTTGATTCTTTTTGTTGCTGTTTGGGTATTAGTCAGGATACTGATGGGGACCGAAATGTTTTGACTAAGTCTGTTGGTGTTGAGTTTGTTTATGCGGTTGGTCAGAGGGTTGCGAAGGTTGAGGGTGAGGATGTTTTCTTTTTTGTGAATGATCATTTGGGTAGTCCTAGGCGGGTTTTGGATGTTGGTGGTGCTGTTGTTTCTGAGTTGGATTTTTTGCCGTTTGGTGGTGAGATGACTGCTAGTGGTGAGGATTTTAAGTATACTGGCAAGGAGTTGGATTTTGATTCTGGTTTGCATTATTATGGTGCTCGTTTTTATGATTCTGTTCTTGGCAGGTTTGTTACGCCGGATATTGTTGAAAAGTTTCCTAATCCTTATGTCTATGTTGCGAATAATCCTATGAGAAATATCGATCCTACAGGTGAGCAGGTTGTGAATCTTGCTGGCCGGCAAAAACAATTAGCAGCCGTAACTAGTTGGACCAAAAAACACATGCCTGAGCCTGTCTATAATGTCCTGAATTTTGTTTTAGGATTCGATGAGTCTATGGAGACTAGAATGAAGAATTCACTGACAGATATGCTCCTGCCTATGTCTTCAGTTGAAAAGGTTGCTAAGAAGGGGGGTAGCAAGATACTTGACAAGGTGGGATCCTGGTTTCGGAAAAAGTTCAGATCTGCGCCAGTTAAGCAATATGGTCCTCATTCTAACAGGGAATTCGGAAGGATATACAACCAATTGCGAGAGTGGGGTGCTGATTGGGAGGCGGACGATTTTCTTAAGCTTCACCAGGCAGACCAGGTTCAATACGGAGATCTGGGATTTAATGTGTTTGTAAGCAAGAATCCGACTGGAGGATACTGGAAGTCCAGTGATATATTTACTGACAGGCTAGGTGGTCGAATCAATCTGGGACCTGAGCTTGGTGTCACAATAATGGATATGCCGCGAGTCCCTTACTTTTGGGGGTTTGGTAGAAAACGAATGAAAGATGCCACTGCCTTTGAGGCTTCGGTTGTGATGCACGAACTTCAGCATAAGATGAATCCTGGTATGTCTGAAAAAGGAGTGGTTTGGCAGACCATTCGTCGAAAGCTAGGGTTGGATGTGGACTACATGCGGCCTAGCGAGGATTTTGTGCTGATTAATAACAGGTTAAGTGATAATTATCTAGACATGGCTAAGAACGGTATCAAATGAAATACATTTTCAAAAACTCACAAAACTTGAGGTTTTGCAAGGCTTTTTATTGCGAAAACTAGCAAAACTTTTTGGTGCGTTTTGAAGTTTTCCCATCTTTGCGATGCGAAAACTATTTAAATAATTTCATCAAGAGGAATATCGAAGAGGGATACTCATAAAAAAAGTAGGTTGGGTTTTAGTTGTTATTGCATTACTGCTTCTTAGTTCTATCTTCATCTATGCAGATGGTGATGAGGGTGAAGGAGAGGAGAATGAGAATCCTACTGACTTAAACAAGGTCATCGGCACTCCTGATGACAGGTTTGAGGTTGTGCCTACCAATTTCCAGAACATAGATCTTTTTTCTGGGGAGATTAGCGAGTCAATCCCGCTTTTTAGTTTGTCTGGCAGATCAGGCATGGGATTTTCGCTCGCTGCAAGCTATACCTCGAATTATGATGCTGAGAAAGAGAACAGCGAGCAGCCTGCTGGCTGGCTTGGACTTGGCTGGAACTTTGGATTTGGGGCTGTTACTGCGAATACAAAGGGAACCGCTAATTTTGAGGATGACACCTTCTATCTTAATAATGAGAAGCTTATCAAGATCCCTGGAACAGAGAACCAGTACAAGCTGAAGAATTATCGTTATGTCAAGATCTTTCGGGTGGTAAAAGACAGCAAGATCAACTATTGGGTTGTCTATAATGAGGATGGTTCGATGACCATCTTTGGCCAGGTGCCCAATGCTATTTCATATATGATCGGCAAGGGCGACTGGGTTGGCAATGTCTTTGAGGGTGATACTGAGCTTACGCCCACTGCTTGGCATCTCTACCGGCAGTCTGATGGCTTTGGTAATAAAGTGACTTATCAGTATCAGAAGACCGATGAATATCTTAAGTCTGACAGTTGGCAGTCCAAGTATCCATATACAAAAGCCATCTATCCTAAAAAGGTGATAGATACAATTGGGAGGGAGATTGTGTTTAATCTTGCTAACAAGGAAATTGATGAATATTACGATCCTTATCCATTTCCAGAGCCAGATTCCTATATAGAGTTTTATGAAGATAAATATCTGGACAACATTGTTGTCTATAATCCAGATAAGACTCAGTCACAATCTGTGACATTTGAATATGAGCTGGTTGGAAGTGGTCAGTTCAAGAAGAGGCTTTTAAAATCAATAACCAAGTCTATATATAATGGCGGCCAATGGAATCCGCTTCCAAAGACAGTCTTTAACTATAATGCTGTTTCTGAGTTAAAGCCTGCGGCTCTTAAGAAGATCGAGCATCCTACAGGCGGTTCGACAGAGTACCAATATAAGGAACAGGAGTTGGCTTACACCAAGCTTGACGGTTCGCTTCAACAAGATCAGACTCAGGTCGGTTATCTTGGCAACAACTATATGGTTGTCAAGCATGGTTCTGTTAAAAGCAATAACTATTATTTCCTTGGGAAATATTCTGTTGCCAGAGACATCAGTGTGTATAACTGGGATGGCCATAAGTGGGCGGACAAGCAGGATTTTGCAATTAGCACTGACAAGAGGAATCTTCACATCCATTCAGGCCCTGATTATTTCCTTGTAAGGCCTGTCCAGTCTGACGAGTTTACTATGTTCCAACGGCATGGGGATAAATGGGAAAAGGAGACAACTATTAAGTTTGATCACCAGTTTGAGATAAGTGGAAACCTTGATCTTGCTGAACAGACCTATGTTACAGAGAAAGAGATTTCAGTCTATCCGATGCAGGACAATCTTTTCTTGGTCTATGGTAGGAATCATCATAAGGTCAAGGCATATCATAAGAAGCTGAATGCTCAGAACAGAGTTGAATGGAGTCAGGTTACTCTTCCTAAGCATCAGTTCTCTGGTTATGTCAGAGTCTGGCCAAGCAATAATTTCTTTGTGCTCAGACATGGTTCTGAAGGAAAGAAGATTGATGTCTATAACTGGGAGAATGACAAATGGATCAGGAAGAACAATGCAATGAATATCGGTGCTGGAGTCATGGATGTTACTGTCGGAGATGATTTCTTCATAATAACAGATGCAGACAAGAAACTGCATATCTATGAGTTCAAGGGTGATTCATGGGTTGAGGTCCAAAATAAAAATTTGGCTAATAGCCATCTGGCCAAGGTCTCTGCTGGAAATAACTTTTTTGTATTGGGATATTTTAACGGGGATAATGTAAAGCTCTTTGAGAGGATTAACAATCATCAGTGGCAGATAGAGTCCTCTGCAAAAACCCTTTTTACATCTTCAAGTGGTCATAAGATCTTTGATGTCTTTGCTAATAATAAATATATAGCTATTGTCACGAGAAAGAAAACAGATCACAGCCACACATATTATTTTACTGTCTTCAATAAGATCAATAACCAGTGGGTGCAGAAAAAGACCAATGAGAAAATCGGCAAGGTATTTACTCAGGGTCAGTATCAACTCCAGGAGAACAACTGGAGATATAGCGATATATCTGCCCAGGTCTCTTTTGGTAAGGATCTGTTGACAGTTTCATTATTGGACACCACGTATCAACAGACAGAGAGTTTTGATGTTATAGCTCCTGATAATCCGATTAATCCTAATTATCAGGCTTATCAGAGATGTAATGCTAATTACCAGGCCTGCCTGACACCTTGTGAATCATATAACACCAATTCATATGGTGGTCAGTTCCCATTGCAGGAATGCCAGCTTGATTGCGGTTCGTGGAACAATAATACCTTTTGTTTCTCTGTCAATGAATTATACAGCAGTGTTTGTGAAAGTTTTAAGAGCTGCCTGACTGGATTTGCCAGTTCATGGTCTAATAAGTTATTGAGTTGCCAGAGCCAATGCAAGAGTGATTGCAGCACTGCAGAATCCAACTATGTTCCTGCTGCTAACTATCAATATGACCAGTGCAGAAGGGGTTGTGCTGATGCATATGAGTATAACCGGGACGGTTTTAGCTGTGCCAAATGTTTTTGGTCTGATTTAGGTGAAATATGTAATTTTGGTGAATGCAGTTGGGATAAATTGGGTGGTGGCGTTAGTGCTGCCAGATGTCATAAGGACCACTATGAGTATCCTCTTTCCAAATATTTGTTTAATGTTGGTGGAAGCAAGAAAGCCTATTATTTTGATGGCACTGATTGGCAGGTCCTTGATGACAGTGAGGAGGACATGGCCTTGCAGTTTGAAATAGACCAACGGCAAGGAACTTCTGTAGGTTTCTTTGATTCCAGGGTCCTTGAATATGACTATGGTTTTGCTACACCTGAACTTTATTATGATACTATTGCATTGGCTGGTCCTAAAGTGGATAAGAACAACCTGCCTAAGATGACCAAGTTCTACAAGTCTGCTAAGAACAGGGCAAAGGGCAATGCAGTGACTTATCCAATACAATCCAAGATTGTGGATGATGGTATTGGCCAGAAGATTACATATAGTTTTGACTTTGCAGAGGGCAAGCATGACTCAACCTTAAATACTGTTCAGTTCCATAAGGCCACTGTTAACATGCCTGCAAATTCAGGTAGGATTGTAAATTATTTCTACAATGGATTGAGCAAGGAGGATGGCAGCCAGTTCCCTGACAAGGTTGGAGGTCTTAATTTTGAAAAACTAAATGGTCTCACATACAAGTCTGAGACTCTGGCAGCAGACAGCAGCAAGGTTGGAGAGTCCTATAACCAATATGAAATTATCAACAAGGGCCACTCGTCTTTCCTTGTACGCGGAACAAAATCAGAGACCAGTGTTGATGGAGTTACTTTGTTTACTGAATACGAGTTTAATGAACTTAATGGCATGCCTAAGAAGACCATTGTCTATGACGCAAAGAATCCATCTAAGAAGCTCATCACTGAATCAAGATTTGCATTTGAGCAATATCCTGAAATGAAGGTTTACAATATGCTTACACAGCCCTTTGAGACCAAGACATATATTAATACACAGCTTGTCAGGGTCAATAAGGTTGCATATAAAAATTGGAAAATCAGCGGAGGCGGTAACTAGTGGTTTACCGATTGATCCATAGGATTTGCATATTATTGATGATTTTGGCACTTTTTACCAGCTTTGCATATGCGCTTCCTGTTGGCGGAGTTTGTGAATGTGTGGCTGATGAGCAACGGGATAGTGATGGAAATTATGAATATACCTGCGAACTGGAATGTGAATGTGCTTCAAACTATGGACCGCCCAATACAGGATGTGAGATGAGACGTCCATTTAATCCAAATAACCCTTGTATGCCGACTGGTTCCCTTGAATGTGTATGCGAGCCGACTTGTGACTGGGAATCTGCTCCTGAGTGTGCAGAGAGTATAAGCGATGGCTGCTCGGGCAGCTGTACGCGGGATTCGGATGAAGCGAGTTGTTCTGATGGTGATGGAAGGTGTCTTAATGGTGTCTGCAGGACTTTTGGCACCCTTGCTTATGCACCTACTATAACCTCTGCATGGAAGGATTCTAACTCAAATAATAATCTGGAAGCGAGTGAATATCAGAAAGTACAGGAAGTGGTAAGCATTGATGTATATGGTAATGTCGAACAGACCAAGGATGCCAGGGGTAATTCACAATACACCCGGTTTGACAGTGTGGTCAATGCATTTCCAGTCAAGGGCTGGAACGATGGTATGGGCAACGAAAATGTTCCTGCCTGGCAGATTGTCTATAGGCCTGATTGGGTGCCTATAGAGACTGTTGATGCCAATCAACAGAAGACCAGGATAACTTATGATCAATATAACAGGCCTGTGGAGGTCTATAGTCCTAAAGACCTGAATTCGCAGCCGACGGTTACATATGAGTATGCGTTTTGGTCAAGTGCAAAAGAACCCAATCTGGTCATAACCAAGACCAAGTTGGATGACTCCAAGAAGATGGTTATGTCATCTCATTTTGATGGTGTTGGAAGGTCTCACCAGAGTGAGGTCCAGGCAGATTCGAGTTCTGATATTGTTTTCCTGAATACTTATAACTCAAGAGGTCTTGAAGAGAAAAGTTACAAGCCTATCAGACGAGGAGGTGTTATCAATAAAAATTTTATAACTGCTAATGCCGTTGCTGAGACAAGACAGAAATTCATGTCAGTATCTGAGAAATCAAGTTTGGTTGGCAGTGAGAAGTTTATCAAGAAAGAGTATTATGCTGATCCACTTGGCAGGATAAAGAAAGTGATCTCTTATGATCCTAGTTCCTTCTCAACCATGGAATATGTTAATGCTAATGGAAATAAAATAGTGGTTGCGAGGGATGCAAATGGCCATTATACAAGATCTACTTATGATGCCTTTGATAATCTTATCAAGATGGAGGAGAATTCTGCAGATGATACCAGTTACCTTTATACAACCACATATGAATATGATCTGCTTGGCCAGCTGTTGAAAGTGACTGGTCCCAGGGGCTTGGTGTCAACGAATACTTATAATTCACTTGGACAACTGGTAAGTTCTACTGAGCCTGACAGGGGCACAACCACATTTAGCTATGACAAAAATGGCAATCTTGTCACTAAGACTGATGCCAAGGGCATAACAATCAAATATGAATATGACAAGCTTAATCGCTTGACCAAGACTGACTATCCCAATTCTGTTGATACTGTCCAAGGTTATGATGTATGCCTGAATGGCAAGGGCAAGTTGTGCAGGGTTTCAGATGCTTCGGGGATTATGGAGTTTGAGTATGATGCGAATGGCAATGTGATTAAGGAAGTCAAGAAGATCAATGCTTTTGGCGTAGGCAAGACATTTACCATGCTTTATGAGTATGACTCTGCAGGCAATGTTTTGAGCCAGCAGATCTATGGCAGGCCTGCAATATCTTATGCGTATAATATCATGGGCCAGCTTGCGAGTGTCTCTAGGGACAATGTGCTTCTGGCATCATTTACCTATACTGACACTGGGGCACTTAAGGATATGCTCTATAAATATAATGGTAGGGCTGTTGCAACCATGAGCTACACCTATAATCTTAATGAATGGCTTGAGGCTATTGATGCGAGAGCTGGTGCTGATGCTGTTTTCCAGAGGACTTATAAGTATGATCCTGTTGGCAACCTGAAAAAGAAATTTGACGATATTTCGAGTACTAAACTGTTGGCTGATTATGGCTATGATCCGATGGACAGGCTTAAAGAGGTCATTGGTATGGATTATTATGGTAAGGATATCAGCTTTACCTATGATGCTGCGGGCAATAGGTTGACCAGGAATGCCTATAATTATAGTTATGGAAGTTCCAATAATAGATTGGTTGAAGATTCAGCTTTCAGCTACACCTATGATGTCAATGGTAACATGCAGACCAGGACCAATAAGCAGACATCTGAGATTACCACATATTTCTATGATGCTGAGAACAGATTGGTAAGGATAGAGCTTCCTTCTGGAATTGTCAATGCGTTTGCCTATGATATGAATGGCTTGAGAGCCGTGAAGAAAGACTCGAGAGGTACCACCCTATATGTCTATGACATGGGTGGTAATGTGATTTATGAAAAAACAATTTAAGATGAGAAATGACCGCTTCGTATTGGTGATTGTGGCAGTAGTTGCTATAATTGGCTTGATCTTTGTTTTTCTTAGTAATAATCTTGGAACTGGCACTGGGTTGGCTGGTGCTGGAATCAGTTGTGCTTCTGTTTGTCATGATGGAGGTTATAGTCGTGGTTTTTGTCTGCCTTCAAGTGCTGGTTGTGCAATTCCAGGCAGTGTTCATGAGTCTGATGCAGATGTTTTTTGCACTGATAAGTTGTCTATTGATGCTTTTTGTTGCTGTAAGGCTGGTGTTCAGGGATCTTTAGATGATGATAAAAATGTTCAATCTGTAGAGGTTGGTACTGAGTTTGTCTATGCTGCTGGTCAGAGGATTGCTAAGATACGGGGTAATGATGTGTTTTTCTTTGTCAATGATCATTTGGGCAGTCCGAGGAAGGTTCTTAATGCTGTTAGTGCTGTTGTTTCTGAGCTTGATTACTTGCCATTTGGTACTGAGATGACAGATAGCAATGAGGATTTCAAATATACTGGAAAAGAACAAGACTTGGATAGTGGTTTACATTATTATGGTGCGAGATATTATGATGCTGATATAGGCAGATTCATAACTCCTGATACTGTTGAAGCGTTTCCTAATCCGTATGTATATGTTGCCAACAATCCGATGAAGTATATTGATCCCACTGGACAACAGATAGATTACAACGATGAATTCAAGAAAGCCTGGGGTGAAGGGTTTAGGGTTATTGCAGCGACCGCAGGGGGATCACCAGGTAACCAAAGGGGGACACAAGGCGCTTGGGAGAGGGTTCAATCGGTAACTCAAGGTTATATGATTGGAGGAGATTTCAATTTAAGGGAATTCGATTTCAAGAACATCTTTGGTAAGAATTATCATGAAGGTATCGGGGAGAAATGGAGTGATTTTATTCTTGAGGAGACTAAAGACCTTGTCGCACAATCAGGTGCTGAGTATGATACGGGGACGACTTGTGCTGGCTTTGGGCTTTACCTTTTGTTCAAGTTCGCAAATAAGATGGATTATGATACTGTTTCCCTGAATCTTGAGCGTGGAGGTGTGAATGATAATTGGGTCAGAATTTTTAACAAGGCATCTGTCCGTGAGCTTGAGAGCGATAACAGGAAATGGGGTAATTATAAAGCTACTTTTAAAACTAATAAGGTCAAGGATTCATGGTTTCAGCAGGGTCCTTTGGCTAGCACTAATAATATTGAAAGGAATTCACGTCTTATTAAGGGATCCGCCAAGACAAGTGGTCTAAATAAGCATACTGCTGAAGATATATTGGAACAGCCGGCAGGTACAATCTTGTTTGAATCTCACGAGGGTAGAAGTTGGGGGCACACCACCATAATAATCAATAAGAATGATGTGCCAAAATAAGAGACTCTAGTTCTTGTATTGGCAGAATTTATGCATATAACTGTTATGATCATCTTTTGTTAATTTCACGCCCAAACCTTTTCCAAATCCTTGGAAGGTCTTGAATGACTGCTCATGTTCGCCATCCATATATTGTAGCTTTGCCTTAAAAAGAGAGAGATAGCTGTCATTTCCAAGATTATTAGCTTCTTTCAGTTCATCATAGAGCTTTTTGGCCATATCAAGATTACGTTCTATCTCGTCATATTCGATCAGAGCGTTGTATTTTATCATCGACTCAATCTTTGCACTATCTGTGGCTGCAATGAATTCAACATCTTTACTTTTGTCATCAATCTTGTAATTGAATGTTCTTGTTTCAGGATCAAAGCTGAAATAATCCACCCCGTCAAAATAGGTAAGGTAGCTATGTCCTTTTGTAACAGTTAGATGGACTGGGATTTCAAGATATTCACATATCTTCATCTCTGTTATTGATTTCCCGTCGCAATCCAATTGATCATTGACCAGACCGTTCGCTAGCCTGTTTGCATTCCTGAACGTCTTGTCATCTTCTGGATTTTTAATGAATTCTGTCTTTTCACTGATTATTTCATCAATTCGTTCAATAGCCTGCATTGAAAGCAAGCTTTGACTAGTGTTTGTTTTAGAATCTCCTGCAGTTATCTTAGTTTTTACTTCATCTATATTGTTGAATTCTTGGTCATATATTGAAAAGTCTTGTCTGGCGACGAACATGCTTCTCATTATGTCATTTATGACTGAGTCTTCTTCTACGATGATATTGTAATTGTTTATTTTAGCTTGTGCAGCCATAATTTGTTCATCTGAAATAGGTTTTTGTGAGAATGCAAAGATTTCTTTTTCCTTTTCTAGAACATAGTCGATATTACTGTTTTCTGGGTTGACAGTTTGGGATATTGAAGTGGTTTCTTCTTTATTGATGTGGGTTGATTTGTAACTTCCCACACAATTTGAGGCGAACATAGTTACACCCATTAAGATTAAGAGAGCTTTCTTCATGAAATTGCGTTTCATATACTATTAATTGATTTAGACATTTATAAATCTTTCGATTTTTACTACTGTTTAATAGTTATAGAATTTGATGAGAAATCTAGTCAGTTTAAGCTTATTTTCTTAGACTTTCTTTTGCCCTGACGATCTTGAAATCAGTCGGATACAGGAATCTAAGTTCTTCCACGATTGGTTCCTTGAACAGGGTGTGTAATACCTCATCTTCAGGACCTAAATAACCTAATGGTGCGTTGTCCGCTGCAAGCAAGCCCACATGTCTATTCCATAGGACAATATCTCCGATCTTAGCGCCACCCTGGCCTATCTTTACTAGTTTGCCGTGATTTGTATATAACTCATCTGAAACGGAATTCTTCACAGAGGCAATCTCATTTACATAAGGACCTAAAGTCATGCTGCCTCCGTATGGCAGATTGCCATAACCAGAGAGTCTATGGGCCGCTACCACAAAATCAGCACAATCAGCTCCGACAAAATGTTCTGCCTGGTTGTCAAATTTATTACCAGTTAAACTAGCACTACCCCATATATAAGGATTGTTGCATAAGGCGTATGCGTTATCAAGTATGATAATGCCAGTATTTCCTTTTTTTGAAATTCTGTGAACATCATCAGAAATCCCGCCCTTAAACCTTGATTCTGAGCTCTTTGAAGCACTTATGCCATCTTTATAACGGATTTCTGCCATATACCTCATTGTGCCGACAGGAATTCCATCAACAAAGACGGGATCAAGTATTGTGGGTTTTACATTTGCTTGTATCTTAAATCCCTTCCATGACGTCTTGGTTTCTTTATACTTTAGTGTTGCCCAATGCCATGAAGGATGGGTGTTAGAGTAGTAAAGATGATCTGAATTACTTTCAATTTTAAACCAATTTACTGATACGTCTTCGAATTTAGATGGATCCAGGATGTTTTCCGGACTTATGATCTCATTATTAATCTTTAATTTGGGTGTGGCTGATATATACTTAATAAGACCATCATTATCCTTAACTTTTAATACAGCATATAGGACAGGATCCTCAGAATGGCTTATTATCTTATTTGCATTAGAAGCATATCCTGTGCTATCCTCTGATGTAATAACTACATCATTTAGAAGCAGATCATTGATATGTGTAATTTTTTTTGTTTGGGGTTTAATAATGATCTCTGTCTCTTTTACTAACGTAGAAACAGCTCTTGTATCAATATTAAATGGTGGGGGACTAAATTTATTGTCTTCTTCAAATCTAGATGCGAATTTAGGTTGGTTATATGAATATGGTTGAGGATTCTGGGCGGGAATTTTTTTTCCTAATGCGAATAGGCCGAGGCATACTCCTGATACTATCAGGATAGTTTCTTTTAAAAAATCCCTTCTACGCCTATTCTTAATCATTCTATACCTACTATTGATATTCTAATATATAAATCTTTCTATTTTTACCACTTTCGAGTTGTAAAAACTTGAAAGTTGAGGTGGGGGGTGTAGTGCTCTGACAGACTTTTCAGTAGTCATATTACTATAAAAAACCTTTATAAATGTGTAATTGTTCTTCTCTTTTCATGATCCGAATTGACGGTTCCCATGGCGAGGGTGGTGGAGCGATTGTTAGGCAGGCTCTGGCGCTTAGTACGCTTACTGGCAAGGCATTTGAGGTAGTCAATATCAGGAAGGGCAGGAGCCAGCCTGGTCTAAAGGCCCAGCATCTTCATTCTATCAAGGCTCTTGTGGAGCTGACTGGTGCTGAGGTGAAAGGGGATGTCTTAGGCAATGAATGGCTACATTTTAAACCAGGAAAGGTCAAGAGCAAGGTCATAAAGGTGGATGTTGGCACTGCAGGCTCTATCACATTGTTATTGCAGTCCTTGCTATTGCCGTGCATATTTTCTGGAAAAAAGGTTCATTTTGAGATCACTGGTGGTACAGATGTAAAGTGGAGCCAACCGATTGATTATTTTGCTAATGTGCTACTGCCTTATCTGAAACCTTTTGCTGATTTTGACCTTAAGATAATGAAGAGAGGATACTATCCTAAGGGCGGCGGGCAGATATCTTTGATGATAACTGGCAAAAAGAGGCTGGATGAGTGCAAGGCTGTAAATCATACTACCAGGGGCAAGATATTGCATCTTAAAGGTGTCTGCCATGGATCAATTGAGCTGGAATCTGCTAATGTGGTGCAGAGGATGTCAAGTTCAGCTGAGCTTTTATTATTGAAGTATGGCAAGGTGAACATCCAGCAGCAATACTGCAAGAGCCTTTCTGTTGGTACTGGCATAACTGTCTGGGCCATTCTTGGAGATGGCTATTATGAGCATTTCTCGATATTAGGTGCTGACTGCCTTGGAGAGAAGGGAGTGCAGGCAGAGAAGGTTGGTGAGATGGCTGCTCATGCTTTAATTAAGGAGATAGAATCACAGGCTCCGGTTGATCACTTCCTTGCAGACCAGTTGGTTCCCTTGCTTGGTTTGTTGGGCGGGCAGATGATCACTTCAGAGATCACAGATCACACCAAGTCTAATATCTATGTCACAGAGCAGTTTCTAGACGTAAAGTTTATAACTGAGGGCAACAGAATCAAAGTGGAGAAGTAATAACATGCAATTTCAAGGCTTTACATTAGATAAGTTCCAGGAAGATGCTGTGGCTGCTGTCAACAGGAACCATTCTGTTGTTGTTTCTGCGCCAACAGGTTCCGGAAAGACTCTGATTGCAGATTATATCATCGATAAGTTTCTGCAGTCTGATACCAGGGTTATCTATACTGCACCCATCAAGGCCCTTTCAAACCAGAAATATCATGATTTCTGCAAGGATTATGGTGAGGATAAGATAGGTCTGATTACAGGTGATATTGTGATCAATCCAAATGCCCAGGTAGTCATAATGACCACAGAGGTCTACCGGAACATGGCTATTATTGATGATCCTATGCTGGACCAGGTCTCTTATTGTATCATGGATGAGATACACTTCATAAATGATGAGGAAAGAGGTCATGTCTGGGAAGAGTCGATAATGTTCAGCGGTGAGAATGTCCGTTTCCTTTTTCTATCTGCTACAATACCTAATGCAGAGGAGTTTGCAGCGTGGGTCGGCAAGATCAAGCAGCACGAGGTAGAAGTCATCAGATGGGATATTCGGCCGGTTCCACTTAAGATAAGGTTCTTTGATGCAGAACTGGGCATAACAACTTTGGAGAAACTTAACAAGAAACGTGAGGATGATGATATTCCACAATACAAGAACATGTACTCGAGGCATAGGCATGTCCAAAAACAGAAGATACCACCTCCTAATTATCAGGATCTTGTCAGGGAGATAAAGGGCCAGGACCAGATGCCCTGCATATTCTTTGTCTTTTCAAGGGCCAAAACCCAGGAATATGCACTTAAACTTTCTAAAAAAAAGAGTTTCTTAAGCCAGAATGAATACAGGAAGATGGCAGAGATCACAAGTACTGAGTATGCAAACTTAAGCAGCCAGGTGTCTGCGCTCAAATCAACCCATCAGCTAAGGCAGTGTATATCAAATGGTGTTGCGTTTCATCATGCAGGATTATTGCCTGATGTCAAGCACATAATAGAGAAACTCTTTGCCGTGGGCCTGATAAAGGTTCTATTTGCTACCGAGACATTTGCTGTGGGCATAAACATGCCTGCCAGATGTGTCTGCTTTGATGGTCTAAGGAAATTTACTGGTGTTGGATTTCGTTATCTTACATCCAAGGAGTTCTTCCAGATGTCTGGTCGGGCTGGCAGGAGAGGTATTGACAAAGAAGGCCTTGCTGTTGCTATGGTACACAGGACCCGGGAAGACATAAAGAAGATAGATGCTTTTACAAAAAAGGATATGCTGCCTCTCAAGTCTCAATTCAAGCTTACATATAATACCATCCTGAACATGGTCAATATGCATTCAGCTGAGGAGATAACTAAGATACTTAGGATGAACTATTTCACATACCAGGCAACCAAGGACCGGGGTGATAACAGGGTCTTAGGCGCTATTAAAGCCAGGTATACAAAGGCTGTTAGGATTCTTACCCAGATGGGCTATATCAAGGATGACAAGCTTACTGAACTTGGATTGTTCACCACCAAGATATTCTCAAATGAGCTTGAAGTCTCACAATTGTTCGGCACTAAGTTCGACTATCCTATTGATGAATATTTTATGATTCTTGTCTTGGGTGCTTTGATCTACGAGCCTAAAAGAGGTGTTCGTTTCTACGAGAAATTCACCTCGAAGCAGCTATTTAAGTTCATATCAGTCATAAAGCATCATAACTATCTTAGGAAAGGTAAATGGTCTGATAATATTGAGAAGGTGACTGCATTGATCTATCCCTTGTTCCAGCAGAAGAAGTTCATTGACATACTGAAGAACACTAACATGCTTGAAGGTGATGTCATAAGATTCTTCATGCAGATAATGGACAAGCTTGAACAGATAGACAGGGCTTCTGAGGATTTTGAGCTTACTGAAAGAGTGAGGAATGCCAAGCAGACCATAAGGGCTGCTTTGGAAGGAATACATATCTTTTGAAAATGTCAGAAAAACCTAAATTAGGCAAATCTTCAAATGGGAAGGAGATGCATTATTCTGCAGGCGCTATACTAAAAAAGGATGGTAAATATTTGCTTGTTGACAGGCTCAACCCTCCATTGGGCTTTGCAGGCCTTGCAGGCCATATCGAAGATGGTGAGACTCCTGAGCAGGCTCTTTTTCGGGAAGTGAAAGAGGAGAGCAATCTGGATGTCAAGAGCTACAAGCTTCTTTTTGTGCAGGAGATTGATGGCAATGTCTGCAGCAGGGGAGTTCCTGTACATTATTGGTATTTCTATGAGTGTGAGGTTGAAGGGGAGATAAGATTTAATTCTGACGAATCCAAGTCAATTGATTGGTATTCCAAAGACGAGCTTTTGAAGCTAAATCTGGAGCCTATTTGGGCATTTTGGTTCAAGAAACTAGGCATATTATAGTAATTCTCCATTAGGGACTCTGTTCTGAACAGGGGATTTATCCCGCCTAGCGTAGTCAAGTGTTCAGGATCTGATTAAAATAGAATCGGTTTGCAGTCGATAACATGAGGAGTGCAAAGCGCGGGAAAATTCTCTGCGTAAGCATTCTGGACAGAGCCCCATTAGGAAAACATTTTTAAATAATATTTATCTCGTTATTTTAACATTTTGAGGGGTGATATTATATGAAAAAAGAAGTTCTAGAAAAGCTTGCAGCTCTTTTAACAGCTGCGTTTGGACTTGTTGCTGCTCTGGCTTGGAATGGTGCGATAAAGGCTATCTTTATTGAGCTATTCGGCACAGCAGATACAATTCTTGGAATGCTTATCTATGCTGTTGTTGTTACTATAATCGCTGTTTTAGTGGTTATCCAGATCGGCAAAGCAACCGGAGAAGCAAAATAGACTTTTTTTATTTTTTTTTTAATTTCTTATGCTAATCCTTTTGCAATTATAGCTAAATTGATATCATCATAGAGTTCTCGAATGGCATTGTATATGTTAGCCTTTTCAGCACCTTCGAGCTCGCTGATCACAAAGAGCTGTTTCATATCCAAATACATGGCCTTTGCATCCTCGATCTTGCCGTTTTCAAGCAGGTCTCTACAAAGCCGGACCATCTCCTCAAACTTGGAATGCTTGTCCTTGGGCAGGTGAGCCTTGTCAAGAGGAACATCCTTATGAGGGCTAAGTTGTTTGAGCTTTTCATTGAGATAAACTTCGAAACCCTTTTCCTCAATAGCCTCTTTCTTCTTCTCTAGTTTTTTCTCTGCAGATGCCATTTTCCTGGCTATTCTCTTAGATTCCGCGTAGTCGTGGCTTACTTGTTTCTTCCTTTCTTCAAATTTCGTAAGCTTTTCTTCGTACTTATTCTCATCTCTCTCGAGCTTATGTTGATCGATCAATAGTTGTTTAGCCTGTTTCTCAAGCGCTTTCTCCCTTTCCTTTAAGAGAACATATCTTCTTTTTACATCAGTTTCCAGATCCATTACTTCAGTACCTACCTTTGAGAGCATCTTTTCATCATGCTTGACCTCTTTTTCAAGGGCACGCTCAGCTTCAAGTCTAAGTGATAGCTTTTTTGACAATCTGGTGAATTCTGCCTTCTTCCTACCTGCTTCCTTCACCTTTTGGTCACAAACAAGCTTTAATTTATCTGCCTCTTCTTTCATGGCCTTTATGGTTTCAGCCTGTTTGAGTAGTTTGCTTGCAGCCTTTTTGTCTTTATTGAAGGTGGCTAGCTCTTCATCATATTGTGCCTTTAGTTGATCATACTCAGCGATCTTCTTGTCCCTGAGCGCAGTTTTCCTGGCAAGTAGCTCTTTTTGATTGGCCAATTTTATAGCGAGTTCCTTCTTAACCTTTTCATTTATTGTTATGTTTAACCTCTTATTCCTCTTGACCAGTTCCTTCATCTTCTTATTGAATCGAAGTGTAAGTTCCTTGAATTTTTTATTGTATCTTGCATTGAGTTCCTTATTCTTTTTCGCATATTTGGCTCTAACATTCTTATTGACGACATTATCGAATTTTTTCCTCTCAAGAGCCAGCTTGTTCTCACCTTGAGTAAGAGCTCTCTTTTTCTTGGCCAACTCCCTTTTGAGCTTCTGGATATCATCTAATGCAACCTCCAGATCCCTTTCGACATTAGGATCAAAAGGCATATCGTATGATTCGTTTAAGACCTTTTTTATATCCTCAGAATAATCCTTAGGAATAAGATCCTGGACAGCTACATCAGGTTTAGGAGGTTCAGGTATCTCGTGTTCTTTAATTGGTGGTGGAGGCAAATCAATTTTTTTAGGTTTTATTGCCTTTTTGAGTTTGTGTAATACACCTTTTTTCTCAGGTTCTGGTGGTGGAGGCGGAGGAGGCATAGGCATATTGGATTGAGGTTCTGGGGGTTCACTGATTGTTTCTCCTGTAGCATCAAAAAGTTCATTTTGCAGGTCGGATTTCTCTTTTTCCAAGTCATCAAAATGTTCTTCTGGAGCTTTTTCCTTTTCTTCTGCCACCTTTACTTCTTCCTTATGATTAAAATCAGCCCACCCACTATCTTTATTGGATGAGGTCGTATCTGCTTCAATCCAAACATTCTTTTTTGAGGTTTTTTTCTTTCCTTTGGTTTTTGTTTTAGCTTTTTTGACCTCTTTTTTCTTTTCAATAGGTTTAGCTTGCGCAATTGACTGTTGGCTGAAATCATCTGCAGGTTCAGAGAAATCTATATCCTCTGCCATAGGAGCTGGTTCTTCTGGTAAAGGAGGTTCTTTAGTATCTGGAACATCAGATTTTTCTTCTTCAGGCTTAAAATCCTGATCCTTATCAGGCAGTCTCCTGAATTCGTCAAAACCAGTGAATACATCATCCATTGAATCTGGCAATACAGTATCCTTTGAGGGGTCCTTAGGTTCGTCTGCTATTGAATCAAGGATAGAATCATCTATCGGTTCTTTAGGCTGTTTGCTCTCTTCCTCTATGGGGATGTCAAGTTTTGCTCTAAGTTCTGCCAAGTCAGGATCTATTGGTGGTCCTATATCCTTCTCAGCCTTAGAAACCGCTTCGCTTTTCTTCTCTTTTTTACTAAAAAGCTTAGAAAATATACTTTTTTTGTCCTCTTCTTTTTTCTTTAATTGTTCACCTAATGATTCACCCGCACTTATTTGTGGTGGCGTAGGTGGCAAAATACCCTCGTCAACCATCGTCACTCCCCCTTTTTTTCTTTATAATTAAGAATTAGAATGAATTTATATTATCACCTATAAAAATCTTTTGTTTTTATTATTGTGAACTTTAATAAAATTTATATAATGGTAACTCTATTTCTTAATTATGAAAGGGCCTGTTCTTACTGATCTTCAGATTTATTTTGATAGGATAGAGGGAAGAATCTCTGTTTTGGAAGCAGATTCTTTGACCATTGAGAATGAGATGGCAAGCAGGGATGAACGACTTTTGGAGCATTATGAAAATACATCTGCTAAACTTAACAGGATTCGTGGGGAAATTGCCAATCTGAACTCAGATATTAAGAACATGATGCATACTATTAAGATTGTGATTGGTAGCCTGAAGCAGACTGTTAAAAAAGATGTATTTAATGCATTTCAAGAAAAAGTTGATGACTGGAGTCCAGAAACATTTATTTCACGCGAAACCGCCAAGAGAATGATCAAAGAAGCTAAGAACGATTAACTATAAGATCTTTTCTTTCTTTAGGACAGCTTTCAATGATGTTAGTGCAACTTCTATTTGCTTATCATCTGGCGGATTGGTTGTTAAACTCTGTAGCCAGAGCCCTGGTGCTGCTATTATCCTGAAGAGCAGAAAATGGTGAAATTTACTTGTTAGCTTCATGAATTCGTACGAGACTCCCATGATTACAGGCAATAATAGGATTCTGAGCAGATATTTCTGCCAAAAGCTGACTGTGAATGGGATGAAGATATAGATGATTATGCTCAAGACCAATACGCTTAAGATAAAGGTTGTTCCGCACCTTGTGTGTGCTGTAGAATATTTCTTTACGTTTTTCACATTGAGCTCTTTACCTGTTTCAAAACAATGGATTGTCTTATGTTCTGCTCCATGATATGCAAATATGCGTTTCATATCTTTAAGTTTGGAGATTATGGCTAGGTAAAGTACGAAGATGGTAGCTTTTATGATGCCATCAATCAGATTGTATAGGAGATTGTTCACTCCTAACCCTTTTTTAAAGAGTTCGGCAATACCTAGGGGCAATAGCTTAAACATGACCAAAGCAAAAAGTACTGCAAGCGCTAATGATATTACGAGCTCCCATGTTGAGAATTTATCATCTGATTCGTCTAAAGCCTGGTTGCTTGACCAGGTAAGTGATTTTAAGCCTGTGGAGAGCATCTCGATCATTGAGACCACACCTCTTATGAATGGCCATTTGAGCACTGGTTTTTTGGTCCAGGAAACATGTTTTTTTACTGTTGTAATGATTTTGCCATTGGGTTTTCTAACAGATGTTGCAATGTAATTAGGGCTTTTCATCATAACTCCCTCAATTACAGCTTGGCCGCCAACAAGGATCTTCTTCATAGCAAAATAATTTTATTATTCTTTTTATAAATTTTGTGGGTATAGAACAAGTATATGTTATGAATGAAAAATAAAAAAAATAAAAAAAGGAAAAGATTTACGATGCTTTTCCTGCAATGCTTCCAAGGGCTTTGTTGGGTAATCCGTTTTCAAGATTCTTATATAAAACCTGCATCTCTCCCTTGAATCTTCCTGCTGTAATGCCGTTAGAACAGTTAAAACGTATTGTTACTTTTTCATTGTTGGCAATTGTTACAGGTACAGCAGCTAATGTACAGCCTGCGCCAGCACATGCAGCGATTCCGCTTGTTGTACAGTCGTCACCAGTCACATCTTCATAGCCTGTTATGTTTATTGAGGCACCGTTGTTGTTGGTTAATACAACTGATACTGTGTTTGAGTCTGCTGCTACAGATGCCTTACCTACGCAGTCCATTCCAGAAGGAAATGCACATCTTTCTGGAAGCAGGCTTGCCGTATCTAATACTCCGAAATAAGCCAGAGCGCCTATGGCTGCTAATACTACTAGAATAGCCCATCCATAGGTCATAAGAAATTCCATTGCGGCTTGACCTTTTCTCATACTTACACCTCTTTTATTTTTTTATTATTAATATACTTTTTTATATATTAGTTGCCTTTAATATATAAAGCTTTCGGTTTTTATATAATGAAAGTCGAAACTTGGCAGACTCTGCTGCGCTACGTCTCTCAGGTTCAATTTTTTAAAAAATTAACTTCGAGGAACGGTTTTTTTGTGAGAAATCTAAGATTTGTCTCTTACTCATAGGAAAACACTCAATAGGCCTCCAATTAAGGCATTTGAGACAAAGTATAGAAGGACAGTGACAATTATGAAAACAGGGATAAATTTGATGCCCTGCTTGATATTGCCCTTCTTGATTGTAGCGATTATGCAGGAAGAGAAAAATGAGGTTATTGTCAGTGAAACAATAGCAAATATGGTCAATGATTGTATACTTATAGAATCTCCTGACATGTTCAGGCTGATCAGGCTACCGCTCGTGGGTAATGTACTCATATCAATACCACCGACAATCTGGGTTATGATAGCTACCAATTGGGTTGCAAGGCCTAATAAGACAGGCGCACCTACAATAGTTGCAAAACCAATGAAGATTACATAAGTGGTGACATTGGCAGCCATCTCCTTTTTTAGCAACCTGGTTTCTTGGATGTCTGTCGCGATCTTTGAAAGGAGCTCAGCAAGCTCTCCTCCTGCTTCCAGACCCTCTAATAATATGTTGATAGATCGTTTTAAAACCTTTGAATCAAACTTATTAGCAAAATTACGTAGTGCATTCTGCAGGTTCTCTCCTGCAATAGTGGCTTTGGCCACCTCTTGTATCTCAAGGGCCAGTATGCCAAATCGAGGCCTTACAGCCGCCCACATTGCCTTTTCAATGGTCATGCCTGCGCTGATATTTGCAGATGTTAGCTGGAGGAAATCTGGCAGCACATCTTCAACCTGCAGTCTTCTGTGGAATATACGAAGGTCTACAACTACATAAATAAATAACCATGTAATGAGCAGTAAAAACACAAATACAAAGGTCCATAAAATAACAATAAACAACAATACCTTTAGAACATTAGTGTTATTTAGTCCGAAAATGACTAGGAAGAACGCTGTTGCTGCAAGGCAAAGTATGAGTGCGATCTTGAATGTCTTGGCCTTAAGGGAGGTTTCATCTGTTTGAGTAAGACCTGCCTTTTGGAAATATTCTTTGACAATCTTCTTTTTCACAGACTTTTTTTGGTGTTTGAGCTCATCTTTGGACTTTACAGCTTTTTCTATTTTATACGATTTGTTCTTTCTTAATATAGTTCTGACTCTGATATCAACAAATAAATAAAACAAGCCCCATCCCACTAAAAAGATTAATGCAAAGACCAGAGTCCAAAGGAGTCCGATGAATATCAGTAGCTTCATTACCGAATTGTGGGAGATGGCAGAACTTATCAGGGAAACTATAGATATGATTAAGCATATTGTTACTGATATCCTGAAAATCAATCTTTGCATAGACTGCTCGTTTAAATGTCTGAGACCTGCTTTCTCAGCATAGTTTTTGAAAATAAGCTGCTCCTTATGCAAAAGCCGTTCAAACAGGTTTACTGGTTTTTTCAAGGGGAGGTGATGCTTTTCATGCTTTTTTTCTTTTATGGTGGGAGTTTTTGTTTCGAGTGGTTTCTCTTCTTTTTGTTCTGGTTGGCTTAGTTTTAGCTTCTTTAATCTAAAACTTGGTCTGGAAGGGCGGATTTTAGAGAATAATGTGCTTAAATGTTCTTTTATATTAAAGGAAGGTCTTGTCTTTTTTGGTTCTGGAGTTTTTGTATCTGTCTTTGGAACTTTTTGTTTCTGAGGTTTAGCAGGGCTCTTCTTTTCTGTAACCGCCTGCACATTATCTTCACCCATAATTTTATCATAATCATCCAGCATGTCTTTGATGTCTTTTGTCATTTTTTACATTTCCATAGGAGGTCTTGATGACTTGATTATCGAGAGGAACATGAACTGCACAAAGCCCAGGAATCCTGCAAATAACAGTAATACTGTAAGGGATATCTTAATTCCGATAAAGAGGGACATGACAACCATAAAGGCTGTGCCTAATGAGGGAACAATGACTGCGATCATCATGTAGAACATAGCTAATGGGTTAAGTTTTCTTCCATATTCCTTGACAGCGATCTGCTGCTGTCTGATAACCTGTGAAATGACTGTGTTTAAAGAGTTTGCAACATTGGCGCCAGTTCTCATGGAGTTGAGGATCTGCCACAAGATCTTTCTGAAGTTGGTTGAAGATGTGGTTGTGATCATCTCATTCAATGCATCTTCAAGAGGTGTTCCAAGATCAACCTTCTGTACTACCTCATTGAAATATGGGCCGACAATATCATAGTTCTTGGCCAGGTTCTTGAATACCTGGTATAGCGGTACTCCTGATTCCAGCTCGATTATAAGGAATCTGCCTGCAAAGACCAACTCCTGGTCAATCTGCATATTGATCTTATCTATCTTAACATCTGCATACCTAAGGAAGTACATGAATGCTATAAAGAAGACTATGGGCACGAAGAAGATCACCCCTATAGACTTTAAGAATGTGAAGAAGATGATAAGCAGTCCTACTGAAAGAAAAAGGGAGCTCATAAAGGTTCTTCTGACATATTGTTCAGGTGTATATGGCAGCCTTGCCTGTTCAAGTTTCAGGGCTAATCCTGGAATCTTCCTGGCAATATTTTTATAGAGCAGCATTTTAAAAATCAAAGGGTTTGTTGTTTTTCACATATTCCATCAGATTTTCCCTGTCTGTGTAGTATTCTGCCATGATTCTTCCAACAGCATCAACATTTTCAATATTTTGGTTCACGAGATATCTTAGAATTTGTTCCTTATCCTTGATGTGTGAATCAATCTCTTTGACAGAATATCCTGTGTATAAAGAAAGGTTCTTGTACAGGTTCATAGATGGAAAGAGCTTGACCAGTTTATCCTGTTTTGCATTATACTGCATAAGTACATTTACTTTAGCGTCTGCAAGCACCTCAGCTACCTGGAAGGTTCTCCTTGTGCCAGTTCTTCTGTTTCTGAACTGTACGATGATTAAGGAGATTGCAGGTACCAGGATCTCAGGAACATCAATAGGAGGATTGGTCAGTCGTTTTATTGTCTCATCAGCAGTATTGGCGTGGATGGTTGCGTAGACTGAATGGCCTGTGTGGATAGCCTCGAACAAGGTTTCAGATTCCCTTTTCCTCCTGACTTCTCCAACAATGATTCGGTCAGGCCTCATTCTTAGTGAGTTTACCAGCAGGTCTCCCATGGTGATCTCGCCCCTGCCTTCAGGATTTGGCAGACGGGTGGTCATGGGCACCCAATGCAGAAACTTTGGTAGGGTTATCTCTCTTGTGTCCTCTATTGAGATGATTCTTTGGTTAGGCGGGAAAAAGTTGGTCAATACATTGAGCATGGAAGTCTTTCCAGATGCAGTTCCTCCTGCGATTAGGATACTCATCTCATACTGTATTGCCATCCAAATTAAGGCTGCTGCGGCAAATGAGATAGATCCTGCTTTCAAGAAACGGGTGATGGTCCAGGGGTCTCTTGAGAATTTTCTGATGGTGAATGTGTTGCCTGCTGTTGAGATCGGCATGATAGTTGCATTCACTCTGTCTCCCTCAGCAAGGTGGGCGTCAAGCAGGGGCTGGAGCACAGTGATCTGCCTTCCTACTCTCCTGGCAACAATACTTGCATAATGCCGGGTCTGGTCTTCATTTAGGATGTTGACATTGGTTTTCACCCAACCGAAATTCTTATGGTATACCCAGATAGGCTCATCCACGCCATTGATGACTATCTCCTCAAGATTCACATCAGCATTCAGGATCTCTATGCTTCCAAGTCCCAGGCTTTTCTCAACCAGATAACTGGTCAGAAAACCCTTGGTCTTTTCATCCTCGTCGGGGAAGTACTTTCGTATAAGTACAGCAATAGTCTCCTTGAATCTTTCCTCCACTACATCCTTTTTCTTCACAGTGGTCAGGTCTATCATCTCAAGCTTGGATTTCTTGATAAGTTCCTGGCGTATCTTTTCAAGGATAAACTCTGTTGTTGTGCTTAATTTGGAGATATTAACTTCATAGATAGGCACAAACTCCCCTTTTTTCATCGAGATCTTGACATGGATAGGAATATCTCCTGCATCATAATCATAACTGTCCAGGATTTTTTCCCGGGATTTAACCTTAGGTACTATTGCGGGCTTTTTATTAATGATTTGAGTCTTAGAACTGTCTTTAGATACCTTTTTTTTACGGCTTTTCAACAAAATACACCTCTTTTTTTAAATGTGCCAATCCCTTCTTCTAGATAATTCATGCTTGACTATTTAAATATTGCGTAAGAAATTAGTTAGTCTTTAAGAAAACTCAATAAGTCAAAGATTTTCTTTCTTAAAAAAGTCTTTTTCTTTTCCAGAGAATCCATGTGTGTCTTGAGATCAGACATCTGCTTGTTGATTGTTGCGGATTTAGAAATGATATTGAATCCCTTTGCACTCTCTATTAATTCTTTGAATTCCTTCTCCAGGTTTAGCCTCAGATCATCTATGTCATCAAGTTTTTTCTCGATATTGGTCTTATAGTTCAGGAACTTCTCAAAGTTCTTTATGATGTGTTTGCTTTCCTCTGTGTATTTCTCAACAGATTCCTTTTTTTTGCTGATATTCTTGAGCATACTTTTCTGGAGTTCCTCAATTTTTTTCTTGTGTTGTGCACTTTTCTCAATCAAGGGGTTTAGGAAGCTCTTTTTGTTGCTAAGATCGGTCTCAATCCTTTCCGCCAGATTTTTCAACTCATCCATTCTGACTTTTGAGAGATCTACGTCTTTTTCTTCTTCAGCTATCTTATCCTCAATTAGTTCGAGCTCTTCCACAAGTTTATTGATTCTTGATTTGACCTTGTCCTCGTCAGAAAGCAATTTCTTGATCTCGTCAGTTTCCTTGGAGATGTTTTCCCTTTCAATCTTGATGTCTGAAATCATGGATGCGTACTTCTGCTCATGTTCCTTTATCTATAGTGCTGCTTTTTCAACGAGATCTTCATATTCTTTCTTCTGGTTCTCAATCTCTGTCCTGAGATTCTTCTGAGCATCCTGATATTCATGGATTTTCTTAAGATCATCTTTCATGTCTGAGATTTCAGGGCCCATTCTTGACTGCAGGTTCTTGAACTCATCCTTGATTGTATTAAATGATTCAGTCTCGCTGTCTAAAACCCTGATTGCAGATTCTACTTTCCTGATAAATGCATCTTTTTTGGATGAGTACTCTGTCTGTTTTACTGCTATCTCTTTCTTGCTCAACCTTCTTTCAACCAGGAAAACCTTTGAAAGAGAGTATTCGATGCTTATCAGACCCTGTTCTTCAAGAAAGTTAGCCCATTCCTGGACTACCATTGGGCTGACGTTTAGCTCTTTAGCAGCTACATTGAGTTCAAGCTTCTTTTCCTTGGCTACCAGAGCAACAAGCCTGTCCACACCCGTTTCAATCTTATCCATAGTTATTCTGAAGAATGAGCAGTATAAAAAGATTTCTATTTGATGATGCTGCATTAAAGATAGAAAATAAGTATTCATCTCTGGCACAGATGGACTTTCTGCGAAAGTCCTACCCTCCCAAGGGTTACGCCCCTTGAGGACGTGTGCGGCTTTCGCCTTTGGCTCAGTCCCACTCTTTAACTAGCCCTTCGGGAATGCATATTGTCGGCTCGCCCGGCCATGGTTCGCAAGCCTCTTTGCGAACCCGAGAACGAACGAAGTGAAGTGACCATGAATGCTTATTTTATGATACTAGAACTTGTCTTCAACAACTTGTGTAGTTCAGTTGGTTGATCTCGTAATCATTTATATGTGCGTCATCTATCTTGAACCAGTCTGGCATGGTGTCTATTTCGCAGTTGAGGTTGGTAGTGGTGTTGCCGAAGTATAGGTAGTCTACAACACTCAGTTCTGTGTCGATGTCAATGTCCTGGCTTTGGAGCAGATCAAGATCCACAAAGCTCTCAATACCGTTCGGATTATCTGAGAAGTTGCCTGAGAATCGCATAATGAAACTAGGTGCCTTATCTGAGCTCTTATAGTAGGATTGATTCTGGAATAGCTGCAGGTTGCTTGAGTCCTTAGTGACATTATCTACAAAGTCAGTTGTGTTGAATTGGCTTATTGGATTTTTTAATCTTCCGAGAGTTCCTACACTATAGAGAGGATCAAATAGATTGTCTATTGGGACAAACGTATCGTAGTCTTGGATAAAATCCCATCTGGCACTGTTAGATGCATCTGTGAGATTCACTTCGAGGGTGATGACAACCTTTACAATCCAGGGGGTTTCTTGTGTGAAGTTGATCGAACTTACTGATAACTCAGTTTGCATGTTCCGTCTGTTTGCGTTTTGGTTTACCCTGTTTAGGTATTCCTCCAGACTAGCATTTTCCATTATAGATTGAGATGTTCCATTGATAGTGCCGTTATAGATTATCTCTGTGAACATGCTTTCGAGGTTGGGCAGGTAGCTTCCTTGCTCAACGATATGGTTTTCAAGAGCTAAAAATGTCCTGAAGGTAGCGATGAATACAGCACGATCCAGGTCCCTGTCAAAGTCATCGAGAAAATCATTCATAGCCATAACCCTTGATACAACTACCTCTTTGTTGTTGCCTATAAACTTGGTCTTTTCAGAGGCGTAGATTGAGAAAAGCACAGCTATAAGAAGTATGACGATGAATGTGTACATGAATCCTTTCTTGCTGCCTAATACCATACATTCACCTCTGTTAGTGATGGCCCCCAAAGGTATGGCACACCAGGTACAACCACAACCACAACCTCTAAGTCTGCCTGGTTTATGTTGATGAGCAGTCTTCCATCATTATCATAGTCAAACTGGCTAATCAAGGAATATACCGCAAAGTCATATGCATCATCACTATCGTAGCTGATGCTTGCTGCTGTGTATTCACAGTTGTCGCTTCCGCTGTAAGTTTGTGGGATTGTGAAGTTGAGGAAATCTCCGTCTTCGAATTCAACCCTCCAATGACAGCCAATGGCAGTTGGTTTGACGTCTGTGAACACAGTTGAGGAATTGGCAAGTGCTGTGTATATGACTGAGTTGTTCATTGAACAACCTGTTATGTTATCAGGCGTGTCTGCAGTATTGAATGTTATGTTGTTGATGCCATGGATCAAGAGGTTGACTGGTATCTGGACATAGAAGGGATCTCCTAGTCTTGGATAGGGCACTAGGTATTCTGACATGTTGAAGACTGTGATGTTGTTTACAACCAAGGTATTGGTCCAATGGGAGCCAGAATATGAAGTGAGTTTAGCATCAACAACCCTAAGGCCTTCGAATACCTCAAAGTTGGTGTCGCAGGAGTCAAAGGTGTTTGTCTGGAAGACAAGGGATATCTCTCCGGATTCAGGAGGATCTACAATAGGCGTATAGTTGAACTCGATAAAGGAGTCGTCATAGAGCATAGCAGGTGTGTAATCTCCCTGGACATTAATCAGCTGGCTTGATTGGTTGATTCGTGTTAGGATGTCGTATGCTATCTCTTCATAGATCTCTTTTAGTCTTGTTGTATTGCTGCTGTTCATGTATGTGCCGTTGCCAATAGTTGCAACCTGCTCTAAGAGGGCGACTGCGCTTGAGCATTCTGAAATAAGGCCGAATCCTACAGAGAAGACTGTTGTATTGAGATCGTCTACAGCTCTTTGGACGCTGAAGATGGTGTGGTTGATTGCCTCTTCACAGGCATTATCATTGCAGCCCTCAAAATCACATGATCCCCCTCCTCCCTGGGTATCGCAATACCCTTCACAGATTTCAGGTGTTAAGTAGTCATCAGATGTGCCTGAGGTACAGTTGTCCTCTGCGCAGTGAGTAGGCACGCCATCTGTCATGAACACGATGAATTTTGCCCTTGATGAATTGCTGAATGAATCAAGGATATCATATGCTCTGTTGACTGCACATGAAAGGCAGGTCTGGTCTTTTCCCTGGGGACCGAAATTGGAAATATAGCTCTTGATTGCATCTTTATCAGAAGGATTATTGTACCATTCGATTTCGTCTGAATGCAAAAAGACAGGCCAAATACGATTGCCTGTATAATTCATGACTATATCTACTAGTTCATTGTCAACGCATCTTGCCAGGTGGCTCTTCCTGGCATCATCATATCCGTAAAGTTCATCACAATCTTTCACTCCTGTTCCAAGAGCAGTATTGTCGCTGACTGCCTTTTTCATGCTTCCTGAGAAGTCTGTTATTAAGACGATATCTGCATTGCCTCCTGTAACAATCTCTGATGTGTAGTTGTATGATGCGAACCTGATCGGGATGGTCTTGTTGCTCAGGAAGACATAGTCCAGGTTCTGCGGTGCTTGTTGAAGATAGGTGCTGTTTAGATATGCTTCGATGTCTGTTCCATTGGCAACATGTTGATATGCTGTCTTCTCACCAATCGTGATATATGTTGTTGAGTTGGAGTTGTAATGCAGGTAGATGCCCATGCTGTTTAGGGTTCCTGGAATGTAAAAGGAATCATAGAGATTAGGTATACCCTCGATCCTGGGGAAATAATAGCGCAGGGTTCCTGGTGTTGAAGCATCCTGTATCTGTTCTGTATGATAAGTGAGCTTAACATATCCTCCTGCGATGTATGAATTGTTGATACCTTCAAAGACAAAAGTAAAATTGTTCTGCCCGGGTATTATTGAGCTATTGCATCCTGTTATATCCCATCTGTCTGCGCTCATGTTGAAATGAGCAGGTTCAAATTCGCTGTTGCATTGATCGCCATTGATGTACAAGGTGAAGTTAGATGCGACATCTAGCTCCAGTATGAGTTCCTGGATGGATGAGCTGTTTACATCGTCAGGTATATCCCGAATTGAGCCTGTGATATTGCCTTGGCCTACAAAGCCCCCGAAATATAGGTAGGATGAGAACGGTTTGTTCCTGATCTTCCTAAGATAAGCTGAGGATGCGGATCCGGTTGTAGGAAGGCCTTGGGCAATTCCCGATATCATTCGCCTTGCAGTGACCAGGTTGTTGACATTTGTTATGTTCTTGCTGTATACTGTCTCATCACCTATCTTGAAGCTGAATCCAAAACGATCTGGAAGGGAGTCGTTAACCACTATATCTAACAATCGGTCGATGTAGACATAATTGCCATTCACCCAGTAGTTTCCTACTTGTACAAGTATTGAAACGTTTGGATCTGATATGCTGCCGTTGGATATTTGTGCCTGTACCCAGCTATTGTTGAGTTCGTTTATCTTTATCTCGCTTATTGCATTTGTTATGTCCTTTGAGACATAGTCTATCTGCCTGATATCTGGTTTGGAGTCAGTAAACTGGAAGATCATGTAAGCTGCTGTTATCAATAGCACTGAAGCTAGGAATGCGTCAATGCTGAAATATAGTGCTTTCCTGTTCATCTTAGTCCCAAACATATAGGATCATAGACACGATGGTCGCATCATGTACAACAAACCTTTCAATCTTGATTAAGTTCTTATATGTCTCTGTGATATTCACTGAGTTATTGGTTATTGATGCTGCGGGATGTCCTTGGCCCAGTTCGCCGCTTATGTTCAATATGCTGTCATTCTTAGTGAAAAAGTAAAAATAGTCGGATTTGATGCCCAATAGGCCTTTTGACCTGTCGTAGCTAATCTTCCTGAATTCGTCAAGTTTGGTAAGATTCAGTCTTGAGCTGTCAACAATACCTGGAGTGAAGACTGAGCTGTTGGTCCAGTTCCTTGGAAATCCTGATGTCATCAAAAGCTCTGATAATTCTTGTCCTTCTGAATAAACTACTTCAAATGAGTCATCAAGGAATGTGTTGAATATGAGTTTTGTTATCAGAATCATAGCTATCATGAATATCAGAAAACCTACGATGAAATCCGTCGTCCACGCCTGGGCTTTAGCTGACATAGACCTCACCACCAATATTTCTTAATGTATTGGTTCCCTTGGATAGGGTACCATTGATCCTGGGTATCCTGTAGTAAAGTGCGCCTCTAGAATATTCCAGTTGGAAATAGTTATTTCCATTCGAGATGTTGAATGATACAGTTGTTATCTCATCAGGTATTTCAATATCCCGTTGATAACCAGGACTGACAGCTGATGCAAGCCCAATCTCCCTTTGCAGGTTTTTCCCAAAAGTTTCTAATTCTAGCTCTTTTTGATCCAGTGAGTAGTCTTTGTAATAATCGAGAATGATCATCAGAGACATGGTTGTGAGCAATATAGCTATTCCTATGTATGTCATGAATTCGATAGCTACTTGTCCTTTCTTCATGATTCCTGGATCAGCACGTTGTCAAGCTGTGCTGTGACTGTGATGATGTGCAGACCTGCTTCAGTAGATAATGAACCTGTGAGATTTGCTTTGGATGTCTTGTCCATTGTATATTCTACTGTTCCCTTGCTTATGTTGAAGGTGATGGTCTGGTTCTCTATTGCGATGTTGTTAACCTGTTTTGGCATATAAAGTCTCAATTGCTGCTGGGCAGGAGGTCCCTGGTAATAGACAGTATCTGCAGCTCCAACAACAGTTTCTAGTATCTTATGTACTTGCGAGTCTGTGATATCCTCGTTAAAATTCCTGCTTTGCGTTAGGAATAATATTATGGTTGGAATAAGCATAAGAAAGATCAGACCTGTAATCATAAGGTATTCCATAGCTACCTGTGCTTTAGACATAATCTGGTTTGGGGTGTTGAATATTTAAAATGATGTTACTATTTCTGTGTAAAGATGCTGCTTGTTTGATAAAGCTTATAAATAGTTTGACCTTACGTAAGTAAATGATAATTACAATATCTGGGGCAGAAGGCTCTGGGAAGAGTTCTGTTGGGAAGTCGTTGGCTTTGAAATTAGGTTTTGAGAGTTATTCTGTGGGTGACTTTAGAAGAGCGCTTGCCAAGAAGCATGGAATGACTCTGGTTGAACAGAATGAGATTGCTAAAACAGAGGACTGGGTTGACAAGGCAGCTGATCAGCTGTTCATTGAGCATACACAGCAGCATGATGATTTTGTGATAGATGGAAGGTTGGGTTTCTATTTTGTCAAGAAAGCTATTAAGGAGTTTGATCTGGACAAGAAATCTCTTCATATATATCTTGATGTTGATGAGGTTGAGGCTGCCAAAAGAATATGGAAGTCTGTCTCTTCTGGTGTTGAAAGGAATGAAGGTACTTTCCATAGTCAGATGGATGTGCTGCATGAGATAAGGCAAAGGAACAAGAATGACTGCGAGAGATATCTTAGATATTATGGGTTAGATACTAAGAAAAAAGAGCACTATGATCTTGTATTGGATACGACTTCGAAGAGTGTTGAGGAGGTTGTTGAACTGATTCTGGGGATATTGAAGGGAAAAGGATTGTTGAAGTGAGTTGGTTTTTCAGAAAAGTAGATTCTTAATTGATTTTGACAGGTATAGAAGTTCTTGTCATCACCAGGGTGTGTTCTTGAACTTGACGTCCTTGTCTGTGGTCTTTGTCCTTACGATGTGATATGGTTGTGAGAGTGCGGTGGTAGTTCCTTCTCCTGGACCTGGCTGTTTTTCAGCAACATAGACATCCAGTGTGTTTTTTCGTTCTAAGATCTCACTGACTTTGATCTCATAGCCGCCTGAAGACTGCTCTCCCATAAAGACCCCTATCAGCATGTCTTTTTGAAAATCTACATCTGCAGGACCCACTATAGGCAGCCGTCCGTCAATCACCTTTACCCAGAGGGTGTTCCATGCAGCCTCATCCTTTACCACGTAGTTCTTCCTTTCGGTGTGGCCGCAATGATATCCCTGTTCGATTGTATTGAACTCTTTTTCAATACTTGGTTGGGGTTCGGTTACCCTGCTGCAGCTGCAGACAATGGCCAATAGGCTAGCAGTCATGATCAGTTTTGAGCGTATTGTCATCTTAAGAATATAGTTAAAAAAAGATATATAAATTTTTTCAATAGGATTGTGCTTTGGGATTCTTTTTTTAGTATCTGCTTCGGGCTTTATATTGAGATCATAGTTTATATTTTGTTTACCCTTATTCAGTGGTAAAAAACAGAAACTTTATAAACGGTGAGCCGGTTGCAAGCACATGGCTCCGCAAGATAATCCGCTCTATGATGCATTATTGAAGAATCCTGAAAAAGAGCTATTGAAATTAGAGGGTTCTTTTCAATGCAATATTGGCAGGGAGAGAAAGTTTGACCTACATCCACTGCATATCATCAGGATACCAGAGAGAAAGATCTTACGAGAACAGATTTATGAGCGCTATGGCATTGAGAATATTGACAGCTATTACATCCCTGTCATCCTGGATACAGTCAGTTACAGGCTCATCTCCAGGAATGAAGAGCCTGATTGGATCAAGGATATGTGGGATTTCGATGAAAAGGAAAAGAGCAGGGAAGGCATACTTATGCATAGGCAGAACTGTCTTATCGGCTATATGTCTGTGTATTTTCCAAGTGCTGAAGCTATAGAGCATGAAGCCATACACGCGTATTTTTTCAACAACCCTAATTATAAGAAATATTCAGGCAAATGGAACGTCTACAAAATACCTCCTGAAATTCGTGGCTGGACAGAAGCAATATCATACACAACCACCCGCAAACGTGAAGAGCTGGATGCAGAGGCGATAATAGACAGTTATGTCGGATCTGCAGTGCCCGAAGAGGACATAACCAGATTTACAGATGTAAAGGTTTTATTGAATATTATTCGACAAACTGCCAAAGCCTCGTTCAAGGATATAATCGATGGGCGTATATCCCGGCTGCCATTGAAGCTGGCAGCAGTTCCATTAATATTTGCTTACCAAATCGTTAATCCTGTCAGCAAGAGAAACAAGATCAGGCAAAGCTGGAAAGAGTCTTTTGATCTTTCACAAAACCTGATAGAGAAATATGGCAAGAAAGAGTTCTTAAGGTTTGCAGGCCAGTATACAAGGGAAGACCTGCTCAGGAGGCTATAATGCTTCAGGAACAGATCGACAAGGCATTGACAGTGTTCTCGCCAAAAGAGCTGAGAATGCTTGCGAAAAAAACAGGACAGTTTGCAAAACAAATTGCAGGGGACAGGAATAGCCCTTATTTTTATGTTGACACTTATCCTACTCCTGATTTTAAGGCAACCCATCAAAGAGAAGGCATTGTTCTGGGATATGTTCTTGAAGACCTTGTTTGCCAGCCAATAATCAATAAGGTAGTTGAACTGCTTGACATGCCTGTCCACAGGCCTAAAGGCCCATATCATATATCTATCGCCTTCCAGAGACGTGCCTATATAGAACATCTGGATAACATGCCATCCAGGGCAGCTATTGATTCAGATGTGGACTTTACAAGGCAGGCCAAAATGATTATTAAAAAGATTGAAAAGATCCGAAAAGAGTGTGATGAAAATAAAGAATCACGAGTCCTGGATATACAAAATCAAGATAAAAGTTATATTGGTATTGATATCGATGATCTGCTCAGAGGCACAATAATAAGCAAGATCGAAGATGCCATATGCGGCCATCTGGAAGAGAGCATCAATACTCTTCAGGGTGATTATTTTTATGAAGAACCGTTGAAGGTTGGAAAAACACAAAATTTAGGCGGGGATATCTATCTATATGGCCATCTCAAGTCTGTAGGTTATATGCTGGGTCGCCATCTTGGATGCCTAACAGGCCCAGAGGATAAAAGACCATTAGTTAGGGAAACATTAGATACAACAAAAACACTTCCAATCATTGAGAAAATTACACATGCACTGGCGGCTTTGGTCAATCAGGAGGTGCAAAAAGCATTTAGTGATCCTGGTTATGATTCGAAATATGTGCAGAGGGCTGAGCAGCAAACAACTGTATCTTATCGCGACATAATATATGCTGCGTCACCTTTTAACCTGATGAGACGAGAGCTTGAATCCTGGGTCAGTGGTTTATATTTTACCGAGCCAGGAATATATCAAAACCATAAAAGGACTGTTTTGGTTGAAGAGACGAAAAGAGAGTCTCGCTTAAAGATTGTAAGCGCTGATCAGATGCAGGCCTTGGCAGAGTATACATGGAACTCAACGACAGATTGGATTAACCAGCGGCAGGGAGATTTCAGTATGATGTATCATGTTGGTTGTTCGAGTTCATTCTTAATGCAGCAGATCATTGATAATCCTCACAGGCCGCACCAGATGATAGTTGTGAACAAATATGCTGACGGAATAGAAGAGTTGACTCGGCAGTGTGCAGAAACTTTAGTGAAAAAGCAATATCCTGTTGTGGAATTGTGCCAAAAACCCAGGAATCCTCAAAAGCCCTATCTTAAGATGGGCGAGATTACCTGGCAGAGATGATTTATCTCCTTGGAAATTCTCCAAAAGTGTTTTATATTAGTTTTGACAATATGTCATTATGAGCAGTGGAAAAGGGATTCCTGCTGGCTGGCTGGGTATTACTGAGCTGATAAAGGAAAGGCTTGAAAATGAGAATCGGATCAGGAATAAAGGCGGCAATAAGTTTCTGCAGCTAGAGGCCCGGTTGACTGACCAGGCGTCTGGTAAGCTGATGGAGGACATTGTCATCTACGCGATTAGGACCATAAAGGATAAGTCTGAAGCAGAGGATTTCCTAAATGGCTATATAGAGAATATCAAGAGCCATCCAGCCAAGTATGATTTGAAGCAGGATGCTATGGATTATGCAAAGAATGACATCTATCTTGCCCTGAACATGCATTTTGCCTCCAAACAGACGCACAGGCTTTGGAATGATGTGCTTGGTGGGCCCAGGTGATCTATGATAGAAAAGATCATTCTTAGACAATGTTATGCTCATGGCATCGATACGTATCCTGAGGAGGCGTGCGGATTGATCAGCGGGCCGGCTGATCAGCAGGAGCTGTTGTCAAAAGTACATCGCATGCGTAATGTGCTGGATGAATTCCACGCAGAGATTCCTGTACAGTTCCCCCGAACCAATCTCACTGGATATATCATTGATCCAATGGAACACAGGGATCTGGAGAACCAGCTTAAAACGCAAAACCAAAGCATAAAGATCATTTATCACAATCATGTAGATAAGCATGCCTATTTCTCAGAAACTGACATAAAGTATGCCCTTTGGCATGGTGAACCAACCCAGCCAGGCGTCCACTATCTGGTCTGCAGTATCAGGAATATGATGCCTGCTGGTGCTGTTTTAGCCATGTTCAATTCAGTTTCAGAGGTTTTTGATGTTGTAAAGATTGAATGATTGGTGGCCTAAAGAAAAATATTTAGATTTTCGGAGATCTTCTGATTTTTTTGGGTAAACACTTATTAAGATATTTTCTCAAATGTTGATGGTGGTAAGATAGAATAAGAATCTTTATATATAAGCTGTTATATACAGACTATAGGTGATATATAATGGCATCAACAACAATCCAGCTTGAGAAATCGCTTGTCGATTCGCTAAAAGAGATTCGACAATATCCTAGGCAGACATATAACGAACTTATTGAACAGATGATTAAAGTGTTTAAGGCTGTAAAGGAAAGAAACCAGTACGATGAATTCCTGCATAAGGTGCAGAGCGCAAAGATGAAGGAATTATGGGATAACAAGGAAGATGAGGTTTGGGATGACGCTTAAATCTGGTGATGTAGTACTGGCCAGGGTCCAATTCACAGACACTTTCGAGATCAAGAAGAGACCTGTCCTCATATTGTTTGAGGAATTTGATAATGTAGTTGTTGCAGGTATTACTAGCAATCTGGGCATGAAGGGAATTCGGTTGACTAAAAAAGAGGGTGCGCTCAAAGATAGTGTTATTAAACTGAACTATATATTCACTGTTTCGAGTGTTATGATCGAGAAGAAATTGTTCTCATTATCTCCAGAAAAAAGAAATATTGTTTATAAAGGTTTGAGGACTAAGATTGATGGCCTGAAATAAAGAAAAAGTTATTTTGCTTGGCCTACTATGAACGGATCTGTGTTTAGTTCTTTTACACTGAACAGTGGTTTGTGATTGTAAGCGTTGTAGAAATCCATTCTCCATCCATATGCTGAGGGTTGGATGTGGGAGATGAGAAGACCGCCTGGTGTGACTCCCTGGTTTTCAATATGGATGAGATATGCCCTTGAATTAAGGAATATGTCGCTTACTGGTTCATTTTTTTGTTTTTTTTGAAGTTGGGCCTTTCCTCTGGCCGCATAATCTGCAAGCTCGTTATAGACAAGGTTGCTCTCGTTGATTTTCTTGATAGTCTTTTCAAGAACATCCAAAGGATAATTTTTTTGATGGACTTCAATTTTAAACTTCCATTTTGGAAAGTTTTCTTTTATGATCAATGTTAGTTCATCTTTCATTCGTTGTTTTCTTGTGCACATATTTACCGCCTTTATTGTTTACTTCTTTTCATCAATTGTTTGTGATTTTGACTGATATATTGGTTGATCGGGTCGAAGATTACATCCAAAGGGACTGTTTTTGGATCTATATTCCTTCTTTGTAACCTTGTTGTAAGGTAATCTAAATAGTCCTGGCCATGAGACTTGCCTGCCAGTGCAGTGCGCCACACGCTGTCTCTTGAACTTGTTGCCTTTACACTCCAAAGACGTTTTTTCCAAAATTTATTCTCGTCAATGTTCAAACTTAACTTTAAATCCTTATTTTTATAATGTAATGATTTTATTGGTTTTAAAAGATATTTAGTCAGGCTTGCATCCCCGTATACCTGATCCCCATACCATATGTCAAAGTCAAATACTCTGGCAATGTAAAGAACTTTTTGATTACCTTCAGTTGTGTAGTGATCGTAACGTTGATTGCTGAAATATCGTTGCTTGTTAACAGTTGCGCGTCGATCGAATAATTTGTGGCCTTCATCCTTTAGTTCGAGGGATGGACTGGGTGTTTTCTTTGGAATGCGTCTGGGTTTCCTTCCAGATGTATCGTTAAATATTATTGTTGATTTGATTTTAGTTCCTCAGTAACTTTTTTTGAGGAAGAGTTGATCGGATTCTTGCCAGACAAAAATCCGATCCGTTTTTTCCTCATTTTCTCGGGCGAGAAATTATGAATGTGATATCAAGAAAGCCAGATCGGATCCTGGTTTCCTTGGATATCCGATCTGTTTTCTTCTCAGTCGATATTTTGATGTTAACTACTTATATGTAAGTACTTGTTGATATTTAAAAGTTTGTACCGAAAACTTTAAATATTATTATAAATATAAACATATTATGGATAAAATTCAGAAACTTGATAAGAAAAATCAGAAGCTGTTATTGGGGCTCTTTAAGTCTGGCAGGGCGTCGTTTAGAGAGCTCGGCAGGAAGATTGGTGTCTCGACAGAGATGGCTCGCTATCGTCTTGAACGCCTGGAAAAAAACTGTGTGTTAAGAAGGGTGACGCCGTTAATAGATTTTGCATGCCTTGGCTTTGTTACTTATCGATTGCAGCTGCAGTTTGGAACGTGTACAAAAGAGGAGAAAGAGGATTTTTTTAGGACAGCCTCTGGAATAAAGCAGTTCAGATGGGTGGTGAGGTTGACTGGCAATTGGGACATGCTGATGTATTTTCTTGTAAAGGACCATACGGAGTTCTCAAAAATTTATGATGTGTTGATGCATAAGCATGGACGTATTGTGAAGGACAGGATAATAAGCACAACCACCCGGCTCTATCATCTAGCTCCAGAATATATACGCAGTAATAAGGCTGCTGAAAGACGTCTATATATAACACATCAAAATTTTGATAAGGTTGAAATAGATGGGCTTGACGTAAAGATCATAAATGCTCTGCTAAAAGATGGCAGGGTTTCGTTATCAGATATGGCTAGTACTCTTAAGATGCCTTTTTCTACAATAAGGCGAAGATTTGAAATCCTGAAGACAAAAGGTATAATCGTTGGCTTTGTTCCTATGATAGAGAATGAAACGATTGGATATCATCATTTTAAGATCATGATACGGCTTGCGAATTATGATGATAAGAATAAGTTGCTTACAAGATTGTCACAGCATCCTAACGTTACCTATATATTTGAGTCCATGGGGAAATATGACCTTGAGTTTGATGCAAATTTTAGGTCGGAGTTTATGGTGCAGAAATTTGTTAGGGAGCTTTCAGATGAGATTGCTGTCAGTGAGTTTGATGTCCTATACTTTGAAGAAGAGAAAGTTGTTAATGAGCCTCCATTCTAGGAGATTCTTCAGATGCATATTGTTAATCAATTATTTCGTTAATCTTTGCAATAAACTTTTTTGCTTTTTCGTATATTTCTTCAACTCTTCTTTGCGTGTATATTTTTGTGGCACTGTATCTGCTCACTGAGCTTTCAGTTCTTGCTTCCTTGAAGTAGTCTATGTAATCATCTTCAAATATCTTGTGAGCTTGGTCTAGAAGCTCTAAGTCTTCTTTTTCAATCTCATCTGGCACAAGAAGATGGCTGAGAGCGATTTGTGTTGAGTAGTGATCATCTGTTTCATATCCTTTTGTTAGAATTATAGCTTTTGCTAGATATAACATGGAGTAATAGCAGATAGTGATGGTCCAGTAATCCCTTGCAGGCTCATCAGATTCTTTGATGGATCTTGCCAGATCAAAACTATCATTTCCTTTTTTTACAAACTTTTTTATCTTAAAGCTGGCGTTGCTTTCTCTTATGAAAAACTTGTGTGCTTCTGACTCTTTCAAGAGTTTATTAAATTCTTTTTCATATGTTTCTTTGTTAAATTCCATTTTTATTCTTCCAGATAATGTTCCAGAAATATTCTTCTCCGTGCAGTATTATATGTTTTTTTAGTATTTCATTTGTAAGATTATGTTCTTCTTCATTTAACATGGCTTTGAATTCTTTTCTTGAAAAGAATAAGGGATTTACTTTTACATCATATAGGTGCTCGAATTGTGAAAAATTAATATTGTTTTTTCCATCTTTATTTACGGCGCAGATATCAACATCACTTTTCTTCCTGTGTGTTTCATTTGCTCTTGATCCAAAAATTATTAAAGTATATTCTCCCTCAGGTAAATTCTTTTTAATTAACTTGAATTCAGGGTATTTTGTTAAGAAGGAATCTGTCATTTTCCGTTCAGCTAGGATGAGATAGTTTTTTGTGATGTTATCATCCTTCTTTAATGATACAAGCTTGATGTTTCCTTTCTGATTGATTCTGAATAATTCCTTATTTGCTTCGATAAGTCTGTGTGTTGTAGTATTTGGTACACTTGATTCTATTGAAAGCTGTCTGATTGGTATATCATCATTCATGTGTTTTCCTAAAAAATATATTAATCTAAAAAGATTTCCCATTTTTGGTAAATATTTACCATATTTAGTATTTAAGTTTTTCGGTTTTGTGGTAAAATAGAGACGAATGATCTTATCTGAATAGGTTGGCGATAAGATTGTAGATTTTCTTTAATGGGATCTCTGCCTGTGTCTGATAGTACAGTCTTCTTCCAAATAGGAGGCTATTTTTTGAGGTCAGGCCAACATTGAGATTAGCGAAGCTGGTGTTGTAACCTATCTTGCCGCCGATGTTGCCCAGGTATTCGGTATTCATGCTTGCAGAGCCGCTCAGGCTGAACTTTTTTAGGAACGTGGTGCTTAAAGCAGTTGAGAGATTATTCATTTGCTGATCTAAATCTGCTTGGTTCCTTGCAATGCCTGAGGTAAGCTTATAAGGTTGGAATGTTACACTTGCATTTACTTTGCCAATACTTTTATTGTATTTGAGCTTAAAAGCAGTGTAGCTGTTGGCCTTTCGAAGTGTGTTTTCTTCTCCGAGATAACTTGCCTTGTTCATATCAAGATTATCTGTTCCTGCCTCTGCAACTATTTCCAATGCTCCGATTCTAGCTGCCCGATAGCTTAGATAAGTCTTTTGACCAACAGTTGTGCCTGAACTCTTGTTGAGCTTAAGCTTGGTCTGTGCAAAACTAGATGTTGTCAATAAGATTGCTAACATAGTGATAAATCTTTTTCCTTTCATTAGACCTGGGGAGTGAGAATTCTTATTTATTCTTTTTGGTGTTTTCGCAGTAAGATTTATATAGTTTATTCCTTTTTTTTCTTATGGGTGGTTTGATGATTGTGACTATTTCAGGATTGGCTGGTTCTGGTAAGAACAAGCTGGGTGATTTTCTATCAGAGGAGTTTGAGAAGCATACAGGCCATAAGCATGAGCGGTTTTCGGCAGGTGATTTTAGGAGGGCGCTTGCTGACAAACATGGCATGTCCATTATTGAATTGAACAAGATCGGCGAGACAGAGTCTTGGACTGATCTTGAAGCTGACATGATGCAGATGGAGTATGCCAAGAAGTACGAGCACATGGTTGTTGATGGTAGGCTTAGCTTTTATTTCATGAAGAAGGCGATTGACCAGTTTGGTCTTGACAGGCAGTTGTTGAACATATATATAGATGTCTCTGATGAAGAGGCTGCCAACAGGATATGGAAAGATATCTCAATTAAGGGTGCCAACAGAAATGAGGGTGAGTTCGGCTCTAAGGAAGAGGTGCTGAAGAGCATCAGGGAAAGGAAGCAGTCTGACATAGTGAGATATGGCACGCATTACCGCGGCCTTAATCCATACCAAAAACATCATTATCATTTCTATCTTGACTCATCTGATCTAAAAGAAGCTGCAGTAAAAGATGCTGTCCTTGAATACGTCAAGACGCATTTTTAGCAGTATCTGACTTTATGTTTGTCTTGGATCTACTGTCTTTTCTATTTGACCCTGGTTATCTTATATTGTGGATGTTATCTTCTTTATAATCTTCACTCTTTTAAAGTAGTGTATTGGACAATATTTATATATCTTCTTCACTTTCCCTTTCAGATGATAGAGCTTGAAAATGATGTCCGCACTTTTGTAGAGGAAAAAGGACTCCGGGATTTATATTCTGACTTAACTGAATGTTTTGACAAGTTCAGCAAAGAAAATGAAAACTTTCCCTACAAACTTTGCAAGCCTGGCAGTATCTATGTTGCGAATGGCAGCAGATTCCTGGTCAGGATCTGGGGGGATGAATTCTATATACCTGATTATTTCAAGAGCGGAAAACCCCTTAGACAGGTCCATTATTTCAACTACTATGAACCTCCTGATGCCATAATTGATATTGCAGTATCCCAATTTGATGTACATTTTGAAGATATCAAGATACCCGAAGTATTGTTATTAGCAAGAGACCATTGGTTTGTCAAGAAACACTACAGTCTGAATAGGAAGAACCTGCTTCCTTCAGATACATTTTAAAATACATAACTATTTCTGATAAGAATGGCTGACGAAAAAATTTTGGAGATTTCAGATGACAAGCTTGACAAATACTTTAAGATAACAGGCGAGGCCTTGGAGATGGCAAGAGCAGCCCCTAAAAGAAAAGACATGCCTGATGAGGCAGAAGATTTTCTGGACATGGCCAATAGATATTACGAGGATGCAGGACATTTCAGAGAAAAAGGTGATTATGTCAATGCCTTTGCAGCGCTCAACTATGCGCACGGCTGGCTGGATGCAGGTGCCAGGATAGGCTTGTTTGAGGTCAAGGACAGCAGGTTGTTCACTGTCGATGATGTCGATGACTAGAGATGCATCATAAGTGCTAAGTGAGTCAGGTCTGCGGCTTCTTCTACAATCTTTAGTGCCTGCATCGAGAATCTTGCGCTGGCTGCGTCAAGGTCTTGGATCTTAAGCTGCTTTTCCCTGAGTTTGCTTTTATACGTTATCAGCTCCCAGACCTTTTTTTGGTTGTTCTGGAAATAGACTTCAAAGGCAAGTTCCAATCCTTTTTGGGACAATAGAAAGAGTTCTTTTATCTGCTTGTCTCTTTTCACATCATATTTTACACTGGTCCTCCAGGCCCTGAAGATCTCATCGCCGATCTTTTCAAGTGCAAATGCATAGGCAAAAAGTATCTTGCCGCCTGTTGAGTCTGCATAGGCATGCTTGACTATCGACCTTTCAAGAAAAAGCGCGAACTTGTTGATCTCCATGTCCCGCTCCCTTAACTTGTCCATGCTGGCCTTGTTCTCTCCGAATATGTCCTCGATTGCAGAGTCATAAAACCTGAGTATCATCTGGAAGACCTGCTTAAAGATGGTGTCAAGATTCTCGATTGATGTTCCGCTTATATCCCTTATTGTATATTTATCCCCTTTCTGCGAGATGACTGCATAGCCGATATTTGTATTGAGGTTCTTGTAGAGCTCGCCGTCAAATTCCAGCTTCATCTCATCAATGCCTTTTGCATATGCAGCGTTTACATAGGTGTAGGCCATCCGCCTGTGGAATCCCATCATGTTGAGTTTTGTTGAGTCTCCCTTGGCTCTTTTGCCTGACCTTAGTATCAGGTCTTTTTCATTGATCTCTACATCTATCTCATCGCCCGCCTTTAGGCTGGTCTCCCTTATCCATTGGATGGGCAGGGTTATGGTTATCGCTTGGTTTGCCTGTTTGATTAGTTTTCTTTTCATTGGAAATCTCCAAGATTTACAATGTCCCAGAAATGCAGAAATTCTAATTGAATTTCTGAGGACATTTTTACTCTCTATTGATATAATTTATATAAATTATATACGAAATATATAAATGTTTCCTTGACCAATGGTTAATTATGAAAAAACACATCGATCTGCACATTCATTCCATCTACTCAGATGGGGTTCATACGCCCAAAGCCCTGGTTGTTGAAGCCGCTACAATCGGATTGGATGCAATCGCCATATCAGACCATGATATAACAGATTCATGGCCCGAGCTAAAAGAAGAGGCAGATAAATGGGGCCTGAATGTGATGACAGGAGTTGAGATATCCACGCCAGACTACCACATTCTCGGCTATGGTTTTGATATTAAGAATACTGATTTACAGGATGCGCTATCTTTTTCAAGGGATATCCAGGAAGACACCTGCAAGAAGCGGATTGAGAAACTGGTTGGCATTGGCATTCCGATAAGCTTTGATATGGTCAGAGGATATTTTCCAAAGTCCCGGCTCGGCAAGGGCAACCTGTTCATGACCATGCTTCGGGATCCTGGCTGCAGGTATTTTATCCATGAGCGGCAGGGCATGTATGATCCTGCAAAGATATTCCTGCATTACTTTGGCGATAATGCTGCGGCGTCGCATATTGACTATCTTGAAGAGTTGAGCCCTGAAGAGGCCATTGACTTGGTGCATGGCGCTGGTGGCAAGGCTTTCCTGGCGCATGCTTTTAAGGATGTCAAGGACATGTCAGAAATGGATGTCCTGTTAGGTTATGGATTGGATGGTCTTGAAGTGCAGCCCAACTACAACGGCAACAACGGTCCTTTCAAGAAATATGCCAAGGACAATAACATATTGGTCTCATATGGTTCTGATTTTCATGGTTTAAGATTAAGCCACAGGCCAATGCTGCTTCGAAAAGGCAATGCGATTGAGCCGTTCTGGTAGCTTCTGATGATGTAAAATTAAGAACCAGATTTCTTTTAATGATATAAATAAGCATTCATCCACGGCACAGACGCCCTCCTTTCAGGAGTGCTACCCGCCCAAGGGTTACGCCCCTTGAGGACGTGTGCGACATCCTTAAAAATATGCTTTGCGTATTTTTGGGACACCAAAAATCTTAAAGATTTTTCAGTGTTCGCCTTTGGCTCAGTCCCACTCCTTATCTAGCCCTGCGGGAATGTATATTAACGCCTCGCCTGGCCATGGTTCGCAAGCCTCTTTGCGAACCTGAGAACGAACGAAGTAAAGTGACCATGAATGCTTATTTCTTATTAAGGCTCTTATGTGTATAGGGGCCTTGTATGGAAAAATTTAAATATATGTTCATATCTATTTGTTACATATATGTACCAATCTGATACAAAGGTGTAACAATGAAGCAAAAACAGGTTCACTCTCCCACTCTGAAGACAGTTATGATGGTTGAGGATGTGCTTAAGAACATGGATGAGAGTGTTATAACTGTCGCTGAACTGAAACGAAGATTGCCCAGGCAGGTGAATCATAATACTCTAAAAGAGATACTGGATTACCTGGACAAGAGCAATAAAATATATATGAATGTTAAGGGTATAACATGGTTGGTCAATGATAGTCCCAAAATGAGAGAAGCTATACGGAAAGGAGTCAAGTATGATCCAGAAAAATTCCGTAAAAAGTTAGGCAATTCTTATAAATCCATTTGATGCTGGCTAAGATATGCGATAGGTCACTTCAATAATGTTTTCTGATGAAGCATCACAAGCATATGATGCCTTGGTTAAACATGCAAAAAACTCCAAGAAAGCAAGGATGATCCTTGCAGCCCTTCTTAATAAGCTGGACTTGATATTGGAGAATCCTAGATATGGGAATCCGTTAGCCAAAAGGTTGATCCCCAAAGAATATAAGCTAAGGTATAAAGCTAAAAATTTATTTCGTGTTGAATTGCCCTGTTTCTGGAGGATGCTCTATTCCTTAACCAATGATGAGATCGAGATAATAGCTCTTGTGGTTGATGTTGTCGATCATAAGGATTACAACAAGAAATTCAGCTATGACTAACTATTACTCAGTTCCTTTCTTGATATCTTTCATGGTGTCCCATTTTGCATATGTAAGGGACTGGTCCTGCTCACATTGGACCTCTATAGAATTAAGCAGCATCTCAGCCATTGGATTATCAGGCAGGCTTTTTTTGATGGCTTTTTTCAGTGCTGCACTAAACTTCTTGGCAGTTTTCTCCTTGATGAAATGGGCATTCATTGCCAGCGGCGCCTCTGTCATTATCTCAAAGAAGCCTTCTTTCTCAAAGATGAATCTCTCATAGCTCTTGGACTCAATGATATCCATGCCCATGTAGAAGATGCCTTCTTTGTACTGCTTCTCCAGATGTGTTATGAACTTGACCAATTCCTGTTTGGCCCTGTCCTGCTCTGTGAGGTTGTCCTGCAGGCTTTCCTTTGCCTTCACAACAAAGGGCAGAAGTTCGCCGACATCCAGCAAAGGCACAAATACGTGTTTTGTTTTCATTTGATATTAAGTTTCTTATTATTCTTGCATTTAAATCTTTCGGAAAGCGAAGCTTTAGAAAAACTAAAGTTTTTCTTTTGTTTCTATTTCCAATGATGGACCAATAGGTCTATCTCTTTTTTTAACTGCGATGTGATCTTCCTGACAGCTGCTTTGTCCTTATGTTTACCCCAGAGTTTTTCAATATCCAAGGGATTTCCGAAACGTATATGTATTGTTCCAGGGTGTAATTTATTTTTTTTGGGTGTTATTACCTTATCTGTTTGTGTAAAAGCGCCTGGAACCAGTGGGACTCCGGCTCCCAGGGCAATCCTGACTGCACCAGTCTTGAACTTGAGCAGGCCTTTGTGTCTTTCATGATGTGCTTCAGGATATATGACTAGGGTTTCTCCTTTTTTTACCCGTTCAATACATGCCTCGACTACATATTTCCTGTCCATACCGACCTTGAAAGCCTTTTTGTCCTTTTCATCCCTGATTACCGGAAAATATCCCAGGTTGGAGACCCATGCCTGCAAAAAAGGATGTGGGATAGCATCAAAGGGTTCTGTAATCACAAAGAAATACCTGTCAAGTGTGGCGATCAGTGAAAGGGTATCGCTAAGGCTTCTATGATTCATTGCAATAACGCAAGGCCCTTTTGGCAGGAGTTCTTTATTCTGGGTTTTGACCTTGATAAAGCAAAAGGCAAAAGATATTGTTAGACATAGTTTGCCAAGCTTCTTCCAGATATAATGTTTATTTTTTGTTTTATAAAACAGAGTTACAATATATCCGAGAAACAGAAACAGTCCAAGAATTAATCCTGTAATTATTTTTAGATATGAATTTTGCAGGTGTAATAGGAATTTTGAGTGTTTCATTTTTTGAAAAACAGTTCAATCACATCTTTTTCAGATGGAGGGCATTCGTCCAAATGCTTATAGTGGTTTTTTTCTGCAAATTCCTTTGTGCAATGACCGATGCAATAAACATTCTTAAGATATTCATCCGGGATGTTGGCTTTATTTACTTTTCCAATTATTATGGCTGTCTTCTTAAAAAAGTACCTATTCAGAAGCTTGGCAAGATAGATTGGATTTTTCATTGCACTCTTTTTAATGAATTCGACTGCCCTGCCGCAGCAATTGCAGGGTTTGCCTTTTTCCATATAGACAAACAGCTTGCCAAAGTGGAAGCTTACTTCGCTCGAAGGCTCATAAGGCGTTTTGAATTTATTGATAAGTGCATGTTGGGTATAGAATTTGCCGGCACCTATGTCTTTTGCAAGTTTTAAGTGTTTTACAGTGCTTGGATCAATACCTATTAAAGCGCTGGTAATTGAGTCTGTTTCCACTATGTTGGTGCCTGCTATTAAGATGTTGCTTTTTTTGCTCTTGCCCCAGTGCGGCCCTTTGCCTTCCATACCCACAATGCCGTCCACAATGCAGAGATCTGGCTTTAAAACTGTTGATAGATAGGCGATGTTCTTGTCCAGATCCTCTCTATGATACCTCATTCTCTCAGGCTCAGGTACTATGCCCATCTGGTTTTTTAGGCAGAGGGATACTTCTGTGACAAAATGGGTTTTTATCTTTGCAATGTTAATATAATGGTCAACACTATTCATCAGGTCCGGAATCTCCAGTGTCACACCCCTGATCTTTTTTTTGATTATCGGGCCTTTTTCAAGATCTACAATAGTAACATTTTCATATTTTTCAAAGCGTCTGTATCCTGAGTTCCTGATAATATCATCAAATGTATAAGATTTGTCAGAAGGACCAAGATTGTTGGTCTCTGCTATTATTATTTTGCAATTGAATCCTTTTAAGAAATTTATAATCGCTTCAATTATTAGTGGCTCGGTTATTTCAGACTCATTTTTAGGTTTGATGGCGCATAGATTTGGCTTTAGTAAGACTGTAGAGTTTTTTTTCGGCTCCCAGCCTACAAAATTTATTAGTTCTGAGATCTTTTTCTTTATTTCCCTCTTTTTACAACTAACTACAGATATAGTCATCGTTTAGAGCTAATCCTTTTTTTGAGTATATAAATAGTTTTCTGTTTGATTGGAAAAACATACAATTATTGAAAAAGTATTTATATCAATGCTTTTTATCACATTTAAAAGGTAACAGGATTTAAAATGAGTGTAAATCAGGAAGTAAAGGATGTAAAATCTATCAATATAAAGAATTTTATAACTGCTCTTGAACATATGCATCCTGACATCTCTTCAGTTGTGGATCCTGTTTATGCGCTTTACACAAAAGAGTATATTGACGATCCAAATACCTGGACTGGAACTCAGCCAGTATTAGACCTGTTTACCAGGTATAAAGAGTTTGTGAATGTCAAGCATCCTAGTGTGATATTTGATGTTGGCATTAAGACCTCTAAATTAAGGGCTATTGGTAAGCTGGAAAACTTAGTTCGATTTGTGGGCCGACCGAGAGTGGCTTTCTCTCAGATCCCCAATTATAACAAGCACTTTAACAACATCTTTGATATGGAAGTACATAACCTGACTGGCAGTTCTGCAACTTTAATTGTAAACTATATTCCCAGAAAAGAAAATATCTGGACTTATGAACAATGCTGGTGGAACAGGGGCATCATTGCCTCGATTCCGCAACTTTGGAATCTTCCCAATGCAGAGTATAAGGAAGTATTATGTTTCTATACCCCTGAGAAGATTGCACAGAGCACAGGCCTCAATATCCATACTCAAGGGACTGACCTATTTATTGATGATAAAAAGATCGGAGAAAAGGTACTGCTTAAGAAGGATATGGTCACTACCAAACACCTTCCTTTTCGATTGACTAAAAAATCAGACAGGCCAAAGTTATTTGGTAGTGAATATGAGATGTTTGATGCATCAGTCCACACCAATGAGCCTTCTGGCTATTTGATTACTGAGGATGTGGAACTTGAAGACAAATTATTGCTTGAAAAGGGTGTGATCATTGGAGCACCTTATTGCCGATATGAATTCACCTGGAAAAACAAGAACTTCTTCAAGAACCTTTATGATTTGACCATAGGAAAATTTAAAGAATTAAAAAAGACCAGTTTTGCACTTGAAGAGCAATTGAATTATTCTCAGCAGCAATTCTTCCAGATTGAGAACTTGCTTAACAAGGAGAAGGAATTGACAGCCGAACTGACTGAGCATAAAGAACATTTGGAGGAGATGGTTGAAAAACGCACCGATCAGTATAAGTCTGAGAAAGAGCGTGCCGAAAATGCACTCGATGAGTTGAAGGCGGCTCAAGATCAGATCATCAAAGCAGAGGTTTCTGCGGCTGAGAAGGCAGAACAGTTAAGGACTTCAGAGATCCTATCAGGAGGTATTGCACATGAGTTGGGTAATGCCCTTACCGGCGCAAATCAATTGTTGGATCATGTCTTGAACTATAAAGGAGATAAATCCATGGTCCAGGTCATCTATGACCAGATATCTCAATTCGCTAGTGTAATCAAGAAACTGACTAAGGACTATAATGTTCCAAATGAGGTTATATCTTCAGAGATCATTCCTGGATTGATGGAGATAGTAAATATTATTGATCCTTCCCAAAACAATAAGAAGAACAAGAAACCTTTGGAGAAAGTTCTTGAGACAGTCAAAATGGGTGTTGAAAGGTCTTTAAGGATAAAAGAGCAGTTCAAGGATTATTCATTATTGCAAAGACAGGTCAAAGGCACTACGCCTGTTAATATGCGGGACTTGTTGAATTCTGTAATTGACAGTTGTTCACCACAATTAGAACAATATGACATAACATATCTTGTTCATGCCATTGAGGAAAATTATACTATGATCGGTGATCGTGACCAACTTTATTCAGTGCTCTCAAACCCGGTCTTGAATTCAATCTATGCTGTAAGAGACACAGAAACAAGAAAGATTGACCTAACTCTAGAATCTGAAAAATTTAATGGTGACACATTCTTGAAATATATTGTAGAAGATACTGGCTGTGGTATCCCTCAAGATAAGCAAAAAAGGATTTTCGATCCATTGTTTTCAACCAAGGGTGTTGAGGGTACTGGTCTGGGCCTGAGCATTGTCAAGAGGATTGTTGATCTTTACGATGGTGTGATAGAGTTCGATTCAAAAGAAGATGAAGGCAGCAAGTTCACTTTCTACCTAAAACAATAACTATTTTTGGTTGTAGACTGGATCTGAGAATTCCCTGACAATATAGATGCCTTGGTGCGGTATTAGAAGGTCGAAGTCGTGTGTCGGTATGTTGCTTTTCACGATATAGGTTTTCAATAATGGCCGGACCTCTTCTATCTTCTTATTTGATTTTGAGATTACAGATGTGACCAGGTTCTTCTGCATCTGGTTGTCTTTTAGATCCCTGTCGATCAAGGATTCAAGTTCATCTAAGTCTGAGTATGATCTTACACCAACTATTGGCCCGGGATATTCCATTGTTGTGTCATATTTGTTCAAAGGAATTATGGAGGTATGCAGCAGCTCTCTTTCACCTTCGACACTTAGATTAAGATATCCGCTCTTGCCTCTCTTGACCAGCTCGCCTTTGATGAAATCAATGTTTCCAGAATCCACTAATCCGATTTTGGACTCATCAAAAGGATCGCCTGATCGATATTTTAATGCTTCCTTATTCAATCTGTCCAAAAGCTTATCATATTTCTCTTCATGCGCATATATTATATCAGTTGATTCACATTCATTTCCTGCGTTGACAGTTATTGACTCCATCAACAATTTCATATTCATCTCATCAACATCTGCATCATCAAGAAGAACACTAATGCTCAAACCAGTACCATAACCAATTACCCTTCTTGGAGTACAGTTTTCCCTTATCTCTGCCTCTACTTTTTTCACAGTATTGTCATCTCCAAAGAAGATGTAGTTCCAACCATCAACGCATAATTTTTCTAGAAAACCACTATCTGCAGGAGTATTTATGACTGAAACTGCATTCTTTAATGGATATAATTCTTTTTGATTCAGCTTGTCTATAGTCTTGTTGAGAGCTAGGACAAATTCATTAGAGTTATATGCGCCTGCCCCTTTGCTTGAGGGTCTTAGTATTGTGGCGTTCCTTGACAATAGGTTTTGAGCAACAACATAAAGCATGACTTGTTCTGAGTTGCTGGGCAGAATTGTTACAATTGGTGCAGTGTTTCGATAAGTGATATTACCTTTTTCTAAAGCTCTGCCCAAAAATCCCTCCGCGCAAAAACACCAATTTTTTACAAAATCCATGCCCTCCCTAACAAAATTAATTGGGCTTCCATTTAGTTTTACAATAGTTTCATATTTAGTTTTATTATGGAAATAATTATGCATGGTGTCTTCCAATAATCTACGTACATTTGCCATAGGTATCTTTCCTAACTCTCTTTGGACTTTGTTAGCATTCTTAATTGCAGACATCAGTTCATAGTCATTGACATCATGTACTTCGAGCATTGGATTGCCATTGTAATCATTGAGAATTCTCCTTAACGCTTTAGGAGACTTCCTGAATTCTCCGTTGACATAGCTTGGGATTTGTTTGAGTCGTATCATCTTAGTTTATCTGGCAGCCGTGCAGGGCTTTGCCTTTGTGAAATCCTAATCGCTTGATATCATATAATATAGGTGTATTTCTGCCGCATTTACATTCAAGGCCATTCTTGCTAAGCTTTGCACCATCTCCAGTCATGTAGTTGATGAAGTACATTCCTGAGGGCACCACATTGTTGCCTTTTTTGTCTGTTCCTGCAATCTTTGAAGTTAGAGTATAACCTGATTCATTGGGTTTGGCTAATCCTGGTTTTTCCAGGCTCTTAATCAGCACGAGCGATTGGCCCAGGGTCAGATGGAAATTCCTCATCTTCGCAGAACATGTTGCTGCTGTAGGACAAACTTCTGTACTTCCGAAATGGCCTTTGATATAAGGGACCTGCAGATCATCTTTAAGATAATCCAGCAATCCTTCTGAGATTGGCATGCTTGACCAGTAAGCGAACTTAAAATCTGGATTATGTTTGTGGCTTAAATCCCATTCGGGATTTCTGTTTTTGGCATCAAGCTCTAAGATGTCAACAAGGAAGGAACCTTTTTGACGATATTCTCCTTCGGGGGGTGCCAATATTCCATTTACTTTGAATGTTTGAGACATATCATATAGATCTACAATATCTGCTGTTGCAGAGGGTCTTCCAAAAATCTGGCCTCCCAGTCTATGAAACATGTTGCCGTAAATGTGATTAGTTATATGGTCTCCGTGATATGCTCCAAGAATTCTCATTCCCACCATCGGAGTCTTCCTTGCTTCAATGCCTTCGAATTTGAACTTGCCTTTCTTGAATTCGATATCAGGTGTTTTGGGATCCATATAGAAGTCAAACTCTATATGCCTGTTGGCAGTTATTGACATTCCCCGCCAGTCTTCCATGGAGTGGAATATCTTGATTGGCTTTCCAGTACTGCCACCTGTGCCAAAAGACCAGAATTCGCCATGGTTTGGATCTATCTCTCTTTTTACCTCTGGCACAAATGCAAACTGGCTGTTCTTTGACAAGTGTTCCTTAGTCAGATATGGGATCATGTCCGCGAACTCGTCCATTGAGGATATCTTCTGGATATCTGCTTGGGATAGGTGCTTGTAATGCTCCTTGAAGAAAGGCACATTTTCCTTAGCAAAGAGCACTGTTGGGATTACTTGTTCATTTAGAATTACTTTATCTCTATCTTCTGGTTTGGCAGTATCCCACCAAAAATCACTGAACTTGGGCGAGTTTAGTTTTTCCATCTTATTTCTTGGTGATATTTATCCTTTGAGATAGTTTATAATCCAGATAATGCGGATGCGGATCCTTTGATACTATCTCTCTGTATTCAGGCTGTCGTTTTAAGAATGAAAAAACTTTATCAGGATGAGTCACTGAATATTCAATAGTATCCCCGAATTGATCCAAGACTTCAGATAATTCCTCTTGTGTCAATGAAGCTTGGATAGTATTGACCAGGTCTTGTCTAACATGCTTGTTGGTTGCCAATAGTCTTTGGCTTAAGTAGTTGTCATCAATATCTTCTCTTCTGTAATCAGATATATACATGGAGCCGCCAGGTTTCAGACAGTCAAGACCAGATTTAAAGAATGCTTTCAATGTTGCATCTTTAAAATGATGCATAGAGTTTTGGCAGACCACGAGATCTGCATCTTTTAAGGTTTCCAGTGATTGCCCAAGATTTAAAAGATCGCATATTTCAAAGCTTAAACTTTTTTCTGAGTGTTTATTCTTTGCAAAATCTATCATATAATTTGATCCGTCAACACCTATGACACTAGAGGATTGATATTTTGCTAAATTCAATGAAAGGTCTCCTGGGCCTGAACAGAAATCCAATATTTTTTTACCTTTCAATCCAAAAAGATTATTTATTTCCATTGCAAAAAGGATATAGTCTGAGTTTTCTGGATAGCTGCAGCCATAGGCATATCGTACAGCCTCTCCCAGGTCTGCGATGGAGTGATCTTCTAACACTCGTTTAATGTCATCATCTATATCGAATTGCATGGAAAAATCAAGTAGATTGTTTTTTTCATTCGGATCAGACACATATTCAAAGAACCGTTTTCGTCTTAGTTCAATGAACTTGTCATATGCACGCTTGACTTCTTTTTTTAAGATTGCATCATCGCCTTTTTCTACAAACGAGAACAGTCCGTGTTCAGATGTAAGGATCTCCTTGGTCTTATAGTCTGCAGGATGTGCAGTGTATAGGATCTTTATAGAATTAGGGCTTTTTTTCTGGAGCTCTTTGGTCAGCTGGATTCCATCCATACCAGGCATCCTGACATCGATGATGATTACACCTTTGTTATCATCAAGCTTTTTTAAGGCCTCTTCTCCGCTGATGGCATATTCAATCTTGTATTCTGGTAATATGACGCCTATACTGTCTCTTATGATCTGGTCATCGTCAACCACTAATATCTCTGGCTCTTCATTGATATCATGAATTTCCTTTTTTTCAACTTCTTCTGCATCGGACAGCAATTCAGCTAAATCTTTATTCATTTTCAACCACCTTTGCCATTAAATATTGTACTTAGATAAACCGGATTAGTTTATAAACATTTCTATAGATAGTCACTTGAGAGTGGTTTTTAATAGAATCAGTCTTCACTCAATAGTTTGTCATATATTATCAATGATGTGACTGTTTCCCCGTGGACTTGGGCGCTGCTGGTTTTGGTGCTTCCGATCTCAGCAAAGGCATATGCGCCAAACAGAGGTACTGCGCCATGTTTAGCCTTGACAAGCTTGAGTGCTTTTTCCTCTTTTCCTTCCATCAATAATCTTCTGGAGCAGCAGTTGCAGAAAAAAGAAATGCTAATTTTCTTCTTGTTTTTATTAGCAAGCTTGGCTGCAGAAAGCATATCTGCCATTGTACTAAAAAGGGTTTTTTTATTATACTTTAAGATATTGAGCACACTATTTGTTTGTAATCTGTGAGTGCTGTGCAGGGTCTTGCCATCTGGATTTGGAAATGCGACTTTAATATAACTTGTGTCCTCGAATCCTGGAATAGCAAAAGGTCTTTTTAGACTAAAGTTTTCAGGATTTTCTAGATAATCCTTTTTAGGTGCCTTGATCAGTCTGCAGTATTCTGCAACAGGCTCCCTGCCATTAAGTTCCAAAATCTCAAATCCTTTTTTATCCAGTTTAGTTATTACAACATAATCTTTTGTTGTAGAATAGCCGTGCTGAACGCTGATCTCGAAATGAAGGTTAGAGATAACAAAGACGATGATGCCTGCCTGGTAATAGAGTTTTCCATTGGCAAATTGGAATGAATCTGCATTCTTTACTTTCTGATCTAAAAACTTTTCAAAATCATAACCTGCGCCCAAGCCAAATATAGGTACATGGGGGCCGGTGCATTCCATGATACCATCTATGAACTTGCTTTCTTCACCACCCAAATACTGGCCATTTTTCTTGGTTTGACTCGACATTGTGGTGAAAATGAAATAAGGCGGCGTCCTGATGATGTTTCCATAGTTATTCTTCTTGGTCCTGGTGAATTGGATATAAGAATCAATGTAAGTATCGCCATGGACGCTTTCAATAGCAGAGTTTATTGCATTAAAGCCTTTTTTGATTGGATTCTTTAGATAATTCTCAGCTACAGCAGTACTGAAATGCAGGTATTTGGAGTTTATGCTTAGCACCGATACTTGGAGGTCTGCATCGTAGTCTGTCTTGCTGTTGAACATCTTGTCGATTGATAAGCCCACCCAATTCTTACCAAGGACTTCATTAATTCCTTTGAGCACTTTTTTAGGATTACAGCTGGAATCAACATAGACAATAGAGAACGTAGGTACATCGCCACACTCAGTCATGGCTTGCTTGGCTGCTTCTTTTGCAGCCTTGTAAGAATCCTTATCCTTGCTTGTACCAATACCCACAGAAATGCGCTTATTGTTTGCCATTTTGACTCAACCTCCTTAAAAACATTTCATATACTTCTGAGTATATAAATTTTGTCTTTGGATAGAAATCTAGTCTTCGCTCAATAGCTTATCATATAAGATTAATGATGTGACCGTCTCTCCGTGAACCTGGGCGCTGCTTGTCTTGGTGCTGCCGATCTCAGAGAATGCATATGCGCCAAAGAATGGAATGCTTTTATGTTTTGTCTGTACAAGCATAGTCGCCTTCTTTACTGTTTTTCCCATTAATAATCTTCTAGAACAACAATTGCAGAATAAAGCCATTACGATTTTGTGTGTTCTCTTATTATTTTTCCTGGACTCTGCTAATGTATCGACCATTGATGTATATAATTTTGCTTTTTTGCATTGAAGAATATTCATAATTGTATTGGGTTTCAGCTTATACGTACAGTATAGGAATCTACCATTGGGTGTCGGGAAGGCTTCTTTGATAAAAGATTCGTTGTCAAGCCCAACTAAGCCCAAGGGTCTTGTCAAACTATAATCCTCTGGATTCTTTAGAAATTTTTCTTTTGTCACGCCAACTAGCCTGCAATATTCCTTAACAGGTTCTTTTCCATTTAATTCTAGTATTTTATGTCCTGTTTTATCTAGCTTTGTTACAATTACAAAATCCTTTGTGAATGAATAACCATGCTCTACACTGATCTCAAAATAAAGATTGGAAATGACAAAAACAACAATTCCTGAATCTGTATAAAACCTACCATTGGCAAACTGAAATGACTTTGCAGTTTTCATCTTTGGATTGATGAATTTTTCGAAATCATAGCCTGAACCTAGTCCAAACATAGGAACATTAGGTCCTGTATATTCAAGAATTCCTTCTAAGAAAGGGATTTCTTCACCACCAATATATTTTCCATCTTTTTTTATCTGGCTTCTTAGGATAGTAAAAATAAAATATGGAGGGGTCTTGATTATATTTCCATAACTTTTATTTTTTGTTCTTGAGTATTGAACTAAAGCATCAATATAGGTTCCGCCTTCCATTGTTTCAACTGCTTTCTTAACAGCTAAAAACGCTTTTTGTTTTGTGTTTTTCTTGTAATTCTCTGAGACTGCAGTATTAAAACGCAAGTATTTTGATGAAATACAAAGCACAGAAACAGTCAAATCAGGATCATAACCAGTTTCATTATTGAACATCTTGTCCATTGATCCACCCACCCAATTTTTACCGAGCATTTCATTGATACCCTTGAGCACTTTTTTTGGGTCGCATGCTGAGTTCACATAAACAATAGAAAAACCCGGAATCCGTTCGCATTTCTTAATAGCTTCTTTTGCTGCTTCTTTTGCAGCCTTGTAAGAATCCTTTTCTTTACTTGTACCGAGTCCAATAGTTATGTATTTTCCAGCCATTCTCTTAACCTCTTTTATTGAAATATATTTATTTGATTATGTACTCAAAATACTGCAGGGTCTTGCCTTTGTTGGTCAGTTCTGCTTCGACATCTTTTTGGAATAGGAATGAGAATGTGCCCGATAGTACAGCTGGAAGAACATGGAAGGCACCGCCATTGGCTGCCTTTAGAGATGCATCCTGTATCCTGACCAGGCATTTTTTTTCCTTGTTCTTAAGATCGATGATGGTGAGTTTTCCAAGGCCGAAAGTCTCGAATATGTATGAGATGTTTCTTAGCATTCCTTCTTCCCCGCTTCCTACTTTCCTGGCATAATCCTCAACATCCTTCTTGATAGAGTTCTTAATGATTTTATGAGCCTTGCCTGGTTCCATCTTCTGCAGGTCTGCAATCACATCGCTTGGAAGCATGATCTGTCTCTTCCCAAGAACTTCTATCTTGCCATCTATCATCAGAAATTGTCTGGCAAAAAGCAGTTTTTTTAAAAAAGCAGAGAGCATATTATTGATTCACCTATTCCAATATAAATAATTTTCCCCCGGATGAAATTAAAATTTGGATTTTAAGACTTTCATGCCGCCCTTGGCTAAAGAAAGAGGCACCGGACCTTTGACATGGTCGCTTCTCCTTACTTTTATGACCCGAACAGCCCTGTCTGACTCGCCGCCCAGACCTGAATAATATAGGACTATGACTGCATCGCAGAGAAACTCTTCTACGCCAAATCTCGAAAATCCTCCTGTAAGATCGTTATTCATGGCATTGTTGCTGGCTATCTCAGAGGTCAAGATGGTAGTGCAGTTGTAGCCTTTTAGGATTTCCCTTATTTTGTAGATCTCCTTTTTCATCTCATAGAGGTCTTCAAATGGCATTGCCAGAGCTGTTAGTGAATCGATGACCAGTCTTGTCGGCTTAAATTCTTCCATTTGCTCTGAAAGCACATCTAAGAATGATGCTGTATTTTCATAAGGAGGCAGATATGCGAATCTTACTTTTGATCTAACTTCAGAAAAATCAAATCCGAGTCCTTTAATATCATTCTTTAACTCATCCTCAGTTTCTTCTAAAGAGATATAAAGGCCTTTTTCACCCTGTTGCTTTGCTCCATTGTATAGGAACTGCATGCTTAAAAGACTCTTACCTGTTCCAGTCCCGCCGGACAACAGGTTCAATGAGCCTGGCACTAAGCCTCCCCCTATGATTTTATCAAATCCGGGTATTCCTGATTTAATTCTGTCTGTTGCCATTTTATTTTATAAAGCTGTCCAATAGATTATCCAGGACTTTCTCTTCTTTTGACATGGTGGTCTGATAAGTGATTACTACTACCACCAATACAACAATGCTGAATATGAAAAGAATATTAACATATAGTTCGGGTATTATGTTGCTAGTCCGGCTCAAGTATGCGATCACAATGAAGATCATGAATGCCATGAAGCCCTTGTTAAGGATGGCCATGGATCGCTCTCTTTGCAGCTTGTTCTTCTCGATAAGCACAAATATGAGCTGTTTCTCGACATCAGAAAGCCTTCTCTTTGGAAGTTCAAAAAACCTTTCCACATTCTCCTTTTTTTCAAACTCACTCTTTTTTCCCATCAAGTTTTTCTTAATGGTATTCATATATAAAGTTATTGCTTAATTGAGAAGTAAATAATAGCACTATCACTGGACACGTAGGAATTAGTGTTGCTGGTGTCCCTTGTAGTGTTGGCGCACTACCACTGGACAATCTCGCGTGAGCTATTTAAAGCCTAAAATCCGGAAATCTATTATGGACGTGCTTGAAAAGATTCAGATTCTCGGTGCTGGCGGCAAGTTTGACACCTGCTCCAGTTCCTCTACCAAGCATAAAGTCAAAACAACAGATAGATTGGGTCTTGCTAGTCAGGCTGGCCTCTGCCAGACCTTCACCCCCGACGGCAGGTGTGTCAGCCTATTCAAGACTCTTATGACCAATGTTTGTTCACATGACTGTAACTATTGCCAGAATTCTTCAAACTGCAAGAAGAAAACAGCCAGTTTTCAACCCCAAGAACTTACCAAGGTCTTCATGACTCTCTTTGTTAGAAACTATGTAGAAGGCTTATTCCTTAGCTCAGGTATTGCAGGTGATGCTGATAGGACCACAGAAAAGATGATTGAAACAGTCCAGTTGCTAAGAGATAAATATAAGTTTGCAGGTTATGTACATTTCAAAGTTCTGCCTGGTACTAGCAAGGAACTCATCAAACAGGCTTCTAAATATGCAGACAGGTTGTCTATAAATCTTGAAGCGCCTAATAAATCGAGGTTGGCAGAAATCACATCAGTCAAAGATTTCAAGATAGATATCATCCGAAGACAGAGCTGGATCAAGAAGATAAAACCTCCTGGTGGCCAAACAACACAGATGGTGATCGGTGCTGTTGGCGAAACTGATATGGAGGTCATCAAGATGCTTAACTGGGAATATGAAAACATGGACCTGAAAAGAGGATATTTCAGTGCTTTTATCCCCCAACATAACACTCCTTTAGAGACTAATTCTAGAGCTCCCTTGGAGCGTGAGAGACGGCTGTATAATGTCGATTGGCTTCTTAGGATTTACGGGTTGCCTTTTTCTGAGATAAGAGATATAACAGACAAGGGTATGCTTCCGCAAGAAGACCCCAAAATAGCTTTAGCCCGGAACTTCTTCGATGGTCCGATCGACATTAACCAGGCCTCTCGTGATGAACTGATTAGAGTTCCTGGTATTGGCCCAATAGGTGTGCATAGAATATTGCAGTTCAGGAAACAGGGTAATCGGTTTAGGAAATATGAACAGTTGCATAATATTGGCATTGTTATGAAGAGGGCCAAGCCATTCCTGAATGTTGATGGCAAAGTACAGAAAACCTTGAGGTGTTTTGCATGACCTGTTCGCCATATATGTCATTACAAAGCCGGAAGAATGACAAGCAGATATTGGCTGCCACAGATGAATCCCGAAAAGACTATCTTGAACGCGGCAAGGAGTCCAAAAGATATGGCAGGACATTGCTGGGTGTCAGGTTTGAAGTCTCAAGGCACGGCATCTTGTACTCTAAGATTGAGACTTCTGAGAACATCGAGTTTGTGCTCGGATTCTATTCCAACCGCTTCCCTCTTTTTCTGATAGTATTGCAGACAACAGAGGGCTGCTATATGAAAGAATATGAGCAGGGTATCATCTATGTCAAGGGCAAGCAGCTAAAAGAGCTTATCCCCCAGCTTGAAAAAGAGATGCCAGTCAACCCTATCCTTGAGGACCTGGAGGATTATTCAGATGAGATCTGGCACACATATTATGATAACCAGTTCATCGAAGAAAGATACAACAAGAAACATTTTATGAGGTTCATTCCAAAATACCAGCTGAAAAAAGAGAGTTTCAGGCATGAGAGATTTGTGCTGACAAGATGTAAGAGTTTGAAAGAATTTGAATAAACTTAAGTAATATTTACTGAATTCTTTATTATTAAGTAGTTACAATCGTAATACTTAAATATACCTTTTATTTACCTATTATATATGAACGAATTAAAAAAGTATGAAGAAAAAGAATTTTTCCTGGATATACCCTTGCTGCTAAAAAAGGACCTTTTATCAACTGTCTTTCCAGATCTATTGCCTGATGTTGAAACGATCAGGAAGATTGACTATCCTCTTTTTGAGAAACTAAATAGGGTCTATCTTGATACAACGGCAACAAGCCAGGATCCGTTGACAGTAAGAAAACAGTTCAGAGAATATCAGGATACTCATTTAAGGGGCAGCAACCACTCCAAGAACTCAGCTGAGGCCAGGGAAGCCCAGAAGATGTATGAGCAGTCCAAGGCGCGGCTAAAGCAATTCTTCAATGCCTCTAACTATCTTATCGGATTTACATCAGCAACAACAGACACATCTAACTGTGTTGCCTTTCATTTTCCATTCAAGAAAGGCGATCTCGCATTGATAACTGAGATGGAGCACCATTCACAGATGCTTACGTTTAGGGAAGAGGCTAAGAAAGCCAAGACAAAGGTGAAATATGTCCCATTATCCCTACCCCAAGGACGTATAGATCTTGAAAAGCTCAAGGATATGGTTGACGGCCATAAGGACGGTAAGATCCTGCTCAACCTGGTGCATGTCTCAAACGTCAGCGGGGTAATCAATCCTGTCAAGGAAATCCGCCAAATGCTGGGAGACAGGGTCTATATATATTTGGACATGGCGCAATCAGCAGGACACATGCCCATAAATCTTGATGATCTTGACGTGGACTTTGCAGGCATATCCTCACACAAGATGTACGGGCCAGAAGGTGTTGGCGCTATATTTGTCAACAAGAGGAGCGAAAGGATGATGAGCACCAGGAGAAGCGGAGGCAGCGCAGTTAAATTGGTCTCCAGGCTTTTTACTGCATATGCAGATGCACCTGCCCGTTTTGAACCCGGCACACAGAATATTGAAGGTGCAATAGGCTTGATGTATACTCTTGATTATCTTGATAATATCGGTATGGAAAATATCGAGAAGCACGATCGGACTTTAGGTGAGTATTTTATTGGAGAGCTGGACAAGATAAAAGGTGTCAATGTCTATGGACCTAAAGATTTTAACCAAAGAGTACCTGTGATCTCTTTTAACATTGGCCATTGGCTTAAGAAGAGCTATGACAATGTTGCCCGGGAATTGGACAGCCGAGGCATAAGTGTCAGGGACGGGTGCTTCTGCGCACATACTTACACAACCCAGATTATGGGCATTCCTAAAGTCATTCATGAAGGAAGGACTCTTGGCGTGAAGTGCGGAATCTCAGATGAAATGCTCAAGCTTCCGGGAGCTGTCAGGGCGTCATTTGCATTCTACAACAACATGACAGATGCTTACAAGTGTGTTATGGCTATAAAAGAATTGGCTGCGGGGAATAAATGTTTCACACAAGACAGATCTCGCACAGACTGAACCTGGTTAACTCGCGCAAGACAAGAAACAGGGCCAGCGAATTAATAGGGGCTGTGCAGGTAGAATATAAACGGCTTTATAAGCAGGGTTTTATCAAACCTGAAGGGCGGATTTCTATCAAATCCTTTGGTACTAATGCTGATGCAGGTTCCAATGAAAAAACAGGTTTTGACATAACTCTGGACTATAAGAGGAACCCTGTTCTTCTGGAGATCGCATATCGGGAGATGATGGCAATAGAGCAGTCTCTCTTTGGGGTGCTGATTTCTAAAAAGGGCAAGCCTTTGTTTACGCCCTGCAATAATTATCCCACCTATATTATAGACATGCCTCGGCTGGCAACAAAGGATTCCTGGAAATTACTGGAAAAACAAGGCTGGTTCCACAGTTGGCGCGGAAGATCAGATGCTATGAAGGACAGGGTTTATGTGGCTGGAGTCATTAAAGTTGGAGGAAACGGTCGACCCAGTATTTATGATTTTGAAGACGTAAACCTAGTTCAGTTTGGTTCTAATGTTGGTTTTGGAACCTTTGAGACTACATTTAAAACTCTTGATATGCAGGCCATCGAAAAGTTCTATTCGCATGTTGATGCTGTATATAAGAAAGGCATGCAAACCAAGAGAGAAGGTCAGGTGAAAGTTGAAAAACACTTTGATTTGTGTTTGCCGATAAGCCTGGCTGGCAGAGAGTTCGTATTGGAGTATAATGCTTGACACTGAGCCATTTGCTCTTGTTTTTGTCCAAAAATAGGTGTAACAAAAAGTTCTTATATTATGTTGTTTTTGGTTCTACAAGTATTTATAAACTATTGTTAGTAGGGATTTAAAAAAAACGAGGGAGTTTAATATGAAGGAATCTAATTTAGCACCAACTTTTGATTCGATAAAGTTCAGCCAGTTTATTCTGGACAACGATGTCTATGGCTTTTTTGAAAAGCCTATAACCTTAAAATCAGGAAGAAAATCGCACTATTATGCTAACTGGCGTAAGGTTGTTTCCGATGTCTGGGCAACAGAGAAATTGGCTGAGTTCATATTTGATTATGCATTAAGCCAATGGATAGACCCTGACACGTATTATGGAGTTCCGGATGGCGCAACTCCTGTTGCAATGGAAGTGCAGAGAACTCTTGCAAAATTATCTGGTTCTTATGGGCCTGGTTCTCATACTCTTGCAATGGGCAGAGCTGTACCCAAGACGCACGGAGTTCCTAGGGACAGATACTTTGTCTCTGAGCCTCAAGGTAAGATTGCTATAATTGAAGATGTGACAACTACAGGAGGCAGTATGTTGGAGAGCCTGGATTTTTTAATTGAATCCGGTAAAGATGTTCAATGGGTGATTGGTCTTACTAACAGGATGGAGCTTAGGGATGACGGCCTAAGTGTCAAGGAAGTTGTAGAAATGAAGGGTGTTGAATATCATGCACTGAGCAATTCAATTGATATGCTTCCTAAAGTATATGAGAAGCTTCAACCAGGAGAACACATCGCAAGGGCAATAGAGCAAGAGTTTGAGCAAAACGGTGTTGAACCGCTGAAACTGCTAAAATGACATTCGAATTATTTGGCAAGAAGGTTTCTGGAATGTTCACCATACCTTCTGGCATAGTTACAACAAACGTTTCTACAATTGAATTAATAGCCAATGAGATAGCTGAGATTGGTATCATAACTACTAAGAGCATTGGTCCTGAGCCCAGAAAAGGCAATGTTGAGCCCATCTTGACTCAATATGCGCCAGGCAGCTTTATGAATGCTGTTGGATTAACCAATCCTGGGGCAGATGAGTTTGCTGAGCAGCTGAAACATCTTAAGCTTCCTAAGGATAAGTTTCTCTTAACCTCTATCTTTGGAAAAGATGTATCCGAGTTTGTTGATGTAGCGGAAAAACTTGCACCTTATTCAGATGGTCTTGAGTTGAATCTGTCCTGCCCTCATGCTGAAGGCTATGGCATGGCTATTGGCCAGGATGCTGACTTGGTCTGGAGATATGTAAAGGCAGTAAAAGAAAATGTTAATATACCTGTCATTCCCAAGCTTACACCTAATGTTTCCAATATTGGTGAAATTGCCAAGGCTGCAAAAGATGCAGGTGCTGATGCGATTTGTGCTATCAATACAGTAGGCCCGGGCTATTTTACAATAGATAGCCACCCTGTTTTGACCAATCGTGTTGGTGGCATGTCAGGTGTTAGTATTGTGCCTATTGGCCTGAAGTGTGTAAAAGATATATCTGAAGTAGTGGACATCCCAATAATTGCTGTGGGTGGTATAAGCGGCGCTAATGATGTTAGGGCTTATGCAGATGCAGGTGCATCTTTCTTTGGAGTGGGCAGTGCCCTTGCAGGTATGAGTACTCAAAACCTAAAAAACTATTTCCGTTTGCTTCAACAAGATATTGAGGAACAGACTGATTGGGTCAAGAATTTCTCCTCACTTGTTGATATGAGCTTTAAGCAATATGAACTTCAAAAGAATAATAAACTTGCAGAAGATATGTCTTTATTGGTTTTTGACCAGGATATCAATACAAGACCTGGCCAGTTTGTATTTGCTTGGATACCTGGTAAAGGTGAAAAACCATTCTCTGTTTTAGATGATAAACCATTGACCTTGGCTGTAAAAGATTACGGATGTTTCTCCCACGAGCTTCTAAACTTGAAGCCGGGTTCAAAGGTTTATTTTAGGGGTCCCTATGGGATATCTGTTACAAAACAAGAGGGAGTGCAGCCTGTGCTGGTTTCAGGTGGTACAGGCTTTGCTGCCCTTTATCAGATTGCCAAGATGTATAAAGATCCGTATATGATAATGGGAGCTAAGGATAAGGAACATCTTTTTTATCTGGAGGAGGCACAGCAGCAGGGTCTTGTCAGTGTGATCACTGAGGACGGCAGCCACGGATATAAGGGTGTTGTGACAGACATCCTTGAAGAATGCATGATCGGCAACAAGGGCCCTGAATGGACATGGGATGGCAAGTTGGTCTTCTATAACTGCGGCCCAAAGGCAATGATTGATGCGATCATGCCCATTGAGCTGACCTTTACCTCGCCGGCGAACATTTACAACTCAATAGACTATGTCACCAAATGTGGTGTTGGCATCTGTGGCAGCTGTTCATCAGATGATGGCAGAAGAATCTGTGTTGACGGTCCATTCTTGGAGCAAAAATGAGAATCGATCCTCATGTGCATTTTAGGGATGGAGAACAAGATTATAAAGAGACCATCAGGCACGGACTTAAGGTAGCGCGAGAGCAGAAGGTAGATATTGTCTTTGATATGCCAAATACATCACCGCCAATTCTTAATCAGCAGGATGTTGAAGCAAGATTAAAGCTGGTCCCTGATGGTCAAGAGAACAGGTATTTTATGTATGTTGGTGCAACTACTGATGATTTTCAGTTGGCAGAGGCTGTTCACTTGGCTGAGTCACATAAAAACGTAATAGGGATCAAACTCTACGCAGGTAAGTTGACAGGAGATTTGACAGTTATTTCCCAGACACAGCAAAGAAACATATATCGAAGCTTAGTCAATAATGAATATAAAGGTGTGTTGGCTGTACATTGTGAAAAAGAGAGCCTCTTCAAAGATGTCTTTAATCCTTATGTTCCAGACACTCACGGAAGAGCTCGTCCAAAAGAGGCTGAGATCGAATCGATCAAAGACCAGATACGCTTTTCTAAGGATGTTCGCTTTCAGGGGCAGTTGCACATCTGTCATGTTTCCTGTCCGGAGTCTGTCAGGGAGATTGATTTTGCCCGAAAACAGATGTGGATATCCTGCGGTGTTACGCCTCACCATCTTCTCTGGGATGAGGAATACTTAAAGGGAGATGAAGGATTGATTTACAAGACCAATCCGCCTCTTAGAAGTTCCTCGGATGTTTTGGCCCTTAGGGAACAGTTGAAAAGAGGATTAATAGATTGGATCGAAACAGATCATGCCCCACATACAATTGGTGAGAAACTCTACGGTCCCTACCCTTCTGGATTTCCTTCTCTCTATCTATATAGGGATTTTGTTGAAAACTGGATGCCGATGCAGGGCATTGACAAAAAGAGGATTGAGGATATGACCTATAACAATATCATGCATGCTTTTGAACTATTTTTATAACTTTATGAGGTGGAAACTATGGAACTGAATGAAAAGGAAAGACTGGCAAGGCAGAGGGTTTGTTTGCCCCTGGATAATTTGACTACTCTTGAAAAATTGACAGAACGGGTCGAGGAGTTGAGCCCTGTTGTTGGAATCTATAAGATTGGCAAGGGTTCATTCACCAGGTTTGGCCACGATGCATTGGATATTGTTGAGGAACATGGTGCTGAGTTTTTCCTGGATCTCAAATATCATGATATACCCAATACTGTTAAGGATGCTGCGATGGCAGCGACTGAGATTGGCGCCTATATGTTCAATGTGCATGCGCTGGGTGGCTATGCCATGATGAAGGCTGCAAGAGAGGGGGTTGATGAAGCAAGTGAGACGTACTTAGGATTAAGGAAGCCTATTGCCCTGGCAGTGACCATTTTGACCAGCATTGAACAGGATATCCTGAAAAAAGAGCTGAAGATAGATCTGTCTGTTGAGGAGATGGTATTGCATCTTGCCAGGCTTGCAGAAAAAGCAGGCATGGATGGTATTGTATGTTCTGCTGCTGATTTGGCATATGTAAAAGATCTATTGCCTGATGATTTTGTCTATGTGACTCCTGGCATCAAGGGCCCAAGGACGCCTGCTGGCACTGACCAAAAAAGGGTCTTTACACCTGGCAATGCAATCCAGGACGGTTCCAGCATCCTGGTTGTCGGAAGGGCTATTACCGGCCCGCCAACAAAAGAAGAAAGACTGCAGGCAGGCCATGAAGTCTTGCAGGACATGGCTAAATATTTGTAGACTAGATATTAATTGGTCAAGTAATTACTATGAGATAGTCACAAATCACAATATTTATAAGATATTTTCCCTTTCTATGCCTAAAATGGCAAGCTTATTCAGAAAATCACTACCCTTTCTGCTATTCACAGCTATATCAGTCGGAAGTTTCAACTGCATGAAGGTTGATCCTGCACAAAAAGAGCAGAAACAACAAGAACCTTTGCCTGAAGCAAAAGAGCTGGCAGGACTGCCTCCAGTCGAGCAGCTTGACACCCTTGTCAAGATGAACTCCAAGGATTATGTTGCCTTGATGAAGCAAGAGATTAGGAAATATAAAGGTGAAGTCAAGATTGGTATGGATGTCCAATGGCTAAAACCTGATGGCGATTTCATGATAGATTTTGATTTTACAGGCAACACAGAAAAGGGTTGGAACTATGACTGTAAGTTTAATAGATGGTGCAGGCCAGGTTATTCTCCTAATGATAAGATAAAACAAGCTGAATTTAAAAAAGATGATTGTACAATTAAATATACTAAAGAATCTTTAGAGCCTCAGAAGATCTGGCTTGATGGTGTGCTGTTTGATGAAGAGAAGCATGAAGGTGAAAAGTTCGACCAGGCCCTTTACCTTGTCAATCAGAAAATAATAACAGCTAAAGAGGATTTCAAAGAAAAGGCTCCTGCATTCTACCATCTGATATTCAATACAAAGGTAGTTGTATCCAGTGAACGACACTTCTATACCAACGAGCAGATGGATGTAGCCAGGAAACATCTTGATGCGCAATAGGTTTCTTCCGATGAAATGCCAACAAATTATTGAAGCTTTAGAAAACCTGTCAGAGGATTCTATCAGGCGCATGGATGACAAGGACATAGACTATCTGGCTGATAAAGGCCTTCTTGAAAAGATCGATTCTTATGAATTCAGGAAACAGAATGAAGACTATCTGGTGCTCAGCTCGCTGAGAGATACTGAGACCAAGCTGATTGGAGAGCTTGATAAGATCCAGGTCGAGCTGGCTGATGTATCTCGCAAGATGGGTGGCTGGATATATAAACGGAAACATAAGGAATATAGCAATCAATACATGATTGATAGCAGCCATAAGTTAACTGTTGAGAGGGGCATAGAGAGGAAAAAAGGAGACCTTGAACATATCCGCAAGAGGATAAAGACTGGCGAATCCCAGAAAGAAAATCAAGGACTGTTTATCAGGGTATTTGGCGGCTCATCCTATGTTAAGGCGACAGATCTTGGTGATTTTAGGATCAGGCAGTTCTCGATCCGTGATCCAGATTTTCTCCAGTCCACTGATTATGAGGTTTTTGAAGAGGATTTTTTGCCTATCCAGGACAGGTACAACAGATTTTCAGATGCTTATGACTTCCTGACCACCAAAAAGGGATTTGATACTGATAATACTGAGGTGTCAGATTTTACAGTGGCTTTCAGCAATTTTAGCGGAGAGTTTGAGTCTATATATGCAAGGGTCGATACTATTGACAGGTTCCTTATCTCGCAGATGGATTGCAGCAAAGATGATACAGAAAGGCTGATCACAATTTCAATGCTGATGGATATGGGCCGGGATCTCCATGATAATCTCAATGAGCTCAAGAAAGTCTATCAGATAATGCGGGATGATGGGCATTCAGACAGCTATGGAACACTCTCTGAAGCTGCAGGCATCATCAGGATAAAGGGTGTTAATGCACAGGCAAAATATGATCGTTTTAACAAAATAAGGGATGAGTTGAATAAAAGGCAATGGAGTAGTGGCTCTAGCGCCACTTGCTATGTTGCAGCCAACCTTGGACAGATGACTGGTGACGAAGAGGCTCTTGCAGAAGAGTTTAGGGAACAGGAAAAGGTTATTGAAGCCAAAACAAACGACAGTAACGTCCAGACTGGTTTGGCTGCATTGATGCTGATGGATGCCAGCGGTTCAAGAGAGGCAAAAGCAGACAGGTTCTATACTGCCTATAAACTAATGACCAACAAATATAATTTCGACGATGACTCTGATAACTATGCTCCTGCAGCAGTTATCTCCCTGATGCCAGGGGATCTGGAAGAAAATATCCAATGGTTGAGGGATACAGTTGAGCTGTTCAAGGATGACGGAGGTAGTGAGTCTAAATCAGTCAATCGGGCCCTTGATGTCATAGGCGCCCAGTTCGATGATATTCTCAGGTACCAGCGGCCCAGACGTAGAAGTTCGTACAGGTCAAGTAGTTATAGCAGTTCTTCAAGCAGTTTTAGTCCGTTTAATTTTTTTGGATTCTAGGATCAATCCAAGCTCTTCTAATTTTCCTATCTTTTCTTCAGCTGATTCCGGACTCTCTTTTTCAAGCCTTGCAACCCTGCGGAGATATAGCTTTGCAAGATCACTGAACTTATTCTGGTATTTTGGCTTGATAGCCTCTAACTCCTCCCATCTAAACTCACCATCCCAAAGCCTTGCCCAGATAGGTCGGTTTACCAGTGAGGTGAACAGATGATCATCATCCAAGCCAAACTCTTCAGATTCTTTGTCTGCAAGTGTTTGCATCACCTTGCTAAAATCTGTGTTTAGGATATTGCCTGCAAGTTTCCGATTAAATGAGAGGGGCATATAGTGGCTTATATCCCCTGAATTGTCCAGGAATGCATAGATGGGCTTGGGATCCATCCTGCCCACAAAGGTTATCCGGTCGTCATTCAGGCTTTTCATCTGCTCTTCGACCAACAAGAAATTTGCAAAGAGATAATCTGTATATCCCTTTTCTTCTGTCCCAGGCCTGCAGAGAATATTGCGATCATCCCATTCTTTATTTATCTGGTCTGTTTCTTTGGGACCTTTTACTAGTTTTGCCTTATCAAAGACTCTTCTGTCTCTCAGGTCCTCATTATATTCATACACCCGCCAGTAGTTGAAATCATGTTGATTGATGAACTTGTAAACATTTTTCATGTCATTCTTGTTGGGATCTGCAAAGACAGTGTGATAACCAAGAGTAATATTTTTTTTATTGATATCTCTTGCAAGATAGAGCAGCTTATGGAATGTCTTCATGAAGCTATCTCCTCTCAGCTCTTTTTGGACAGCTCTTCTTGTCGTGTCAATAGGAAGAGCTATATCATCGACAAGGCCTGTAAGTTCATTAAGTCTTTTGTCATCCAACAGGATGCCGTTGGTGTGAAGGCTTACATAGACACCTCCATCCTTCAAGATTCGCAGGGCGTCATCCAACTCCCTGACAAGCAATGGCTCTCCGCCAGTTATGGTCGTTTGCTTAATGCCATTATCGACTAGAATTCCTGCCAGACTGGTAAGCCTTTGGCCAGCCTCACTGTAATATGTCTCTGGCTTAAAGCAATAAGAACACTCAGGATCAATGTTACACCTGCCGGTAACATACCAATGAATATGCTCGCCAACCACCATATTATCTAGAAACTAAAGCAGGGTAATAAATGTTTTGTTCAATCCCTTTCAAGAGGCTTGTAATTGAACTCGACCAGGTCCCCGACCTGCCTGTGGAGATCATCAAGCGCCCTTTTATCCTTTTCACTGGATGAAGTGACTTTGAGTTTTACCTGGTACCCTTCGCCAGCAGTCTTGGCTTTTTCCTGCAATGTTGCATAAAGCCCGATGATTTTGTTTCGAGCCTCTTCAGCATTGTCATGCCATTCACCCTTTAGTGTGATGCTGACCTGGCCGCCCTTGTAGTTGGGTGCGATCCTGTCTGCAGTTGCTGCCATAGGTTCTTCGTTGAAAAGCTCTTCCCAAGTTACTTCGTGAGTTTCGTCTGTCATGATAATCAGCTAAGAAAACTAATATTTAAACCTTATGGAAAACTATTAAAAAGGAAATCCTCTGTGCAGTCGATAGCCTGCGAGATGCTTATCCTTGAGATCCAGTATATGAAATCTCTTTTTAAAATAATCCTCAAATACAATGAATTGATAGTTGTCAATAGAATCCTTTAGATTGCGATAATTTTCTTTGTACCAGGTATCATAGTCTTTGTTGCTTATTTTTCTTTGATCAACGTTTTTTAGCATCCCTTTCCATTCTTTTAGCTTCTGGTCGATGCCTATCTCTTCTTTAGAATGCATAGATGTTTCGCCATAATCCATGACCCTGAAGCGGATGCTGTCTGGCAGCATGCCAAGAAACTGATCAAGATAATATTCAAACATAACCAAAAGAAATGGTTTGAACTATTTAAAGCTTAGGATAGTCACACTAAAATCACATCAAAAATTATTTATAGTATTTAGGCGCAGTTTAAATCTGATGAAAAAACTAAAGATTGGCATCTTCTCTTTTACATCCTGTGAAGGCTGCCAGATAATCATGATAAATGCCAAGGAGCTTTTTGGAAAGCTCTTTGAGATAGTGAACCTGGCCCACCTGCCAATAATACAGGAGAAAAACCAGGAAGGTCCGTATGATGTTGTCTTTGTCGAGGGTGCAATAACCTTCAAGAAGCAGGTCAAGGTGTTGCAGGATCTGAGAAAACAGGCCAAATACTTAATAGCTTTTGGCACATGCGCGACCTTTGGAGGCGTCAGTGCAATCCGTGATCTTGACAGGGATTTTCGCGATAAGGATATCTTCAAGGAATTTAATTTTCTAGATACTTTGAATGTTCGAAGCCTGGATAATCATGTCAAGGTTGATTATCATCTTCGAGGCTGTCCGCCGACACATGATGAATTCATAAGAGTCATTGAGTCCCTGCGCAAAAAATCTTTTCCAGAAGAGTATGAGAAAGCTGTTTGCGTTGAATGCAGGAAAAAAGGAAATCCTTGCCTGTTGGCTAATGGGCAGCAATGTCTGGGCCCTGTCACTTGTGGCGGCTGTGATGCGCTTTGTACATCAAAAGGTATTGTCTGTTATGGGTGTCGTGGGCCAGTAAAAAAGGCCAACATGGATAGATTGGTAAGGCTCTTTGAGAAGAGAGGACTGACTGCAAGACAGATTGCAGAGATGTTCATGATCTTTGCAGGCACATCCAAAAGATATGAGAAATTCGTGAAAAAAGTATGGCAGAAACAATAAAACTGAATTACCTGACCAAGATAGAAGGCCATGCCAAATTGGCAATCAAGATAGATAAGGGCAGGGTTAAAGATGTCAACCTGCAGGTCTTTGAGGGTGCGCGTTTCTTTGAGGGTCTTATAGAGGGCATGCAGGTCAAGAGGGCGCCAGTCATTACATCAAGGATATGCGGTGTCTGCAGCCAGGCGCATATCATTGCCTCGTATCAGGCGATAGAAACGGCCTTTGATATCAGGGTTACTAAGCAAACAAAGCAGATGAGGAAGCTATTGCTCTATTCCTCGATTGTACAAAGTCATGTACTTCACGCCTTCCTTATGTGTCTTCCTGATTATTATAATATCAAGACAGCTGTTGATTTTGCCAGGAAACATGCATCGACAGTCAAGCTAGCATTGAAGATCAAGAGCCTTTCTGGCAGGATATTGGAGATGATCGGCGGCAGAGAGGTGCATTCAGTAACCTGCAGGGTTGGAGGCTTTAAGATATTCCCATCGCAGCAAGCCCTGGACTGTCTCTTGCAATTGCTCAAAAAAGAGGTAAAACACATTTCATCTGAATTTGGCAGGCTGTTTCCCAAACTTCAAAATCCTGAGTTTGAGAGCAATACAGAGTTTGTTGCCTTGCAAAAAAACAAGATCAAGACCTCTTCTGGCAATAGCTTTGATATTGAGCAATATAGGGATATGCTTGATTTCTACATAAAGAAGAATTCCAGCTCCAAGTTTATCACATTGGATGACAAGAAGCTGATGACATCTGCCCTTAGCAGGTTGAACATCAATAAAAAAAGCATGAACCCTCTTGCATCTGCTTTCCTGGCCAGACTCAATCTTAAGTTGCCAAGCAACAACCCGTTTGACAATGTCCAATGCCAGGCAGTCGAGATCATCCATTACCTGGAGGAGTGCATAACTATTCTTGAAAACATGAAGATTAGGCACCAGGAAAAGATTCAATTCAAGGCTAAAGGTGATGTAAAGGGTCTTTCTGCAGTTGAGGTTCCAAGAGGCGTCCTATTTCACGGATACAGGATAAAGGATGGACAGGTAAAGAGATGCCGTATCATAACGCCGACCACCCAGAACATCCAGAGCATCGAGGATGATATCAAAGCATTTCTGCCAATGCTGATGCACCTAAAAAAGGAGGAGATCATATTCAATCTCGAAAGACTTGTTAGGGCTTATGATCCTTGTATCAGCTGCTCGACGCACTTTCTGAAAGTAGAGGGATTATAGAGATCTGAGATAGATATTTTTTATCATTATTTAGTAGTATATAAACGAAAAGTTTAAAAGCAAACAGACAATCTCAGTGCCCAATCTTAATAAAAAACTATGGGAAGGTGGAACAAATGGGAGCAACACAGGATAATATGGATGTAGTAAAGGAGATAAACAAGGGCGTAATGAAAACTTTATTGACCAATTATGTTAGTGGAGTGACAACGCCATTGCTGGGGCCGAAAGCTTGGAAAAAGGGAAAACAAGCCGTAGCTAATATTGAAACAACTATTAAAAACGCATGTCATAGAGACCAAATAACCAAGGAGACTGCAGCTGATGCTATAACTGGCAATGTTTTATTTTATAATTTAGCTTATGGTACTGGTGTAGGGACGACCTTGAGTGTTATTGCTGCTGCTAGCATGATGTATGTGCAAAATATGTTTTGATTGTTGAAAATTGCCTGTACCTGCGGTATTGTTGCTACAGACTTTCACAAATACAGAAAATTCTCTACTTTTAAGTGATAAAAATAGAAACATTTATAAATGAGTGAGACTCTGTATGATTCTTATGCGTTTTAGACGAGGTAATATGATAAAAAAACTTGGACTAACAGGATTGGCTTTGCTTGGGATTACAGGATTCCTTGCAAAAGATACAGTCCTTGCTAAACTTAGTAAATATACTTATCCTTCTGCATTTGAAGTTTTGGCATCAAAAGAACGAATCCATAGTACTGGTGCAGACACATTAAAGGTCAGTGATGTTCCTGATTTCAAATATGATGCTGCAAAAACATTTCTTAAGATGGCGCATGTTCTTACAGCAAAGAAATTGCCTGAAACCCATGCCGAGACTTGTGTTGATTATTCTTCGCTTACATATGGCAACTATCTATCTCTCCTTGAAACAAATAATAGGAAAGATTTATGGAACTATGTTCGCGTTGCACATGGAACTACAGTTAGTATTACGGGTTCTGGCAGGCATACTTGGCTTCAGCTTAGAGACTTAAACAGATGGCTGAACTTTGAATCTTCATTAGATCATGTTGGATCAAATGCAAACATCACTGGAAATGCTATTGATCTTGAGCGGATTTCTCCTGATTATTTGCTTATTAACGCTCTAGGTACAAGGTTTAGGCCTGTTGAGTTCTGGAAAAAAGAACGGCCTGCGGAGATAAATCTTGGAAAGTGGGACAAACAATCACTTGGTGAACTATTAAGTGAAGCTCAAAATATTGAAGATGTGGGCGAAAGAATCCATTTTTTATCTGGGCAATTCAAAGAGGCAAGATATAAAGGAGGAACTATGGTTGGCAGCAATTGGGAGTTGGAACCTGAAATATTGGTTGCAAACCTGCAGAGTTTGGACTGTTTCACGTTCGTAGATTATGTTCATGCAATGTCTAAATCTTTTGATTATGATAGTTTTATAGATAACCTCAAGGCAACACGATACGGAGATGGTGAGGTCAGCTTCTCTAAACGAAACCACTATTTTACCCAGTGGATAGAGCGAAACAATCTTGATGATATAACATCTGAACTTGAAGGTACGCAAGTCACAACCAAAACTATAAACCGCTTGACATTTATTGATACACTCGGGCATAAAACACATGCTCACTACTTACCGAGTCTGGATCACAACGGATTTTCATACCTAGAAAGGGATGTCTGGTATGTACCTCAAAAAGAGATCAAGTCAAATGTGCTTAGTGACCTAAAACCAGGGGATTTTGTAGGCTTATATTCTTCTGCAGAATCTATTGATGTAGAACATCTGGGCATAATTACAAAAAAACCAAATGGCAAGACCTATATTCGGCATGCATCATCTGCAGCAGGCAGGGTCATAGATAGCGAGCTTGTATCTTATGTTAACAGGGTAAAATTATTTGAAGGCATAGTGGTCGCTAGAGCAAAAGACTGATGCTTTTCCCTGATCTGTTTTCTAATAATTGGTAAAAAACTGTACTTTTTTTATTTTTCATAAACAAGCTAAATTCTGCTTTTTATCGAGTAGTATAGAAGTCCTGCAAATCGAAAAGTTTTTAAACTTTGTTTTTAAAAGATTGAGTTGGGATGAGTGTGGATTTGAAAAGTGAGGTGATAAGTTTCAAGTTATCACTAATTTCAATTGTTTTTATAATGTTAATAACTGTATTGTTTCTCAACGCACCTGGAATAAACAAGGGTCTTGCAGGAAGCGGAATTTCTTGTTCAGAAATCTGTGCTGAACGGTCTGGGAAAGATTTTTGTTTACCTGAAAACGTAGGATGTGTCATTCCGCGAAGCAGTCATGTTAGTGCAGGAGACAGCTATTGTTCTGAAAAATTTAAATCTTCTGCTGTTTGCTGTTGTGTTGGCAAAGTTGACGCTTTACCTAGGCGAGATACAGATATTTCTGATGATCCAGATCCTGATGATCCAGATCCTGATGAAGCATTGTACTTCACAAAGCCTAGAGAAGATAACTCTTGTGCTGGTGGAACCCAAGCTGAAAGTTGTAATGCGGATCTTGATTCCTGCAGTTCTGGAAACAACATTCTTTTTAATGGAGGGTTTGAGTGATGAAGTTAGCAATCCTGTTATTGACATTGTTGCTTGTTTATCCTGCTTTTGTGCTTGCTGCAACAGTAGGAGGCTCTTGTTCTTGTGAAGAAGTATCATCACATGATGAAGAATATGGAGGCATAGAAAGATCTTGTGAACTTGAATGCGACTGTAATCCTGGCTACAGATGGCCTAATACAGACTGTGAATTGAGGCAGAATAAATGTGTTCCCACATCTAGTGGCGAAGGGCTAAATTGTATATGTGAGCCTTTTTGTGATTGGAGTGCTGCTGATGATTGTACTGCAACAATGTGGGGGCGCTGCGGCGAAAAATGTGTCAGGGAAACTGAAGGCCTGTCTTGTAAGGAAGGTGCAGGAACTTGCCATTCTGGACAATGCATACCCCGAGGATGGAACACTCAAGGCAACCCCCAAGAAGTAAAATTAGTTAACTCGCCAGTATACAATGGAAAATCTGCCTTAAAACTGCAATTCGCCAATTCAAATAAATGGTCGGGAATGGTGTCTGATCTGGTTCCTTTAGAAAGCGATACCACATATATACTATCAGCACGTATGGCTATAAGCGAAAATTTCGTAGGCAAGTTTGAATTGCACAGGCAAGCCTTTCCAACTGCTGGCGACGTTGAAAAGAACGGTAAAAAGTCATGGCATCACTATACTATCATCGATGGAGACTATTATTTAACTGAATCAGATAAAAAAAACATATGGATCAAGAAATGGGTAAAATTCAAGACAGATAGTTCTACCAGGCTAGGTAAAATATTCCTAATCTCAACAACTGACTCTTTCACAGGAACAGTATATGTTGATGATGTTCGCCTTGAAAAAGTGGATGACAGTCCAGTCTTTTCTTTAAGACCTGACTGCAATCTTTGTGGCTGCCCTGGCGGAAGTTCCTGCTCTAGAACTGGAGAATGCGTTGCAAATGAAGTTGCAAGCCTATCTGATGACCTCGCCTTTAAAATTTTGGCTATTGATGCAAAATATAAGCCTTTTTGTGACGAAATATCCTCAGAATCCATGCGAGACCTGTGCGTAGATGATTTGGCAGTCTCAACCAAGGATTTTCTGGCGTGTGATGACATAGCCAGCCCAGCCAAAAAAAGCTTTTGTAAGAACCGCATCTTCACGTTTCTTGAGAAAAGGTCTCCTGTCTGCGGCGACACAATTGTCGAAGGGGGTGAAGAATGCGAGTCTGATTCAGACTGCTCCCACATCTCAAGCGGTGTTTGCGGCGAATGCGTCTGCTACAAATCAGTAGAAATCAGTTTTTCTGGTCTTAAATCGACGAGGTCAGCAAAAATGGATGCAAACATATTTGCCAACATCGATGCTGGCGACCTTACAAATGGTATATATGTTGTAAAGCCTGTTGAAGTTGTATATGAAGAAGATTTATCCACCCTTAAATACCAGGGAAAACCCCTGCTAGGACCTTATGAGCTAGTGTCTGCAGTTGCAGACCCTTATTATCATACTTTTTCTTGTTTTGAGACGAAATGTGAGGGGCTGTGCAACCTTTTTGGCGCTACGAAGATCATGGATTTTTTAGCAAAAGGCTCTATGGCAATTGCAAAAGGTGTTCTTTGGTGGCTTCCTACACATTTTGATGATTGCTTTAAAAAAGGGGAACAATCAGAAGGTGCCTGTGATCTTGATGTAAAGGATAAAGACGGCAACCTAAAAGCTGGTTGGGAGTTTTTATCCAGGAAAAAGGATGTTAATTTCAAATGTAATGTTATGGGTACTTGGTTCAGAAGCTTAACTTCAGGCAAGGTTCCACAATGCAAATATGCTGATCGGTTGTCTACTGAAATCAGGCAGAGCAGCTGCTATAGTATTATCAATGGTAATAATCTGGTTCTGTCTTTCCCAACTTATTATGCTTTTCAGAATAGTCAGGGGCAGAATCTTGGCAGCTCAAAGACTTATTGGCCTAAAAAACCAGAAGAATATAAGTTTAGTTATACTGTTAGGGGTATGGTGGTGCCATGATGAAATCGAGAATCGTGATTCTGGTCTTGATGTTGTTTTTGGTGTCTGCTGCTTTTACATCTGCTGACTTGATCTGTTCTGTTCCTGATTATGCTGGCGGGGCAGAATGGTCTGAAATGGCTTTGACTTTTATTGGAGAGGCAGCAACCAGCACTGCATCTGAATCTGTCAAAGTCGGCAGAATGCTTTTGAATGAAGTTCCTTTTCTCTATCTTTGTTCTCCTGGCATAGGCTTTTCATCATGCCCAAATGTGCTAGCCAACCATTATCCTGAGTTTGATGCATACTGGGATAATTATCTGGAATTTGACCTAAAGCCACAAAGCAATCAATTCTATAGTTACAGTCATTTCTATCTTGCTGATTACGATGACATCATATCTGCCATAGGATTTCCTTCCAGCTTTCCCTTGACTGCAAAGTTCTCTTTTGAAGCCAAGAATGATATTGATAGCTGTAGGGCTGATACAGAAATAACCTTTGTTGACACTATTGAACCTTCGATAGATTATCTGTCTTCAATGTGCTCAAGTGCCAATTCAGCGAGTTTTGTCTTATTTGTCAGTGAGAATGTGGTTGGTGGTTCCGAAGGTGATCCTGTTTGGGGTGATCCTGTTTTTAGGGACATTACTGTGAACTTTGGTGATGGAACGACTAAGAAATACAACTCTGTCTCTGATCTTGAATTTGATTCTCATGATTATGGTTCTGAAGGGGTTTATACTGCAACAGTCACCCTGACTGACCTTGGAGGCAATAGCGATAGTGAAACAACTATTGTTAAATGTGGAGACCAGACAGTGAAAGCAGTGCTTACGGCACAAGACGAACAAGGTAACTTCTATTCAACTGATCCTGACTCCCAGTTTTATGCAGAAACAATTCGCTTAAACGCTGATGATGCTGCTGCTGATGAACTTGTATTCAGCATCGGTCAAAGCAAGCCTCATGCGCTGATCAGAGGATTTGAATTAGACTACGATTCAAGTAGTATTGATCTGGTGGATGTTGCTGATAAAACAGAGTATAATATTGATTTCTCGAGATATGCTAATCATGATTTTAAACGTAGATATACGTCAGGGGGTCATTATTATGCTGTATTGATGGTTGAGGATTCCTATTTAACTCCTGATTTTGCCTCTTTTGAGCTTATTGTTTCTGGTTCTGGTAGTGGTGGGGAAATTGGCGGCGCTGGATCGGATAATGATTTCACCCCTCCAACCCATGAGCCTCAAGCAAAATCTTTTTGTGTAGTTGATGAAGATTGTGGTATAGGATCTGTATGCTATAACGGCAAATGCGTATCCTTGGACCTAAACAAGCATGCTTGCAAAGAGTCAGACGGATATCGAAAATTTTGTGATGAAAGCGTATGTATTGACAATCCAACATACAATCATCCTGATATTGCTGCTACCCTGATGGCCAGCCCTCCAAGATATGATACTTGCGGTTGTATGGGCGGTAGTAGTTTTACAGATGATTCTTCGAAATGTGCGTCTTTTACTCATGTTAAAGAGTTCTCTTGTGGTGCAGGAAGCAATGTAGATTCTGAGGTGAAAGTTTGTTCTGCTGATAAGACTTGTATACAGACGGTGTTTGGTGGTGAGTGTAGGCCTAAATCTAGTGCTCAAGTCTTGATTTTACAGACCACTCATGACAGCCCTGATAAGATGTTTGAGAACACAGCAGAACACCTTAGAAAAGATGCCCTGGCCAGGGGATATGCTCCTGAAAACATTTATGTCAGGACCATGTCTGTCAAACAAGACATTGTAAACAAAATAAATAGTTTTTCAAGTCCATTGTCTGAACTCATATTCATCACGCATGCTTGGATTAGTGATGATCCTGCGCCTGCTAATTCAATACTGGATACTTATGGTGGTTCTTTGCTTGCAGGTAAAACAAATGGTAAGACAACGCCTGACAGTATCCTCAGGGCTATTCATGTTCCTGGGTTTGTGAAGAACTTGAAGCCAGGAATAATAAATGATAAGACCATAACCACATTCCAGGCTTGTCATTCTGGTGGTGGAAAAAGCTGGAGTGAACGCTTTGCATCTATTTCTGAATCTGAATTGAAAGACCGTACTCGTAATGCAGACAGGTCTATTGCCAGTATTTGGGCTAAATACACTGATAGCTATGCTCTTGGACCGCCTGGCGGAACCCTTTTTCTGCAGCTAGATGATGAAAAGAGATTAGTGGCTGTTGATGAGTATTATTGGCATTATATTGAGGGGGGTGGTGTGAATGGCAAGAGATACTCCCAGGAGGGAATCTCTTATTTTGAGGCCCTCAAGAAATATGCTCTTGCACCTCGTGAATGGAATATATTTGGTCCTGATGGTAAATTGATTCCTATTGAGCAGGATAATGTAGTCACTATGTCTGTCAATGAACGTTTTGATATAGATATCCATGATTCCTATTTTACTGTGAAGTATGATGGTAGTGTGAGTCCTGATGGCAAGTTTGATATCTTGTTGACCTATGGTGAGACTGTAGGCTTGTGTAATCTTGGAGAGACTCCTGGGTTTGGTTGTTTATTAGATCCCTCCAATATATTTGACACCATTGTAAATTCTCCTGATATGAGTTCGTGTGGTGATTTTACTGATCATCTTGTCAGTGCAGTGGATGCTGATGGTCAGTTTGTTGATGTGATAGAGCATGCTGAACTGATTGAGCGCGTTGAGAATGAGTTTTTTGTGACCATGCTTGAACAAGCAGGATACACTTCTTCAGATCTTACATTTGAAGATTATGGACATGGGCAAATAACAGGCGCAGTTACTGGTTTAAGTTCACTTATCTTTTCCAAGAAAAAACTAAAATTGATCAGCACGGTTATGTATGGTGAAGTCGGTGCTAAATCAACAGATGTCTTTTTTTCAATGCTTAATGTCGCAAAAGCCTATGCGTCTGGCCAGGATAAAAACCAAGCCATATACCTGCTCAAATCAGACATGAAGCTATTCTTGACTTGTGTCCAAAAACAATTGACTCATTTGGATAAGCTTGAATTTGAGAAAGAGAGTGAGTGGGAGTCGATTGGATTTAATTCTGATGTTCAATACAAGCATGTTGATTATTCGAGAAGTGTCCGAGCAGAGGTTGTCAAGGCAGACCTTGCTGGCGCAGTTTTTGATATTGTAAGGTCTGATGAGTATGATGGGCGTTCTGCTGGCGAGTTGGTCCGATCTAATCTGGGAATGGTTGCTGCAATGAACGGCGTCAATTATGATACGAGCGGTAATCCCAGTGAGCTTGTGATCAGGAACTCGGAAATCGTCAAGGATTTTGCTGGTTCTAATGAAGTCCGAGATCCTGAAAATTCTGGTGTAATCGGCATATTGAATGATGGTTCTGTGGTGGGTTTTAGGGGTGATGAATATTTGGCTTTGCCTGATTCAGAGAAGAAAAAATTTAAGTTCGGGGTTCAGGGCAAGCTGCTGGTACATAAGAGTCTTGTAAACCCTGTCCTTGCTGCTAATGAGATGGATGTCAATTATATGACTCACAGGAGCACTGTGTGTGTGACTGCTGAGGGTGAATTGCAGCTTATCAACTTTCGAGCTTCTGACCTGACAGATAGCACTGCAACTGAAGCTCTGGGCTTTATAAGAAAGCTCGTAGGTGTCAGTCTTTTTGAGGCTGCCCAACTGTTGGTTTCTGACGAATATGGTTGTGAATATGCAATCTCCTTAGATGGAGGTACTAAGTCTAGTTTTGGTGCTAGGAATAAAGTTACTATATCTGGCGTTTCTTCACCAACATATCTTGTCATGTATGAGGATATGGACGCTATTGCTCCTGTATACCCTAGTGCTGAAGAGTTCAAAACAGCTCTTAAAGATGCAGATGATAAGATGACAACGCTTACAACTGTAATAGGTAATCAGGATGCGAATAGTAATCTAAAAGATGTTCTTGACTCAACCAATAACCTTGGTGATGTTAACATACAGGTTTTAAGATTGCAGAACGGCCTGGATAAGTTTTTTAATGATCCTGAGTATTCTGATTATCTGAAAAGATCTGATGTTTATTTTAACAAGGATTTGAAAAAATATAACTCATATGATTTCTATTTCATGCATCTTTTGTCTTCGGCACAAAGATTGATGGTCTGGATGCACTCTGATCAGGGCGAGGATGCATTTAAGGACCAGTATGCTTCTGATTATGAATCAGTCATAGAGGACACTGTTTTACAATTAAGAACGTTTATCAACGTGCTTTATAATCTACTTTCTCTTACAGCAGAGAACTGTAATGCTCTTAAGGAATGTCAGGATTCTGTTTTCAATCATGGTAGCAACGATATGAATATTATTTCAATCTCTAGTCCTCTTCTCGAAAATTTTGATAGTTTCGATGGAACTATTCTAAGATATTTTGAAACATCTTCGAAAAATCCTCCTTTTAATTCTGCCTTAGTGGAGTCCCCCATTCAAATGAAGACCTATATCCTTGACCCCCTTAAAACTGCTGATGATCCAACAAAACTAAAGCTATTTAGAGTTTTGAATTTGCTCTTTGAATCTGCATCGGTTGGCAAGTATTACGGACCCTGGAGTGTAACTTATGAAAGAGCAGGACGAAGCTTAACAGAAGCAATATTAATAGGTCTGAAAAGTGAAAATGATGATGTAAAATTGTCTGCTTTGAACTTGTTTTCCACGCTGGTATCTGATAATCCACCTTTTAAGGTCTTATTACTTAAAGGTACAAGTTCATGGGATATCTCGAGGCAATATTATGACATCCTTTTTGAATTAGCCAAAGGTGATGACCTGCGATATGTGGACCCTGCTCTGGATTGCCTGGAACATATGCTGGCAGGAGTGCCCTCCTCTGAAAGCCAGGATTTCTCACCAGGATTTCAGCAGGAAGTACAATACCCTAACCTAGATAAAGCATACGCTGAATTGATTAACTATCTGGAGGATCCTGATGCTAATGCTGCTGTTGTTGAAAAAATAGCAGGATTATTTGATACATTGTTCAAGCATTTTAAAACATTTAATGGTTTCAAATATGACTACATGATGGATTCTCAAGAGGAAATATATATCAATCGTCAAGAAATGCATAGAAAAGTCATATCAGTCCTGACAGACAGATTGACATATGAAGAGAGTGATTTCACCAGAAATAAGCTTGCTATGGCTTTACTCTCTGCAGGAGAGGTTGACAGTATTTTTGGGGAAAGCATAAATGACCTGATGAAAACCAAGATAACTGAGTTATTAAGTGCAACTTCAGATGAGAACATAGATTATTATACAAATTTTCTTGCCCCGATGTTATCTAATATCCCTCAGAAATCGATGACTGAGATTGCAGGCCCGTTATTTGAAGGTATTGACTTCGAATTATCTATAGAAACTACCCATCCTGGAACCCATCGAATCTTCAAGATCCTCAAAAAGCTAGCTGAAAAGATGAGCCCCAAAACAAAAGTCAGGTCCAAACAATTTTATGATGATATAATTGTTCAATTATTCGACATAATCAAATCTGAATCAGTACCTATTGAACAGAAAAGGCTGGCTTTTGAGGCTGTCTATGATGCATATATGAGTGCAGAAGGTGAATCTGAGGGTGGATGGAGTGTGAAAATAGTAAAACTTTTGCCTTTCAAGAAACAAATCCAGGAATTCAGTCAAGATGAAGTTGTTTCACATAGAGCTCTCCACCTTCTTGAAATAATAGATTCATATGAACAGGAATTAAAAAGTGATGACTTCAATGCAGCTTATATTACCAGGCAGGACATTGCTGAAGCAATGGCCATAGTCTTTTCAGAAGGCCTATTTTTTAGAGGTGAGCATAACTCTGATGTTGAACCCACAGAATCCCAAAAACAAATAGCCATGTTGATGGCGAACTGGGCAAGGAATCGGGCTTTATCTCGTGTCTGGCCAAACTCGCTTCACGAAGTTGGTGATAAAAGGCATATTTTTGGATATTATCAAAGCAAAGTCATACCTATTTTCGTTGCATACGGTATACTCACAGAGGAAGATCTGAAATCAAAAAAGGTTCTTTGGTCTTATGTCAAAACCACTTATGTATATACACATGTAATAAGTGGATTAAGAACTATTGATTTTGAAAGCAAATGGTACAAAGGTATTGAAGACGCAGTCATATATGGATTGACTCATGAGTATGATCAGCTTCCTGGCATCAAGTGCTTTAAACCGCCTGTTTATTTTGGCGAGGACCTAGTCCGACCCCGTGATAAATGTACTGCCAAAATCGTTTCTAATAAACTTCTCAACAGGGCGTGTGAGGGTCCGGGAGAAGGCGGGACATTCAAATCTGAGGTTTACGGAGATTTCCATTTTCTGGCAGAGTTCCCTGGCAGGATAAATGCATTTGATACCGGCAAACTTAAAGATCTTCGGGCATCTTACTGCTTGCCGTGTCCAAAAACAAATGCAGATTATTTTGATGGCAGGCCTTATGTGACTTGGAAATTGAATACCCCTATTGATGAATGGATTTATAAATCAGACCATAATGATGATTTACTGAAATGTTGGAACCTTGGTAAGCCTGAATATTCCAGATTCATAAAACGGACCGAAGTTAGGGGTGGATAAATCAGTTAAGACCAAGAAAGATCATATTGTATTATTACAGAAATAATGCCCATGCCGGGACTTTCAAATCAAGAGGCATTCTTGGCGCCTCAAAGGATGTTTGAACCCGGGTCGTAAGCTGTTTGCACCGGCAAACCCAGGAAAAACTCGGTTTTATCGTTGCCGCAAGCTTATATGCTATCCAGGCTACACTACATGGGCATCCTGCTGATGGAGGACAGGCTCTTTTTTATGTTTTGTTGTTTATTCTTCCTGATTTTAACCATCAGATAGTGGTGAAATGCAAAAGATTTAAATATCACTCTTTATTCTCTTTAATCTTCTCGGGCAAGAAATGATGCTAGGTATAGTAATTTGTCTTAGCATCAATCATATAGAAATTTTAAAAGGTGAAAAAATGGAAAACAAAACAAATGTCTATACACATTTTGAAGTTAAAGCCCGACCAAAAAAGGTCAAAGATTTTGAACAGAGACTTGCATCTGTAGAAGGTGTGAAGGTATTGCAAAGTATTAAAAGTACATTTGGCTGGTTTTATGATGGCGTGATCTATGGTCCTGAAAATGCTGTCAGCAGTGTTGCTGAAAATGTTAAGCTGCTGCAGAATAAAACTTTTAAGAGAATAAAACTTAATCTGCATTTGGTGAGAGCTGATCCTCAGCGTGGAAGCGACTATCCCTTAACTAGGTTAGAGGCTATAAACTCTGAATTAGACCATATGTTCGAACAAACTGCAGACCTGAGCGCTAACGTAGATCTTGATTTTAAAAGCAGGGGCAGTAGTAGTGCGGGTTGCTTAGACGGTTATGTTATGGGTGAGCCTGAATCAGTATTAAAAATCTATAATTTCCTTGAAGCGAAAGGTGATTGTCGGCTGGAGATGTCATATCTGAAGTGAATCAAGGTTTTTTGACCACTTCCCAGTAGTAAATTACCGAAAACTTTATAAATACTAAAATCAATATAACTGATATGAAAGCAATTTATGATCTATATGTAACAGATATGATGGGCACAACAACGCCCACAAAGGAGGAGCTGGCAAGGAGAAAGGAATACATCCGCCAGCCTAGTGTTCTAAAAGCAATTGAAGAGAGAACTGGCTGCACTAATATTGTCGAAGTCATGGAGAAAGGAGCTAAGGCAGGACATGAAGGAAGAAAAGACGATCCTGCCTTTCGAAAGATGATTGAGATCGATAATGTTGGAGTTCTTTTGGGATATGCCCGAAAAGAGCTGAAAATGGCTCTTTTTCCAGATGTTGGAGCGACTTTCCAGGCACTAAACAAGGCTGACGCCCGATTAAGGGTGTTTTCCAGCGGTGCAAGGGGAGGCCTGAAGGCTGGTTATGATTCTGTGGATCTTGACAGATTCGTTGAAGAGTATCATTCTCCTGACGAAGCCAAGACTCCGAGCAAGTTCAAACCAATCTCATACCAGAATATAGCAAAAGACGCTAAGGTCGACATCTCAAGGATGTGTTTTATCACAGATGACAAGAACGAGGCCAACACAGCTGTTGAAGCTGGTGTGGGCGGCGTATTCTACCTGCACACAACTGAGAAGCAAAACCCCCAGATAAAGGAACTCAAACCAGATGTGACTGTGCTGCAGCAATATTCACAGCTTGCACAATTGACAATTGAATAAGATCAAAAATTCCTTAAATATATAAATTAAAACACATTCCCAAATAAAATGGAAGAAATAATCAAGCAACTGACCAAACGATTCGGAGATCACGTTGATTACAGCATTATGACCGATGCGCAGAGAGAGTTCTTACAGAATCAGGACATTCCTGGCATGACAACTGAAGATCTTCATTCACATATTTGCGTATCTGGCATGAACAATCAACCCCCTACCCCTGTGGTCTATTTGATTGACTGCGGCAAGGCCCAGAGAGATAAAGACGCTTATATTGAAGACAGGCTCAGATTATATAAGCAGGCAACTGGAAACCAGACGCCTGACGAATTGAGCAAGAAAAACTTCTTCTTTGCATTAAAGGATGATTCTTTAGTAGGCATAGAATTTGCCTTTTTAAAGATTAATTATGATAATGTGGCTAAAGGCGCAGATCACTTTGACTTTAGAGATGCTTAGAAACACTCTTCTTTAATCTTAATCTCAACAACAGGTTTACGTTTACAAGCACTAGAACTCCGACCAGTATTGCAAGCATGAATATCTGCGATGTGCCGCTGCTGCCGCCTTCTTTTACAACAAAGCCAGTCATGGCCAGCATTCCATCCTCTCTTTGTTCTGCAAGCTCAGCCAGGCCCTTATCAACACCAACCATATTCAGCACAGCCTTGCCAAACTTGACGCTTGCAGGCGCTATCAATACAGCTGCCTGGCCAAGGACCTGATCACCGACCTTGCCCTTGTGATCAATAGGATAGACCACACAGCTTATCTCATCTCCCTCTTTAAATCCCGAGAAGCTCCTGTCATCCTGATCAGAAAGCAATACGCCATTCTGATACCAGATATACTTCAATTCAACACTTTTTTGGTGCTCGTCAGCTACAACCACTTCACAAACCAGCTCCTGGTCCTCATAGACCTCTTCAGGCACCAAAGCCAGGCTCTTGACCCGCGGTGCCCTATTGGTAATCCCAATAGAAACATAACCCTCTTTGTTCACATTGCCTATGCCCTCAATATATTCAGCACTGGCAAAACCAGAAAAAAGAACAAACAGCATGAACAACAACCACAATTGTTTCATAGGTAATTATTGGTAGTTATCATATAAAAAACTTGCTATAGCTTCAAACATTAGGGGGTTGCATCTTACTTTCAACAACCATCTTAAAGAAATTGTAACAGAAATCTCAGTTCCCATACATTCTACGACCATGTCCATCAGTCATAATTATTTCATGACCATCTGGACCGATTCTCCAGGATCGACTACGAACTACTCCTTCGCCTTGTGCTTTTTTTTTATTGTCATCTATAGAATTATAATTTCGCCCAACATCTAAGGATATATAAGTATGAAATCGATAATTTCCATCAGGTAATTTTTCTAGTTGACCCATTTTTATATAGTCCATAATCTTAGATATATAAAGGTTTCGGTTATGTCGTATCTAAATAGTGGTAACTTTATAAAAAGTTTTAAAAAGGATGGAACGTTCACTTTGGTCATGGCATTGGATACCAAACAATTTATTGATCTTGCTTATAGTAATACATTCGGGTTTACGATCACTACAGAGGATCCGGATTTGCTTAGGAAATGGGCTAAAGAAATAGCACCAAAAAAGACCTGTGCCATAGCAAGTGGTGGGGAAAGCATATATCTGGGATTTCTTCCACAAGATGGGCAAGTGGTTGGGGTGGACGCTGCTTATAATTCACTAGCCGTAACATATCTTAAAGGAAAATTAATTGAGAGCCGTTCAACACAGGACCTAAAGAGATTGATCAGTCAGGGCGTAGAGGTTTTTAATAAGGCGTTAAGGCAATTCCTGCCAGATTTACCAAAAAGGCTAAGAATATCTATTGAAGACACTCAGGAGCTTGTGGGCAGCACCAATCCACAATACAAGCATTTGTGGGAAAGGTTCTCTGATATCTGGCTGAATACTGCTGACGAGGTCATCGACTCATCAAGAGACCATATGCATAACCTCGTCCTGGTGCATGGCGATATGGCAGATTGCAAAAGATGGGCAGAATTCCAACTGACCTATCCTTCAAATGCAGTGGGATATTCCGGATTCACAAGAAGCCCATTAAATCCCTATGACCTGATATTACTGACAGAACAGGGCGGATGTGTCATATCCTCTTCAGAATTACCTGCTGACAAAACCAAAACATTCAAATTGGAAAAGACAGCCAACGGTTCACTCTCAGACCACCAATACTACCTCTACAGAAAGAATGAGCGATTCTGGACCAACTCTGCAGCCAAGATCATTACCCAAACAAAAAAAACCATCAACAAATCACCTTTAAGGTACTTGTTCTGACTTGATTGGAAGATTAAGTTCCCCTTTCTATTCTTTCTAATCTACTAAAAACCATCACACATAAATATTTATATATCCCTTTATAATCCTTTTATTTGGACAATGTTAGGAGGTTGAAAAATGGTGAAAATCGGCATAAATGGATTTGGTGTCATGGGAAGATACCTTACAAGAGCAATACAGCTGGAACAGCTGGCAGGAACACTTGTCAAAGAAGAGGTTGAGATTGTGGCTGTTAATGACCTGTTCCCTGCAGAACAATTAGCACCTTTGCTTGCGCATGACAGCATCTATAGGGCTTTTCCAGGCAAAGTAGAAGTTGATGGCAAAGATATTCTTGTTGACGGTAGAAGGATAGATGTCTCTGCTGAGAAGGTTCCATCTAAGCTGAACTGGGCAGACAGGGGCGTTGATATAGTCTATGAGGCTACAGGAGCATTTGCAAAAAAACCAGGAGTGGAAGGCCACTTAGAAGCAGGAGCAAAAAAGGTTGTTTTTGCTGTGCCAAGCACCTTTGCTGAAGTTACCATTGTTATGGGTGTTGATGAAGACAAATACACAGGGCAAGACATAGTCTCAAATGCATCATGTACAACCAATTGTCTAGCTCCTCTTGCTGAGGCGCTTCGAAGAGAATATGGGGAATTTGATGGCCTGATGACTACAATCCATGCCTATACTGCTGACCAGAGATTGCAGGATGCACCTCATAAGGATGTTGCAAGAGGGTATGCAGCTGCAGAAAACATGATCCCTACTACAACTGGTGCTGCAAAAGCAATCGGCCAGGTCATAGACAGCCTGGATGGCAGGCTGGATGGCGGAGCGCTTCGAATTCCCCTGCCTGTTGTCTCAATAGTGGACCTGACTGCAGACATAGGTACCACGCCAGAAAGAGTCAACGAAGTGATGAAAGCTGCAGCAGAAGGCTACCTTGAAGGCACATTTGAGTACAGAGAAGGGCCAGTTGTATCCTCTATGGTGATCGGCTGTCCTATACCAAGTGTATTCGACGCAAGCCAGACAAGAACCCAAGGAAACTTAGTAAAGGTTTTCTCCTGGTATGACAACGTAGCAGGATATTCCCACCAGGCAATAAAACTTATGCAGATGCTCGGGAACAAATAAGAAGCATTGGCTGGCTGTTTTTTTTTATTAGTTTTATTCAATCATATTTATATAGTATAATACCCAATATAGATCTATGGCCAAGTTTGGCAGGATTGCTAGAGGCAGGTATTTCCTGGAAGAAAGGGCATTTGGACCTGATCCTATAAACAGTGACATAGATATCCTTGGCGAGCTGGAGAATGAGATCATAGAATGCAAACCCACTGAGATCCACATACCTGAGCATAAAGGACCTGGATTCTGGGAGTACCTCAAGGATGTACTGATCGGCATCCTGCTGATCAAATCAAGAGATCACGGCTACAAGATGTTCTTCAATGACTACTGGTATGACCGCAACACCCGCCTCTTCGGAGATGATATCAAAGGCAGCAGCAAAGACGGTTATTATATGTGACATACCCCCTGATATATGAAGAGTTTCCAGGGGGTTTTATGAAGAAAATAAAGAGACTAAGATTAAAGGAGAAACTTACAGATTACCAGTCTAGAAATGGAAGCAAATGAGATTCTTTTTTTAGTTTCTCTAACTGCTGTGCATCTATTGACTTGCCATCGTCACTTAGTATGTCTTCGCCAGCACATGCTTCCTTTACTTTACTCAGCAGATAATCCCTTTCAGAGCTCAATTCATCAATTTTCTCATTAAAGAAATAACTCTTTAAATCCTGTTTAATCTTATGCTCGTCCTGTTCATGCTTGATAATATCCTGAGAAATACTAAGAAATCCTTTAATACAATTGATATAATCGTTAGAATCCAGTTTATCAAGCTTTATACGTATCACTTCATGTTCTCCCATTAACATAAACTGCAAGTGTTTCCAAGGGTGACCATCAGGATGATTATGAATCCCTGCTTTTTTAGTTACATTTTTAGACCAAGCACCTTCCACAAGATATTTTGTAGAGATTATACTGAGGCAATATTTTTCTTCAATAAGGGAGTTTTCTTCTGATAATTCCAGATTTAAGCCATCCCCTGGATATTTTATTTTGGATTCATGACTTGTTGCGTGTCTTTGCTCTTCTAAATGTGAAGCATTTGCATAGACTGGCAGTAAGTAAATATGCGTTTTTTTCTTAGACATTTTATCTTAACTTCTTCTCTATGTCCCTATCAAACGACTCCATAGAAAAATTATTCCTTAAATAAGCTTTCCTCCACTTTTCCGGATTAAAATAATCCTCCTGGGTTACAAGCTCATAGATCTTAACAGAAAACATCTCTTCTAATACATTCTTGACAGCCACCAAATACAAAAGAGAGAATTCAGTAGGATCATGTTTTTGGAATATTTTAGGATCTCTCCAAGTAACTATCTTTTTCTTATCAGTAAATTTCGCGGCATCTGTACTAATATTGATTATTTCCAAATCCAGCTCCCATTCACCTGTAAGCTGCTCTCTTAAGTCTCGTTTATTTCGGATTACACTCATAAAAGAAAGATCATTATAATTACACAAGATCGTGTGCTTGGCTGTATCTGTGGCAATTGTTAATATCTTGCTTAGCCTGCTGTATTTTGTCCCAATCACATTATTCCTCTTGAATATCTGAGAGCTGGACTCGTTGAGCGTATTCTGTGCAATATGCATCAACTTCTTTATTATTCCTTCATGGGTCTCTCCTTTAGAGCCAAAACTCTCTAATTCGTGCTTGGTTTTCTCAGTCACTCTTAATGTCGTAATCTTATCCACACTTTTAACTTCAATAATCTGTCCCATTTTAATCACATATCATATATCGTATATATGAAATATATAAAATATATGGCATATATAAATCTTTCTGTTTTTTATGCTGACAGCTGGAAACTACCTCAATAAAACACCTAACCAACATAGGCATCAACAACATATCCGCCTAGCCCATAAGAAACAAAGAAGAAGACACAATCGATTCAAACCTCTCCCCCCTCGAAGAAGAGTTAGATAGGATGCAGACGTGGGTCGAGAACCACAACAAAAACTCAGAGCCTAAGATAAGACTACTCAGAGAAAAAAGCAAAATCGCCTACCAAACAGGTCAAAAGCTGACTTTGTTCCCGGATGGGACACTTTCTAATAGTTGGTGTAATAATTAGCTCAATGTCAATTAGAAGCATTGGCCCTTGCAATAACCGTTTTAGAAAGCTTGGGATTAGCAACCAAAGAAGCAAAAGCCATCCAACAAACCCGAGAATACAGACAGCAGATGTTCACTAATTATAACACAGCGGGAACCTTAGTTGATGAAGGATTGTGACGGGGAAAACTCAGATCTTGTTCTTGTTCCTTGTTCTACGTCGGGCCGTGGCGTCATACTCCTGATATAACGCCAAATGGCCTTTTTAGGCCATTTTGTTATTATATAAGGACGAACTGTTTCTTTGGAGGCATGAAAAATGAAGCGAGAAATAGACATACATAACTACCAAAGAAGGCTTGAATCAGCTGTGAAGCTGGTTGAAAAGTCTAAGATTTCTAGACGGAATAAAGAATTGATCTTTGCGTTTAGAGACTTTGCTTCTCTGGATGGGCTCTCTGTGGCTCGAATTGAAAGGTATTTAGGAGTTATGAAAGACTGGGCATTACTTCTTGGAAAAGACTTTGATAAGGCCACAAAAGAAGATATTATGCGAGCTGTTCGGGCTGTGCAGGAAACAGAGAAGTATTCACCCTGGACAAAATCCACATATAAGACGATGTTGAAGAGGTTTTTTAAATGGCTAAAGAAAGAAGAGAATCCTGAGGAGATAGCCTGGATAAAATGCAGGATAAAGCTGACTGAGAAGAGACTTCCCCAGAACAATGACTTATTGACAGAGGAAGAGGTTCAAAAGCTGGTTTCTCTGGCAGAACACCCTAGAGACAAGGCCTTTATCGCTACTTTATACGAGTCAGGCACTCGAATCGGCGAATTGGCATCTTTACAAATCAAGAACATAAACTTCGACGAATACGGAGCAGTCCTGAATGTTCACGGAAAAACAGGCTCAAGGCCCGTCAGAATAATCTCCTCAACACCCCATCTTGTTACATTGCTACAAAACCACCCACTCAGAAACGACCCAACAGCACCCCTCTGGATATGCATAGGGACAACCAACCACAACAAACCCCTCAAATACCAAAGCATAAGAGTAATGCTAATGCGACTCTTTGAAAAAGCCCAGATCAAGAAAAGATTTAATCCGCATATGTTCCGGCATTCTCGAGCAACATTTCTAGCCGACCACCTCACAGAGTTCCAAATGAACCAATACTTTGGTTGGATACAAGGCTCAAAAATGCCCTCGACATATATTCATATGTCAGGCAAGAAGATCGACAGCTCGATATTGGCTCTGAATGGGATTGAACAGAAGGAAAACCACAAAGAAAGCAAGCTAAAGCCGAAAATCTGTCCTAGATGTGATACAATCAACACGAGTGAAGCGAGGTTTTGTACTAAGTGTGCGGGGATATTGGATTTGAAGACCGCTCAGGAACTAGAAAAAAGAAATAAGGATGAACGAAAAATTAGAGATAAGAGCGACAACATCATGCAGGACTTGCTGAGTGATAAGGAGTTTTATGATCTGTTTATCAAGAAAGTCAAAGAACTAAGGCTGAAAGAGAGGATGATAACCTAAAAAAAGCATTTTTGTCAATAATTTATGTGTTTATTTATAAAGAAGTTGTCAAAAATCAAGAGAAAAAGTAGATATTTTTGTCAAAAATATTTTGTTTATTTATAAAGGACTTGTCAAAATTACCGAAACATTTAAATAGTTAAGGAGAACACCCATAACATGGCCATATTCGATATAAGTCAATTATCTGAACAAAATCCCTGGTGGGTTGACGTAAATAGCATAGTAAAAGATATTAAAATCAGTACTCTAAATAAGCTAAAGTATCAATGGGATCCAAACCTTAGACACTACATTCGATTGGATACAGATGTAATCTACACGATTAGGGGACCAAGACAGGTAGGAAAAACTACCCTACTAAAAATCATCATCAGAGATCTACTGTTTAACAAAGAAGTAAAACCTGAAAACATATTTTTCTGGTCATGTGAACTGAATAGTGAAGATGAATTAAATAAGATAATCCAGACCTATTTGGATTGGAGACATAATGCTAAAAAAGAAAGAAAATACATCTTTCTAGATGAAGTCTGCGGTATAAAAAACTGGCCCAAAGAGATTATTTATCTTGCTAACAAAGGCGAATTTAAAAATTGTTCTGTGATATTAACAGGTTCACATTCAATGGACTTAAAGCATTCTACGGAACTAATGCCTGGAAGAAGAGGGGGAGATGAAGATAATCCTTTGGATAAAATATTGCTCCCCATGAAATTCTCAGAGTTTGTACAACTGCTATGGCCAGAGTTCAAAGAGAAGATGTTCGATCACAACATAGTAAAAAAAGAAGATCGACATAACAAAATACTTCAACTATTTGAAGGAAAGCTTGATGATGATTTAAAGAACCTGATGCTTTACAAAAAACAGCTAGACTCACTTCTAGATATTTACCTCATAACAGGAGGCATTCCTGCAACAATCAATGAACTAAAGGCCACAAGCAAACTATCTCCAAGATTATTTAATATTTATCTAACTTCAATAATTGGCGACCTAAATAGATACAACTACAAAGAGCATTATTTCAAACAACTAATGAGAGAAATATTCAACACAATATCAAATCCAATAAGCTGGAACAGCTTTACTAAAAACACAGAAGTAAAATCCCATAACACAGTCCAAGAATACATTACAGCATTAGAAGAGCTTTATATTGCCAACTGCTCATACAGATGCTCAATACATGACAAAAGAATACACCCTTTTATGAAAAAGATATATGTCCAAGATCCATTCATATTTCACGCTCTGCATGGATGGTCAAATGGAAAAAAAGATTACTTCCAAAATGCAAAAGCTAACATCCTAAATCTAGAAACAAAAAGCAAATTGGTAGAAAGTGTTGTCTATAATCACCTGTGCAGACTTGCTTTTGGTCTTAATCCGAAAGACCTCTTTGATCCCAAAGACCACATCTGCTATTACGAGGACAAAAGCAAAAAAGAAGTAGATTTTGTTCTCCTATTTGACGAAAAATACTATCCCTTCGAGGTCAAATACCAATCAACAATAAATAACCAAGATTTTTATGCATTCAAGTCATTTAACAAAGGAGTACTGATAACCAAGAATGAGCTTGGAATATACAGGAACTATGCTCAGATACCCGTATCCTTGTTTTTAATGATGATATAAACTAAAGTTTCAACTAATTCATAGTCATGGATTTTAACAAAAAAAGATATCAAAAATATAGACCTATAATAAATAAGACTGTACATAGATTGTTAAAGGAAGATAGATTTGATTTCGATGTTGGTTATTCTTTTATTAACGTTGACGATCACGTATTTTTTGGATTAGATGTCAATCAATTTGTGGATGAATTTTTCAAGAAAAAATATTTCACTAAACCTAAATATAGAAACTACAAATACGTATTTTTCATTAGTCGATCATTTCCAGATGATTTCTTAAAAAAAGAAAAAGTAACCACAATAGATTTTCCACCTGTATTAATGAGGAACTTGAAAGTAAAGACCCCTCTTTCTATAACTGATCTACTCAGACTTAATGATTCTGTGCTTAAACACTTTCCTCTTATGTATTTCTTAAGATCGATTTATGACAACAAATACAATGCAGATCAGCAGATGTTAGATTCCGGTGATTTTGAAAAAATCTTGGAATCTGGACAAAAAAAGAAAATTGCTGATATAATGAAATATGTTGATATGATTTCGAAATCACATCAGAAATCATTCAAGAATGGAACAAATCTAAAATATGTTTGTCAAAAATACTGTTTACAAGATTATTTTTCTAAAAAATCGAATTTAAACAGCATATTGAGCAATGAGAAATTTATTATAGTGCATGCTCCTAGATCTCATCCCGATGATACCATAAGGCCAAATGTTATGTCACTTCTATTGTATTACATCTCTGAATTCAATAGAAACAACAAACAAGATACCATTTTTTTTATAGATGATATTCATCTTTTCACAAACAAATATAGCGACTGTAGAGTAAACCACGCCAGCATATTCAGAATGGCTTTTAATAGCGTAAATAATCGTGATCCTCTAGCTGAAAGACCTGATGAAAAAATTGAACACTTATTTCATTTCAATATTTTTACAAATAACTTGTTCGATTTTGGAGAGAAAGAAGAAGAAATCGGCGACAGAATTTCCTTTTTACTCAACTTTAACGAAAAAATAATATTTAATATCAGCACATATTTCTATAATATTTTATTAAAATATTATTCTTCAGAGCTTGGTTTTATCGCAAGATTAAATAAATTGGGTCAAGATATAAACGAGTATTGGGATGATGCAAATAATGGTAATGAACATGATGAGTATCCATTCATGCTAGAATATTATGACTATCATGCTTCAAGCAGCAGTTTTAATCCATACATAACACCTATTGACTTCGATAAATATCCATTAAATGAAAAAATCCTTAACTCAATAATTCTGTCAAGGGAAATTTTAAATCTTGAATTTAAGCTTAACTTTAAAGGCTGCAAAAACAGAATAAAACAAAATGTAATAGGTATGCTTAGATCAAAAGGAGGCAACATTATTATTGGAATCGAAAATAAAATGAAAGCACCCATTGGTATAACTTTAAAAGAAGAAGGTAATTTTAATAGACCTAGTGAACTCTGTGATAATATGATGGAGTTCATATCAAGTAACATAAAACCCTTACCTCCTCCAGAAAATATCAGAATACATAATTTTACAATAAAAGATAATTTGTTCATTACGATAACCGTTCTAGGTGATAAAGATACTATATATTATGATAATAAGGGACAGACATGGAAGAGACTTGATGGAATAAATAAACAATGTCATAAAATCTAAAAGATAGAATAAATTTAAAAACAACAAATAAATCTTCATACACTATGGCTTCAAATTTGCATGACAATCATATTTCTATTAATACAACGAGAGAAATCGATCATTTATGGAATTGGTTAGATACCTTAACAAATAAAACGTTAGTTAGAAAATTATTGAACGAGCGTATAGATAATAATTTTTATATGGATAAAGATGCATGTCTAACATCTATTAAAGAACTTAATAAAAAACTAGTTGACAAAAATAATTTGTATGATATTAAATTTATTGAGAAAGAAAATATTAATAACACCTTAATCTCAGAGATCATCAATTCCGCTAAACAAGCAAAAGAATTATTTCAAAAAGCCAGAGAATCTTCAATTCTTGTTCAGCCATTATTATATTTATATGGAACGGAAGCACTTGAACGATGCTTAATTCTAATGACTTTTCAAAAAAACAATGATTCTCAATCACACGGACTTGCACTTTCTTCAAGTAAAAGTGGTTGTACGATTCGACAGAAAGGTTTTTTCCAATTAGTTCATTTTTGTGTATCCACAGACCAATCTATATTTTATAAGGATTGGTATAAAATGAATCTAAAAGATCTGTTCTATTTAAATCCTGAGTTAATTTATGTATATGAGTATATCTATGACTCGCCTCATCAACAAATTAAAGAATGGAATAAACAGAGTCAAAACAAACAATTAACAATTGATTTAGAATTTGATAGACATTTACCTATACATAAAAATTCCATCAATTTTGAATATATTGATATATTACATATTACTTGTTTTATTTTAAGTACTTATATGAGATATGCACCAGGCAGTTGGATTGCTTTTTTAGAAAATTCTAATGAAGGCCATTTAGCAAAAATATTTTTAACAATATATCCAAGAAGAATGCCGAACTTAATACTAAATTACATTTATGGAAAAAAATTCTTAATCGCTCCAACTGCAAGATTTGGTGGTGAGATAAAATCTAAGTTTCTTAAAAAATCTTAATGACCAAATCGTATTACATTCTCCGAGTTCTCTTTATCTATTAACGTGACCTTTCTCTAACTATGATCAAAACCCATACAATAAAATTCTTAGTTGAGGAAGAGCAATTTGACAGAATCAAACGCAACGCTTCTCTGAAAGGCCATAAGACCATATCTTCTTACCTTCGCCATTTGGCTTTGGAGCATGATTATTATTTTGAGAACTTGATCTTTGAGATCCACAAGGAGGTGGTTCGGAATGGAAGAAAGCCTTGAGTTTGAGATTCCTGAATGGATTAAAATCCTTCAGAAGGTATTAGAAGATGACGAATGAATCAACAGATGTTTGGTCATTGATTGTTTTTGCAGGAGTCGTTCTGATAGTAATTTACAAGCAAATAATCAAATTAGAGGAACAGTTCAGGCTCTTTCAATGGGATGTCTTTCTAAATAACGCAATTATCTCTATATGTTGTTTATTGAGCCTTATTATACTGGTCATTCTTATCTATGCAAAGCTGAAAGCAAAAAGAGAAAAAGAACAAGAATTCAGCAACACTCTTAATAAGCTCCAGAACAGGCAGTTAGACAATATGGAACAGATAGACAAAACTGAGACAGAATTAGACAAATTCCTGACAAACAAGAGAAAACTGACAAAGAAATACTTATCTCTAATCTGCTCTATAAGACAAAATCTAAAGGAAAAAAAGATCCGAATCCTCGCTAAAGAAAAACAAATAGAAAAGGAAGAAAGAATAGCTCAACTCAAAGAAGAAAGAAAGCAAAATGAGTTCGAGTTAGTTCTGGAATATTTCAAAAAGAAAGATTCAGCAAACTCCCTTCCTGACTGGGCTCTAAATATAGATTATGAGATAGTTAAAAAAGCAGTTGAAGAATTTGAAAAACTCAAACACGAACAGATAAAACAAGAAGAAATATGGGAAAAAGTCAAAACATTCATAGCAGAACACAAAGCATATCCTCTTGACTTCTCAAGACTTGACTACGAAGAACAAAAGATGTACAAGAAAGCAATAAGGCTTCTCAAAAGAGGAAAGCTAGAGATAAACAAAGAAATTAAAGTAGATGAAAAAGACAAACACTTGATAGAAAAGAACTTTTTCCACACAGAAGAACTCACACCAGAACAAAGAGAAAGATTCATTACTCAGTATGGTTATAGGCATCATCCATTCATATTCATAGATGGCAGAAGCGGAAACAACCTCATCATAAGAAACGACCAAAGAAAAGAATCAGACTATCACTTCTGCATGAAACATCTGTTTGCAGAACTAGGAGACTCAATAATAGAATACTCTAAAGAAGGAATGAGAGCAGATGTAGTATACACCAGTAACAATCAAAAAATAGCAATAGAAATCGAAACAGGAACCAACAAAGAAATAGACATCAACAAAAAAGTCAAATGGCTCAACAAGAACTTCGACAAATGGATATTCGTAGTCTCAAGGAAGAACAGAAAAATATATTCAAAATACGCAGATAACAAAAAGAGCTACTGCCTAACACTAAAACAAGCACAAGAGAAGATCAAAGAACTCCTTGAACAATAGAACAATCCCTTCTACGCCATAAAAAGAGATTATATGTATATATAAGCCAACGGCTGCACAAGCGGACTCAAGCCGCCAAACAGCCAAATTCGGGCATTACAGACCAGACAACAGCTGCACTCTCTTTTATAAATAAAAGAGGCAGCTGTATGGACGGTTGTAAAACGGAGACGATAAACATAATCTATAAACAGAGAATAAGCAACTAAATCATGATTTCTTTTTATTTTCTTTTATGATTAACTTTCTTTTTATCATTATTTTTTCTAATTTGTTATTAATGATTTTCAGTTTCTCATTCAAAGAATCAAAATATTTATCAGTTAATTCTTGATCTGCTAGCTTCCCCTTTGAATTTATATATTCTAAATGCGATTGAAGCTTTAGTTTTTTATTTACTTTTTTCTGTTCAAAACATATAGGCGCATGAGCCCATTTATTTCGTTCAGTTATTAAAATACTTAGAGACTTATGGAACTCCTTTATTTCTTCTTCTTTCATTTCTTTCTTTGTTTTAATTATTTCACATAGTAAATCTATTTTTGTCTTCAGAGTCATTTCTCTGAAATGCAAAATTTTTTCTCTGAAAACGCTTTTTAGTTTAGAATTCTTTGCAATCATACTTTTTTCGATTAAAAGATTGATTTTTTCTTCTATACCTATAATAATATCTAAGAAATGACCTCGAATGAGTTTTAAATCGTAAGTTTGTTTTTTCCAATCTTTTAACTCTTCAGGACCAAGTTTTAATTCTGTCCCGGGTGGGAGCCGGAATGGATAGCTAAAATGTGCATGTGCATTATGCATATTAGCTATAAAAATATTCGGATTTAAATAATTTTATATATTGTTTTCATAATAATTATCCCAAATTCTAATTATTTATCCCAATCAATGAAAAATTTTATATAAAATAATAGTTATAATTTTATTTCGGGTGATTTTCATGAGAAAATTGAAATGGTTAATAAGTTTACTAATGCTTTTATGGTTTATTTCGCCAGTGTTAGCAGTGGACTCTTATTTTGATATAAGCTTGGATTGTTATCAAGGATGTAAAGAAGGTACTGCTTCTATTGAGGATCAAATTATGTTAAAATTTACAATGAAAAATAATTTTGAT
>CAZYIM010000003.1:0-67034 GCA_964647565.1 uncultured Methanosarcinales archaeon
AAAAATTAGTCCTAATGTATACTTCCAAAGGTTATCGGAAATCCGTTTAGTGAATTTGAAATCCTCGTACTCAGGATATATCAGTATCTCTTTTTTCTTATAGCCATTAATAATGAAAAAAGGCCCTTTTTTCCTGACAGTATTCAGGATCAGGAGCATGAATATCCTCTTTTTTATCTTATTATTGTCATCAATGTTTAATAATGTTTTTGTTTTTTTCAATACAGAATATCCTTCGCTGAACGGATCCTCTGACTTTAATAGCTCTATCAGTTCCAGGTTGCTCGTAGTCTCAGTCTCATTCATCTCATTTTCAATCTGGTTTTCAGCCTGAGTCTCAAATAAAGAGACTTTTGTAAAAATAACCCTATAACTCTGGTTTACTATGATGTCAAATTGCTCTTCCTCATATAGATCAGAGAACATCTCTAGCTGTTCTTGACTATAATAAGTAGTTTCGTTTGTGTTGAAATTGATGGTCTGGAATCCTACGGTCAGGCTTCCATTATCTTCCAGGAACCACTTGATTTCCCTTGTTGTGACCTGCTCTTTAAAATTTTTTACATCATTCACTAATAGGATGCCTGTAATTACAGCGATGATAAGTACAATAAAAAAAACAGTGGCTAAGATTCGCAATACTAGTTTGAAAAAGCGCATGATTACTGCCAGAACTAAAATAGCTACAATGACTGCAACTACAATGAAAACAAAATCCCCGAGCATGATGTTTTAATTACAAGTTGGTTTATAAATCTTTTGAAGACAAAAGAATAGGATCTGAATAGTCTTCTTTTGAATAGTATCTTTTGGCATGTTCTACGATAAGTGCATGATATTCGTTGAAGAGTTCATGGTCTTGTTCTAGATTGGTGTGGAATAATGTTTGTATCGCATCATAGCCAGCCTTTTCACCAATCAAACCCAATCTGGAAAAGATGCGTTTGGTGTAGGCATCAACAACAAAGACTGGTTGCTTGAAAGCGTATAGTAGCATGGAGTCGGCTGTTTCTGGGCCAACACCCCAGATGTTGAGGAGTTCATCTCTTGAAGGCGTCTTGCCCTTTAATTCAAGATAGAATTCTGCAAACAGTTTCAGTTTCTTGGCTTTTTGGTTGAAATAACCTGCAGGTCTTATGGCATCGCAAAGTTTGGGTACAGGCAGAGTTTGTATTTCTTTTGGATCCAGAGCTTTTAGCTTTTTTAAGTTCAACAATGCCTTCTCAACATTGGTCCATGCAGTGTTTTGTGTAAGAATAGCGCCGATGCAGATTTCAAACCTTTGCTTGTCTGTATTTGGCAGATCATAATTGCCAGGATGATAACCCCTAAGAGAGCCAGTTTTTGTTGGATTCCTTCCTTTGAAATCCATAAGCGGCCACCAACCTTGTGGACCGTAAGCTTTGAGAAGACAATCGTAAATTGTTTTTATTTTCATAATTCGGGTTAATTAGTATTAAGTTGATTATATATTTTGTTTTTTTCCACCACACGTTTTTTTAATGCTCAGATTTCATTTAATCATGATATTGGTTTTAAATAAATTTGTTCCACAACCTTATCTTAAATTGATGCGACTCTTTCAAGATTTTTCTTGGTTTTCTCTAAATCTTTGGGGAACTGCTTCGCGTAGTATAATGCCAGCTTTGCTGAATCTTCTTTATTGATTGTTTCTCCATCAAAATAACCTTTATATTTTGCATGGTCTAGAATCTTGTCTGACATTGATTTACTGTTTTCAACCATGTCTACGACTGGTTGGATGACTTTCTTGTATTTCTTTGGCATGTTTGCTCTAGAAAATTTAAGGAACCTCTTAACGTATTCTCTAACTTCTTTTTTTGCATGTCCTTTGTAGATACTCCAGTATTGCAGTTTATTTCTCAGATAGCTATGTGGTGGAATGTATAATATGCTATTTTCCATCTTAAATGGTTCTTTTATTGCAAAATCTGCTGGCATGACTTCAATGAATTCTCGTTGGATTGTTTTCAGATTGAATTTGAACAGGACTGCGATGGCTAGTGATATTGAAAGGAAGTTTGTGTCCATGCTCCGGTGTTCGAGAGTTCCAACTTTGTTTATCTTTACCGGGTTCCAGCTGATATCAAGAGGGCTTGGGTATATCTTGTTAATGTCTGCTTTCGGATCGGCTTTTCTTGCTAATAATCTCCATCTTTTCCATCTTTTCTGCACTAATTCCATCACATCAGTCATTGTGTGCTTGTATGGTTGTAGATTTGCGAACATCTGATGTTTGGTGTAAACTCCATCTTTAAACTTTAGTTTGACTCCGCCTCTATAGAGCAGGTTTTTCATGTCTTTAGAAACATTTTTTCCATCGAAGAATGGTGAGCTTTGTGCAAATAGGGTCATTGCAGGGTCTGCAGCGATTGAGAAATTGTATGAGCTGACGAAGCTTCTTGTGAGTTTGCTGTCAATCATTAGTCGAAGGTTTTTCTTCTTCTCATCGAAAACACCTTTGGGCAATGAGTAGTGACAGTGAAATCCTGCTGAGTTGGGTAGCAAATCAAATTTTTCTCCAAATATCTTTTTTTGTAAATTGTATGTCTCTTTTGTCCCATATAGTATTGGAAATTTTTGTGGGTATGTCCCGAAAGGATATATCATCAATCCCATTTCATCTATAATTTGGTGGACTTTCTCTAGCGAATCTATTAAATGCAGAGCAGGATTATAGGTTTGCACACTCGGGATTGTTGTTAGTTCAAAGAAGTTGTTTCCACATTCTTGAATTATTGGCACAGTCTCATCTTTTTCCTTGACTGCTTTCAATATATCAGGTGATCTGTTCTGTGGATAGCCTTCCTTGTCAATTATGTGACATTCAATTTCAAAACCTAGTTTTGATTTCTTTAATGGTTTTGTACTATGATTCTTGTTTAAATTTACCAAATCCAAGTTCTTCCACCTCTATGCCTAGTATGTTGGAAATATCATCTATCAACTTTTTAAGCTCATTTCTTTTCTTCATATAACCTTACAGAAAGACGGTCATTTAATAAACTTAGTGATATAATCTGAATCCTTTCCTGACATTTAAACTTTTATTTTATTCTCTCTAGGAAATAGAATTAACTCTGCGGACTATTTTTGTGGCTATAGAAGATGTCTTAATCCTAACGACTCCTGATTCCTCTCCATATCATATTCCTGGTTATGCGAGTTAGATACTCTCTATCAGTCCGTATAGGGTTTTTTGCCCATTCATTCAAATATTCGAACATATGTGTTAGGTTATCTTCAAAACTTTCTGTGTATGGATATGCATACTGAATTGCTATTAAACCAGGTTTTTGTTTAAGTGATGATTCCATTATTTCTGAGGGATAACTTTTCCAATCCTTCTCACTCCTTGGTCTGATGCCCACTAATTTTAAATCCCCTCTTGCTAAATTATACCATTGGAACGTTTCATCTATGCCATATTTCCTTAAGGCTTGACCCATAGGCGTTATTCTTGGATCCTGTAAGGGTTTACCCAGACTATCTAATTCTGAGCCATTAATAACTTCCTCCAGATTTTCATGCGCATTGATGTCCATGGTTCGGATCTTATAGATATCAATAGGTTTGCCCTTTAAGCCCAGACATTTATGAACATAAATTAAGTTCCCCATATTCTAAAATAGGGGGAACAGTCTTAAATATATAAAGCTATCTTCAGAAATCAGAATACATTCTTTTTTTCAGTCTCTTTTTTCTCTACTTTGAGATTTAGCTCTTTATCGTTGGGGTGGCTTATGATGAATCTATAGCCGCCTGCCTTAGTACCCATAGTTCGTTGTATATCCTTCTTTATGGTGTTGAGATGGCTCCATGCTGCTTGGTGCGCAAGTTCTTTTTCACCCATTAGTTTTGTTTTACTGAACCTTTCGACTTGGATAAGGTCGTCATAGAATGGTGCTGGTGAGTTATTAGGCTTGAAATGGAGCCTATATTGGGCTTCGTCATTTCCAATCACTCCAATATGTTCCTCTTCGACACGCATGTCGAGCTCTCCGGCTTCTGCTTTTCTCATGATCCTATCTATTGCAAAGCGCTTGTTAGCTGCCTCTGCTTCCATGTGATTGAGACCCATATAGCTAGAGTTAGGACTATTAATTATAAAAAACTTTCTAAGAAAACGAGCTTAAATCAATACTGCATTAAGGGTGCCTTCCTGACCTGGTCTTGAGGTTACCTTGGCTTTTCCCTTGTCTGTCTCGATAATTGAGCCCTTGACTATGATATTTCGCCTGACAAAGTGCCTATTTGAGGGTGTCTCAACCACGCTCTTGATGCCCACAACCTCGTATTTCTTGGTTTTGGGATCAAGTACATTAGCTTTGTTGGTTGAAAGTAGCCTAGTCTTATGATTACCGCCTCGACTTCTTATGTTCTGAGTTTTCCTTTCACTTATCTTGGTCAGAGTCGGTTGGGCGCCTTTTGCAGCCTTTCTCTTGGTCAGAGTACTCTTATATCTGCCGCCGGAGGGCTTTCTTTTTGATCTTGTATGTACTATTACCATATCGTCTAGGAAAAATATTTCGTTTAAAAGTGTTTTGGTTTTTGAGGTCGTAGTCTTTTGTTGGTGGATATTTCTCCTGCTACTGAAAATTACTATTCCTTCCTGGCACAGACGGACAAATGGGATTTGTCCTACTCGTCTTCGACTCGCCTGGCCAGGAATAGTAATTTTATTAACGCTCCATCCTGCCATGAATGCTTATTTTCTTTGTTAATTTATAATTATATTATTTACTATTTTTAATTAATTTTAATAATTAATTAATCATTTAATTATAACTGCATAAAAAGAATTTCTCGACGAGAAAATAGATTAATCCTCTTTATCAGGATTATCTATCAAAGAATTCAGCTCTTCTTCAATGTCAGGTCCTTGGATTACTCCCTCTTTTCTCAGAATATTTATCAACGCCTGAAGTTTGAGCTCATTTATCTTGATCTTGCCTTTATTATTGATTATTTCCATCTCTTGATCCATAATATCACCTTATTTGCAATAACATTTACAAAGATGGCAGTTTGGTTCTCTGTTGGTAAATTCAACGTGATCAATTGTTCTTTCCAAGCTCTCGCATTGTCCTCTACATCTGACTTCACACATACCTTGGTCTTGCAAAGGGTGTAGAACACTACCCATAAAAGGGCCACATTTATCTTCGATGTCAAAGGATATTGGTTCTGACCCGATTTTGGGAGCTAATATGAAAAATAAAGTAACTGCCACTGCTACAACACTGATTATCAGACCTAAGATTATAAGGTTCTTGGTTTTCTTGAAACTCTTAACTTTTCTTTTTCTTTCCATTCTTTTCCTCCTCTGAACCACGAGACTCTAGGTCCTTGCCTTTACAATCATAATATTGTTCGTTTAAGTATTTTATGGAAATCATAACCAAAGCAACAACAATTATGAGAACAGCAAAAAACATGATTATGAAAATACTATTTTGGGAGAATCCTAATTCTTTTATGTCGTTGAAAGATAGGAATAATGAAAAACCGTATATGAGATAAGCTAATCTGGTCGCAAACTCACCTCCCGTAAGAAGAAACGCAGTTCCTAAAACAAAGGTGATGGCCAGACCTGCAATTGTGATCATTATGTCTGTCATTTCAGTCTTGTTCTCACAAACCATCTCTGTGTGCGGGTAATCATGAATATCAAACACTACGGCCTTTGAATGTTCACACCCGTATGCTTTTGCAGTTAATGCATGTCCGAGTTCATGGACTGCGATGGTGCTAAAAAAAATAAATGCACTTAAGCTTACTACATAGAGCAAATATCTGATAAAGAGACCAGTTACAGATCTCTTCTTTTTTTCCTTGAGTTTCCTGACGAAACTAAGACCGCACATTTTGACATCATAAAAGAAGCACAGAATCATCAGGAACAACAGGGTGTAAGGGATGAATAGTAAAGATTGGGTTGAAGTTATGTTGAAAAAAACAATACCTCCAATTATAATGGATGTGATAGCGTATGCCAAACCGTACCAACCCGCCTTTTTAAGGCATAGGTTCTTGAAAATTATTAGATCCAGCATGACAGGTATTATGACCAGGTTAGAAAGAACATAAAGTAATATGAAAAACTTATCAATTCCATAGGGGATTACAATAAAGGACAATAGGAAAAGAAATAGCAGATATAGAATCTGTTTCTTGTTCTGTATGATATAAATGATGATTAACAATAATGCGCTGGTGAACTCAGCAAAGATCGACATAATTAGCATAAATTCGTTGTGGCTGACAGATTGGAGCTTCAGGAACCAAAGAAGATTGAGGAAAAAGGATATGGTATAGATGATGCCTATCAATCCGATGGGCTTTTCAATACCGCAGCTCTTTTTGTATTTGGACCAGGCTACGTATGTATAGAAACATATGAAAGCCACTGCCAAACTTGTGATGCTGTTAAGAAGAAATGTATAATCCACTTCTTATACCTCTTTTATTGTTATTGCTCTTTAATACTCTTAATCAAATATTTTTTTCTTTACTATTTAACATTTTTGTTTTTCATTAATGTGTTGGAGGTAATTCTCTTCTGATAATTACATACTACGTCACGACTACATAAAGAATACATCAAGCACACAAATATACTATTTTATGTATAAAATCGAAAGGTTTAAATATTAGATATTTCAGATTTTAAAGAATACAGTAAGACTACAATGAAAATACATGTATTGAATGTCAGAATTCCCGCAGAGATCAACAACTGGCTAAGTTCTCTCGTTGAAAAAGGTATATACAAAAGTAGATCTGAAGCAATCCGTGAATTTACTAGAGATTTCCTCAAGGAGAACGTGGGTGAGATTAAGTGAATGATATCATAGTGTCAATCAGAGTTCCTGAATCTATACTTCCTAAATTAAAGGATGTTTGTAAAAAAAATCATTTTCTTGACACAAGCGAGCTCATACGGAGCATAATAAGAAAAAAATGGGTAGAGGCTGCCCATCCTGAACTTTATGAATTAAAGAAATTGAGGTCTGATATTGGTGATGAACTGCATAAACAGGCTACAAGAAAAGCTGAGCAAGAAGTGGTCAAAGAACTTGAAAAAATCAGGGCCAGTTTGAAACACGCAGGAGTTAATCATGAGAAATAACTACAACAATAAACAGGTATTTATGAAAGCTATAATAGTGTTAAGTTTAGTTGTACTTCTCTTTTCTTCGAGTCCCCAGCTGATCAGATCAGAAGCCTTGGCAGATATTGGAGAAGGATTTGAAAATGAGAACTATTTGGTCAATATTGATGATCTTGTTGAACCTGATACTAAAGGCCAGAATATGCTTGTTGATATTGATAATATTATTGAGCCCGCAGCTGCAAATACTGGCAACGATTCAGAAATCGCGATAACCCTTGTGGATCCTGTTGATGGATTTGAGACCAACTCAACCTCGATTTCCTTTAGCTTTACTGCTGAATTCAATGACAGTTTGGCTGTCTTGTGCAATATATCTGTTGATGCCAGCCTGGTTGAGACCAATATAGCTGTGGAAGATGGACTTGTTGAGGTAGTCGGTCCAAAGGATGTATCGATCGGTCAGCATAAATGGAATGTGAGCTGCTGGACAGGAGCAATTTTGGGTGAGAGTGAGACCTGGGATTTCGAAATCTTAAACCAGACGCCTATACCTCCAGATCATACATTATATATAATACTGGATGAACCTGAAGATGGTTTCAACACAACAGACAATAATATCACTTTCAATTGGGTAATCCTAACAAATCTTGAGAATATCACAGGCTGCAACCTGACAGTTAACAGTGAGATTAAGGCTTCCAACATACTTTCCATTAACAACACGGTAACCTATTATAACCTTACTTTAGATCCTGGCGTCTATGATTGGAATCTGACTTGTTGGGACGAGCAGGTCATCAACTATAGTGAAACCAGGAGTTTTGAGATCGAGGCTTTGCCTGTTGTTGAATTGAACATAAGCACTGACAAGACAACATATAACATGGCTGAGCGGTATCGAAATCCTGAATGGCTCATCAAGCTCTGATGATAGTGCGATTAGTAATTATATCTTTGATATCGACAATACAACAGCTTTTAGCTCATCAAGTATTTTATATGATGGCACTAACAACTTTTCAAGCTTTAATACCAGCAATCAGACGCAGTGTACAGATAGTGTGATGGCTTGTTATCTAAGACTGAATGTTACAGATGATGACGGCCTTGAGAATTTTACGATAATCACTTTTGGTATTGATAACACAGCGCCTACAACAATATTGGACAGGCCGGCCAACCAAACCAACATATCTACAAACACATATATGATTAATGCATCTGTAACAGATTCAGGCTCTGGTGTTGATACTACACGGTTCTGGTATAGGCCGGATGGTTCATCATCCTGGATATCAATATGTAATGATTCATCTTCGCCATATAACTGCACATGGGATCTTACAGGTCTTACAGACGGAATAACCTACGAAGTCATGGTAGGTGCCAATGACTCAGAAGGTAATGTTGCAGCCAATAATACTCACTATAATATTACTGTAGACAAATCAGCACCTAATATATCTCTAAATGTGCCAATAGACAAATATAATTCAAGCAACAGCTGGGTGCTGTTCAACTTTACTGCAATAGACAAATTCGACAACTCAATGAACTGTTCGATATATATCAACGGGACCTTCAACCAGTCCAACACATCAACCCAGAACAATACGCCAACAACATTTAACATATCTGGATTTAGCGACCAGTGGTATTCATGGAACATAACATGTATCGATTATTCAGACAATGTCAACTGGTCAAACACACAGACTTTCAGGGTTGATACAGTCAATCCGAATCTTGTACTGGATGGACCAACAAATCAATCAAAGGTAAAGGAGGGCAACTGGATAAACCTCACTGTTAATGACAGTTATGCATTAGATACTGTTTGGTATTCTATAGATGGTGCTACCAACCAGACCAGTTTTGTAGGCACTTATGATATTGATACTACAGGCTGGTCAGATGGTTCAACAAGATTACAGGTATGGATCAATGACACATCAGGCAGAACCAACTACAGCTCATACAACTTTGTTATTGACGGCACAGCCCCTTCAATAGGATTGTATGAACCCCTGCAAGATTATCGAACCACTAATACCTGGATATTCTTCAACTTTACTGCGAATGATAGTATATCGATACCAATGAACTGCACATTGTATATTGTTGGAACTATGAATGCGAGCAATACTAGCACCCTGAATAATACTCCAACCACATTTAATATAACTGACTTTAGTGAAGCCATAAGACCCTGGAACGTAACATGTATCGACTCTGTTGGCAACCAGCAATGGTCAGCTACTCGGAACTTCACAATTGACTCTACCAAACCTCTTGTCAACAATGTTAACCCTCCAGAAGACTCCCCATATGAGGTGAACGATGCTGTTACAATAACTGCAAATGTAACTGACAATGTTGCAGTTGATACTGTCTTTGCAAATGTGACATGGAATGTGAGCCAGCAGACAGTTGCTATGACAGATCCTGACAGCGACGGCATCTATTCAGGAACCTTCTCAGGCACTACTGAGCTGACAACATATAATGTGACCATAGTTGCCAACGATACGCTTGGATATGTCAACAACTCTGCTAAGACCAATTTTACTGTCATCGTTGCACTGACAAATCTGGGCACTCCTAATATGGCAAACCTGACAGACGGCCCCAGTATCTTGACTTTTGGATTTGGAGGTGATAACAACAAAAATGTCACCAGCCAGTTGGCCAATGAGGATGGCAGTTGCACCAACTCAACTTGTGCTGACATGGATGAAAGAGCAAACTACCAAGGTGCTTATCTTGATTCCAATTGGATCAACAGTATTGATGCAGGAAGCACTATCACTGATGCAAGAGTGAGATTAAAATGGGACTATGACAGTGCCAAGGGCGTGCCTAATCCTGAAGCCTATTTCTATTATAAGAATGCCTCTGGTTGGGTTGCGGTTAGCGGATGCCAGGATTTATCAGTTCCATTGTCAGCATCCTCCTACATCTGCAACTTAGGCTCTTACATAGATACAGTTGCGGAGGCTAATAATGCTACTATAAGGATACTTACTAATGATAGTTGGGCAGGTGCTGCTGGAGATGAGCCCGAAGCCAGAATATGGGTTAATGTCATCAACCTATCTGTTGGATATTATGATTCGCAAAAGCCTGCAGTCAGGGATGTCAATGCAACTCCTTCACCTGCTAACATTTCTGATACAATCAACATAACAGCCAACATAACTGACAATACTGCAGTCAATAGAAGCCAGGCAAATATATCATATCCCAATGGTACAAGCACTCTTTATAATATGAGTGCAAATGGTGACATATGGTATTATGAGTTCTCCAACACGATAGTGGTTGGAACATATAATGTTACTTTTGTTGCATATGATGAACAGAACAATCTTAACAATAGCGAGAGCACGAATTTTACTATTAATGATGTTGTTGCACCCAATGTCACTATAAACCTACCAGTCGACACACACAATACCACTAATACCAGCATGAGATTCAACTGGACACCGACAGATGACACAGACAGCAGTCTAAATTGCAACCTGACTATTGATGGAGGGATCAATGTTTCGGGCCTGACAGCAACCAGTGGTTCGTGGAGCAATATTACTGTAGATAACATTACATCAGGAACACACTCATGGAATGTGTCTTGTTGGGATGGCTATGATAACAAGAATACCAGCTTGACACGGAATTTTACAATTGTGGCAGCGCCCTCTAATCTGAACACAACCATCAGTAACAACGGTAGCAATCTTACTATTTCCTGGCCAGACCTAGGATACGCGGATTCATATAACATATATATCACCGAGGATTACGGTGCTGGTTTTGGAAATGCTCCGAATGTGACAGGTGTTTCAACTAACCAATGGACTGATGGTAATGCCGACAGTGCAACTGCTAGGTTTTACAAAATTGAAACTGTAAAAGGGGGGGTTAATGAGACCTCGACTGAGATCATGGGCAAATATAGCTATACCCTGACTTATAATGGTAATGTCACAGACTGGAACCTGATAAGTGCGCCATTTATACAATCAACCTGGGATCTTGACAATGGCACTAACAATGGATTCGATCCATTTGTGACATCATCCGGATGTATCCAGACTCTTTGGAGATACCGAAACACATCTGGCTGGCAGGAAACAGATCATGATGGCAGCACCTGGTCTACAGGTGTTGGCTCAGAGAACTTTACATCACTTCAGGCAGGCGCTGGTTATTGGGCTGAAATAAACAAGAGCTGTACCCTGATCTTTAGCGGAAGAGTGCCAACAACTGAAATTAATGTGACCCTCTATAAAGGCTGGAATCTTATTAGTTGGTATTCCCCTGTAGCTGTGACCCTGCCAACCAATACAGGGGTAACGTATCCTATTGATGTCAATCCAGCTGACTCTGTTGATCATATTGATAGATACATTACTGTTGATGATTCATTCGAGGTTACCAACTATTTTGAGGGCTGGGGATGGTGGCCGTCTTGGAACAACCAAGCATTTACAACTCTGGAGCCTATGAAGGCATATTACTTTGATGTAAACCAGAACTGCACATGGGATTATGATCCTAATACCTGATAAGATGAAAAAACAAAACCTGATTTGGATGATGATCTTTATTTTGATAGTCAGCACTCTATGTGTTGCAGCCATACCTATTCCTAGGGGCATTGATGGCAGGATATTTGACTTGGAAAGCCTTGAAGAGATCACAGAGCCTGTGCATATCAGCTTTACAGATTTGATGACTGGAGAGTACAAGGAAGGCATGACCAATCCTGCAAGACCATCCTGGTACTCTGTTGCGTTGAACGGAGAGGATGGGGATCTGGTTATTATCAGGATATGGAATGATCATCATTCAAGCAATAAGACAGTTACACTTCAGGGCTCAATGCATAATGTGAATCTCCTGCTTAACATGACTCCTGTACCAACACCTATTCCTCCTTCACCTGGAGGGAGTGGAAGCTCGCGTGGGTATGAAGAAGATGAAGGTAGGATCCGAAGGGAAAAAGAGCAGGCTCTTAAGGAGAAGGCAGGGGACATTGTCAGTTCAGGCCTTGAAGAACCTCATGTTATTGAGGGTGCAGTCTATTATGCAGACGGCAAGACTTTAATAGATGAAGAGGTTGATGTGATAGTAAGGAACAGCGAGACAGGAGAAGAGACCATTATAAAAGCAGGAACAGGTCCGCCAGGAGCCTTCTCAGTGGTTGTAGATGGTGAGGAAGGAGATAGGTTAGAGGTTGAGGCAGAGGATAAGAACCAGTTGGTGATGCTTACAGGCGACTTTATCCAAGTTGATACTATTCTTGGTCGGTACAAAAATATTTTATATGACAGCTTCGGAATCTTATTGATTGTAGCGGGGTTGTGTGTTATTACACTTTCATTATTCAGATTTATGAAAAAAAGGGGTGAGAAATGAGCAGAATTAAATTTAGAGTTTGGACATTGATATTTTTTATGTTCATACTCTTAACACTATGCTCGACTTTAGTTATTGCGCCTCCTGTGCCTCGAAACGTTAAAGGTTATATCCTTTATTCTGGAGGCGGCCAAGTGCCCAGCAGCTCTGTTGTCAAGATAAACAACCTCAACACATCAACAATATTCACCACCTACACTTCCGGACCAGCACCCAATACAGGCTACTATTCAACCACTATCACTGCAAGCAAGGGCGACATCATCGAAGTGTACTCGTGGAATACAACTGCCTGGGGCATTTCAAATGATACAATATCAAAAGGAACAACCTGGGTCAATGCCACCCTTAACCTTACCAGACCTGGAGAACTGAATGTCTCTAATCCAGATCCTTCTAATCATTCAACTGTTGAGCTTGACAAGACTTTTAATTTTACTGTAAACCTGACTGCGATTGGCGGACAGGACAGTACTAGTTGCTATGCAACCCTTACCATACAGAACTCAACTGTCTATTATCTTACCAACAATGATCCTCACCAAAATGTCGGCGACATAACCCTGAGCAATTCAAAATTGGCTATCTGGAACATTACAGCCAACAATACAGGCAGCTCTAACTTCACCATAAATACTTCGTGCAGTTCAGACGGCAGGAACTTTGGCGGAGTCGAGAATGAGACTGTAACCAACATTACCTCTGAGGACACAGTCGCACCTGTAATCAGTCTAGAAAGCCCTGATGATGATGACTCATTCTACAACGCCCAGATAACCTTTTATTATAATGTAAGTGATCCTTCGGGGATCTTCAACTGTACGCTTATCATCGATGGCAGTGTCAACAAGAGCAATACTACTGTGACAACAGGCACCAGCCAGAATTTCACAGCAACTCTTGCTGTCGGCGACCATAACTGGAGCATCAATTGCACCGACGACAGCACCAATCAGAATGTCAATCAGTCAGATATCTATAATATTAGTATAAAAGCATACCAGACTCCGCAGATACTTTCAATGAGCATCACTAATCCAATAGACCTATTGTCCGGCTCAACCAAGACAATAACATGCAATGCAAGCATATATGATGCAGACAATGCAACAGATATCGAGATAGTTAATGCAACTCTTTTTGCCTCTGGCTACCAGTCTAGAACAGCTGATGACAACAACTATCATTACACCAATGCTACATGTAACTTTACTGCGTCCTCCCAATATCAGCGTAACTATTCCTGTGCTTTTGATCTTCAGTACTATGCAAATCCAGGAACATGGACCTGCAATATAACAGCTGAAGACTCAAGGAATAATGTGACTTCAAATACCACCAACACAACCATTAATAATCTCATAAGCATAGACGTCTCATCATCTGTCATTGATTTCGGGCAATTGGCACCCTCGTCATATTCAACAGAGGATGTGAATCTCACTCTATATAATATGGGCAACATAGATATCAACATAACTCTGAAAGGATTCGGGGTTAGCGATTCAGACGACCTGGCAATGAATTGTACGAGGGGCACTATTCCAGTCTGGTTCGAGAGATACTCAACAACGCCGGGAGTGAATCATTCAGACATGACCAACCTTACCAGTAATTCGCAATTGATAATCAACTACACATTGCCCCAGAGAATTAATGATACTGCATACGGTCAAGACGCCAACAATACATATTGGAGACTACAAACGCCCTCCAGTATCGGCACCCACTGCAATGGAAGTGTTATATTAAATGCGATACTTAGTTAGAGACAGAGCGTAAAAATTATTGGTTAAAGCTAAAAGAAAAGATACTGCAACAACAATAATGGCGGGAAAACCAGTTTTCCTGCGGAAAACTTTGGGATGCGACATCCCATTTTCGCCATTGTTGTTGCAGGAATTAAAATATGAACAATTGCTTTACGAAATCAACTTACAAAACCAAAGAAATGTGAGTCATTTCTGGGCTTTGAAAATTAAAAATAATTCAAAAGGTTTAAATAAAACAAACAGCAGGGCCTGTTTAGGAGGAAAGGTTAGCGTGGTAAAAAAAACATTTATTGTCTTTCTACTACTTATGATGATTTTTATAGTGCCAACCTTTTCACAGGCGGTCAGTTTGGGAGTCAGTCCTGGCGCAGTGAGCTTTTTGGATGTCTTGCCAAATGGATATTCCGAGCAGTCAGTTACTGTGAGTACGAACTCGCCTGATGAGGTGCTGGTTCGTTATAGGGTAAATGGTAATATAAGTAGTTGGATCCGATTTGAACCTAATGCCTCACTTTTTCCTATTACAGCAACAGAACCATACACCTTAACCATGATTGTTGAGCCGCCTTCAGATATTGCTACTGGTAACTATAGCGGTTCAATCAGTTTTATCACAGAAAGATTTGGAAATATTTCTGGTAGGGCGGGAGGATTGGTCAGGGCAGCTGTAACTCTCATATCAAATATGGAGATAGTTACTAATGAGATCCCGTTGTGTCATGGAGGGGCATTAAAAGTCAATGATTTAGAGATTGGCGATCCTCTTGAGATAGAGGCCACAATTGTTAATGATGGTAATGTGAGGGTTCGTCCAGATATCCAATTGAACATTTGGGATTTTTCAGAGACTGAACTTATCATGTCAGATTCCATTACAATTCCATCTGAAATTAGGCCGACAGTAGAAGAAAAGGTGATTGTCAGGCCCTCAAGTGAGGATTTGCGTATTGGTCAATATTGGGCAGAGGTAAGAGTTGATGAATGTGATGCGCGGAACTATGTGACTTTTAGTGTAGTTAGGCAGGGTGGTATTGTTGACATCGGCACCTTGACAGAGGTAAACAGTAAAACCTGGGCATTTGTGAACGAGACCCTCAGGATAAATGCCTTATTCAGGAATGAAGGGCCGAGGGTTGTGACAGCATCTTTTGTTGGCGACATCAAGTTGAACAATGAAATTATTCAAATCATCGAAACAAATCCAATAGATGTACCATCAGGTGACAAGGTTGAGATGTTTACCTACTTCACACCCAAGAAACCAGGTAGATATGTTGCCTCTGGACGCGTAAACTATAATGATAAAGTGACTTTTGAGAAAGGAACGGTTATTAATGTGAATCTTCAGGGTGTTGTGGATAAGAAAAAAACACCTTGGTTGATACCCTTGTTGTTGTACCTTCTCGTTGTTATTACAATCATTTTCCTATTGAGAAAGCTTATCAAGGAAAGAAAAAAGAGGAGAAGAAAGATATGGTAAATCATTATTCATCTCCGTAAAGTTTAAATATCTGAAGCATTCAAAAATATTAAAAAGGGGTGTATGAGTTGGCTGATGAAAATTTAACTGGTTCTGATTTCCTATCAGATGTTAAACCTGGCAAGTACTTCTGGCTCGAGAATGGACAGAGTATCAAGAACCTAAAAGAGCTGGTTGGTGCTCTTGAGGTTATGCATGATGATATCTTCAATACACATGTTGATGCGCACAAGAATGATTTTGCCAGCTGGGTCAAGTATGTGATCAAGGACGAAATGCTCTTTGAGAAGATGATAGGCATAAAGTCTAAAGAAGGTATGCTTGATGTTTTGGTTAAGCATATCGGCCAGTTGGAGAAGCGGTCAAAAAGAACAAAAACCAAGATAAAGCATATTGCTAAGAAGATCAAGACGACTGTTGCGAACAAGGCTGATGCAGTAACAAAAAAAGTTAAGAAATCGGCACAAAAAAAGGAAAAAATACCTAGACCTGTTCCTAGACATAGACCTTCATCTATGATTATAGATGCCAAGCTGGATGAGATCCTGACGAGAGAACGTGAGATAGATTTAAAGGAGGAGAAGATCAGGGATATTGAGGAGAGGATAGAACAGAAGCTTTCTGAGAAAAAGACAGTTGTCAACCAACATGAGCATAAGTTTTTTAACACAGACTTTGTGCAGGGTCTTTTGATAGGTCTGCTGATCGGCATAATAGGATTTTTGGTTTACATTAGATTTATTGGATAGTGTTATTTATGGGTGGGAAGGTATATACCTTAGAATAATAAAATATTTAAAGCACTTAGCTGAATTGACTAGAAGGGAACTAAATGAAAAGAGGGGTATATTTTATATTAATGCTGGTATTGTTTTCTATACTAGTCAAAGGAGTGGTCGCTGAAACCCCTACACAAGTCCTGGTAAATTCTGAGGATTGGAGAGATGTCTATTCTGTGATGCTTTTTGGCAGCATCAATAAAATAACATCCAACTTCCTTGTAAGCGACAAACATGCAGCTCTGATTTTGAACCAGATTGATAAAGATAACCACCTTTGGGTTTTTAATTCCAAGAGAGTGCCTTTTTTTTATGGGCTTTGAGGGATATGCCGAGAGCAGGGGATATACTGCAGAAGGATTTGAGTATGATGATATAAACCTGCAGATAGGTGAACGGCTTCCAGATATTACTAAATTCATAATAGTGGACGATTCTTATGGTTACAATGCCATTGCTGTCGCACCCTATGCTATAGTCAGTAACTCTTATGTGCTTTTTGCTGATCGGACAACTATCAGAAAAGTCACTAATTTTCTTGAAGATAGAAGAGTAGATGAATTGATTCTTTATGGTCATGTTGACAGAGAGGTAAAAACTGCCTTAGAGGAATATAATCCTGAGATCATCAACAAGGACGGCGACAGATTTGAGAACAATATGGAGATAGTCCGAAGATACCTGGAACTTAATCCTACCAAACAGGCTGTATTGACTAATGGAGAGTTCATTGAAAAAGAGATCATGTTAGGTAAAGAACCTGTCATCTTCATCGGTAACCTGAATGTTCCAGACAATGTCAGGGAGTTTATTCATGAAACCGGAATCGAGGTTGGCGTGTTGATAGGTAATGAGCTGGTTGGTGCTGCGACTGTAATTAGGAGAAATGTCGGCATAAGTGTCTTTGTAAAATTTGCACAGGGCGCTCGAAATCCACAGTCTGCAATATCGCAGGTTGAGGCGCTTGATATGTTCTATCTTCCTTCATACCTCTTGAATCTTGAGATAATTTCGATTGTATACAATCAAGCCACTAACCAAATTGAGGTAAGGTACAGGAATACAGTCGATCAGGCCATATATTTCAAGGGCACCTTTTCTCTGAAGACAGCTGATGGTCAGACGATTACATTTGGTGATGTTGATACTGTATTTATCAATGGCCAGGAGATTAAAACGGTGGTCTATGATATTGAGCAGATATTAGAGATGGATTCGAACATGACTGCAGATGTCTTTGTTATCTACGGGGAATCTAAGGGTTCGCTTGAAAGGGCTATTGATACTGTTATGTCTGTCTCCACTGTCAGGATTTTGGACAATTGTGTGATCAATCTTAACTCACTGGTTTATAATAGTCAGAAAGATTTATTCTATATTGAAGTTGAGAATGTTGGTAAAGTGGATTGTTATGTTGATGCAGAACTGATTGATATCCTGTTTGCAGGAGAAAGAGTTACATTTGGAATGACAGATGTGTTGAAGGTTTCTCCTGGCAAGAAAAAGAATCTAAGGATTCATGCAGAGCTTGAAGATGAGGATATTGAAGATAATGAGAAGTGGAGGGTTAGGATATATTATGGTGAGAGAAAGGACAATCTCTTGAAAGTTATTGAGGCTGAACTTGAAATGACAGTACAGGGAATTGATCTGACGTTCTTCATCCTGTTGTTTGTAGTCATAATACTATTCCTCTTGATCTTGTGGAAGAGGAAGAAGAAGTGCAAGCATTGCGGTCATAGAAATCCGCGCAAGGCCAAACATTGCAAAAAGTGTCATGCTGAATTGAGCTAATTTTTTTCCTTAGTTTTCTATTTTTTTCTGGTTATTGCCTTGTTTCTCGTCTATAATTCTTTCTAATTAACTAATTTATTAACTACTGAACTAAATTTTTTTGTATAAGTTACTTTATTATAGTAATTAAACAATTATCGAAACATTTAAATATAAGTTGCTCTAATGAAACAATCAGGATACAAAAACAGCTACTACATTACATCGGTTGAGGCGGGTACAGTGGAGAGAGAGATATTATTTACAGAGCAAAAGTGGAACATCCTGAAATTTCTTTCAGAGAAAGAATATTCCCCACTTCAGCTAGCTGAGCTAACCGAGACTTCTATGGCGAATATCAGCCAGCAGTTGAAACTCTTGGATGCTGTTAATCTGGTTCAAAAGAATAAGATACCTAATCGAGATAAGGGCAAGCCGCGGGCAATGTATTCTCTTGCAAAGGATTTTGCATATCTGGTTGTGGTTTCAAGTGGTTTTGCAGGAAAGGACTTTGTTGATCTGGATGATCACAAAAAGATTCTGCTCAGGATCTGGTTGCTCGATGAAAACATTCAATACTATGTTGAAAAAGCCTTCCTGAAGATCGAGCCCTACCTCGGAAAAATCCGCGTAATTCTTCTGGATGAGACTAATTTAACATTAATGCTATTTGGTGAGAACCTTGGTGAAATTCTGAAATTCTCTCCCCTTAACCTCAGAAAGACCAAGGATGATCAAAAAAAGATTACCCTGAAGAGCATCAGGGAATCAGACCTCAAGAAACTCGGGGATTCTGTAGTCATCTACGACCCTGAGAATCTTATCAACAAAAACAAGTTAGGAGGTGATAGTTAGGATTCGACTTGTTTTGATTGATAAAAAGTTAGATTCATGTTCCTATATTACGGGAAAACGATTAACGAAAACGAAAGAGGAGGTAGTTTAAATGAAAGCGAAAGTGTGGCCAATAAGCCTTATAATTTTGGTATTGTGTGTTGGATTGGTTGTAGCGGATCCTACGTCGCCAATCTCTATAACAGAGGGTGCATCTGGAAGATCTGATCTCTCTGCTGCAGGTGTACAGGTCGATGCATATGCAGGAAACGTGACCGGCCTTGACATCAAGGCAGCATCAATAACCCAAGCCTGGGCAGGTTTCTACGGAAACATAACAGGCAATATATTGTTAGATGATGCTTTGAATAATACAATGTATAATTGGTCGATGACTACAATTGCAGGTGAAGTATATGCTTCTAATGGTTCTGTAACTGATTGGTCTGGTGTTTATTGTGTTAATGAGACCACAACTAAGAATATTAGTCAGATCGAGACCTGGCTGAATATAGGTGCGAGTGATGCAGATGGTGTTGATGAAACATTCAACGCAACCTTTGCAGGATCTTTTGGAGTTGGAACTGTGACCATTGACGCTACTGATGATTGTCAACAGGCAACCACATTCAAAGATCAGGCCTGGCAAAGCACCGACTTTGTAGAGGTTATCTTATCTGCAGAGCAGAACTATATCTGGACAGCTATCTTAGAGAATAATGTAGATGGCTTTAAGTCAGGAGTTGACAGCCACGATTTCCAGATATTGGTAGGTGAAGATGGTCATAACGGAGATGCTTCTGTAACGCCCTACTACTTTTACGTGGAACTAGGATAAAGAAAGAAAATTTTGTTTTTTTGTTTTTTTTTATCTTTAATTTATTTTACAGATTATTTTGATATAGCGGAGAAAGAATGAAAGAGACATCTTGGATAATAACAATGGGGCTGATGATGGCAGCGATAATCATAGTCTTGACAGGAACATTCACCATCTCTCCCTATGTTATAGGTGCCAATAATTCTACTGTCACTACTCGTGTAAATGTCAGCAATACTCCGCCGACTCTTTATTCTGTTGAGATATTGGACGCACCCATTGATCTTACTCCTGGCACAACAACAGAAGTTGTTTGTCATGGAGAGGTTTATGATCAGAATGGCTATGATGACATCACTTATGTGAATGCAACATTGTTTGATACCACAAATGGATATGCTCATGGAGATGCTGATGATAAGAACTATCATTATACTAATGCTAGCTGTGAGGCATGTACCCAACTAGCAACTGACAACGCCTCATGCAACTGTTCTTTTTCAGTAGAGTACTATGCAAACAATGCATCTTGGAGTTGTAATATGACTGTGAAGGATGCTAATTTTACCTCAAATGAATCTGCTTCAGGTGTATTTAATCCAGTCTTAGGTTTAAGTACGCCCTCTGAAATTGATTATGGGGATGTTGCAGTGGCTGCAACCTCGGCTGAACAAGAGGTCAATATCACGAATTATGGGAATATCCAGATGAACCTTTCTGTATGGGGATTTGGAGGGGACAACTTTACCATAGGCAACAATCTCAGCATGATATGTACGACAGGTAACATTACTGTGACTAATGAACGTTATGATACAATTCAAGGTGAGAATTTTAATGATATGATTAATCTTAGCAATGAATCTGCTATGGTGTCAGGATTTATCCTTAATCAAAGGACCAATGATAGCAATATTGAGTATGGCGACGATCTGAATATTACTTATTGGATGTTTCAGGTTCCATATTCTGTATCAGGCACCTGCAATGGTACTGTTGTCTTTGAAGCATCAGATTCAACACTTTAATTGATTTTTTTCTGATTTTTTTTATTTTGCCCTGTTTCTCGTCTATAAAACCTGATAATTAACTAATTAATTATTAAAGTAAAGAACACTCAGTCAAATGTTTATGATAGTAATTAATAGATAATCGAAACATTTAAATATGAGTGATCGGAATTATATAATCAGGATACAAATTTGGCTACTAAAATCCGAATAGGTGAATAATGGAGAGCGAGATACTATTTACCGAACAGAAGTGGAATATACTTAAATTTCTTTCAGAGAATGACTATTCTCCTCTGGAGCTTTCAGACATTACAGAGACCTCCCGGGCAAATATTAGCCAGCAGCTCAAGCTGTTGGACGCAGTCAACCTGATCAAGAAAAAGAAAGTGCCTAACAGGGATAAGGGTAAGCCCAGGGCTATGTATTCTCTTACAAAAGACTTCGCATATCTTATATTAGTTTCCAATGGTTTTGCAGGAAAAAGCCTAATTGAGCTCGACGACCATAAGAAGATATTGATGAGAATCTGGTTGATGGAAGATCAAGAGCTCCAATACTATATAGAACAAGCTTATCTTCATGTTGAATCCATCATGAAACACATATCCCTCTTGCTAGTCAAGGGGGAAGGGGAACCGACCATGTTTTTGGTTGGAAAAGGACTTAAGGAAAAAGGGGGGAAATTCTCCCCCATCCTTATTAAAAAGCCAGAAGGAGGCCAGATGAGGATCAAGTTTGAGATCCTTGATGAAGAGGTCATCAAGAAAAAGCTGTCCTCCTTTGAGCATTGCTATGTACTTCACGATCCAAATAGAATCATGTTTGGAAAAAACTAATTTGATCCTCGCAACGGGGATTGTGTACAAGATAGACTACTGAAGTTAAGGGGAGAGAAAATGAAAGCGAAAGCGATAATGAACTTAGTGATAGCTATATTGATAATTGTTGGATTCAGCGCATCTGCATTGGCAGCACCTATAAGCCCTGCAAAGATCACGACAGGCGCATCTGGCAGGAGCGATCTGCCTACAGGCGGTCTTCAAGAGACTACATATGCAGGAAATGTGACTGGTCTTGATGTAGTATCCACTAAGATAACTGAATCTTGGCAAGGTTACTATGGGAATATCTCAGGATATATCACCTTGGATGACGCTCTTAATAATACACTATATAACTGGTCCATAACCTCGCCAAGCGGACAGATCTATGCTTCTAATGGTTCTGTAACCAGTTGGGCAAGTGTTTATTGTGTTAATGAGAGTACTACAAAAAATATTAGTCAGATCGAGACCTGGCTGAATATAGGTGCGAGTGATGAGGATGGTGTTGATGAGACATTCAATGTGACGTTTGCAGGATCTTTTACAGTGGGTGCGGTGACCATTAATTCTGCTGATGATTGCCAGCAGGCAACTACGTTTAAGGATGAGGCATATCAAGCAACAGACTTTGTAGAGGTTATCCTTTCTGCAGAGCAGAATTACATCTGGACAGCTATCCTGGAGAATGATGTAGACGGCTTCAAGTCAACTGTTGATAATAACGACTTCCAGATGCTTGTAGGTGAAGACGGCCACAGCGGTGATGTATCTACAACACAATACTTCTTTTACACAGAAGTAAGCTAGAGAATAAGTTAAAGATTGTTTTATTTTATTTTTTTATTTTTTTTATTTTTATTTTATTATATAACATGTTCAATTCATAATCATCATATCACACATTTCACGTTCATTTGAGGTTAATTGAGGTTATTGACCAAAGGTTAATTGAGGCTTAACCTAAGGTTAAGAAAGAGGTAAACTTGTATGAGGAGAGAATTATTTAGCTTAATAGCGATAGCGCTATTCTTTTTTATCACAATATTAGTTGGTACCGTCACTATATCTCCGATTGCAATGGGTGCCAATAATTCTACTGTTATATCTAAGGTAAATGTCACAGCTACCCCTCCAACTCTATATGCTGTTTCAGTTATAGATTCGCCTATCAACCTGGTTCCTGGCAGCACCCAAGAGGTGATCTGTAGGGGAAGTGTCCTTGACCTGAATGGTTGGGAAGATATAAGTTATGTTAATGCCACCTTCTATGATACCAGTAATGGATATAATCATAGCTCGTCTGATGATGATAACTATCACTACACTAATAGTAGCTGTGAGTCCTGTACGCAGATATCAACCAACAATGCTTCATGTAATTGTTCTTTTGCAGTGCAGTATTTTGCCAATAATGCAACCTGGGAGTGTAATATGACTGTACAGGATGGTGATAATTTAGGATCTAACAAATCTGCCCAAGGTGTTATCAATGCTCAACTTGCTATTGGTACGCCTGCTGAGATAGATTATGGTTCTAAGGCTGCAGGAGAGTTTTCAGATGAAATAGAAACAAATATCACCAACTATGGCAACCTGCCCATGAACTTGACTGTTTACGGTTATGGCGGATCAGATCCTGTAGCTGGCGACAATCTAAGCATGATCTGTGCAATAGGCAATATTACGCTTACCAATGAGCGTTATCATCCTATCAATGGAACTCCTTTCAATAACATGTTCAATCTCTCAAATACAAGTACCTCAATTGACGGCTTTAACCTCGCCGTCAGAACCAACGACAGCAATGTCGAATTAGGGGAGGATCTCAACGCCACATATTGGATGCTTGAGATCCCTCTCTCGGTTTCAGGATTCTGCAATGGAACCGTTGTATTTTCAGCAGTAGATGCGAGTTAATTAAACAGGACTATATCCTAAGGCTAGCCTTGGCGCAGATTCGCTTGGGGAAGGGCCCTTCGGGCTAGCGAATAGGACAGAAGTAGTCTGGCCGTCTGCCGCCAAGGAAGGCTAGACTTAAGTTGTATACTTCTCTAATCATTCCCTGCATTTTAACAAACTATATATAGTTGAAATAAAAACACTGCATCTAGGGTGGTAGTATGGAAGATCTTACTGTTATGATAGTCGGTTCTGGTGCACGAGAGCATGCTATTTCTGACGCATTTGAGAAGAGTCCTCAGATAAAGAAGCTAATTGTGGCTCCTGGCAATGATTTTATTGCATATAAACGGCAAAAAGAGGTCATAGTCAATGATGACTGCAAGGCCTGTGATTTGAAGAAGCCTGAGACCTTTGTTGAGCTGGCCAGAAAATATGAACCTGATTTAATCGATGTGGCACAGGACGATGCCCTTGCAATGGGTACTGTGGATCTGCTGCAAGAAAATGGCTTTGATGTATTTGGGCCTAGCCAAGCAGCTGCCAGGATTGAGTGGGACAAGGTCTGGTCGAGGGAATTTATGCTGAAATATGGACTTCCAACACCAGGGTTTAGGCCTTTTACTAAGGAATTTCCTGCTAAGACATTTGCGCGTACTATATATGATAATGAACCTGACAAACTGATATATGTAAAGGCAGGGGGTTTATGTGCTGGCAAAGGTGCGCTCAAAGCCAAGAGTCTTGACCAGGCGATTGCAAACATAGATAAGATGGTGGAGTTCGGAGAGGCGGGCAAGAGTTTTGTCATAGAGGACGGCCTGGTAGGAGAAGAATTTTCCTGTTATATAGTTAGTGACGGCAAGAATTACCATATTTTCAAGTCGGCCCAGGACAATAAGAGGGCTCTTAACTTTGATCAGGGCGAGCAGACAGGCGGAATGGGTGTGATATCTCCTGCGATGGTGACCGAGGATCTATGGGATCAGATTGATGATGAGCTGATCGTCAATGTAATAAAGGGTATGATTAAAGAAGGAACTCCTTACACAGGCATATTATATGTGGGCGGTATTAAGACAGAGCAAGGTCTTAAGATAATAGAGTATAATGCACGCTGGGGAGACCCTGAATGCCAGGTTATACTTCCTTCTGTCCAGACTGACTATGTTGACATTGCCTCAGGGTGTATAGATGGTGACCTTGACAAGTTGACTATTACAGAAGACGACAAGGTCCGCGTATGTGTAATTGGTGCTTCAAAAGGCTATCCTGGGGACTATTCTGAGGTCAAGGGTAAGCAGATCTTTGGCCTTGGTGAGGCTATGGCCCTGGATGGTGTCAAGGTTTTTGGTGCAGGCATCTCGGTCGAGGACGACAAGTTGTATGCCCAAGGAGGCAGGCTCTTTTCCATCGTCGGAGAGGGGGCAGACATTCTCGAAGCCAGGCAGCGGGCATATGCGGCCATGGGCTGCGTGCACATAGAAGGCAATAATCTACATTATCGAACAGATATAGGCTGGAGAGATGTAGAGAGGTATATTAATAGTAAATAAATCACTAACTAAATTTAAAATATAGCAACAACTAAAAATAAAAACATTTTTGGAGCTTCAAACTCATCCTGAGTTTGAACAACATAGGAACAGACGCATTTTGCGGAAGGCAAAATTCTACTCACCTTTGGCTCGCCTGGCAATGTTGCTATATTTCAATTTAGCATAAACTTACTGAATTGTGAATCAATTCAGAAGTTTATGAAATTGCTGCGCTATTTCATAAACTTTATAAATCACCTTCGAATTCTGCACTATAAATTATTTATTTATTTAGGTGAAAAAATATGGAACCAGCAAGACCATTGGATACATTAAACAAGGCTAGAAATCAAAGCGTGATTGTTGAATTGAAGAACGGTAGGCAATATATTGGAAAGCTTATCTCTTTTGATATTCATATCAACACTGTTCTTGAAGATGCAGAGGAGAGAGTACCTGAAGTGACTGAGAAAGAGGTCGAAGGCAAGACTGTTACAGAGAGAAACATGGTGCTCAAGAGGAAACTCGGCTCTGTCTTTATTCGAGGCGATACAATAACTATAATTTCTGCACAGTGAGGTTTTTTCTATGACTAAGGGAACACCTTCTATGGGTAAGAGATCAGGAAAAAAGACTCATATACGTTGTAGAAGGTGCGGCCAGCACACATATCATGCAAGACATAAGGTGTGCGCGAGTTGTGGATTCGGAAAATCCAGCCGCCAGCGTTCCTTTACCTGGCAGAAGAAATAGTTATTTACCAATATCTATATAAATGATTTAACATTTATTACGAAATACGCTATTTCCTTTGCGGGGATGCCGGAGTGGCCAATGCCATGTTAATTGGCGGCTAGACGGGACAGGCTTAGGTGTTCGGGATCTTTAAGATCTCGTCGAGGACACCTGTTGGCTTAGTGCCTACGTGGGTTCGAATCCTACTCCCCGCATTAGCGAAGAGAATGTTGGGAGGAGGTTCAGGGACCTTTTTTGGTTCCCTATATATACTCCCTGCATGAGTTTAGCGATATAAGACGCGATGAGGTTCGGACTACTAACGCAAAGCGTTATGTAGTCCTAACTGATATTTTGTTAAAACTTTTAACTTGCTTAAAAGTTTGCGGGGGTGCCGGAGTGGCCAATGCCATGTTAATTGGCGGCTAGACGGGCTAGACTCAAGGCATTTGAGTGCTGAGTGCCGCTTTTTAGCGGTTCTATGAAGAACATGTGAGTCATCTAGTGGCTTAGTGCCTACGAGGGTTCGAACCCCTTCCCCCGCATGAACGTAGTGAATGTGCGGGAAGGTTCAGGAATTCGTTTTTGAATTCCGCACATCTTCCCCCGCATTTATTATTAAATAAAGCTGTTCTGTGGAATTAGATTATTTAATTGTTATTACTTCGTGATGATTAAAATAATAAATTTTATATATAAACCTATTATTCTTGAATTGTATGGAAACATCTCTCAAAAAGCTAGTTGATAATTATGAAATAGATGAGGATCGTCGGGAATTAATTTTACTTAGAGATGCTAAGAAGAAGCCTGACAGTGTTATGAATTGGCAGATTCATTATGAGATGTCGAAGAATGAATATAATAAAAAACACTTTCTTCAACAAATGATGAAAACTATAACTAGGAACGGCGATATTTTTTCATATTCTCAAGGAGTAGTACATACTTATATGATGAACAGGCGCGATCTAACTTCTAAATTACTAACTGAAGCAATAGAAAAACACCCTGTTACAGGAAGAGTTTTGAAATTTATATATTATATACCTTCTTTTGCTTTCCTTAAAAAACATAAAAAAGAACAATAGAACTGGTCTTCTTATGAGGATTGAGTAAATACTGCGTATTTCCACAATCCCAACAAAAACTTGGGATTTTTGAGGATTGCGAAATTACTACATAATTTCCACAATCTATATAAACTCTCGAGCTGATATTGCTCATATGCTTCGTAAATCGCAGATTAATCAGACATTCATGATCATATTTGTTCTATTTGTCATCGGATTCTTGGTTTTATTGAGCTTTCACTTCTTTGGTACGGTTCGCGACGACAAGAAGGTTGTGGATGCAAGGGTGTTTGAAAATGACTTCAAGATGGCTGCTGGCAAGGTCCGATACTTGACAGGCACCACTAAGACTATAGAGTTTAATGTGCCAACTGGCTTTTCAAGGCTTTGTTTTATCGATTGGAACAGGACTGACTTACCTGATAGTGAAATTCCTCTTATTATTAAGGATATTGCAGAAGGAGAGTATGTTGAAAACAAGGACATATTTCTTATTGAGCCTGGCAAGGACTTCATTAGTTTTGGTTCTTCTGATATAAAAAACGATAATTCTAAACGTGTTGCTTGTTACAATATTACAAAAAATCCTTTTTCTGCTCGTCTTGAGGGAGTTCCAGGAGGTTTTAAGTTTGTCTGGTTGGGCTGATTTTTGTTCTCGTCGAGAGATTTTTTCAAAAAATCCAGTTTATTTAAAAATAAATGTGTTGTTACTTACATGTTGTGAACGTCTGAAAACTGGTAATTTAGTGTTCTCAGGGTTTAAAGCCATAATCTTCTTTTATGGGGTCTTCTTTCTGGCGAAAACTTTATAAAAAGAAATTAACTATTTGGGTCTACGTGAGTTGGCTATAGATGTCTGGTATGTGAAGGCATAATTTTATTCATGGTCTATCATAGTCCAAAATTATGCAAACTTCATATGCTAGAAGTAATAATAGTCAAAACCAAAAAACACATGGAGGTGTTTAAATGGACGTAAAGAAAACAATTAAGCGGATCGTTGCTTTAGGAGCAGGGGCTACCATGTTAGGAGCTACTGTAATGGGAGCAATGGCATCGCTAGGCGATTTCCCTGGTAATGTAATTACCGATGGAGTAGCCAATTTGAAAGTCGTTGTTGGAGAAGCAGCAGCAGTATCCGATGTTCTCGGAGCTATTGACATTGCAGCAGCAATCCAAGCCGACGCAGTGACCGGAACAGCAGTATCAGTCGGTGGAACCGTAGCAGTTGCAGGCGGTAAGACAGAGGATATTCCTTTGGATACTAACCTGAACGACAACACAGATGGTTTCGGAGCAACACTCGACCAAGACGATGTAGACAGCATGTTGGACTCTTCAGTAGACATTGATATTAATGATGTGGAAGACACATATGATGTCAGTGATTTGTTGACCTTCAACGCTGGAATCAGCGTCGAGACAGGACTGACCTACCAACCTAATGAAGACTGGAAGGACTTGGTTTTCATACCAATAACCAGCAATGCTATCAACTACAACTTTGTATTTGATGATGCATTGGTAGCTGGCAACCTACTTTCAGACGCAACATCCAACGACCCAATAACCATTAATTTCCTTGGTAAAAACATGGATGTTACTGGAATGGGCACAGCCAATACACAGGTGAAAGTGCAGGTCGGCGAAGAAGTATTCATGCAGGTTGGAGACACAGTTGAGATCAATGGGAAAACTATTGAACTCAAGAACGTTGGTTCAGGAACAACAAATCCGCCAGTAATTGTAACTGTTGACGGCGTAAGCCAGACAGTCACAGGCACTGAGACAGTCAATGGAATCAAGGTGAACGTAAAGGAGACCTTCTATTCAGACACACTGGCAGAAAGGTCAGCAACCTTAATCATTGGTGAAGAGGCAACCAAAACCTACGGACATAATGATGAGTTCATCGGCGAAGACAAGGACGACCCACTGTGGAGATGGATCATTGCAGGTGTCAATGCTACAACTCCAACTTTAGGAATAATGTGGAACCTGAATGTTGATGACCCAGAAGAAGAGGATAATCCATTAATACAACATCCATTGTATGAAGGAGAGTCTGTATGTCTGCCATACAACTACCTGTGTGTTGAGTTCCACAGCCTTAAAGTGAGTGACTACAAAGACTACGAGATTGATGTGACAACTAAGGACTTATATCCTGATGCTGCCACAGCTACAGCAACAGTGACTACAGCACATGTCCTAAGATTCAGGGCAAAAGGCGACAAGAAGAAGGGATTTGCTTTCCAGGGTACAGACACTGGAGAAGTATATCTTTATTCTGATGGCTTAGGACTTGACTTGTACTATTGGGATGACAGCAACAGCAAAGCAATTCTTGGAAACCTAAGTACTGCAGGTTACACAGATTGGGTTAACCTAGACTATAAGGACAGTTTGATAGGAGTTGACGTATCTTGGGATGCAGCAAATGATCTAGGAAACTTGTCATTTGATGCAGGCGCAGGTCCAGTACAGTTGAAGTACTACTTTGAAGAAGACGCTGCTAATGCAGCACAGATCAACTGGCTAGGACACAGTGACTCAGATACAACCTTTGCAAATGATGTCCTGTATGGTACGCGAGACATCTCAGGCTGGGAAGAAGACACACGAACCCAATATGGTATCGTTGTCAAGGATCCAAGGTCACAAGCCTCTGGAGACAGCCATGAGTTCAGCTTACCATCAGACTGGGGCGAGTTCAAAGCAAACGTAATTGTTAAAGGCACGTCCACTACGACAGAAGCCGCATCAGGCGGAATGTCATACAGCGTCAATCCAATTGGCGTCGGACTAGGTATCCTTGACAAGGACGTTGGAGCTGCAGATAGCAACCTCATTGTAGTAGGAGGCCCATGTGCAAACACTGTCGCAGCAGACTTACTTGGAAACCCATCCCCTTGTGGTAAAGACTTCGAGGCTGGAAAGGCAACCATTAAGTTCTTCGCAGACAGGAATGCAGTCTTAGTTGCTGGATATGAATCCATGGAAACACTAGGAGCTGCTTATGTACTTGCTGACTACGACAAATATGCCTTAACAGGTACTGAGGTAGAAGTCATACTTCCCAGCGTGACACCACTTTCGGTTACTGCAAACTAAAAAAAATAAAATTTTTTATTTTTTTTTTTTTTCTCTTTTTTAAAAGAGACACCAGAAATTAACCTTGTTAATTTCTCAGTGTTTTCCTATTTCTGCGACCCATAATCTAGAGATAGTAATAGATTTTCTAAGATAAAAAGCTAAAAATAACAGCACGGCTGGACGAAACTGACCTCGTTCCTAGACGTAGTCTTGGGTTAAGGTCAGTGGAGTAGGACAGAGCTTGACTCTGGCCGTCCGTGCCATCGCTGCTGTTATTTTAAGCTAGTCATTTAATTTTAGTTATAGTACTCTGTCTTTCCGTAAACTTTATATACCCTTATCCTCTAAAATGCTTCATGAAAAGAGGCTTGTTGTTGGTGATATTTCTTGTATTTATACTCAATTTCAGTCTTATTTCTGCAGATAAGATCTATGAAGGCTGGGTGAATTCAGGGGATACCTTTACAGTTGGCGACAATATATATAGCATTACCTCGATACCTCCCCAGTTTGACAGGATAATCCTAAAAAGGAACGGCAAGGGTTTTCTTATTGATTTTGAAGAATGCAAGAAAACAGACACCTATAACTATTGCTATACTGAGAAGAGCAATGCCTCTGACAAGACGACTATTGACGATATAGGACAATTGCAGTGGGGCTTATATATTACACTTTATGAGTATCATATACTTAATGTCTCTGTTAATAGAGTACCTACAGATGTAACTATTGATCTGGGTGAGGAAGAACTCATTACTATCACTGCAAATAATCCTAATCCGACTTATGATGGTAAGATTGTATTTCAGGAAACTCTTCCCTTTCCTCTAAAGCTGCTTTATTTTGAGGATCCTGAAGGTCTTGTGCAGGAGTTGGGTAAGAATACGATTTATTGGAGCACGACTGTTCCTGCTGGCCAGAGTAAGTCATTCAAGTACAGGTTTGAGGGTGAGGAATACGGTGGCGTTAAGATCCAGCCGGATGTCAAATGGCTTATTCAAGGCGTGGAGTATGATATTATTATGAATCCTGTGACATATAATGTGTCCAATCCTTATGTCAATCACTATGGCCTCTCTAAATCAATATCAACAACCTCTGCCAACATAAACCAGTTGGTGAAGTTGAGTTTTGGCCTCTCAAATAACAATCCCGAAGCTGAAATGAACTATAAGATTGAGTTTGATATACCCTCTGAGATCATCTTTGTCACTTCATCTGGCATTACCAAGGGTCTTAACACTAATGAGCCCTATGAGCAGGGCACGATTCCTGTCGGTAGTGGTAGGCTTTTTGACGTCTATGTTAAGGCTCAGAATTCGGGTTCTTATACAGTATCATATACTCTAAGAACTGATATGATTGACAAGGAATTTGATCATGAGTACTTTAATTCTGAGGCCGGCGAATTGAGTTTCACTGTCGAACCCGCAGGCATGACTGGTACCATTACAATGCCTAAGACATCTGTTGTTGCAGGGGATAATTTTCAGTTGAAGGTCTATTTGAACAACCTGGATCCCAAAAACTCATATCATAACATTTCAGTTGATCTGGTTTCTGATTTCTTCCATGAAAACATTAATCAAGATGGACTTTTTTCTCCAGGTAAAGTGTCTGTCCTTGAGAAGGTCTATAAGGCGCCCATTGTTGCTGAGCAGACCAACTTTCTAATCAATCTCAGTGGAAAATACTTCACTTCCAGTGGAGAGGAACTAAACATCACTGATACTGTTGCTCTTGAAGTACTGCCTATCAATCAGACCATGGTCATCTATCATCGGATCAACAAAGACGAGTTGTATACTGGTGAGAATCTCACTGTCAAGGTGTATCTGCAGAATTATATTGAATCTTCCTTCTTCAACATCTCTGTCTGGGACAGTTTTCCAAATAATTTTCAGGTTTTGCAGGGGTTGACAGAGGATGTGATCAGCATCCACAGCATGGAGGACAAGGAGGTATACATTTACATGCTTAGAGTGCCTGATGACTATAATAAGTCTGAATTTATTATCAGGAGTGAGTTTGACCTGCCATCACCTCATTTTGCTGGTTTTGCAAGCACTAATGTTTCTGTCCTCCAAAGGAATATCACTGAGCCGATTGAGAATACGACGACGACTGATGGTTCAGGAGATTACAGGCCGCCGTCAGAAACAGAAGAGGAGAAAGGCTTCTTAACAAAGGTTATTGAATGGTTCGGAGATTTCTTTAAAACCTTATTTGGTGGGTGAATTTAACCACCAATCAGTAGTTACAAACCGAAAGATTTATATATTAGCTCTACGTATTGGATATTACCTGGTTTCTGGAGGAAAAAATGAACAAGATAGACGTACCAAAAGATGCTGCAATTCTATTGCAGATAGTACGACATTACGACAAAGCAGTGCCTTTGAATGATAAAGGTGAAAAATTAAAATTTATCCCTGGCGGCACAAAAGACCAGATGCTTGAGCTTTCTGAAGATGGAAAACTGGCCGCTTCTATGGCTACCTCTCGGAATGGTAAACATCCTATTCCAGAAGGTCTAGAATATATCTTTGCTGGAGATTCTGGATTTGTAAGAGCCTGGCAGACAAATGAGAATGGACTTTGGGGTGCAGGATATAGTATATTTGATCCTATTGTTCATGTTGAACACGACCCTGAGGTAGGCTTGGCTGGTGCTGACTGGACCAACAAAGAGGCATTAGACGTCTGGTCTGCATATTCTGGAAAAGAAAAGATTGCTCAGATGATGGTGCAGTTCTATGAGCAGAGAGAATCAAAAAAAGGAACACTTTTGCCTTCGATGAAAAGATCTGCTGAAGGAGTCATTGCTCAGACACATTGGGGAATAACTTCTGCAATAAAATCTGGAAAAGAAAAAAGTCTAGTCAGAATTGCAACTCATGCGCCGACCATTGATGCAGCTGCAGTGACCCTATATGGATCACTTTTTGTTGGAGATGGTCAAGTTGTTGTTGGTGAGCAACCAAATGACTTTGGTATGGGGGACATGATCACTGGCTTTGTAGGCAAAAACCAATTACAAGAGAAAAACCCTATTGTCAATTTCAATATAGACGGTAAGGGTGTAAGCTATACCATGGATCGTCTCTTTGAGATGGCTGGAACACCTTACATATAATAAGAACACTTATTCTTTTTTATCTTTTATATTTTTACTGCCTTGTAGATATTATGCTTTTCTCTGAGGATCTTAACCTTGACTGTACCTGAATCCTTTTTACAGTCGACAATAGTTATACACCTGTTTTTAGCAACACCTATCCTCTCGTCGTCGTAAGGGCCTGGGCAGACTATCTCTGCCTTGAGAATTTCACCCTTTCTCATAGGCCGGTCCAGCTTGCTATCCTTCATGATGCCAAAGTCCTCCTCGAGATTCAACAGTAACCGTTCGCCTGTTTTTGTTTCATAGTCTTTAAGCAGCTGCATGAACTCATCCCAGCTTCTTTGCTTGGCAGGATTCCTTCCTTTTGCATAGTTGAGGAAGTTCTGGACACCTAATCTGGGGTAACTCTTGTTTTGTATTTTTCCAGCCAGTTTTATCAGTTTCTCTACCTGATCCTCATTGATGCCTGGTACAATGACTGGCGCCAATAGCAGCTCAATATCTGCCCTGACACAAATGTCTATGATTTTTAAGATGTGCTTGAGAGGGTATTTGACACCACATATTTTATCGCACAATTCTTGCTCAGTTGCATTGATTGAGAGGTTAATCCTGTCCAGACCAGCTTTTTTCAGCTCATCAATACGCTTTTCAGTCAGAAAAAGCCCGTTTGTGTCCATAGAAACGATTTTAACGCTTTTTAAGGCCTTTAAATCCTTGACCAGTAAAACCAGGTCTGCATACATAAGGGGCTCTCCTTGAGGTCCTATATGCGCCTCAACAGGATTATGCTTGGCTGCGGCCAGCTTTTCAAACTCTTGCACAAGATAGTCCTCTTCGACAACATAGTCAGTTTTCTTTCTGGTTTTAGGCCCTGAATCTACAGAACAGTATATGCAGTTGAGATTACATAGCGTGATTGGCTTAATCTCGATGCAGTTGGTGTCCCTGTCAACAAGGCCAAACTCATTGGTGCCGACGAGCGGGATAGATGAATTTTGATGGATATAGACTGTCTTGTTACCAGTAACAGAATTTTTCAGCTCTGGAAAATAGCTGTTGAGCAGCAAAGAGAACTTGTTCTGAGCTCTTTTTTCAGTAATGTTTGGAAAAAGTATGACATTTTTCTGTTTCTCATCTAATTTGCAGCTCCCAATAGCCTCTAATTCTGCCTTGGGAATATCAAAATAGAAGTATTTCAAAAAATTAACCCGGATCATATCATCTTTTTTAGAGAACTCAAAATCCCTGAACTCTAATTTAGCCATAGGAAAAGAGAGCAAAGAGCTTTTTTTAAAACTTGTTAAAAATCACAATGCGGCCAGGCGTAGCTGACCGCGTCCCTGTACGGAGTGCGGGGTTGAGGTCAGCGGAGTAGCTCAAAAGCAAAGCTTTTGAGCGTCTGTGCCGTTAGTGTTGTGATTGTTTTCTCATTATTTATTTTCTTAACTCTGCCTTTTCAAAAATTATATAAACCCTTTTCAAATCTTTTATCGTATGGTTGATGTGAAGATAACTTACGAGACCCTATTTGATCTCCTGCGAAGGGAGCAAAGTCATGCAGAATTACAGATGCTCGACGAGAACTTTTATAATGATGTGATTAGTTACCTGAAGGAAAAACAGGCGATAATTGAGAACAAAGGTGATCAGTCTGAGTTGTTTGGGGCGTCTGAAGGTGAGAAGGTCAAGATCCAATTTGAAAATGTCAAGAAGATCATTAAAGAGTTGTACGAGAAGAGAGAGAAGAAGATTCTGCAATTGGCTCTGAATAAGGTCAGGACTGGCTCAAATATTATAGACACATCAACCCTGCTTAAGGAAGAGCAGAAGATATTTGAAGATACTGCTCTTTTGCTTTCCAGATACAAGAGTGCTATACTTGAGCGTTTGTTGAGGCTGCAGGAACCAGATCTAAATGGTGTGGCTCTACCTTCTCAGTCATCATCTATGTCGCCAACTGCTTCGCCTGCAGTGGCAGATTCTCCTGAACCTTTGTCATCTAATCTTGAACCTAAGACTGCTTCTGTCGAGGAGAAAAAAGAGCCTGAAGATGTCACATCTGCTAAACCTGAAGAAGAAACCGAACAAGACCGTGAGGCTGCAAAAGAGCCTGAGCTGCCTTTAGAACCTGAAGATGAACGGGCAAGTGAACAGGTGAGTGAACAGGTAAAGACTGCTACAGAAGAGACTCCTGCTCAGACCGAGGCAAACCCTACAGAAAAAGAGGTGGTTGAGGAAGCTGAAGAAATTTCGGAAGAGGAGTATGCGGAGACTAAGATTGTCAGAATCTTGTCGCCGGTGCCCAAGTTTGTAGGTAAGGAAAAAGAGATCTACGGTCCTTTTGAAGAGGATGAAGTGGCCAACCTGCCTGCAATCATTGCGGATATACTGGTCAAGAAAGGTCGTGCAGAAGAGATGCAGAAATAATTCTATCTACCAACATTTATACTGAAACTATAAGATGCGCAAGGACCTTTTCTATTAGCTAGCGGTGGTCCGCCAGAAGCGAATTGCACGTCAGAACAAGGCCCGGTGGAATATTGATTTTTTGGGTCTTTTGGCTTTCCATCACAACTAATGACGCAACCGTTGACAGTAGCATCTGAAGACCCACGGTATCCTCCACTATCCCGACCTATGACTATTTGCATATCTACCCATTCTTTATCCCAAAAGTTTTGGATATTTCTATTCAACCTGCCCATTCCATGATCTCGACAGATCTCTACACCGACATACATATTGTTCCATTCAATTGGAAGCTGTTTGTTGCCTTTCTCAAATTCCAACCCGTTCTCTTTGGCCAACTGGCTGTCTGCAACATCTGTTGTCTCTTTTAGGTATTCCTGGACTGTGCCGTTGGCTATAAGCTCTGCTGCATTATAAAGCTTGCATTGGTCTTTGTATGAGGCTCCTGCAACCACGAGTGTGCCTGAGCTTTCTGAGGCTTTTCTTATCTTTTCGACGAGTTCATCCATTCTTTCCTTTTTCATGACTCCTTTCTCTGCTAGGGCGAATTCAGGGGTCACGATTAGGTCATATTTGCCCATGTTGTTCAGAATTAATTCTAGGAATTTGTCGACGTCAGATCCAGTTGGATCTGTGCTCAGTTCAATTGCTAATAGGCTTATGTCCTTCATAGGTATTTTATTGATTTTCAACTATATAAATGTTTTGTTTTTTATGGTTGTGTAGAAAAAGTTAAATACCCCAACAGCCGTGAGACTGTGTGGGGAGGGAATCGAGGTACCGATTCCCATGAAAAAGAAAAAAGAACAACTGAAATATAAACTTTACCAACAATTGCGCCATGTTGGCGCACCAAAATGGTTTCATCATTTTGGCCCAAAGAAATTTAGGTTGTTTGAGTTGGTTCTGGGTTTGGCTGTTCGTGCACGTTATTGTTTGAGTTATCGTCGTGCAGCCAGGTTTTTGAGCGAGGATTATGACCTTGATTTGCATTGGACAACCTTGCAGAAAGCTGCTGCAAGATTGCCTGTCAGTCTTTGGCAAGCTGTGCTTGCCAGCCTTGCTCCTGATGAGTGTTTTTCTGGAGCAGTTGACGCTAGTGGTTTTAACACAACAAATCCGAGCCACCATTATCTTCGTAGGATTAATGGTTCTTTGCCTAGATGTCCTGTAAAGCTGAGTGTTCTTGTCGATACTGACTCAAGAAAAATTCTTAGCGCAAGGATTCGTGCTAAACCTAGACACGACATACTGGACGTGCCCAGTCTTATCAGACAAAGTCCGGCAAAGCCATGGCAGCTTTTGATGGACAAAGGTTATGACTCTGAAAAGCTTCATGCTTTTCTCGACGAGAAAAGCATTTGGAGCGTAGCTCCAACCAGAAAAGATTGTAAGCGAGGAAGACACAGGCGAGTCTTACGAGACCATTTTCCTAAAGGTGAGTATGGCTACAGAAACATAGTTGAAACCGTGTTTATGCGCCTAAAAAAACTCTTTGGAGGCTACGTTCGTAGCCATAAGGCTCGCCCCATGCGAGCAGAAATATATATGAGACTAATCATGTACAACATGATTGTCTGGCACACCAGACATTTTCTACACAACCGTTTTTTATCACTGTTGAGTGGCATACTTCACTCCTTAGTATTTAAACATAACCTTTTTAAATACCCAACTTTTCCTAGCGTCTATTATGAAAAAGCCTAAGACCATAAAAAGACATTGCCCATTTTGCAAGAAACATACAGAGCATAAGGTAATGCTAGCTAAAAAGAAGGCTAAAAGTAGTGCTCATCCTCTTTCATTTGGTTCTAAGAAGAAGACCATGATGAGAGGCGAATGGCGAGGTCATGGCAACCTTGGAAAATACTCTAAGCCGCCTAAACCTAAGATGGTCGGCAAAAAGCTTTCTAAAAAGACTGATTTTAGGTACACCTGTGCCATCTGTAAAAAAACCCATATGCAGTCGCAAGGCATAAGGGCTAAAAAAGTTGAACTGGTTTAAAGCTCACTCTTCTTTTTAAGATAATTCTCAATCCTTATTTTGTGGGCCTCTATTGTGATTATAGATTGATCCAAAGACTTGATATTTGCGTCTTTCAGATGTGTTAGAGCCAGATTATAATAATTCAGGCTTTCCTTAAAGTCTTCAATCTTTGGTGCTACCTTGTTATAGATTATGCCCAGGTTCCTGTTTGTCCAGGACTTGGCCTTCACTTCATTTGATTTTAACTCTCTTTTTGCCTCTATTGGCTTGAAATCATCTAAGAGTTTTTGGTATCCTTGGATGACTATATTGAAATCCTGCAGTATTTTTGGTCCATCAAATTGTACCTTATAACTATTATTTGGATGAGCTTTTTGTGTCAGCTTATCATGACAGTTGTTTTGATGGTATCTGAACAGCAATTGCTTGGGATATTGTACAACTAGTTGATCCAGATAGACCAGGGAATTTCCATAATCCTTTGCCCTGTAAAATTTGTCTGCGATTTTCCTTCTTGTAGTCCAAAGCCTGTTCTTAAGACCAAGAGTTTGTGGATTGATAGCTATTGCAGCCTCATAAATCTTCTCAGCCTCTTCAAACAGCTTTCTGTTGTAAAATGTATGACCCTTGAACATGATCAGTTTGGGATCATCTTGCTTATACTCGTCTAAAAGTCGTTGGAATGCTTTCTCAGCTTCAGCAAACTTCTCAGCCTTGTAATGCGTCTGGGCAAGCATCTCTAAAAATGGCACCTCGTAGTCTGCATAGTCGTCAGGATTGGTCTTTATAGCCTGCTCAAGATTCTCGACCTTTTTCTCATAGGTTGTTGCTGTTTTTGCAGCTTCAAAATAGCCATATGCCACCCGTTTTGGGTCCTGTCCCTGCTGTTGTGCAAAACTCGCAGTACTTAATGTCAATATGCTAAATAAGGTAATCAGTCCAGTCTTTAATCTCATGAATACCACCTCCTACTCTCCAAAACTGCATTGTTTATATAAAAATTTTTCATAGTGATACTATTGTTGTATATAGATATAAGTTCTCCTAAATTCAACCAATAGTTTTTTAAATCCATTCCTTTTCTCCTCTTTAAAGTTGGAGGTAGATGATATGCAATCAAAAGATCCAGATTCAAAGTTCATAAAGTTAAGATGTTCAAAGTGCAAGAACGAGCAGATCGTATTCGGCAAATCCGCATCAATTGTGAAATGCCTGGTATGTGAGAAAGTGCTTGCAGAGCCTACTGGCGGCAAGACAAAGGTCAAGGCAAGAGTACTAGAGGTACTGGAATAAAATGCTTTTTCGTAAAGAGGGTTTTCCTGAAGAAGATTCCCTGGTATTATGTACAGTAACCAATATACAATATAATTCTGTTTTCGCTAGATTGAATGCTTATGGCAAGCAGGGCATGATCCATATATCTGAAGTCAGTCCTGGAAGGATAAGAAACATCAGGGATTTTGTCAAGGAAGGTAAGATCGTAGTTTGTAAGGTCCTGAGGATTAATACTGAGAGAGGACATATTGATCTTTCTTTGAGAAGGGTCAACGAATCTCAGAGGAGAAACACCCTTAGCGATATGAAACAAGAGATGAAAGCAGAAAAGATCTTAAGTATCTTTGCAGAAAAAAATAAACAGCCGGTAGAGGCTTTCTACAAACAAGTCTCTGAGGTCTTACTTGAACATTACGATTATATTTTTCAGGCTTTCGAGGATGTAGTTGAGAATAACCAATCTTTGGTAAAGCTTGGCTTGAATAAAGAGATTGGTGAAAAACTTGAGGAACTGGTAAAAGAGAAGATCAAGCCAAAACAGATCGAGATTACAGGCGATATAAAAATATCATGTTATGTTGAGGACGGTATCAATGTTGTTAAGGAGGCGCTTCTTGCTGCTGAGGGTGTGGGCAAGAATTTAACTATTAGATATCTAGGCGCCGGTACTTATAAGGTTGAAGTAATTGATAAGGAATATAAACCTGCCGAGAAGCTCTTGAAGCAGGCCATTGACAAAGCCCAGGCTATTGTTGAGGCCAAAAAGGGCGTGTTTGAATTTAAACGTACTGATTAAGAATGCTTCATATTTTAAAATGCAAGAAATGTGGCAGTTATGGGCTTTCTGATAAATGCTCATGCAGTGGGGAAAGGGTCAGTCCTAAGCCTCCAAAGTATAGTCCAGAAGATAAATACGGTAAGTATCGAAGAAAGTATAAGGAGATGGTCAAGGATGAAGTGGGACTTTAATCGGATGAAAGCGTTTAATATGACGAACTGCGTACTTATGGAGGGTCTTCCAGGTCTAGGTAATGTAGGCAAGATTTCAGTTGATTTCTTGATAGATGAGCTAAAGGCTGAAAAAGTCGTCGACATTTTCTCTCACCATCTTCCCAATTCTGTCTTTGTGAATGAGAATAATCTTATCGAGCTTCCTAAGATCGAGATCTATATGAAAAAGATCAAGAACCGGAACTATCTTTTCTTGGCAGGTGATGTCCAGCCAATCGAGGAAGTGGCATCATATCAGTTTGCAGAGGCATTGCTTGATTTCCTGCAGAACCAGGGTGTCAAAGAGATAGTGACACTTGGAGGTATTGGTCTTGATCATGTACCTAAACAACCCAAAATATATGTCACTGGCAACTCAAAGCAGTTCCTGGCCAAGTTCAAGGTCTTGAAAGTGAAGAGTCGGGTTCATGGTATAGTTGGGCCCATAGTCGGCATATCAGGTATCTTACTTGGGCTTGCAAAAAAAAGGGAGATTAATGCAGCTGCTTTACTTTCTGAAACTTATGCTCATCCGATGTTCATAGGCCTAAAAGGTGCCAGGGAGATGGTCAAGGTCTTAAACAGGGCATATGATTTTGATATTTCTTTGAAGAATATGAACAAGGACATCAAAAGCTTTGAAAGGAACATTAGGGATGAACTTGCTAATAAAAAATCCCCTCCGAGGATGCTTACCAAGTTTAGAAAGCATGATGTCATGAACTATATCGGGTAAAATGATCATTAACCAGAGCAAGAATTCTGTTCTCGTGAATAATGAGAGGTTATGTAAAACAATTTTCTCTCATGCCAAGGGCCTGATGTTCTCTAAGAGAATAAAGGATTTCGGCCTATTTTTTATCATGCCCCGACAGAGGATCCATTCGCTTCATATGTGGTTTGTGTTCTATCCGATTGACATCCTTTTTCTTGACTTGAACAAAAAGGTAGTTGATCTTAAGTTCAATTTCAGGCCGTTTTCATTCTATACTCCAAGAAAAAAATGCAAATATATTGTTGAGCTCCCTCATGGAACCATACATAGCAGTAGGACCACTCTTGGTGATGTAATTAGTGTTGAGTAATGCAATAATTTTTTAAACATCAAGATATATAGTTGATAAAGAGGTGAAATGTTGGCTGAAGAGGTTATTGATGATCCTATACAGAAAAAGAAGAGTATCAAGCGGAATGATCTTATCATCACTATAGGTTGGGTTTTGTTCATTCTTTTTTGCACTTATTTTCTATTATCGTATTTCAAGGTCATTAAATTCTCTGTATACAAAGAAGACAAATGTTATATCAGTCAGGAGCTAATTTGCTTCAACTATGAAGCTAGCTACAAGGGTTATGTGAAACTTTATGTTCAAAATTTGGGTGATCAGTCTCTAAGGGATATCAAATACCTGCTTTATTCAGACAGCTGTGTTGAGCTCAACAACGGATCGATGCATAAGCTGGATGAGATTGGATCAAGAGCTGTTATAAATGAATCTGAGGCTACTTTCAACTGTACATTTGAGCGTGCCAACTGGTTTGATGCAGATATTGTTCTTGAGTATAAACAAGGTGATTCTGACGCTATCCAAACGACCCAGGGCAGAATATCAGTCAAGATAGAAGAAAAATAATTCTATTCTTTTGAAAAAGTCTTTTTCTGGGGCCAAGCGAGTCGAAATAATAACTGTCTATGAATATAGACTCGGTCGATAATGCTTTTTCTGAAGCAATACGAGCGCCCAATAAAGTCTTTTTCCAAGTCTTGTCTACCACAAAATTACAAAATTGTTATTCAATTTTGAAGTTGTGACGTGTAAAAACACATCACAAACTTTATATATTACTCTGCTTCGCTTCTAACCTGGGTGAGTGCGTATGGCTAAAATTATTGCGATCAATGCTAGACAGGTACTAGATTCTCGAGGAAATCCGACTGTTGAGGCAGATGTCTTTACAGAGAAGTTTGTGGGCAGTGCAATGGTGCCTTCTGGAGCCAGCACCGGTGTCTATGAGGCCCTTGAGCTTCGGGATGGTGGTAAAGTTTTTGGTGGCAAAGGTGTTTTGAAGGCTGTCAATAATGTCAAGAAGAAGATAGCTCCTAAGCTTGGTAGTATGACTGTTACCAATCAATCAGCTCTGGATAAAGCAATGTTGAAACTGGACGGTACCAAGAATAAATCGAAGCTGGGTGCCAATGCAATCCTTGCTGTCAGCCTAGCTGCTGCAAGAGCTGCAGCTGCATCAAAGAGCAAGTTCCTTTTTGAATACCTGGCTGATATGGTTGGAAATAAGAAGTTCTACATGCCAATACCATTTGCAAATGTCATCAATGGAGGTAAGCATGCAGGCGGAAAGCTGCCCTTGCAGGAGTTTATGTTGGTTCCTACAGGTGCAAAATCATTTACAGAAGCAACTCAGATGGTGGCAGAGACATATCATATCCTAAAAGGGGTTATCAAGAAAAAATATGGTCCAAACGCAGTCAATGTTGGTGATGAGGGGGGATTCGCACCACCTATTGATACAGCGGATCAAGCCCTGAGCTTGATGTCTAAGGCCATTTCAGAGTCTGGCTATAAGGGAAAGATTAAGATGGCCCTGGATCCTGCTGCCAGCGAGTTCTATGTCAAGGGGAAATATATTGGCATGAAACCCGAGAGATTCGTTGATTTCTATGTTGACCTTGTCAAGAAATATCCTATTGTTTCATTGGAGGATCCATTTGATCAGGATGATTTCGAATCTTTTCAAGAGCTGACAAAAAGGATTGGCAGACGAGTGCAGATCATGGGGGATGACTTGACTGTGACTAATGTTGAAAGGATGAAAAAGTGCATTAAGTTAAAGGCATGCAACGCTTTGCTGGTCAAGGTAAACCAGATAGGTTCCTTGACAGAGACCATTGACGCTGTCAGGCTTGCCTGTGAGAATGACTGGCATGCTCAAGTTGCTAACAGGAGTGGAGAGACAGAAGATCCCTTTATCGCGGACCTTGCAGTGGCAATGGGCAACGGCCAGATAAAGCTTGGAGCGCCATGCAGGAGCGACAGATGTGCAAAGTATAATCAATTGATAAGAATAGAGGAATACCTAGGCAGAAAAGCAACATATGCCGGCAAGATGATGTTTAGGTGAAGTTAGCTAAGAAAAGAGGTAAAGATAAATCCGCCTTGGCGAAGAGGGGACGAGGGTTGGCTCCGTCGGAGTGTCCCCTAGGACATTTTCGCAGAAAATGGCCGTCTTCAGCCAAGGAAGGCAGATTTATTAAAGTTCAATCATGGACAAGATAACAGACATTAACTTATTGAAAGAGAAAGCAAAACTTCTTCGAAGGGATGTTATTATGCAGGTCCACGCTGCTAGCTCTGGTCATCCTGGCGGAAGCTTGTCTGCTGCTGATGTGGTGACAGCTCTTTTCTTCAATATAATGAACCATGACCCTCAAAATCCTGAGATGTTTGAGAGGGATAGGTTTATTCTTTCAAAAGGGCATTGCTGCCCTATCCTTTATGCTGCCCTGGCAAGGACTGGTTATTTTGATGCTGAAGAGCTTAAGAGCTTCAGAAGGATAAATTCGAGGCTTCAGGGCCATCCTGCTAAATGCGACCTGCCATTTGTTGAGACTTCTTCAGGGCCGTTAGGCCAGGGATTGTCTGTTTCTGTGGGTATTGCATTAGGCCATAGATTGAACAATAATTCTGCCACTGTCTTTTGTATGCTGGGAGATGGAGAGCTTGATGAGGGCCAGGTCTGGGAGGCAATTTTGACAGCTGCGCATTACAGGCTGGACAATCTGATTGCTATTGTCGATTATAATCGGTTGCAGATAGATGGTTTCAATGAGCAGGTAAAGAACCTTGAACCACTTGCAGACAAATGGAGGGCTTTTAACTGGAGGGTTATTGATATTGACGGGCATAAAATGGATGAGATCTTGATGGCATTGAATGAAGCAAAGCTGCATGACAAGGGGCCTGTTGTGATTATTGCCAGGACCATCAAGGGAAAGGGCGTATCATTTATGGAGAACCAGGCCGAATGGCATGGCAAGGCTCCGGATGATGATCAGGCAGAACAGGCCTGGAGGGAGCTGGAATGATTCGTGAGAATATCTTTGACAATCCAGAGATGAAGTCCACCAGGCAGGCTTATGGAGATGCTCTTCTTGAGTTAGGTGACAAGAACAAGGATGTTGTTGTGCTCTGTGCGGATCTTACAGGATCCACCAATACCAAGAATTTCAGGGATAAATTCCCAGACAGATTCTTTGAGATCGGTATCTCTGAGCAGGACATGATGGGTATTGGAGCTGGCTTGAGTTTCACAGGTAAGGTTCCGTTTGTTTCAACCTTTGCTGTCTTTGCGAGTGCAAGGGCCAACGGACAGTTAAGGACATCAGTCTGCTACAATAAGGCCAATGTCAAGATAGGTGCTACGCATGCGGGCATCACTGTCGGCAAGGACGGAGCTACGCATCAGGCTCTTGAGGATATTGCAACAGTTCGCGTGCTTCCTAATATTTCAGTTGTAGTTCCTTGTGATTATGAAGAAGCTAAAAAGGCAGTCTATGGAGCTGTCTGGAATCATGGACCAGTCTATCTGCGATTTGGAAGACCGAATATTCCTATGATCACGACTGAAGACGCGCCTTTTCAGATCGGAAACGCAGAGGTTTTTAGGGAAGGAACTGATATTACTGTGATTGCGTGCGGTATTATGGTCTATGAAGCGCTTAGGGCTGCTGAAGAGTTTGTAAAAGAGAATATTTCTGTAAGGGTCATCAACTGCCATACAATCAAGCCTATTGACAAAGAAGCTATAATCAAGGCTGCGCAAGAGACCGGCGCTATTGTGACAGCAGAAGAACACCAGATCGATGGTGGTCTTGGAAGCGCTGTTGCAGAAGTGCTGGCTGAAAATCATCCTGTACCGATGAAACGGGTTGGTGTTTTGGATACTTTTGCTGAATCAGGCAGTGGTGATGAACTCAAAGAAAAATATGGCCTTACCTTCGGCAGGATTATGGAAACTGTCCGAGAAGTTATTGGTAGAAAAGATTAACTATAATAATTATTTCTTCTCCTTTGCCAAAGCGGCCTTACAGGAGTGTTTGGATCTTCCCATTTGTTCCAGGGCCCGAACCTGTTGGCTAAAGCGCCGAGTCCGCCAAGACCTCCAACCCACATCAAGGTGTAAAGGAAAACCATACCAAGTCTGTACCTCTTTACATTGACACCGCCAGGCCACATTCGTTCATATACAGTCTTGGTGTCATTCATTATACTTTTAGCTTCTTTTTCTGCCCATTTTATGGTTTGTTTATCTGGTTTTGGGTTAAGTACAATCTTTGCGACCAGGCTGTCTGTCCTCGCCATGATATCTGGAACAGTTCTGTTAACATAATTTATATCATTCATGATGTCTGTGACTGAGTTATATACTTTACTACCATGTTCGATGATGTCATCTACTGTTTTGCATCCCCTTGGCCTTTTTCTGTCCCTGAAGCATTTTCCCCCGCTTTCCTCGGAGTTGGTATTCTCATGATAATAATCTGCATTTTTATGTCTGGTTGGCCTCAGTGGTTTAACATTTGGAAGTATGTCCTTCCATTTTTCTGCAGTTTTAACCAATCGCTTGTAGTTATTTACAATATTTTCCTGATTTAACATAAATTTCGAGCCAGACAACCAGATAAGCATCCTTTCATACATCTCCTCATATGTCATCTCTTCTTTTCCTGCATGCTCGATGACTCTCATACCTTCCTTGTTCATTTTAGAAGGTTTTTGCATGAGATATGGGAATGTGAGGTCGGAGTGATTTCTTATCAATCTTTGATGATCTGAGAGAGCTCGCTCACCCAATATTTTTGAAACCCAGTACCAATGCTTGGTATAGTCGTACTGGCTATCCCAATAACCTGAGACAGTTACATTTCCGTCAGCATCTGTGCTGGTTGTAGTTACCCACACATCTTCATATTGGTCATCATGTTCTTCTTTCCACACACTATCATAGAGTTCAATTAAAGGTCTTAGCTCTCGCATAGGTTCTGTATAGAAACTAAGTTGCTCCAAAACTAAATCTGACAGTTCATCGATCCTATTTGCTAGTATTCTCGGGCTGTGAGTGTGGAGTTTATCTGTGTCTCTTTTATGCATATGGATTGCAAATAGTTTGACTAACTCCTTCTGGCTAGAGGCCGAATCGCTGGCTAGACTCCAGGACTCGAAGTATTTATTGCAATAATCATAATTAGAGGGAAGATATTCGTTTAGAGGATGAAGGTCCACTCCCCTGATTGCTGCATCTTCTTTCATCTGGGTGATCTCTGAGAATCTGTACTCTGTTTTATTGGATCTTAAGGTTTCAGATATGTGGCCTTGGATTGGACCGATTACTAATCCTGCGACTATGGGGACTGCAAGTTCAATCCAGGTATCCCTGAGCAGCTTCATAGTTCCCCTGTAGAGTTTAGTCAGGAGTTTAGGTTTAGTTTGCTCTTCCATTTAGCAAAAGAAATGTTTTTTTATTTATAAATATTGCGCGGATTTACTACTTTAGAATGGTCTTAATGATGTTTCTTGAGCATTTTCATGTGCTTCTTCACAAAGCTATGGAAAACAATCGGAGAAATAATCATGGTGGCAATGGTCATAAAGACAATAGCTGTAAAAATATCTGTGGTTATCAGGCCATGTGACCTGGCAATCTCCGCTGCCACTAATTCAATCGCACCTCTGGAATTCATGCCCCATGCAAGCAGGTTGCCATGTAGAAAAGAGCCTTTGGCGATAGCATTGCCCAATATAACTCCAATCCATTTGCCAGAGAGGGCCAGGACTGTAAGTATGATTCCCAGCAGAGGATTTTTTATCAGGCTTGCCAGATCTGTATTCAGACCTATCCATATGAAGAAAAAAAGTGACATAAAACCAAAAGTGACAATCTTGATCATATCATCAATCTCCTCTTCCTCCTCAACACCTGCCCTGCCTTTCCGTCTCAGGGTGTATCTGACAAGTGCGCCAGCCACTAAAGCTCCAATAGCATAGCCTAGCTTGAGATAATCTGTAATTACTGCTATGATCAGCACAAAGATCATCGAAGCTGTAAAAAGATCGTACTTAGTTTGTTCTTTATTGTCAAAAAGCTTGGTGATGATAGGTATGAGTAAATACTTGATTACAAAGAGGATGATAGTGAAAATCCCGAAATCAAAAAGCAGTTTCAAATAACCAACATCACTGATCTTGGAAGATGTGACCAGGACGCTGACTGCAGCTATCAACAAGATCTCAAAGGCGTCTGCAAGAGTGCCAGCCTCAATAATGGTTTTCCCGAGCCGAGTTTTCAAAAGGTTGTACTCTTCTAGCAGCATGACTGCAACAGCCTCTCCTGTCAAAGCAAGACCTGCTCCCATGATAAAGCACTGTAAGGTTCCATATCCTAGGCTCTTGGTCACAAAAAAACCCAGAAAAAATGGGACAATAGCACTTAAGATAGAGATGATCACAATTCTATGGGATGATTTCTTTATATCTTTGATATCAATTTCCAATCCCACATAAAACAGCAAGAGAATCAGGCCGATGTCTGCCAGAGAGTGGATAAGATCAACAGACGTAATATCAAAAACTTGAGTACGAATGACTGGCAGGCCCATTACAAGACCAACTACCAAAGGTCCTAGTACCCTCGGTAATCCAAAAGCAGAAAAGATCTTAATCAGGAGATAACAGGCACCCAGACATAACAACAACACGAACAAAGCATCCATTCTTGACCTCTTTTTAAGAAACCTTGGTATTAGTTTTATAAAAATGTTTCTAAAGGCAAGTTAACTATAAAATAAGCATTCACCCACGGCACAGACGCCCAAAAGCTACACTTTTGTGCTACTCCGCTGACTTGAATCCTCAACTCCGTAGAGGAACCCAGTCAGCTCCGCCTGGCCGTGAATGCTTATTTTTGCACAATATTTTTAAATGTCTGTCCTCTTTTTTCAGACTATAACATAGTTGGGGGCATAATTAATGCGAGATTTAGATACATTGGGGCCTATTGACTGGGGTCATGATACTGCTCATCAGAGGACAAAGATCTACGTATGCGAGCTATGTAGTAAAGCATTTTTAACCAGGTTCCAGCGTAATTACAAGGCTAAGATGCGAAACGTCTTATTTTCTTTTAAAAACTTTACAGATGCCCGGGCCTGTTATCATAAGAGGGATATTAAGGATTTTGGCAAGAGCCTGATAAATTTGTTGATAGTTAAACCCAGGTTTGCAGTGAAGATACTGAAGATGCTTACCAGATATGGTAGAAAACTGATTAAAGTTGTAGAAAGCTTTACTCCTGATAAGCTGCCAACAATGTCTAAAAGGAAGATTCTTGAAGCCCTTAATAAGGCAGAGTTGTTGTATATAGAATATATGGGCTGGATAATCATTCCTGAGCTGTCTATAGATTATGTTGAGGATCAATTCCATAAAGAGCTAGAAAAGAGGTTTGGGAGTAAAGCCAGGGATTTTTTTGCTATATTGACTGCAAATGCTTACAGTACATATCTTAATGATGAAGAGAATGAGTTGAGGATCATTCTTGAGATGGTCAAGGACAATGATGAATTAGCGGCTAATCTCGATGATTTTGGTAAGCTGAGAGCCTCTCTTAAGAAAAATCCCAAACTTTGGTCTTTGATTGAAAAGCACACTAAGAGATTTTTTTGGATAAATTTCAACTATGTAGATACCAAACCTCTAAAGGAGGTGGATTTTGTTAAAAAACTGGTTGAACTGGCAAAAGAAAAACCAGTCAAGATCAATCAGATGCTCAGCAGGAAGGAAAACCTGTTGAAAAAACTAAATCTCAAGAAAAAACACAAACTTTCTGCATTGATATCTGCACTGGAACTGCTTCCAGCTGTACAGGACAGGCGAAAGGCTTATCTTATACAGTTTGCATATCACATGAACGAGCTTTTCAAGGAGCTGGCGAATAGGACAGGCATTGCAGAGGACCATTTTTGTTCTATGAAATACTCGGAAATAATAGATGTTGTAAAAACAGGCAAATTCAACTTGAAAAAGCTTGAAAAGCGAAAGAAGCGTTTCATTGCTTTTACCCATGACCAGATGATTGATTGGTATAATGGTGAAACTGCAATTAAGGTTGAGAAGAAGATTGCACCTGTAAAGATCAAGAAAAATATTAAAGAATTTCGTGGCAGGATTGCATCTGCTGGAAAAGCCAAAGGTAGGGTTGCGCTTGTTACATCTGCAACCCAGATAAAAAAAGTCAAGAAAGGCAATATCCTGGTCTCATCCAATACAACTCCTGACTATTTACCTGCAATGGAAAAGGCCGCAGCTATTATAACCGAGAAAGGAGGCATTGCAAGCCATGCAGCTGTTGTCAGCAGAGAGTTGGGAGTGCCCTGTGTAACAGGGATTCTTAACATCACCAATGTCTTGAAGGACGGCGATATTGTGGAGGTCGATGCAGATGAAGGCGTTGTGAGGAAGATAGAATGAATTTTTTTAGCAGGACGAATTGGGATGAATTAGCTCATGAAGAGCGAGGACATGTCTTTCCAACATATTTGTATTGGAGATCTGTTCAGTTAGCCTGCAAAATTATTGATTGTTCTCCTGGTTTGTTTGGAGTTTGGTACAAGGATGATGGTTTTAGTTGGATGACAACGAAAGGCGCATTGGCCAATCCCGGCAAGCAGATTTTAGCAAGATTGGAGAAAGATGAGGCTTTTCTTAACAAAATCGTAGATGCCAATCTTATTGGCGTTCCTAAGATGCTGGCTGCTTCTGAATGGTTTGCGCAGGATTTGTCAGAAAAAAAGGGGGATGAACTCTACAGGAGATGGCAGGTTTTTTATGCTGATTTCATGGATATGATGCAATACAGTATTTTTGGAACTGTCATGGAGTTTGAAGAACCCATCCTCAGCGATAAATTGCTTAAGATACTTGTTGAGAAGGTTGGCGGGCAGAAAGCAGGCCAATATTTTTCAGAACTTACCTTGCTTACTGAGATTACTGTGGCTCAAAAAGAGCAGCTTGAAATGATGGCTTTGGAAGAAAGGAATCTGGAACAACATTGGAAGAAATATGCCTGGATTGCTTTCAACTATGATGGGCCTGGCTGGACTTTTGAAGAGATGAAAAAAAGATTCGCCAAAAGACATGAGTTGAAAGAAGTCGATATGGTTGCCAGGAAAAAGAGACAGGAGGAGATTGAAGAAAAACTCGGCTTATCAGATCATGAGAAGTACTTGTTCAGGACCCTGAGGACTTTGGGATTTTGGAAGTTCGAGAGAAAGTTAATGAATGGCAAATCCCACTACATGCTTCAAAACCTGTTTGAGGAAATCGCCAAAAGGCACGACATAAGTTTAGAAGATGCCAAGTCCATACTTCCTTCTGAGATGAAGACTGGTTTGGTCGATGAAGTGTTGGATAAGAAAATCCTGAAACTAAGGCGCAGATCATCAATTGCAGTTTACAAAGGCTATGAAACTTATGAACTGTTTACTGGAAAAGAGGCTTTCCAACTGGAAAAAGATATAGAAGCAAGTCTGAAGGTTGATACGAATGTTTCAGAAATCAGAGGATCAACAGCGTACAAAGGAACAGCTAAAGGCAGAGTCAGGATTGTGAACACTCCTGCAGACATGGAAGGCTTTGTTGCAGGTGATATATTGGTTTCCAAATCAACATCTCCTGAGATAATAACTGCTATGAAAAATGCAGCGGCGATTGTGACAGATTCTGGCGGGATAACCTGCCATGCTGCGATTGTGGCCCGTGAACTTAAAGTGCCCACAATCATAGGTACAAAGTTCGCTACCAAGATTTTGCAGCAAGACGAACTTGTTGAGGTCGATGCAGATAAAGGTGTAGTCACGCTTTTGGATAAGAAAAAATGATAGATAAGTCAAAGCATTACCAAAGGATGTTCCAGGGAGGCGGACATTGGTATATCTTAGCAGACATCTTCATAAATAATTACAAGAGCATGGATGTCCTGGTCACTTTCATTGATAATAGATATACGACCTATTTACCCAAGGCAAATGAGAAAAAGGCACTTGATGATGGTCTCAAACTGTTTTCAAGTCCTAAGCTTTTCAAAGCATATGCTGATGGCTATATGAAATTCAGACAATTATCAGACAAGTTTTTTCAAGGATTAAAGAAACCAATATCCAGATCAGGACTAAAAAAAGCAATGGATATTTTCATTAAGAACTTCTATTATTATTCAAGGACAGAGTACTTCTACCTAGATAAGGCATTCCAGAATTCAACCAATAATCCAACCTTGAAGAATAATCTTAAACAAATGGAGAAAATCAAGTTTGACGGCAGAGCTTTCATGAACAAGATATTTCTTGAAAAAAATGGATATCTGGTCAAAATAAAGAAAATATTATCCGCCCAATTTGATATTGAAGGGGATGCGTTCCAGATGTACTCAGTCAATGAGATGTTAAATCTCTTTGACGGTTTCAGATTGAGTGATGCAGAGATTAAAAATAGAGCGAGAGCTTATTTGATGATGTTCAATAACAATAAAATCGATTATTATGAAGGTGAAACCGCTGAGAAAATGATAAAAGAGTTCACGGATGATCAAAATCTTAGCAAATCAGAACTTAAAGGTGTAATTGCTAGTAAGGGCAAAGCTGTTGGCAAGGCCAGGATTATAGAATACAATTTCAACTTTGAAAAATCCAAAAAGACCATTGACGCAATGAAAAAAGATGAGATCCTGATTGCAGAAGTAACATCGCCAGAATACATGGTTGCATGCCAAAAGGCCGCAGCAATCGTTACCAACCAGGGTGGTATGCTTTCCCATGCCGCTGTTGTGTCCAGAGAGATGGACATTCCCTGTGTTGTCGGCACTGGCAATGCAACTGCTGTCTTCAAGACAGGTGACATGGTCGAGGTTGATGCAGATAATGGTGTGGTGAGGAAGATATAATGGAAATGCGCAATAATCCCTCTAAATGGTATTACTGGGGAAGATGGGTTTCAGTAATGCTTTTCACATCTCAATGGATTGATTTCAAAAAGACAACCACTTTCAAGGAGATGGGATTAGGTTCACTTTCTGGTTCTATGAAGCTATTAAACAGCTATTATTATTTATTTAAGGAAGATGTTGAATACGTAAATAAGATCATTATTGAAAAATTTGAAAGGGATCGTAGTTGGTTTGACAGGCTCTTCCTATTATTTGATCAACAAACAGTAGAAATGAATGAGTTGGAGAACAAAACTGATCTGAAGCAGTTTATCCTGACCCTGAAGGATTATCTGGGTGGGGCAGTGCTGATTGCATTCATTGACATCTGCCTGGAAAACTATCTGAATAAAATGTGCGCACAAAAGAAAATTCCTTTATTTCTGATAAATGCTCATATAAATATCCCCAGGAACACACCCTTAATGGATTACAAAGATAGACTGAGAAAATTAGACAAAAGCAGGCTGAATGATTATGTAAAGGAATTTGCCTGGGTTGGAACTCATGGATTCCAGGGCACAAACTTGACAAAAGCCAAGGTTTTAGCTGAGTTAGAGTCCTTAAGTCCAATACAAACGGAAGTTGTTTTGGAAATACCTGCCGGATTTGAAGATATAGTTCGGATTACCTCAGAATTGGCATACCATCGTGCAAACATAATAGAGACTGCTGACAAAATTAGCTTTGGCTATTGGACGCAGCTTAAGAATTTGGGCAAGCAGCATGATTTATCCTTTATTGAGATTGTCTCTCTGACTTCTGATGAACTGGTTAACTTGATTGATAATGGTACTATACCGATCCATCTTAGCCAAAGAAAGAAATATTTTGGACTGATCCAGATAAATGGTAAAAAAGAGGTTTTATTAGGAGCGAAACTCAAGATGGAATTGGATATTCATGATACTACACTAAAAGTTAACCTGCTGGAGGGTGTTACAGCCTATCCTGGAAAAGTCCAAGGAAAAATAACCACTATGAGGGATGTGAATGATTTTGGAAAGATTAAGGAAGGAGACATCCTTGTTGCTCCTGAGACCACTCCTGATTATCTTGTTGTGATGAATAAAGCAAGTGCGATTGTGACAGATAATGGAGGATTGACATGTCATGCTGCGATTGTGGCCAGAGAGATGAAAAAACCCTGTGTGATCGGAACTAAAGTTGCCACTCAAGTCTTTAAAGATGGTGATATGGTCGAGGTTGATGCAGATAATGGTGTTGTGAGGAAGATAGAATGAATAAAGAGAATTGGATGGTAGTGGTATCTTTTAGGACAGAGCTTCTGACAGAAGCTCTTCTTCATAAGGGTTATAGGGAAGGCATCCCTGAAATGTTTCCCAAACTGCCTTCTTTCAGGAACCGAATGATCATTGATAATGATATCTACATAGATCTAAATGAGATCAACAAGTTGAAAGAGTACATCAACCAAGATATATTCAAGAAAGGAAATCATATCTACAATACGATCAAAAACCAAATCCAGATATTTCTTGATTTTGTTCAAGAGTTGGATATTACAAGCAAAATTCCTACAGAGGAGCTTATAGAAACAATAGAGGACTTTTTACAGTTATATAAATATGCGGTTGGACCTATAGGACTTCCAACCACAATAGATCTTTTGCTTGATGAAAAAATTGTAGAAATGCTTGAAAAAGAAGGTTTTAATGATGTTGAGCAGAGTTTCAATAAAATCGCTATCTCCAAGAAAAGTATTGAGACCAACCAGGAGCATCTTGACTTGCTGGACCTGGCAATAAAATTAAAGGGAATTTCATCAGATTCTGCTAAATTTATTGGTTTGGTAGAAAAACATTCTAAAAAATATGGTTGGGTGAGGTCTACCTTATTACAGATCCATCCCTATGACTCGCAGAAGATAATTGATGAGATTAAATCGATTAAAGATCCTGAAAAGGAAAAAGAGAGGCTTTTGAAGCAGAGGGCAGAACAGGTCAAGTCAGCGAAAGAGATAATTGAGAAAATCAAATCTTCTGAGGGCAAGGCTCTTGCAAGGTTTTTGCAAAAAGCAGTCTACTACAGGACTGCACGATTGGAATGGTTAAACAAGGCCTGTTATCTTAGTAAACCTTTGCTGGATCAAGCTGCTCATATTTTAGGCATAAAATATGATGAATTGATTTATTTGCTGCCTGAAGAGATTATTCAAGGCCTTAAAGCAGGGCAGCTGGAACTGGACCCTAAAACTATATGTGAACGGATGAAAGGCTATGCCTTTGTTTCTGATAATAATGTAGAAAACATACTTTTCACTGGAAAAGAGCTTGAGAAATTAAAACAACAGTTTTCAAAGTCTGAAGAAGGCGATATGATCCAAGGTATGGTAACCTGTAAGGGGAAAGTAGAAGGACGCGCCAAGATAATCAAAGACAGGAGGGATCTTGCTAAGATTGAAGATGGGGACGTTCTAGTAACTCGCTTGACCACACCCGATTTCATAGTAGCCATGAAAAAGGCAGTTGCAATAGTCACGGATTTAGGCGGTATCACATCTCATGCAGCCATTGTATCCAGAGAACTCGGCAAGCCCTGCATTGTCGGTACAGGTAATGCGACAAAGGTCTTTAAGGACGGCGATATGGTAGAGATTGATGCCAACAAGGGTATTGTGAGGAAGATTACATGAATTTGAATAAAGAATCTATAAAACACTATCTAAGACAACATAAAATAGATGATTTTCTATTAGAGTTCGAAGCAGAAGGATTAAAATTGTTATTTCAGGAGTTGATGTACGAACATTATTATCCTGAAAAATCCTTGATGATTTTTAGAAATAATATTGTTAAATCACTGATACTCAACTCAGTATGGAATAATAAAGGGGAAGAAGGCATTAAAAAATTATCCGATCCTGAGGACACAACGTTCAAAGATATTGAGGTAAATATTAAAAAATTGAAAAATGAAATATCTGTTTTAGCAACAAAAACTAATCTTACTAAGAATGATGTAATATCTGCTTTTGAAATATTTGAGAATGCTGCTCAAGAGTATGCTTTTTTTAACATGGCCCATTTTGAGAAAGCCTACGAATGTTCTGATAAAAATGAGATCCTCTCAAAGAACATAGGAATCGTAGAAAATTTAAAAGATAAAGTTAAAGTCGATTTTAATAAAATATTCTTCTTTTCAGATTGTTATTGGACTGATCTTCTAAAGAAAATATGTGGCCAATTCAATATTGATGAAGGGTTGATTGAGTGGCATATGAAAGAAGAGTTATTAGCTCTATTTGAAGGAGAAACAGTTTCATCAAATGAGATTGAACAAAGAAAAAGAGCTTATGTTTTTTATGAGTTTGAAAATAAAAAATTGTTTATTAAAGGTGACGTTGCAGATAGATTTATCTCTATTCTTGAAAATCAACAACAGAATGAACGGACTTCTGAAATATTTGGTATGGTTGCGAATGTCGCTTCTGGTCAAGTGATTGGCAGAGTTAAAATTATTAATGTGAACTACGATGATCTTACAGAGACTCAAAGAAAAATGAGTGAGATGGATGAAGGGGATATTCTGATCTCTCGCACAACAGATCCTAATCTGCTTAGTGCTTGTAAGAAAGCAGCCGCCATTGTAACTGATGTGGGAGGTATGCTTTCCCATGCAGCGATTGTCTCAAGAGAGTTAGGGAAACCATGTATTGTCGGAACAAAGATCGCAACAAAGGTACTGAAGGATGGTGATCTAGTTGAAGTGGATGCAGACAATGGCGTTGTGAGGAAGATTACATGAAATTAGAAATTAATCCGTTGGATTATGAATTTGTTTTTCAAATGATGAGTCTACCATATTTTCATAATATATTCTTTAACAAAGGTGCATATCGTGATGCAGACTCAATTATCACTTATTATGATAATACATGGAAATATTATATTGCTTATAGAGATAGAGATCGTTTGGCTGATATTGGCTTGAATATGCTAGAGCATGGGATGGTTCAATTCAGAAAAAAAATTCACAGGATTCTTAATAGTGCTAAAATTTTTTTCCCTGAGATTGAAAAAACAGATTTTTCAAAATTTAGTGATAAAGAATTTATTAAAGAACTTGAGAGATTTATTAAACTGTTTCAACAATTAGGAGATATCTTTTCCTACACAGAATACTTTATGTTTTACAAAGCCCAGGAAAAAATACAAAAGCTAGTTTCAAATGAAACCCTGATTAGTTCACCCAAGGAAACTGTTCTTTCCCGAGAATTTTATGATAAGTGTAAATTAGCCCTGAACCAGTCTAAAAAAGCTCTTCTGGAGCATGTGAAGAAATATAGTTATATCAATTATAATGAAGGCGGCAAGACTCTTACTCTTTCAATATTGAAAAAAGAGCTGAAACAAATCAAGAATCCTAATAAAGAGATTGATTTGATTGACAAAAAACATAAAGAGATATTATCAAAAAGGGAAAAGAGCGCTCTTGCTGATGCTATAAGAGAGATGTCTGAACTGAAATTCCTGATCCGATGCTATATTAACAAAACTGTATTTGGGGAACGATTGATCAATAAATACTTGGCTGAGATTAGCAGAAGGACTGGGGTGGAGAATCCTGAAGAGTACCATTATACTGAGACCATTGATTTATTGAGCAAAAAGAAGGTGAAAAAAGCTTCCAGAAAACTCTTTGTTTTGGGAAAATTTAACAATTGGAAACTTATTGAAAAAAAGCAGGCATTTGTACTGATTAAAGAGTTGGATAAGTTGACTGAAGTAAAGACAACAGAACTCAAAGGTTATGTTGGCAATAAAGGCTATTATGTGGGTAAGGCAAAGTTATTGCCCATGGATACAAATGTTGACTTGGCAAAAGAAATCGATAAAATGGATAAGGGAGATGTGCTAGTAACAATCTCTACTGGACCAGAGATGATCAAGGCATGTCATAAGGCAGGCGCCATTGTAACTGAAGAGGGTGGCGTATGTGCTCATGCTGCGATTGTGAGCAGGGAACTAGGAATCCCCTCTGTTCTGGCTACTAAAGTCGCGACAAAGGTCTTTAAGGACGGCGATATGGTCGAGGTTGATGCCAATAATGGCATAGTGAGGAAACTGAAATGAAATTTCATCAAGTGTTGAAAGAGATCGAGAAACATACATGGTGGTCTGAGGATGCACCTGCCACCATCCAGACAGTGGTCACCCTGTTCCATTGTTTCTTGAGACAGCATGATGTCATCTCTGCGAAACTTCTGACTAAGATGTTTGTTGGTATGAAAGGAGATTTCCTCTATGAGAGGACACCTGAGGATGAAAAGCTCCGGACATATAAGATATGCTTTAATAGGATGAAAAAGGATCCTGATTTTATAGACAAGTGCAGGACTGATTTCAACAAGAGATTGAAGCAAGTCTTTAGAGAGGGTGATAAGTTCATAAAAAATAGGACATCTATGACTGATCAAGAGTTGGGGAAATCTTATAAGAAATTCACTTCAGATTATGTAAATAACCTTTCCTTTGCTGCCACAATTGAGGGTGTTGATATTTTCACTGCATATCATCTTGAAGATGAGGTTAAAAAAGAGATCGGTGTTTCTGATGTAAAAGTCAGGGATATCATTAGTACTTTGTCTCTTTTCACAGAGTTAAGCTTTATGGAGAAGGAGAGGCTAAATTTCCTTAGATTCTGTCTGAAACATTTTAAAGATATTAGATCTAAAAACAAAACATCTGCTTTGATGAGAGATTTGGAGAAGCACTCTGATTTGTTTTCACATAGCCTGAATAATTTCAAGAACATAATTTATCTTGACACCCAATTTTTCTTGAAAAAGACCCAGCAAGAGATCAAGCGTGGAAAGACAGAGTTGAAAAAAGAGTATGACAGCCTCCGGACTAAGATAACCAAGCTGAAAATAAAACAGGAAAAAATCTATGCGCTCTATGACTTTTCAGATGATCTCAAACTCCATTTCAAGATGATAAGGGCTTTGGGTTATAGCGCAGATAACAGGAAATCTAATCTGATAAAGGCCAACGAATACCTCAAATTCTATTGTGATGAGATATCAAGAAGATTAGGGATTGGTTGGGACGATTTGAAGCTTTATACTTTTACTGAACTGAGTGACTTTTTGTTGAAAGGATTTCGGCTTACAAAAAACGAACTCAAAAAAAGATCAGATTTGGTTGTGATTGTATTGAATCTGGAAGGGAAACGGGATGTTAAAGAGACTATGTTCTATGGAAAACAGGCTGAAGAAATTCTTAGAAGGACTGCTCATCAATCTGACTCAGATGAACTTGAAGGCCAGATTGCTTCTGCGCCTGTAGAGTCTCTGCGGGGGAGAGTAAAAATAGTCTTGGATGTTTATGAGACCAAATTCAAGAAAGGTGAGATTCTTGTTACGACCATGACCCGGCCGGAGTTTGTGCCCTTGATGAGAAAGGCCTCTGCGATCATAACAGAGGAAGGAGGATTAACATGTCATGCGGCCATCCTTAGCAGGGAACTGCAAGTCCCATGCATAATTGGCACCAAGGTGGCGACAAGATTATTGAGAGATGGCGACCTGGTTGAGATGGATATGAAGAAGGGGATTGTCAGAAAGATAAAATGAAAAAATCCAAAAATAAATGGTGGCATTGGTTTGAAAGAGGTGCAGTGCCAGTCATCTACTGCAATCTTCGGGACTCGCCTCATGCATATCGAAAAGAGTTTTTTGATTTTGCAAAAACTTATTTGCGGCATATCTTTATCTGGCATCAGAACAAGACCTGGCTCTATTGGCGGCAGCAGGATCTTGATAATTTTGCAGAGTTTCTAAAACAGCAAATCTTGGACAATACAGATTTCTTGGAGCAATTGGAAAAATATCACTATGCACATGCAGAAGCATTGATAGATTATTGCAAGGATTTTCATAATATGGATTTTTCCAAGAAGACAGACAAGCAGCTGCTTCAATACTTTGAGAAGTTTGAGAAACTCTACAATGAACTTGCACTTTATACCTATATTCCTGTTATCGGCACTTTTCCTCTTGAAGGTATCTTAGAGCCTTACCTGAAAAAGAAGCTAAAGAAATCAATGAGTTATGGCGTTTGCTTCTCTTTGCTAACACATCATGGCCACAAATCCTGGTCGAGAAAAGAAGAGGAGGATCTGTTCGAGATTTCCAAATGTCAAGATGCTGATAAATTGCTTGATGAACATACTGAGAAGTTTGCATGGTTAAATCTGGGTTATAAGTTCCTTGGAAAGCCATTGACTAAGGAATATTTCAAGGAAAAGCTCGAAAAGATAAAAACTTTAGAGCCTTTGCCCAAGGATATTGACATTAAGACAGAAAAACTGGTCAAAGAGCTTGATATTGATGAAGATCATCAGCTCCTGTTTAAGGCTTTGGGCAAGATCATCTGGCTGAAGGAATACAGGGACGGGATTTACACTTGGTCGCATCATGAATTCAATTTCCTGATAAAAGAGATCCTAAAAAGATTCAATATTCCAAAAGAAGCAGGTTTCTATATGAAGATCTGCGAATACAAAGATGTGCTCAAAGGGAAAGATTTTGATACTGATTGCATAAAGAAAAGAAAAGCAACATTTGTCTGGCTTTGGGATGATACGGAATATTACTATGAGGGTGAATCTGCCAATAAGAAACTGGCAGAAGAATTGGATGGCTGGAACCTTGAAGCTGAAGACAGGGATGTTATACAAGGCTCAGTCGCATCCCCCGGCAAAGTACGCGGAGTTGCTAAGATTGTTGAAAACGAATCACAGTTAAGCAAGGTTGAAAAAGGGGATATCCTGATAACCTACATGACCAAGCCCAGCTTTTTGCCTGCAATGGAAAGAGCAGCTGCGATTGTGACCAACGAAGGCGGAGTGACATGCCATGCAGCTATTGTATCCCGAGAGATGAAAAAGCCCTGTGTGATCGGAATTAAAGTTGCCACTCAAGTCTTTAAAGATGGTGACATGGTTGAGGTTGATGCAGATAAAGGTGTAGTTAAGAAAATAAAATGAAGAAAACAACATTTAAGAAATTTTATACGCGGGAAAGATCCTTGTTCTATTTCTATATCTGGCAGATTGCAGAGCTTAATACTCCTGAAATGGAGTTCACCCGAATTGTCATTAGGTTCAAGTCCGATGAGCAGCCTAATGTCTGGTATGATCCTAAAGAGTTAGACAGGTATTGTTGTCTTGTGAAAAAATGGTCGGATGATTTTGATTTCGTTAAAAAAGAGGTTGATAATTATTTAGCCATTACAAAACAATTAGATGAGTATATCCAAGGAATCAGACCATTGAAGACTATACAGGATTTAAAAAAACTTAAAGACTTGTATCTTGAGTATTGGCCACGCTTGTCTAATGTCTTTTCGATCCCAGATTTTAGTGAAAATGATCAATCCAAACAATATGCTCTTAAGGTTCGCGCAGAGACAGAGAGGTTTTCAGATGAAATCAATGACCTTATTGTCAATTTTGTTATTAAAAGGTTTCCAGAGCTCAAAGAGTTTGTTAATGTGATACTTCCTGAAGAGATTTTCAATCTTGAAGATGAAGAGTTTAGAAAAAATATGCGGCCAGATCTTATGAAACGCCGTAACAATACATTCTATTTTTATAATAATAAGATATATTTTGAAGAAGAGTTTAAGAAGCAGGATGTCTGGCTAAAAGAAGAAGAGCCCGAATCGAATGATTTTGCAAAAGGAGAAGTTGCTTTCAAGGGAGTTACTACTGGCACAGCCAGGGTTGTAAACCTGCAAAAAGATCTTGAAAAAATCCAAGACGGAGATATCCTAATAACCCAGATCACAGCCCCCTGCTTTGTGCCTTTCCTAAAAAAGGTGAAAGCGATTGTTGCAGATGAAGGTGGAATAGCAAGCCATCCAGCAATATTAGCAAGAGAGCTAAAGATACCTTGTATTGTTGGCACTAAATATGCTACCAAGATATTCAAAGACAACGATTTGATTGAAGTGAACGCAGATAAAGGAGTAGTAAGTAGAAAATGAAAGAATTCAAAACCATTCGTAAGAGAGTGAATATGCTGAATCCTGGAATCTGGAATCCGTTGAGCCAAACAAGTGATTTTGTTAAGAAGACACACGGTATTCGAATGAAAACTGTCTATAGTTATTACAAGAATCATAATTTGATCTCCTTTTATGAAACCACTGAACTGGAAAAAGTTTCAGATTTTATTTTTAAAAAGATAATAAACAACAAGAGTTATGTCACAATTTGTTATGGGCAGCAGAAAGAAGCAGGTAAAAAGAGTATCGAACTTTACAAGAAGATTCTAGATATGGATCTGGACAAAAAATCTGTCAAAGAACTGTTAGATATTTATAGGAAAATAAAAGAGAGCTGGCTATATTTTGACGGTTTGAATGTGCTTCCATGGTTCCAGGGCAGTGATAAGCTTTCAGAACACATTTCTACAATTTTAAGGATTGAGTATAATATTCCTGAGCCAGATATACAATTGTTGTTGACTACGCCTGAGAAATCGTTTACAATGGATGAGGAGGCTGGATTCCTAAAGCTGCTCCTGAGAGTAAAAGAAAAGAAGTTGGAACCTCTTTTCAGTAAGGAGAAGTTAATTAGAACTGATCTGCCTGAAGATATTCTTGAGGGGATAAACGAACTTGCTAAAGCATTCCACTGGGTTCCATTTGACTATGATGGTCCTGCAGTCTATGATGAGACTCATTATATCAAGCAGATCAGACTACATATTGATGATCCTTTCGATCAAATAACTGTAAAGATTGATCACATAGCTAATTATGAAAAAGAGATGAACGCAAAGCATTCAGAACTGTTGAAGAGATATTCAGTAAGCCAGCACCTGCAACGATTGTTATCAGACCTCTATCTTCTTACTGTAATGACTGATGAAAGAAAGGCTGTTCATTTCAGGCTGCACCTAGTTTTTAGAAATGTTCTAGAATCCCTCAGTACCAAGCTCAGCATCCTATTCCTGGACATCAAGTATCTTATATATGATGAGATTAAGGAATTCCAAAATGATTCTGCTAGGCTAAAAAAAATCTCTCAGACAAGGCAGGATGAACCATTCCTAGTGTATAAGGTTGAAGATCATGATATTGAATTTATCCGAGGGAAAAAAATGGAGGATATCCTGCACCGAGCTCTTGACATGGATGACGTTGACTTTGTCAAGGGACAGGTTGCTTCTATAGGTGTGGGAACGGTTACTGGTACTGCAAGGCTTATCCTTGAGACTGATGATCTTCCCAAGATGAAACAGGGAGATATCCTGATTGCAACCATGACAACCCCTAATCTGGTACCTGCAATGAGAAAAGCTGCAGCAATTGTGACAGATGAAGGCGGAGTTACATGCCATGCAGCTATTGTATCAAGAGAACTTGGTCTGCCATGCATAATTGGTACTGATAATGCGACTGTATTATTTAAGGATGGCGACCTTGTAGAGGTTGATGCAAAGAAAGGCATCGCGAGGAAACTGAAATGAACGAGATAAACCATATTTTCAAAAGAAAGATTGTAAAGACAAAAGATTTTTCGGTGTTTGATTTTCCAGAAGGTTCAGATTATAGGATAATTGTTTCTAGGACAACTTGCTTGATGTTAAGATGTGTTTTTCCTTTTATATTGTGCAGCAGATCAAATTACAAGAAACGGGTCGGATATGAGCATTGTTATACAGCTGAATATCCTGACCAGTTGATAGTTTTTGACTTTAACCAGTTGGCAGAAGAAGCAAAGATCCTTGAAGAACTATATAAGAAAGATAAGAATATATTTATCAAACTTGCAAACCAATGCGAGAAAGAAAGCAAACCGCTTATGGATTTTTCAAAAAAGATCAAAAAAACAGATTTCTCAAATTTACCTGATGAAGAGCTGCACATCCTGCTTGGCAAATACTTTGATATGGTTGTCAATTTCGACATATTCCTGCTCATACCTCATGCTGCACAAAAGTATCTTGAAAGTGCTCTCAATGAATATCTTGAAGGTTTAGACATTAATGATGATAAACGAAGGGAATATCATGATATTTTTTGCACAGCTTACAAAAATAACTTCGGATTCTTTGAGCAGAAAGATATACTTGAGATCTCGGTTGAATACAAAAACCATGGATTAACATCTGAGATACAAGAGCGCGTAAAAGAACATGCCTTTGAATTTGGCCATATAGGTTGCAAATATGGTATTGGCAAGGTCTGGGAATATGATGACATCCTAGAACGAGTTAAATTCCTCTCAAAAGAATATCCTGACAAGAAATTGAATGACCTGCTAGTCTTTGATGCAGAAGTCGAACAGAAACTAAAACAAGCTCTGACTGAACTGAAACCGCCTGTAAAGATAAAGGAGCTTATAGATATTACCAGGACATATATCTATATTAGGACATTGAGAACAGATGTGCTTTCAGGCAGTTACGCCAATATAATTCCAATGCTATTTGAGATTGGTAGGAGGAACAAACTTGATAATGAGGAAATAATGTTATGTTTTCCTGATGAGATAATTGAAGGAAGATTTCCTTCGAAAGAAACTATAAAAGAGAGGGAATGTGTTGCTATAAAAGCACTAGATGGAAAGCTCTATTATATGGAAGGTAAAAATGCAAAAAAAGTGGTTAAGAAGATATTATTCCTACTTGAAAAAAAAGAAGGCAACATCAATACAGATCAAGTTGAGGGCAATATAGCAAACAAGGGCAAGATCACTGCAAAAGTAAAGATTCTAGTGGACAACTCTGATCTGGGAAAAGTGAATGAGGGCGATATAATTGTGGCTGCAATGACGACTCCGGATTTTGTTCCTGCTATGGAGCGCGCAGCAGGTTTTATAACCAATGAGGGCGGCATAACATGCCACGCAGCCATCATATCACGAGAGATGAACAAACCTTGCATCATAGGAACTCGAATAGCTACAAAAGTCTTTAAAGATGGCGACCTTGTTGAACTTGATGCTGATAAAGGAATTGCACGAAAACTAAAATGACTTGGATTAACTATGTTTCGAGAGATATGTCACTAACAGCAATCTATTATCCTTATTTAGCCCAGACTAAGAGGATAATGTTTGATTATGAAGCGAGAAACACATTCTATTTTTCAAAAGGGACATACTTGAAAGGATATAAGCTTGATGATGAGATTAACCAGTTATTAGAAATAATAAAAGGATTAATAAAAGAGGGGAAAACAGAAGAAATATTGGAAAAATTTATTTCCATAATCCAAGAAAGAGACGAAAGGAATGCTAAATTTCTACAAACTGATTTAAAGGGATTAAGTTCTGAAGAATTAATATCTAACTTAAATGATTTCCATGAATTCTATAAGAATTACTGGTCTTATCACATTTTTGGCTTCCATTTAGGACATGCTGTTGAAGGGACAGAGTATGAAAAAATACTGGAAGAATATAAAGATTTAATTACCAAAGTAAGGCACGCGCATCCTTTCAAATTCTATGATGAAGAATACCTGCCTCACTTGTTTGATTTTATGGAAACCAAGTTCGAGGTTACAAGGGGGCAATTATTTTTCATGACACCTCCAGAACTCATTTCGATAATAGAAGGTCATGAGGTAGATTTAGAAGAAGTCAATAAAAGAACAAAATACTATCTTCTGACGACAGTTGAAGGGAAAGAAACGATTTATTCCGGCGAAGAAGCTCTAATAGAATATAATAAAAGAATTGGAGAAGAAGACCTTGCAGACATAAAAGAGGTTAAGGGGCAAGTTGCCTATAAAGGGAAAGTTACTGGCAAAGTAAAAATTGTTCTTCTGAAAAAAGATAGAGAGAACTTTCCCGAAGGAAGCATTCTTATCACATCACAAACAGTGCCTGATTTCATACCCATAATTAAGCAGTGTAAAGCAATAGTTACTGATGAAGGCGGCATAACCTGCCACGCGGCTATCATCTCAAGGGAGATGAAGAAGCCCTGTATCATCGGGACCAAGATTGCAACTAAAGTCTTTAAAGACGGCGATCTTGTTGAGGTTGATGCAGAAAAAGGAATCGTTTGTAAAATAAAATGAATCTTGACTTAAACTGGAAAAAGAATTGGGTGGGTGGTTGGACCCTGCTTGAGTGCTCTTATTTTGGTAAAGAATATACAAAAGGATTAAGAGAGTATTGGGGTGTTGGTCTTAACTGTGTATTATTTCATTTTGAAAAAGACAAGAGTGAAAATTATATAGATGCGAAGTTTTCAAGAACTTTTTCTGAACAGGTTGCTGAATTTGCATCTGCTTCAGAAGCTAATGTAGAGGAGATGCTGCAGAAGGTGAAGAAAACCGCCAAGAATGTTCTGGATTTCATTCATAAACAACAAGGCATGATAACAGTTGATGACTATCATGAACTTTGGCGTCTTCTCGATAAGTATTTGCCGACCAATTTTCCCATAAAAAAGGTTGCAGAATGCCTTCCTGAGACTACCTTAAAAAAAGTATTGCCTATGTTAGAAGAGGCAAGGACAGCGACAGAACCTGTCTATACAGAATCAATGGCCTTTGTCAAGAGATTTGCTGAACAACAATGTGAAAAGATCGATCTCAGACCTCATCAGTTCCTCTGTATAACCAGGACTGAATTGAAAGAATTTTTCAATAGCGGAAACCTGCCATCTAAAGAGTTGCTTGATGATAGGTATACCTTCTCTATCATGCTGGTTGCAGGTGATGATATAGTTGTGATAACAGGCCAAGAAGCAAAAGATCAGTTACAGAAAATAACATCTGCAATTGGTACTTCGTTGGAAGGTCAATCAGCCTATCCTGGAATTGTGGAAGGTAAGGTTAAGATTGTTACAGATCCTAAAAAAATCAAAGAACTTCCAGAAAATACAATCCTTGTTACAGGCATGACACGACCAGAATACTTGCATCTTTTCAAGAAAGCTGCAGCAGTTGTTACAGATGCCGGTGGAATCCTATGTCATGCTGCAATTACGGCAAGGGAGATGAAAAAGCCCACAATTGTAGGCACTGAAACTGCGACAAAGGTCTTTAAGGATGGCGATCTTGTTGAGGTTGATGCTGACAAGGGTGTTGTGAGGAAACTTAGATGACTCAAAGATTAATAAAGTACTTGACAAGGAAATATGCTCTGCTTGAGCATTATCTTGTTGCCCAGTCTCTATTGAAGGAAAATTCGTCGATAGCTGAAATATTCTATGGGAAAGTAGTAGATATCTCAAAAAATGGATTGATGGATATATACATAGTAAAAACTGATTTTGAACAGAATTTGAACAGGATTCAGGCAGTTGTGAATAAAGATAGAACATATATTATGAGAATGCTAAATGCTGGGTTGGTTGCAACAGATGATCTTGTCGATTTACCTCTGGGTCTACCCAAAGAAATAGAAATCCTGCCAAACAAAGAGATAATAGACCGGATGTATAAACTAAGGCAAAAACTATTCGACTTTAGCGGTTTTTTTGATTTGACACATTATCTTGGTAAGATTGATATTAAGTTTAAGGAGGAAGAGCTTATCAAGCTGTCAAGATTCCATGATCACAGAAAAGATGTATTCATGGACTATTTTAAATTTCTTGATAAGGTGTGTGGGGCCATAGCAAAAAAAGAAAATGTGAAGTGTGGCAAATTGTCTTTTTTAAGTTTTAACGAGATTATCTGTTTGCTTCAGGGGAAACTAAGTCCTAGAGAAGCAGACGAGCTGCAGAAAAAAAGGCAAATCCAATATATACTATTGATGAGATCCGACAGAGAGACTATTGTTTCAGATGATTTTGGAAAACTATTTGCTCAACTGAGAAAAGATTTTATAGAGGATAGAGCTGTAGATGAGATAAAAGGTATGCCGATCAATAAAGGTGTTGCCATTGGAAACGTGGTTTATGGTTTTTTCGGATTTCACATGTACACCTTG
>CAZYIM010000003.1:67044-106211 GCA_964647565.1 uncultured Methanosarcinales archaeon
AATGGAAACGTGGTAGTGATCGATCAGAAAACCTCCCTAGCAAAGATTCCGAGCGGAAAAGTCATTGTGACTCAAATGACATCGCCATCCATGACACCCATTTTAAGGAAATCTAAGGCGATTGTTACAGATGAAGGAGGTATTCTGTGTCATGCTGCAAATGTTGCAAGGGAGTTTGGAATAATATCTGTAATCGGCACAAAGATTGCCACAAAAACACTCAAGGATGGCGATCTTGTAGAGGTTGATGCGAATAACGGGGTGATTAGACATGTCTGATTGGCATCATCTGGGAAAATGGGTTGAACCTGCTCTTGCAGCAGAGCTTTGGCTTGAATATGCTAGCTATGCCCAACAATTTTTCAAGGGAAAATTAGATGGACGGATTATGTTTCTCAATGGTGATTTTTTCTTATGGCAAAAAGATGTTGATATGATAGCACAGGAAAGCTATGCTGCTGCAAAGAATAAAGATGAAGATTTTTTCAAAAGAATTGAACTTAAAATTAGACAGGTAACCAAGTCTCTGAAAGATTCAGTTCATAAGATTGAATCTGTTGTTGATTTCCTGCAGGCATATAAGGAGTTGACAGGTATTTGGATGCCTATAAATCCAATTGCTATTGGTGTAGAACGTTTTGTTCAAGAGACCAATCCTAAAGACTTTGATATTTCCAAAGGATTAACTTATGAAAAATCCTGGACCATGCAGCAGGTTGAAGAGATCAGGTCAATTAAGAAGCAGATTGGATTTGTGCCTGAAGATGAGGCTGCTATTCCTGAGCAATTTCGCAAAATTGTTCTTGATCATGTTAAAAAATATGAATGGCTGGGTTCGCATCACTTTAACATAAAAGAATTTACACTCAAGGAACTTCTTGACCGCATGAAGACAGATGAAGAAGAGCCTGAATCTTCAGTTGAGATGTCTGGAGACGACGAGTATCTGGTGCAACTTCTTGACATGCTTGGCTTTTTGAGATTCAGATGTGCAGAAACCACAGGTTATGTTACATTCTACCTAAAACCCTATCTTCAAAAGATGGCTGAAAAACATGACTTGACGTATGAAGATATTGTTGAGCATATGATTTGGGAGATAGCTGGACAGAATCTGAAAAAAGAGATTGCAAATTCAAGAAAAGAAAATTTTGGGATGTTTTATGATGGTAAAGAACACATATTATCTGCAGGGGAAATAAAAAAATATGAGAGCCTTCTATTAAATAATGAGGGTGAAGAAACTACTGAACTTAAAGGCTTGGTTGCTTTCAAAGGATCTGCAAAGGGCGAGGTAAAGATCGTGACCTGTCAGGAAGATATGATTGGATTTGAAAAAGGCATGATTCTTGTGGCCTATGAGACTACACCAGATATAGTCATTGCAATGGAGAAATCAGCGGCAATTGTGACGGATTTTGGAGGTCTGACCAGCCATGCAGCAATAGTTGCCAGGGAATTGAAGATCCCTTGTATTGTAGGGACAAGATATGCCACTAAATTTTTAAAAAATGGCGACCTTATAGATGTTGATGCAGAAAAAGGAGTTGTTAAGAGACTAAAATGACTAGCATGAAAAAACTTGATGTCCTTTTTAAAAACAAGGTCGTAGATTATGAGGGTCGCAGACCAATGTTCTATTTCCTTAATGTTCTTGTTTCTAATGCCTGGTCTGTGTTTAAAGAAATGTATGGTGTGGATGTAGGTGAGATTATTGATTCTACAAATAATCTTACAACTTTTTATACACTATACTCTGATCAGAGGATGTTTGCTGAGTTTGCAGATAGGATGATAAATGATCAATCAACATTTGATAAATCCCTTAATGACGTGATAAAGGTAAAAGCAACTTTGATAAAAAGATTGAACTCTTCAGATTTTTCCAAATTCTCTGTTGCTGAATTGATAGAGTTTCTTGAAGAATATTATTCTGCTGTCCAGATGATGTATTATCCTGCTGTGTTCTTAAGAATGCTTGACAGAGGCTTGAAAATTATTATTGATCAGCAATTTAAGAAACCAGAGAAACACCAAGAGATTATGCAAATTTTAAGTGAGACAGATATACCCAGTTTTAGTATGAAAGAGAGATTCGAACTAGTTGAACTTGCAATAAAAATGTTGGTTAAGAATCTAGAGGTTGATTCTGATCTTGTGTCTGATGAACTAACAAGAATTCATAATACGTATTGTTGCATAACACTAGGTAATTATACCGAACTGCCAAAAACAATCGAGTCTTATACGCAGGAAGTTAAAGAGATTTTAAAAGAAGGGCTTGATAAATTAAATGCAGAGCTTACAGATAGTCAACCAGAAAAGAAAAAACTTCCTGATTTTCTGGATAGCTACCAGCAAAAACTAATTATTCTTACTAGATCCAGTATGTCTCATAAAGATAATTTTAAGTTTTTTCTTAATCAGGTCTTTTACTTATCTCGTTCTTTGTTTTCTGAAATCTCAAAAAAGACCAGACAGCCTGTAGGTTTTTTAAAAGAGCTGTCGCCTGATGAGATGTTTTCTTTGTTAAGGAATGGAAAATTAGATAAGAAGTCATTTTCTAAAAAGGATTATGTTTTAATCGGGTACGACAACAATGAAATCTTTTTAGAAGGAAAAGATGCTGAAATTTTTAGGAAAAGATTTCTTTACACAACCACAACTAATCAACAAGAGTTTTCAGGCCGAATTGCATGTACAGGTTATGGTAAAGGGGCTGTTAAGATCGTCCATGGCGCAAAGGATTTCCATAAGTTTAAACCAGGAGATATTCTGGTGACCAGCAATACTTGTCCTAATTTTGTTCCTTTGATGAAATTAGCAAATGCAATAATCGCTGAAGAAGGTGGACTTACTGCGCATGTGTCAGTTGTGTCCAGAGAATTCAATATCCCTTGTATTGTAGGCATACAGACTGCAACCAAGGTCTTTAAGGATGGTGATATTGTCGAAGTTGATGCAAAAAAAGGTGTTGTGAGGCGAATAGAATGATTGATCCAAAAAAGAAGAACTGGAAATGGGGGCCCATTGACGGCCAGGTGATATATATTGATGATTTTATGGAGATGATGGTTGCCTGTAAGAAACTTACTGGCATATCCTGGAGCGATTGCTTGGTCCATATCAAGGAGAGTAAGGTAGTTTTTATCTCTGAGTTTGACGCCCTATACGAATGCGGAGAGAATATGTTCAGATCTTATATCCTTGATCTGAAAAAACGTACAAAATTTTATGATGCATGGCTAGTAGCTAAAGATAAAATTGTTGAGTTAATAGATTGTTTTACAGCTGAAGATTTAAAGAAGATGACCAATCAAGAACTTTTCTTCTTTATCAAGGATTTCTATACTATTTATGGACAATTCTGGTCTCACGGGCTTATTCCTGAAATAGCTAATTTTGGCGGAGAGAAGTTGCTTAAATCCCATATTGAGTCAAAATACCCTGCGCAGGTCATTGACATCCTGGAGGTGCTTTCAGCACCTGAAGAACTCTCTTTTTACCAGATAGAAGAATTGGACCTATTAAGACTGAAGCTTGAAAAGAAGCCTCTTGAAGAGCACCAGAAGAAATATTTTTGGCTTGAAAACAGTTATGGTTCTGTAAAGATTGCAGATATAAAATCATTTCAAGAACGTATCGATATGCTCTCTGATAAAGAGGCTAAATCCAAGATAAAAGAGATTGAACATTTTCCAAAAAAGACTAAAGCCAAGAAAAAAGGCATCATAAAAAAATATTCGATAGCATCAGAAGTACAAACGATTGCTTCGGGATTGAGTTTTTCAATTTGGTGGCAGGATTATAGGAAAAAGTTCATTTTTATGGCGCTGCATATGATAACCTGCATTATTCGTGAGTTAGGCAGGAGATATGCTATTAAATTTAAAGAGCTGCTTTTATACTCGAGAAAAAATGTATTTGAGCTTGCTGAGACCAAAAAAAGAATCGATAATCTTAAAGATAGAAAACTTGGTTTTATTTCTTTTTATGATGCAGAGAATAACGACGGATTCAACTTGGTTGGTAAGGAAGCCAATGACCTGATCTCTCAATATACAAATCTAACTGTTGTAAAAAATGTCAAGGAGATCAAGGGATTAGTGGTCAGCAAGGGAAAAGTTAGTGGTAAGGTCCGCTTGCTTTCAGGAGCAAGACACTTTGATTCGTTTAGGGAAGGTGAGATATTAGTCACTGCCATGACATCTCCTGAGTTCATAGTTGCAATGAGAAAGGCCAAGGCGATTGTTACAGATGAAGGAGGTATGACCTGCCATGCTGCAATTGTCTCACGAGAACTGGGCGTGCCTTGCATTGTGGCTACGAAAATAGCAACTAGAGCACTGACAACCGGCGAAATGGTCGAGGTTGATGCTGAAAAAGGAATTATTAGAAAAATAAAATGACAATAAAATTATGCAAGAAGAAGATGGAGCCTGTGGTTAACAGGCATTATGTACTTCTAATGGGGGATTTTTTCTTGACCAGCTATTCACATATTCAGCATTATGTCAAGATGTATGGCTGTGAGTTCTATACCCGCTGTGGATTTATGATCAACAAGTTCTATTACGGCCCAGAAGCCATGGACTTTGGTGATGTTGTATTTGAGATTGAAAAAAAGAAGCCGGGTACCATAATGAAGATCTTCAACTACATCTACGAGATTGGCGATGAACTGATGGCTCTTGCCAAAGAGATAAGAAAAACAAACTGGAAAGGCAAGTCTTACGAAGAGCTGGTTACTCAGTTCAAGGAATTCGGTAAAATGTATGAGTTCTTTTCACTTTCGCTGATGGGCTACAACATCCAGTTTCCTATTGAGAAAAAACTCAAGGATTTTATAGGGAAAAAAGAGAATCCTGATGAGGCGCTTGCAATTCTTAGCTTTCCAAAAAAAGAGAATTTTCCTGCTTTGGAGCAAAAATCTTTATTGGCTTTAGCGTCGAAGGTTAAAAAATATAGTTCATATTCCACTTTGCCAAATAAAATTAGGAAAGAGCTTGAAGATCATGCTGAGGAGTATGGTTGGATTAATGCGCGGGGAGGCAAAGGAGATTCATGGACTCCTGAAGACATCTTCAAAAGGGCCAAGGAGTTAAAGGGTGATTATGGGGTGAGGTTAAAAGAGCTCGGTACACATCAGATTAATGCTAAGAACAAATCAGATGAACTACTCGACGAGATGAATGCAGACAAAGAAGTCAGGGAATTGGTCGAAATGACTAAAGAGCTGGTCTATTTCAGGACATATAGAACTGATTATCTGAACAAATCTTTTGCATTGATACGACCCTTGCTTGAAGAGATGGGAGCTAAAAGAAACCTTAGCTATTATGATATGCTTTACCTGCTTAGAAAAGAAATTATCGACAATATTGAAGTAACTAAACCAGAGATAGAAAACAGGAAGCAGCATTATGCTTTTATGACATTGGAACCTGAGAAGGTATATTTCACTTCTAACGTAAGGGAGATTAAGGAGATATTAAATGAACATTGCATGGAATTCTCTGCTGACAGCGACACTCTCAAAGGCCAGATAGCTAATAAGGGTATTGTAAAAGGCCCGGCTAAGATAATCTTTGGTAAGAAGGATCTTGACAAAGTCAAGCCAGGCGATATACTTATAACTCCCATGACAACACCTAATTTCATTGTGGCCATGGAAAAAGCTGCGGCCTTTGTTACTGACGAAGGCGGCATAACATGTCATGCTGCCATTATTTCAAGAGAGATGAAGAAACCCTGCATCATCGGAACCAAGGTGGCAACCCAAGTCTTCAAAGATGGAGATCTTGTCGAAGTCGATGCTGAGATAGGGATTGTAAAAAAAATAAAATGATAAACAAAAAGAAATTTGGAAAAATAATCAAACAGAAATGGCATGTACAGGGTTTCAATGCATGTATGAATTACATCTTTCATGCAGCTTATTCAGGATTGATCGATTGCCATGCTGAAGTTGGATATGGATATACTCAAAAATTATGGATCTTTAAAAAAGATTATGTCGAATATCACTATCTCGAAAATGACTTTAAAAATGTTGGACAAGAGTTCATGAAAAAATATCAACAAAACAAGAAATATTTGAAAAAACTTCTGGACAAAGAGTCTATAAGAGTCCGGGAAGCTATGGACTTGCTGGTATTTGTTGATAAGCAAAAACTAAGCAGACTAAATAAACAGGAACTTATTGACTTGTATCAGAAACTCTGGGGTGTATATCATCGACTGGTTGGTGTTAGTCACCTGATTGAGCCCATCACCTTTGTTGCAGAGCCAATGCTAAAAGCGAAGCTTGAAAAAACCACGAAACTTGACAGGCATTCCAAGGAGTTTCGTCAATTATTTACAGACCTTCTCCAGCCAGAACGCTCCTCGTTTATTAATGAGGAACAATTGAATTTAATGAAAATAATCAAGAGAATAAATTCTGATAAAAAAAGCAGTAAACTTTTCAAACTGCCTGCTGAAAAGATTATTAAAAAATTGGATCCTGTTTTGATTAGACTTATTTTGGCTCATAAAAGAAAATTCTATTACTTCCAGCTTAACTATTATTTTGGAGAAAGCTTGACTGAAATCGACTATCTAAAAGAGATCAAAAAGCTGATCCAGTCAAAGATTGATCCCAACAAGTTCATCAAAGATGAAAAAGAACGTTATAAACAAAATAATCTAAGAAGAGATCTGCTTATTCAGGAATATAATATTGATAAGGATACTTATGACTTGATAAATCTTATAATGATTGTCCTGCATTGGCAGGATGATCGAAAAAAGTACATGCTTAGTTGTGTATATCACATAAATACCCTGATGAAAGAAATCAGCAGGAAGTATAAAATAGATCTTGATCTGCTTAAAAGATATATGCCTATGGATATTACACATGAGCATCTTTCAAACTTTGATAAACAAGATGCTAAGGCACGAGAAAAACAATTTATGACTTATCTGACCCGAAAAAATAACCGGTTGGTGACAGAAATCCTGGTTGGTGATGATTTCAAGGATTTCATGAGGCTATATCTCAAGAAAAGAATTTCCGAATCAGATCTTCATGGTATGGCCGCTTCTGTAGGTAGTGCTACTGGCTTTGTCAAGGTCTGCAAGACCAAGAAGGATCTTGACAAGGTGAACAAAGGAGATGTTCTCGTGGCTTCAATGACACGACCTGAGTTTGTGCCTGCTATGAGAAAAGCAGCAGCCATTATTACTGATGAGGGCGGTATAACATGCCATGCTGCAATTGTAAGCAGAGAGCTTGGTATTCCTTGTGTAATTGGTACCAAAACTGCTACGAAGGTCTTAAAAGATGGAGACCTTGTAGAGGTGGCAGCCAATCATGGTATTGTCAAGAAAGTAAAATGAAAAAATCAGAAATCCGTTACAAGCCAGAGCTGTGGCTGCATTGGGGTGAGTGGAGAATGGCTATGATCTTCACGTCTACTTGGATGGGATTTGAAAGGAGTAGGATCTTTAAAGAACTTGATCTGGGTTTTTTTAAAGGGAACCTGAAAATTCTAAGGGGGAATTTCTACTATCTTAAATCAGATCATAACAGGCTTTCACAGTTCATTAGACAGAACATTGATACTGATTGGTTCGAGAGATTCTTCAAGCTCCTTGAGCAAAATATGGGATATATTCGAAGTCTTGAAGACAAGTCGGACATCAAGTTGTTTATTATGTATCATTTAGAGTATCTTGCCGGCTCATCATTGGTTGAGTTCACTGATCTTTGCATTGGTGACTATCTAAAAGAGGTTTGTGATCAAAGAGGTGTTTCTTTTGCAGATGTTGCAGCCTCTATGAATCCGCCAAAAAACACTTTGCTCATGCAGTACAATCAGGAACTTAAGGTCTTGAACAAATCAGATATTAAATCTTTTGTAGAAAAATACAGATGGGTGGGCACCCACGGGTTTGAAGGCGATCCTCTGACAGAGGACCAAGTTTTGATTGAACTTGAACAAGGACAAAAAGAGCCTGAACGCATCGATGCTCCTGAGGGTTTTGAGAGACTGATCGAGATTGGCTCCTGGCTTGCCTACTATCGCTCTCAACTAATAGAGGTATTCGACCAAGTCTGCTTTTCATACTGGCCAAAACTTAAGGATCTCGGAGAAAAACATAACTTATCATTCCAAGAAGTTATCTCCTTGTCGCATGTTGAACTTTGTGAATTAATAGACGATGGCAAAATACCAGATAAACTAAAAGAAAGGGGAAAGGACTTTGGCGTTATCTATAAGGATGGGGAGCTAATCATATTAGATCCTGATGAGGCAGAAAAGGAGTTGGAAATACACCAGGAAAAAATCGATCCAAACATTACTGAAGTCCGGGGCTTGTCTGCCAACAAGGGGCATGTGAAAGGCGTAGTTAAGATCATTCATATGCCTGAAGATATTAAAAAGGTGAATGAAGGAGACATTATCTTAGCATCTGAGACTCAACCGTTTTTTGTGCCGGCTATGGGCAAGGCAGCCGCCTTTGTAACTGATATCGGTGGATTAACAAGCCATGCAGCCATCACCAGCAGGGAAATGAACAAGCCCTGCATAATCGGGACCAAGATTGCAACCAGGGTTTTTAAGGATGGTGACTTGGTTGAAGTGGATGCAGACCGAGGGATTGTAAAAAAGCTTTTAAAACAATAAATATTTCATAAGAACATTCGGAGGTATTATTATGACAGAAACAAAATTTAATTTCAGACCTGAAAAGATATTGTGGTTCAAGGATGTCAAGAAAGATGACATACCGTCTGTTGGCGGTAAGGGTGCCAACCTGGGAGAGATGTTCAATCACTTTCCGGTTCCAAATGGTTTTTGTGTCACAGTTGTTTCTTACAAGGAATTTATGGACCAGACTGGTGTGGGTGCGAAGCTTCACGGCATGCTCGACAAATTAGATGTGGATGATACTGAAGACCTTGAAAACACTTCAAAAAAATGCAGAGAATTGATCATGGGCAAGAAGCTTCCGGCCGACATTATCAAGGAGATTGTTGCCAACTATAATAAGCTGAAGAACAAGACTGTCGCTGTTAGGAGTTCTGCAACAGCAGAAGACCTGCCAACCGCAAGCTTTGCAGGCCAGCAGGATACCTATCTGAACATACAAGGTGACAATGCTGTTGTTGATGCTGTGCAAAGATGCTGGGCATCCTTATTTACCAGCAGGGCCATCTATTACAGAGAGAAGAATAACTTTAAGCATCGTGATGTTCTCATTTCGGTGGTCATACAAGAGATGATTGATCCTGAATATGCAGGTGTGATGTTCACTGTTGATCCTGTGAACAAGAAATACATCCTTGTCGAGGTTGTCGAAGGTTTGGGTGAGGCTCTTGTTTCTGGTCAAGTAACTCCTAACACATATTTCCTGAATAAGAAACTGCACAAGATTGAGGAAAAGACAGAGCATTTCTATATTGATGAAGAGCTAGTCGAAAAGGTGTCCCAGATTGGAGAGAAGATTGAAGCTCATTACAAATATCCTCAGGATGTTGAATGGGCGTTTGATAATGAAGGAACATTATTCATCTTGCAGAGCAGAGCAATAACAACACTATAATGCATTTAATAAAAAAGAAAGAGAACTGGGTAATTCTCGCTCGCGACAACAGGTCTCCTCTTCTACGTAATGCTATTTGGACTTATGCATTTGCTAACTGGAGTAACTGGACTGATCTTCCAAATTTAGACTTGGGTGTAATATCTAGAAACAATGATATTGATTACATTGGCCTGATGTCAACCTGGAATAAAAATTGTAAGGTTCTTTTTGCCAAAGCCAAGAAAGATTTAGCTGTGATAGACAAAGCAATTGAGAATTCTTTTTCAAACGGTATTGAAATGAACAAGTTCACAGCTTCTATATATGAAAAAGACCTATCCAAATGTACTGCAAAACAACTTGTATCTTATTATACAAAATTCGGAGAATTTCAATCCAAACAATATATGTTTGGTGCGTTGCTTCCTTTAATTGAGATGGAGGATGCTTTTGTTGAGTCCACTGTCAGAAAATTCCTGGAATCTAAACTTTCAAAGAAAAAAGCCACGGAATATTATGGAGTTTTAACTTACCCAGAACATGACTCAGAAGGTCAAAAAGGAGAGCTGGCTCTTCTCAAGCTTTATAGTGGAATCATAAAGGATAAAGATACAAAGCAAAAACTGAAGCAGGAAACTCCTCTGGGCTTTGTTAGTTATTTAAAAAAATCAAAACCTTCTTTGTACGCTGATATGGAAAAGCACTCACGGCAACACTCATGGGAGTTCTATGTGTTTATGGGTCCTGGCTACAAGTCTGAAAATTTTGTTTTGTTGTTGCAGGATTATCTTGTCAGAAATATCGATCCAGAAGTTGAGTTGAAGCGTTTGTCTGAGAGGAGAAAGTTCATAGATAAGGGAAAGAAAAGAATTATTGCTCAGCTCAAACCTGATGCCTGGACTAAAAGAATGCTATTGCTTATTGGTAGGATTGTTTGGGCAAAACCAAGAAGAAAAGATTATCAATTCCAATCCTACTTCCATATTGAGAAACTCCAAAAAGAGGTCGGTAAAAGATTGAACATCCCTCTTGACCTTGTTAAATCAGCTTCTATTGATATTATCAGAGACATGCTGCTTAAGAAACAGCCCGTAGATATTGAATTCTTAAGATCTTTGCTTCAGCTACATGTAGTTTATCCTAGCAAAGGTAAGGTGGTGCTTCTTTATGGAAAAGAAGCTGAAAAATTCATTAAAGATCAAGTAAAATCCTCTGGCGACGCAAAGAACCTGAAGAAAAATGAACTGACTGGCAGCTGTGCTTGTGCAGGTAAGGTCAAAGGTATTGTTCGGATTATAAACTCTATTGAAGATATGTCCAAGATGGAATACGGGGATATCTTGGTTGCTTGGGCCACTAATCCTGCGATTGTACCTGCAATGAAAAAGGCGGCTGCAATTGTTACCAATGAAGGAGGTCTGACCTGTCATGCGGCCATTGTATCCAGGGAACTTAACATCCCCTGTATTGTAGGCACTAAGATTGCAACAGAGGTATTGAAGGATGGCGATATCGTAGAGGTTGATGCAGACAATGGTATTGTCAAAAAGAAATAATTCTTTTATTTTTTTGCAAACTGCCACATGAAATTGAAGTATTTTCTATAAGCTTCTGCGATCTGACTGTTCTCGATGACAATCGCCATGATTGTATCTGTTGCTAATAGGATGACCACTATGTTGCCGCAGATGTCCATCATTGCAGGATTCTTGTATTTGTCAGGAAGAAATTTGATCTTCCATAATTTCTCTTTGTCTGATTGTTTCTCTTTTCTTCTATATTCATAATATAGGGCGTTGACCCATATATTCTTAGCAATCCTTTCCCTGTCCCATTTTATATGCCTGTGTTTTAGGAATTTTCTGTTTAAACCTGAGCCTCCTATTGCATAGATGGTTTCATTCTGAGCTAATATCATATTATAAGCTGCCATCACCCCTTCAGGCCCTTTGAAATAATGGACTTCTTGTTTCTCTTTTCTTGTATCATAGATATTCTTAAGCTCAGGCATCGCTTGTTTGACACTCTCTTGCTTTGATTCAAGAAGTTTAATCAGATTTTCAGGATTAGATGCTTCATAATGCCTCTTGTTGGATATCATTACTGAATCTATCAATCCTTTGATCTGCAATCTTTCGATCACATCATAGACATTGACCCTGTGAACTCCTGATTTTTTAGTAATCTCATTTATAGAGGCAGATCCCAACTTTAATAGTGCAAGATAGACTCTTGCCTCGTTTACAGTCAGTCCTGCATCAAATAAGGCGGATATCTCCATTTTGCTTATTAATTGTATTTCACATATTTAAACTTTTTCAAAATGTTGTAACAATTGTTACTACAAGGATATATATACTGGTTTCTCCTAACTGTTACTATCATGAAGAAATCAAAATCCCTACTGAAAAAAACCCTTAAAAACTTGAAAGATAAGCAATGGTATCATCAGCGATTTGACGGTAGTCCATATCTTATGCAGGCTATTGCAGAGAATGAGCTGAAAACTGAAGCTAGGAAGAAGAAAGTCGGTGGAAATCATACTTTACGATTCTGCTTCTTTGAAAATGATCGGGCAGACTGGTATATTATCCTGGACGATATAGATATGTGTACCAAGGCGATGCTCAGAGTTGCAAAACAAGACCGTCTTATCAGTAAAAAGTTGCTAAAGGCGTGGGACGCTGATGATATTGAATTCTATAAAAAATGTAAAGAAATTAAAAAGCTAGATCTTAGCAAGCTGACTGATAATCAATTAATCAGGATCCATAATGAACTTTATGCAGCTATCTCAAAAAGGAATACTTCTAGTGCTATAATCGATGGTTTTGCACTTGGTTCTGATCAGGTTATAGCCAAGATGGTCATGTCTTTATTAAAGAAAAGAGGCCTTCAGGACAACTATCCTGAACTTTTCTCCAAGCTTACTGCGCCTACCCGACAGTCTTTCATAAATGAGGCAGAGATATCTTTGTTAAAGATCGCCAAAAAGATCCAGAAAAACAAGAGACTTTCTGAGTGCATAAAGAAAAATCCTGTGACAAAATGTATTCAACTTCTAGATAGGTTTTCCGAAATCAAATCTGCTCTAGAAAAACATGTTAATAAATATTTCTGGTCCAAGAATAACTATGTGATGGCATATTATCTTGATGAAAAAGCTTTCATGAAAGAGATAAAGGAGATACTTTCAACAGGTTTGGACATTGACGAAGAGATCAAAAAGATATCTTCAACACCCAAGAGAAACCAGCTTGTCAAGATGGAACTCTTAAAAAAGCTTAAGGTTGACAAATATCTCAAGACCTTGCTGACTATTTCAGACGATTTTACTTGGTGGCAGGATGAACGGAAGAAGGCTTCTTATTGGAATGCACATTACTCTACATTGTTATTGACAGCTATTGGCAAGAGAACAGGATTTTCCCTTCATGAACTTAAATATATGTCTCCTTCAGAAATCAAGTCGGTATTTGAGAATCCTCTTCCGTTAAAAGAGATCAGGAACAGAATGTTCAAGTGTGTCTTCTGCTGGAAAGGATCTGAATTTGAAGTCATCACAGGTAGCGAGGTTGAAAAAATTAAGCATTTCCTTCTTGGAAATCAAGATCAATCTTCAGTCACTGAGATTGCAGGTCTTAGCGCTTCAGTTGGTAAGGTTGTTGGAAAAGTCAAGGTCTGTAGGAGCGCTACAGAGGTTGATAAAGTAAAACCTGGTGATATACTAGTAGCAGTCATGACCCGACCTGATTATGTAATGGGTATGAAACGGGCGGGTGCAATTGTTACTAATGAAGGTGGAATAACATCTCATGCAGCTATTGTTAGCAGAGAACTCGGAATACCTTGTGTGATCGGTACTAAGATTGCAACAAAAATATTCAAGGACGGCGACCTTGTAGAGGTTGATGCAGACAATGGTATTGTTAAGAAAGTGGATGCTTAGTTATGTTTAATTCTAACTGGTACTTTACTAATTTGGTTCTTTGATTTTAATATTAGTTCGCTCTTGTGCAGTTTTTCTACCTTTTTACAAGGTATTTTCAATTCAACAAGCTGTATCTCTTTTGGCTTAAGCACTACTTTTTTTGGATGTTTGAGCAGATCATGCTCTTCAATAGTTATTGTGAGTTTTTTATCTGTCAGATTTGATAATCTTATCTCTTCAATTATGGTCTTATCATGATTCTTCTCTAACTCTATCTTCTTTGAAGTGTAGATTGATGTGAAAAACTCATCCATTTCAGCGAAATCATAACTGAATTCCTTTTTCATTTTTTCTTTTCTCCGGTTTTAACCTTTTCGATCTTGCCATTGTCAGTGTCAAATTTAATAACAGTGTCAATATCCATGTTGTGGATATTAATCTCCTTGTCTCCTAGCTGGAGTTGGTAATCCTGATCTGGCTCATGAAGATGGCCATGGAAAACATCAATATCTTTTTTTGGATTGTGTTCTGCAATCTTCTCTAAGAGAGTGTCGTAATGTGCTCTTAATGGAGTAGGTAGTCTCTTATCGACCTTGAGACCCTCATACCAGTTCTCTGGTCGTGGACTCTCGTGCATAAGCACAACAATATGTTCTGTTTTCATGCCTTTGATTTTTTTTGCCAGCCTTTGATAGAGCTTATTCTTGTTCATCTCTTCTTTTATAGCATCATATTCCTTTTCCTGATGCTGAGCATTAATTCTCCTGTCATGAGGAACATAGACAAAGGTTGTATTGCCATCTTTTCTTATCTGGATATCATTTTTTATCTGTTCCAGAGCAGAGTTTTTGCCGCCAAAGAACTCATCAAAACTATGTCCTGTTGTCTTTTCGACCTCTTTTCCTAGATTTTCATCACTGTTGCCTTCTATTGAGGTTATGGATGCGTGCCCTTTGAGCCGTCGCATATAGTCCTTGTGTTTTGCAGTATCTCTTGCTACTTTCCTGAACCATGATTTCTCAACTTGCTTGAATTTTTTCATGTCTCCCTTGAAATAAGCATCGATAGCAGGATGGTTGGCAAGATCTTCGGGACCATTGGGTACAGCAGAATATAGTAACCAGTCTCCTGTTGAGCTTACTCTAAGCTTCCTGCTTGTTTTATTAGCTTCGTTGAGAAGATAGTCTGAAACCTTCTTGTGTCCGTGATGCAAGTCTCCAAATATATAATGAGTTCCCATGGATATATTCCTTTTTATAAAATGTGTTTATATATCTTTGCCTAATAATATACTCACTCCGGAGTAGTTATAAACGAAAGATTTATAAAAGAATATTGCCTATGAATTGCTATGGGATACGCAGAAACCGTTTGTACGGGAAATAATGGCAGAAGCCCTCTATCTGAAACCATAGGTAAGGATCATATAAGGAAAAAATATCCTGTTTTCGCAACTAATTTTAGCATGGTTTCAAGTGGAACACTAGCAGGATTAGTTGAAAATTATCCATTCCCCATAGAACAATCTTTATTTCTTATGAAGACAGCTTACAAGAACCATGCAGTTACAGGTAAGTTTTACGAATTACCTGCTCAAGCCAAATTTGTAGAGCAATTATTGGATTTAGATTCAGAAAAGATTGCTGAAAAATATAAGCTTGACTTTGAATTCCAGATAACCCTGAATTCAATGGGCAAACTTACCCTTGAACGTGCCCACAAACACGAGCAAAAAGAGAGAGATGAATATCTTGCTAATATGGGTTTGAGTGTTGATGCAGACACAAGATATAACAAACAAACCAAGCCCAGATCTGATGTAAGGATCGTCTGGGGTATGAAGCAAAGTAATGTTGACCAGATCAATGGAATCTATGCCAATTCTAAAATCACGCCTCCAAGAGGTATCCATGTCATTACAGACTATGCCGACACAGAGCCTTTGATAGATGCATTCCTAAGTCCGGACAAGGAGAAGGTCTTCCATCTGTACGACCAGATTGCAGATGCAACTAAGAAAGCCATAGATCGATTCATGGATGAAGAATTCTTAAGACATAACGATTGAAGGGCGCTCGCACTGCTTGATTAATCGCTTATTTTTCCGATTCTATTAACAGAGCTAAAAATGGAGTGCGAGCTTGGCCTCAAGAAAAGATTTTTAAAACATAAATAATTTAAATGAATCTATAACATCTATTATTATGGATCAACTGAAGGCCATATTCTTTGACTGTTGGGGAACTTTGTTCTATAATAATAACAAGCCATCTGCGATGGTCAGGTTTGCTAATCGTATAGGCAGAAACTGGCGTGACTATGATTACATGAAGCTCTATGAGAACCATTTCCAGACAGATAATTTTGAAGATGTTGAAGATAAGATTATGAGTTTTCTTGATAAGTTGGACGTTGTTGTCGAACCGGGGATGGTAGAAGAGCTTAAAGAGATTTATATGCTAAATTGTATTAACATAAAGGTATTTCCAGAAACTAAAGCTGTTTTAGATAAGCTGAAGAAAGAGTATACAATCGCATTGATCAGTAACGTATCTGTTCAATCCTTTAATGCGCTCAAAAAGACGTTTCCAGAGATAATAAAAATGTTCGATGCTATGACACTTTCATTTGAGGAAGGCTGTAATAAACCGGTGGAGAAGATGTTTCTTTGTACATTAGAAAAACTCAAACTAAAACCTGAAGAGGCGATGATGGTAGGCGATCATTATAAGGATGATTTTCTTCCTTCTCAGGCTCTTGGACTAAAAGCTGTCTGCATTGATAGGAGAAAGCGCTTTCCAGAGTGTCCAATAAGGATTTTTTCTTTAGAAGAGCTTGACAGATATATCAAATGATCATTTCATGGTCTTCTTCTCTATATCTTTGATCTTGTCCAGCCGTCTGACGTGCCTTTCGTCACCACTGAATTTAGTCTCGAGCCAGATTTTGACTATATCAAGAACATCTTCTTCTGCAGTGACAAGTCCACCCAGAGTCAGGATGTTGGAGTCGTTATGTTCTTTGGCATACCTGGCATCATCAACAGATCTACAAAGAGTTGCCCTGATTCCTGAAAATTTATTGGCGACCAGGGTCATGCCAACTCCTGAACTGCATATCAAGATACCCTCACCCTCCTTATTGCTAACTTTTTCAGCCACTATAGCTGCAAAGTCAGGGTAATCATCTGCGGGTTCATAATCAGGATTTACATCCTCGACAATGTAATCCTTCTCTTCAAGAAATTTCTTGATTTTCTCTTTGAACTTAAAACCCCCGTGGTCACAGCCGATAATAATTTTTACCATAAATTTCTTTATAGGCATAAAATTTATAAACTTTTTCCCATATTTAATACCTATGATTAAGATTTCAATATCACCTCTGTTTGTCAGCAGCACAGATTTTCCAGAGAGTGTGAAAAAAATTATCAATGAATCTGCAGATTTTGCACATATTGATGTTATGGATGGTAAATTTGTTGAGAATACTACATTTTCTTCAGAAACTGTAAAAGCATTGGAAGTTCGTGTTCCTAAAGATATACATCTGATGGTTGAAGAGCCTGAGAAGCTCTGGGAATCCTATGTTGACGATAATACTGCAATGGTCTCTTTTCATATTGAGGTCTGTAAGAATCCTTCTGCTCTGTTAAAGAAAATCAAGGATAAGGGCATCAAGGCAGGGCTTGTATTGAATCCTGAGACGCCTGTTTCTAAGGTTAAGGATTATCTTGACGAGGTTGACTATGTACTTGTGATGAGTGTCCACCCGGGTGCTGCTGGCCAAGGATTTGTTCCTGGAGTCCTTGACAAGGTAAAGGAGATTAAGAAACTATGCCCTGATATGGATATAGAGATAGATGGAGGTATCAACTTTGAGACTGCTCCAAAAGCAGTTGATGCAGGAGCAACTATCCTTGTTGCGTCAAGCTTTATCTTTGAGCATGAAGATCCTATTCTGGCTGTTGATATATTAAGAAATATCTGATTATTCTTTTACTATTTCATATATTTTTTTACTTTTCTTTTTGATATCCTTCTCGTCTAGGCCAACTAGTTCGTGGGGGAAGATAGGCCATTTTTCAGTCTCATGCAGTAAGAAGTCAGGTTGTATATTTGCTTTATTTTTATTAGGTTTGAAGAATAGGACTGCAATCTTGACATCGAAATTGTCAGGAATCATATGCCTGATGGTCTGCAGGGTCATGCCTGTTTCCCAGACATCATCTACAAGAAGAATTTTTCTGTGATTCCGTCTTGAAGCAGTATTTATAATCTCCTTTAGACCATATACCCTGATATTTCCAGTATGTTTCATACCCTCATATGAGTTTGCTTTTATGGCAGTATGCATGACATCTATTTTCTTGTATTTAAAGAACTCCTGGACCACAATACTGATTGAAGCACCACTTCTCCAGATAGCGATAATAAGATCTGGTCTATATCCCGAGTTAACAATATTTTTAGCGAGCCTAAAAGAATCCTCGTAAAGTGAATTGGCATCTACAATGAGTGTTTCTACCATTTTATTATAGGAAAAATCCTGGTCTGCCATCAAAGTTCTCATACTTGGGCCTGTATCTGTCTACATTGTAGAACTTGTCTACATCAACAATTCTTTTTGCAGCTGTCACCAGATTTATGTCTACAGTTGTTAACGTCCCATCTACCATAGCGACCATTATTCCGCTTGCTTTTTCAGCTATTTTTTTCACTGCAATATTCGCGAATGTAGAACTCATCAACTGATCATAACTATCGGGTGCGCCGCCTCTTAACAGATAGTCTAATTTGGTCGGCATGGTCTTTCTGCACTTTACTTTTTCAATATGATCTGCGAATGTCTGGCCGATTCCACCCAGTTTGGGATTACCATACAGGTCTGTTTCCTTGCTTATTAGGGATTCTTCACCGCCGACTGGTTTAGCACCCTCAGATATCAGTACAATAGAATAGTTGGTCCATTTGTTTTGCTTGTCCTCTTCGAGAACCTCTGTTAACCTGTCAAAATCAAATTCACACTCGGGTATTACAACCCTGTCAACTCTGGAGGCATAAGCAGAATATAGTGCGGTGAATCCTGCACTTCTTCCGAAGCATTCAATAATCCCAAATCTCTCATGTGAGCCTATTGTTGTTATAAGACTGTTGATGGCATCATTTGCCTTTGAGATGGCTGAAGAAAGACCGATAGTATATTCTGTTCCATTGACATCACCATCCATTGTTTTTGGGATGCCTATGACTGGCAAACCAGATTTTTCAACTACAGGCGCATAGCTTAAGGTGTCATCACCTCCTATAGCAATCAGATAATCAAGACCTAATTTTTCAATATTTTTCATGACATCAGGTGTCATATCTAAAGCAGGTTCTGTTTCTTCAATCCACATATCCCTGTATTGTAACAGATCAGGACCTATTCCTGGTTTGCTCTTTACTTTTTTAGGGTTTACTCTTGAAGTATGCAAAATGGTACCACCAGTTCTATATATTCTTCTGGTGTTGGCCCGGGTAAGCTTAACAACGTGCATTGCTTCCTCAATATTTTCACCTAGTTTGTCCAGAGGCTCATCAGGGTCCATAAAAATCAGGCCTCCCCAACCTCTTTTGATTCCCACTACTTCCATACCTTTTTCTTCAGCAGAATAAGTGATGTCCCTTATAACCCCGTTAAGTCCAGGTACATCTCCTCCTCCAGTCAATACACCTATCCTTGTTTTTTTCATATAAACCACCCCGTTGAATTCAGAACCTTTCTATTGTCGAGACATAATGCAACCCAATATATAAAGATTGCTATACTGTAAAATAGTGTAGTATTGGCCCAGCCAAAAAATATTAAAAGCTGGTTCGCTCTAAAATCATCATGAAGCCAAAAAAGAGGGTTTTGATTCTGATTCGGGATGGCTGGGGTCACGGCAAGACCTATAATGGTAATGCTGTTTTTCATGCAAACACTCCAAATCATGATTTCTATATAAAGAATTATCCAACAACAACATTAAAGTGCACAGGTAATGCTGTTGGCAATCCAAAGGGTGTGCAGGGAGGTTCTGAAGTAGGACATTTGACTATGGGTGCTGGAAGAGTGGTCTGGCAGCAATACGAGATGATCAACAAAAGCATCAGAGATAAAAGCTTTTTTAGAGACAAGGAGCTTTTGTCTGCAATAAATCATTGTAAAAATAATAATTCAAACCTTCACATATCAGGATTATTCTCAGATCAGGGTGTTCACGCGGATGTCAAGCATCTGTTTGCTTTGCTTGATATGGCAAAGAAGCAGAAATTTAACCGAGTTTATATCCATCTTATCCTTGATGGTAGAGATATGCCTGAAAGATCTGCAATACCTCTTGTGAAAAAACTGAATAAGAAAATCAAACAGTTAGGTATTGGGACTATTGTATCTGTCATTGGTCGCTTTTATGGTATGGACAGGGATACTAATTGGGACAGGACTGAAAAATGCTATTTCTTGATGGTTGATGGTAAGGGTTTTAGAGCTAAAACTGCTATTGAGGCTATCAAGAAATCTTATGCCAGAGGTGCAAAGACAGACTACTATGTCCATCCGACCTTAATAGTGAACAAGAAGAATAAGCCTCTTGCATTACTTAAGGACATGGATGCATTGATTTTCTACAATTTCAGAAGCGATCGGGCAAGACAGATAACAGCTATGATCAATGATTTGGACTATTATCCTAAGAAACTTAAGAAGAAAGTTGATGTCTTTTCAGTTGGCATGTGTTCCTATGACAGTGATTGGAACCTTCCAGTTGCATTTGATGCAATTCCAGTTAATAACAATCTTGGCCAGGTGATTGCCAAGAATGGACTTAAGCAGTTGAGGATTGCTGAAACCGAGAAATATGCTCACGTCACATTTTTCTTCAATAGCGAGATTGAGAAACCCAATAAAAAGGAGGATAGGGTTATGATCCCGTCTCCAAAAGTCAAATCATATGATTTACAGCCAGAGATGAGTGCCTACAAGATAACCAAGAAACTACGCCCTTTTTTGGGTAAGTATGATCTTATTGTGCTGAACTACGCCAATCCAGACCTGGTCGGCCACAGTGGAGTGTTCAAGGCAACAGTCAAGGCCTGTTCTGTTGTTGATGAATGTGCAGGCAAGGTCATCAAGAAGGCCTTAGAAAAGGACTATGTGATTTTCCTTACCGCAGATCACGGCAATGCTGACCACATGTTCTATGATAATGGGCAAGTCGATCCAAGTCACGGATTTAATCCAGTTCTTTTAACCCTCATTTCTGATGATGAGAAGCTAAAGAAGATTAAGTTGAAAAAAGGCGGCCAAAAAGACCTGGCGCCAACAGTTCTAAAGGTTATGGGTCTTAAGAAACCTAGAGGGATGACTGGAAAAACATTATTTTGATAAAAAGATTTAAATAGGAGACTTTCAAAGATTAAATAAACAAATGGAGCATCAGGATTCACTCATAATAGCGGCACTTTTGTGATGAATGCAGCCGGAACCAACTCAACCAACCTGAATGGAGGTTGCGGTATTTGGTGGCTGATAGATGTCATCCTGATAGCAACCAAGCACAAGTTTGATGGTATTGAGTGGGTAGATTAAAATTCTGATTTTTTTAAAGAAGGTCAAGGATGTATTCCTTGATCTTATCAGTTTTAATAGTCCTCAGGCAAAAGTTTTCAACCTGACTTCGATACTTGTCTTTCTTGCGGCTATACCCACTAATTCGCTTTATGTGTCGCCCTTCAAATGTGTATTTAAGCATTTTATTCTGCCTTTGATATTTGGTGGCATCTGCCCTGACACTGGTATTTTTTCACATTGCAACTGCCCTGCATGTGGTATGACTAGGGGTTTGTCAAGGTTATTAAGAGGAGACATACAAGGTGCGCTTGCCTTTAATAAGATGGTAATAATAGTCTTTATTGTGATGATTGTGCTTATAGTTATCAATCTGATCAAGATTATCAAAGAATATAAAAAGACTGGAAAAATATATTCAGTATTACAAAAATGATAAAAGCAATCATCTTTGATTGGGGTGGTGTCTTAGGACCTCCTGGTAATCGGGTAGCAGCCAAAATACTTGCAGAGGAATTTGGCTATGATGAAGATGCTATTTTTTTTACTTTAGATACGCTAGAAGATGAATATTCAACTGGTCCTGAAAATGCAGAATATTACATCAATGTTATAAAAAAATTCAAGATGCCCATTCCTAGATTAAAAGATGTCCTAAACAACATACCCCCCTGGGAGGTTTTTGATCTTGCAAAAGAATTGAAACAGAAGGGCTATGCTATTTATATCTTGTCAAATCAGATGAAACCTCGGACAGATGCCATCCGGAGAGATAATGACCTTAGCTTCTTTGATGATGTTTGGTTCTCCAATGAGATTGGCATGAAGAAGCCAGACAAAAAAGTATTTGAATTTATGCTTTCAAAGATAGGTTTGCCTGCAGAACAATGCATTTTTATTGATGATAATGATTATAATGTTGATGCTGCAAAAGAATTGGGCATTAATGTTATTTTGTTTAAGAACCTTAAGCAGCTGAAGAATGATTTTGAGAACTTTTCAGTTAACGTTGACTGACTTAATCTTCTTCTACCAAACATGCGCAGATCTTGAGTTTTAACTTCTTGGCTTCTGATTCATCATCAAAATAGATTCTATTATCTTTCTTGATAAATCTTGCATATGGGCAGTTGGTCTTGTGGTATTCTTCCCCTTCAGATGATCTGACAAACTTATGTTTTGTATCAAGTCCAGTCTTCATACAGACACAAGGTTCATAATCTTTTTGTTTTGCCTCTTTCTCTGTATTGAAATAGAAAAGGTTTTCCCTAAGAATTTTTTTAATATATGGGCAGTTGATCCAATGGTATTTGTTTGATTTCAACGAGACTATGAATTTTTTCTTCAGCTCTTCTTCAGAAAGTTCAGAGATGGGTTGGGGTTCTGGAATCTCTACCCAGTCCTTGTCTTTAGTTGGTTTTTTGGGTTTTTCATAGTGTTGCAGGGTTAATTCATCCCTTCTGAACAGGAGATTGCAACGCTTGCAGAAGAATCTGTATTGATCATTTCCTTTTACATATCCTCCGCAAATAGGGCATCCCTGTGGTATCTTCTCTGCAAGCTTTTTCATATCTTTTATTTATTCTTTAAAGTTTATAAGTTTTTTTCTAATTTATGCACAATAAACCAAAACATTTATATACTACTCGGAAGTGACTATTTGAATGGATATAGATATGTTGAACAAGTTAGCGGAATCTTATGATGATGATCATAAAATCCTTTCTAAGCATGCAGATCAAGTTGATATTATTGATTTTAAGATCCTGATGGAAACCTTTTTTGATAATGAAAAAGTGTTTACAAGATATGAGCGAAAAATTTCAAAAGATGTTGCTAATTGGAAAGACAGAGGAGAATTTATCCTTCAAGAAGTGAAACCTAATTATCAACTTATTGGAATTGATCGTGTGGGATTTGGAATTTCTTTTAGACTTAAAGCTAATGTGGGTGGAGATCAAGATTATAGGGCTGCATTATATGGCAGCTTACTTGAGACAGATGGTGTGGGTTACAAACTCTTTCCTGGCAAAGGATTATTTCTAGAGGATTATACTAAACAAAGAATACGTCAAAACATACTTTTACTTTCTTAGAAATATGATGCGGGTGGCGGGATTCGAACGCGCGACCTCCAGATATCACCGTTAAGTATAATCATCGGCAGTTGCCTCATCACTCATAACATATGAGTCTGGCGCTATAGACCGGGCTAAGCTACACCCGCATTTATAAAGGAGAGAATTTACATGCTTTAAAAGTATTTTGGTTTATCCTAGAGCAAAAAAAGAAAAAAAGAAATAAATTAAAAATAGTTGGCAACAAGCCTGACCATTGCCTGTTTTTTGTTTATGGATATCTCTGCCCAATATTGATGGTCTTTTTTTATTTCAAATCTTGCTAATATCTGACCGTCAACTGGTTTGCCTTTGTCCTTTATTACAGATGCGCCGATCCTGATTCTGTCACTGAGACCATAACCAACTGTGGCTGCACTGTGCCAGTTAACCTCTTTATTTTTAAGATGGACTGGAACAGCTCCTTCTGCATCAAATGACCACTTTCCAAAATCGTGATTATAGTAGATCTGGGGATTGAGGACATTGTACTTGCCATTACCATCTTTGAATAAGCCTAGTGCTGCAACAGCAAAGTGTCCTTTGATATTGTTGAAGACATAGCCTAGATTGATGCCTTTGTTCTCAATCTTATCTTTGCTGATTGAAAACGGTGCCATGAACGCCAGGTCAGGTAGCTTATCCTCAAGAGTCTTGGTAAACACCTTGGGCACAAGGTTGTAACTCAAACCTTCACCTTGGAAACTTTGGCTGACATAGTTATCCAGCATTACTCCCTTTGGGCCTTTTTGCCCATTGTAGAAATCCTGTGCCTTGGCTTTCATACCCATTCCGAGTAGCATTAAAAATGCTGCTCCCATTGCAATTTTTCTTTTTATCTTGTTTTTTTTATTCATTTGTTTCACCTCTTTTTTTACAACTTTTTTCAAGTTCAGCATATAATCTATTCATTTGCTTTTTTGTTGCCTCTTCTCTTTGCAGTACGTATTTTTCTGTCTCTGCTAGCCTAGGTCCCTGTATTGAGTATAACTCAAAAACACTCTTCTCCCGGGTAAGATCTCCTGAGAGGAATCTTATCGCCATCTTCGCAGTTTCCTTTTCATAATCTGCTTTTTTTTCAACATGGTCTACGTGCGATCTTGCCCGGGGGTTTCCCCAAAGAATCATGTTAACCATGCCATTTGATGCTGTTCTTTGAGTTTCCTCAACAACAAAACTATCTGAGTTTTCAACCAGGTCTTTTATGTACCAGCTAAACTCATCTAGCCGTCTGGGTCGTTGGAGTGTCACTTCGATTGTGTCTTTATTGGAATCAATGTACTTGATTTGCTTGGGTTGTGTTAAGCTCATGTGTTACACCTCTTTTTATCTTTACTACTTAATGGTGGTTAAACTATTTAAATATTGGTGGTGGTATTTACCACCAAAATAAGAAACTATAAAAAGAACCTTTGCTTAAGAGGTGACATGTACGAAGAATTGCTTAGGGAGATAGGTCTTTCACCAAACGAAGCAAGAGTATACGAAGCCCTACTTCACACAGGAGAGGCTTCTGTACAGACCATTGCTCTTAAATCTGGCGTACATAGAAGAAATGTCTATGATTCTATAGCAAAACTTATTGAAAAAGGTCTTGCCTCTGAAGTTTTTGTAAAAGGCGAGAAAAATTTCAAGGCCATTAATCCTCGTCGTTTGTTAGAATTCCTAAAAGAAAAAGAAGAACGGGTGAACAAGGTTCTTCCTGAAATGCAGGGGAAATACGCTGCAGTCGAAGAACAAGAAGAAGCTTACTTTCACAAAGGCATAGAAGGATTCAAGAACTATCTTCAAGATATACTAGAAACAAAAGAGACAGTTTACTTTATTGGTGCCAAGGCATTTTGGTTGGATCCAAGACTAAAACACTATCTGGCTCGTTTTGAAAGAGAAAGAAACAAGCTCGGAATAAAATTCAAACATTTATTTGATTTTGAAGTCAAGGAACAGAAACCAGCCATACTTAAGCTTGTTGGAAAACCATACAAGTTTCTACCCAAGAAATATTCAAGTCCAACATCTATTGACATATTTGGACCTTATGTCGTCACATTTGTGGGTGTCAAACCAGGGGAGCTCTATCAGGATTCCATACAGTTCGTCCTTAAATCAAAACGTCTTGCAGACGGTTACAGAAAGTTCTTTGATTATATGTGGGATACTTGTGCAGAAGATTAAGGCAGCTCTAGATTTCTTGCTTTTAGATACTCTATGCAACCTTTTCCTACCTGGTTTATCTTTGCAGCTTTGCTGGCCCAGTCATAAGTCACCATGCCATTCGGGAAGAAGATAAGTTGTCTTGCACCTGGTTCTTCAGGTTTTAATGTAAGACAATCGGTCATGCAGAGGTTCTGCCCTTTGAATTGGTAAACCATACCTCCGTGCATTAACTTATCAAGTACCTTATCACAGTTATCCTTGACATGCTGTACCATCTCATTTTCCTGATCTTGAGAAATTTCATTATCCCTAACCCAGTTCCAGACCTCTGTATTGTAGCATTCTTTTTTATTTGGTTTTCTTGCAGGTCTTATGCTGCATTGATCGACATGCATATCCCCGCAGAATTCCATTACTCTGTCAATATCTTTTGGGCTGTCAATCAATCCCTTTACTGATGTAAATGAAGTTCTTACACTGTAGCCTTCGTTCTTGATTATGTTGATGGTCTTTTCAAGATCAGGGTACTTATCTAAATGAGGTGTATAGAATTCCTTGTTGACTTCATTATCAATATCGACAAGAGAGAGTGCGATGGTCCTTAGGCCCATATTTCTCCAGCGTCCAAGCCAGCCTGATTTCTGAAACTTCTCAGTCTGGAATAAAAGTCCATTGGTCTGGAGCTCTTTTACCTGCATTTGAGCATATTCTTGATTATAATGAAGGAACGCAAGATAATCATCAACCATTTGTGGCTTAAGAGTCGGTTCGCCCTTGCCTGTAATTAAAAAAGTCTTGGCGCCTGCAGAGATAGCTACTCTTAGTACCCAATCGAACTCATCATACTCTATTTTTGGATAATTGAAGAGTATTCTCATTACCTCTGTGCTGAGATCTGTGGTCATTTGTGAGATACAATCTGGGCATTTGGCATTGCATCCCATATCTCCTGCCATTGCAGTCAGGGTTTGTACACGTTCTATTACTGACATGTTAAGGTGAAGAAAACAAAATCGTTTTATAAATCTTTCTATGATTACTACTTTCTAGTGGTTATTATTTTCGAGGTTATGCAGAATATCTCTGAGATTCCCTTCGATGATAGTCAAGTCCTCGACTTCTTTAAATCCTTGTTTTTTATACCAGGAGAGTGGATGTTTATGGTGCTTGAAGGTGTTAGCCTCAAAGCACTTTGCATTATATTTCTCAATTGCTGTTCTATAGACTACTTTTGAGATTTTTGATCCAATACCTTTTTTTTGGTGATCGGGATCAATAATGATTTCACCATCAAAAAGATGGTTACCATCACACCAAGGCTTAACACCTGCGACAAATGCGCCGATGATTTTCTTTTTTTCTTCTGCAAGAAAGAATAAGTCTGGTTGTTTATTGAACCAATAGAGTAGCAGGTTATATGCAGTCTTTTCAGTCCACCTTTCGCCAACATCAAAAACAGTAAAGACCTTGCAGTACAAACTGGCAAGCTCTTGTAAGTCTTCCTTTTTAGCAAGCCTTATGTTTATCATCATGTACTTTTAAGTTAACAGATATAAATTTCTTTCGAAAATAATATCAATAGATTCATTATGTATTCTTTGGTTTCTTTGTTTCCCAATCCAGAATACAATTAAACTTATCTGCATGCTTTTGGCTTTTGGGATATTCTTTGCAGATCTTAGGCCTTGTATCGTAAATCTCACAGCCTTTTTTCATGTCAAGAAATATACAGCCAGAATCATCTTTTTTAGATATTAGGAATGCAGTCGTGCCAGTCCAGGTCTCGCAACATAATAGAATATCATATCTCTGCTCTTTTTTCCAACGATTTAAATCCTCTTTGAAAACTCTTATTATGCTTTCTTGGCAGCACTTGCGGCATTTTCCGCAGCTATTTATCTTGGCCATAAGATCTTTACAGTTCACCTCGTATCTTCTCTGCAATCTCAGTCAGTTCATCATCATTGGCTCTTGGACCTGAAGGGGGTGTAACCCGGGGTCCAATTTTCAAACCTTCGATATCATAGAGATCTTCCTCAGTTTCTTCACTAAATTCATAGATTGGATAGAGTTTGATATGCGCATGAGGCACTTCAAGTCCCTCTGCTACCATCACAACAGTATAACAGTCCAGTTTTTCTTTTAGGAGCTTACCAACTTTTTTAGCAGTAGATAGTAATTTTCCATATTCGGCATCTTTGATGTCAAAGACAAAGCTGGGTTCGTGCGCCTTAGGAATTACAAGAGTCATACCCTTGCCTCTTGGAAATATGTCTAGAATTGCGATATGATCTTCATCCTCCCAAACTTTATGTGATGGTATATCGCCTTTTACAATCTTACAGAATATGCAGTCGTCTATTTCATCCACCCCCTTATAGGAAATCTTTCAGACCGTTTAGATCAAGAATCTTATTCTCGTACTCTCTTCTGTCTCGCCTGTCAACCAGTATAGCTTTAATACCTGCAGTTTCAGCTCCCTTGACATCTGTTTCAAGTGAGTCGCCAACCATTAAGACTTGTTCTACTTTCTTGACCTTGATTTTTTTCATGGCCCTGTTGAACATATCTGGATCAGTTTTCAGGTGTCCGACTTCATAGGAGAGTACAATCTCATCAAAGTAATCATTGAGTTTGAATTTCTCAATCAATTGCACAACAGAAAAACAATCTGTGTTGACCAGAAGCACAAGCTTATATTTTTTCTTTAGTTCTGTTAACACTTGCTCTGTTTCAGGATAGAGTTTGGCTAGAAGAGTGTTCTTGTTCCACATGCCTACCAACTTGTCAAATACAAATTCAGGTGGATGTAGATCAAATTCCTTGGCCACGTCTTTGAATGCATTATAGAGATTATCGTATTTATTCAACATAAACACTTTTTCAAACCTAACAATATACTCATTGAAAGGTAACCTAATCCTAAAGATCCTCTGTACCTGCCTTACAGGCGATGGAAAAATGCCATTTTCTACTACGGTTCCCCAAAAATCAAAGAAGATGGCTTTATACTTTCCCCCTTTTGCTATTTTGAACCACCTCTTAGTTCGTAAAATCAAGGTCCTTTTTAAAGTTTGCTGTTAAACATGAAAATATGGGCATGACTACCATCAAGTCATTAACAATATTTTTAAGAGATGTTCATTATGACTGGTTTGAGCCTATATCGCGATGATAAAATTAAGGTGTATTGGAACTAGAGCTGAGAGTATGTCAGCAATAGCTATATGGATAGTTGGAGTTCTTGCAGCTGTCATATGCGTGTTCTGGATTATCAAACAGATGGGACCCCAACATATCTCTATGGAAGAAATCCAGGCTGATTTGGAAACACTTCAGATAAAACTTTCTAATGCTTGTAACGGCGCTAAATATTACACAACATACAATCCCCACTTAGGAAAAGGCACTCTATTTATCAATGATACAACAATATGCATGAATGCCACTAAGATTGGTAAATGCACAAGTTTGTTGTGTTCACTTCAAGTGCATCAGAAGATTAATCTGGATAATGTTACCCTGCTGCACATCCGTAAAGAAAATGGTAAATATAACATCACATATGAATAAGAAAGCCGATTATAAAATCATCACCATCTTCTTTTTTATAATTTGTTTAGTCATAGTCACATTGGGCATTGTCTATTACTATCGATCTGTAATTGTGCTTAATAACCAAGCCAACCTAATACTTGAAAGATCAAACTCAATATTATTGGTCAAAGATAATCTCTATCAATGTTTTGGAGAGATTTTTGATCCGAGGTTGCTTGAGACGATGGGCTGCCTGAACGGTCAGAATATAGCTGATAGGAACCTTGGCACCCTTATCGAAGGTTTCCAGGTGGAACAAAAAGCAATCAAGGGATGTAATCATGCACAATGGAACTGGACTAAACCTGATACTAAAGGTTTAGGTGGGGATCAGTACATTTACTACATTCCTATTTACAACAACCAGACAGGAGCTATATGTCTGGGTAGACTTATGATGTGGACCTAAATGGGAGTAATACAAAACATAATAGCTGTTGTAGTCATGTTTTTCATGTTCATAATCATAGGTATGCTGATTTCCCAAGCTCAGATAAAGAATGTTGCTATGAAGGTGCAAGAAGGTCAGACCTTATTTATCGATAAACTCAATTCAAATAATCTTAATACAGTTCTCTTATTGACAGAAGAAGTTTCAGATAAGAAGTTGGGCACGCTGATTGCATATTCTATATACACTCGCGAAAAGATCTTAAACTTAAGCAATAATTATATTGACATTGAAACAATTTTAAAGGAATCTTTTGATGAGGTTTTCAGTAATGGTAGTTATTATCTTGAAGTCAAACCCAATTTTGAAGATATTACATTGAACTTTGTTATTGATGGTTCTAATAGCCTTAGGGAAGAAAGAGAGGAATTGGCAAACAAGCTTCCGGATATCTTAGCAACTGCTAGGGGTGATGATGGCAGAAATGCTACAATTTCAATATTCATTCTATCTGGGCTTCCACAATGTAACCTCTTTAATCAGAAATTTATTGAATTTAATATTACAGGCGGAACTTGCATAGAACTTAATGCTATAAATAATACAGGCCATCTTTATATTGATCCTGCTAATAATGATTCAGATGACTATCGTGTTGTCTATAATATTACTCCTCCGTATAACTATCCTGGTAAACCCTCAACTTCCAGACTTGAAGAGCACTATTATGAGTCTGACTGGGCAGCAGGAGTTGCTTATGTTTCTGATGGACTCGGCGAACGCTCAGTTGCCAAACTTGATATGATATTTCCAATGGGTGACGAGCTCTCTACAAGCTCTTTTGCAGATCAATGTTTTGCCAGCGGTCTTACACTTGGGGACCGGCTCATGTGCGATTTCTGTGATCTTAGTTGTTCAGATTCAAACAGTACAATAACAGAGAACAGATCGCTTGAGATGGTCTTAAAAGCTCTTGAGATGGCTAAATTGAATGGGCAGATCATGGTTCCAATATTTGCTTATAGTTGTGAATTTTACTCACCTGCAATCAATAGTTCTTACAAAGATAAATGGTTCTTCTGGAATAAGGTCTATCAACTAAAGAAGGGTAAGAATTATGATGTAGACAATCAGGAAACTCTTTGTTCAGACAATGACTGCAAAGGTTGTTCCACTTTAGATGGTACATTCAACCAGGTTTGTCTGCATCCTAACTGTAAATCAGAGATACATTTCCAGATGCAGATAATGGCAAATAACACACAAGGGAAAGTCATCAACCTGACCGATGTAGCTTCATTCTCAGATATTTTAACTGATGTAATCAATGAGACTATCGCCCAATTTACAATACGCGTAGGCGTCAAGAAGGACAGTGACGAGATTTATGTATATGAAAGAAAACTACCCTTGCCTGCCGAAAACAAGTTTTTGGATCTTAAATTATGGGTTTACAAACCTGTCAATCAAGAATAACTAATTCGCGAGGAGACTAATATGAACAAAATGAAGAAAGCTAATGTTGTTGCACTTATACTTATAGTTGCTGCAATGCTTGCAGCTGCAGGAATATATACTGCAACCAAATTTGTACCACGAGGCGGAAAGATAATATCTACAACAGAACTTAAACAGGAACTCAATCTCCTTATGGATGATGCTGTAAGTGACGCTCTGCTAAATGTTCTAGAATATGGATTCTCTGCTTATGACGCGACAGGTCCTATTAGAGGGACCAGTGCTTGGTATTGTACAGATCCTATTCCTCCTGATCTGAATGAAACAACTTTTGCCTTCGAGTATCATATCGAAACATATCTTAAACCCTATATTGATGGATTTAACAAGGAATACAAAAATGTCGAACTCTCAGGGCCTACAGGTGTTGAAGTGCCTGATGTGGCTTCTATAGAAGATCTTCCTGAAAATTATTTTGAGATAAAAATTACTGGTATAACTGCTAAGATAACAACTGAGGAGGGTGACGTACTAGAAGAAACCTTCGACCTTCCATTTAGAGTTAACTACCAGATATGGCGTATCTACAAGAACCTTCATAAATGGATGCAAGGCGACGCGCATAATATAACCCAAGATATCTATAACCTGATGAACCATGAGTGTAAGGCAAGACTCTGCACATGCGGCGGAGTATCTTTGGAGAGTAGTCTTGAAAAGCAGATGAGTGTTAACAGTAGTGATGTCATACAGATCATTGATGATTCGATTGATGATCTTAATAGTTTGTTTTCGGGTTCGGATGTTACTTGTAATTATTCGATTATTGATGAGCTTGTAGCTAACAATCCTGAATATACTTCCGCTCCTCTTGGAGATAATATTGTAACGACCACAACTGATCTTGGAGGTGGGCGAAGGGAAATATGTAATAACGGGTTATATCATGCGCCTTGTAGTAGAGATGACGATCAACCTGATACTATGGTTCCTAATACAGCAGATTATGGCGATACCTCTGAATTTGGGGTGATCCATATTCTATCAGTATTGCCTGATGTTTCCAGGGAGACTGGTAATTTTGGTTGTCCTGTTACTGGAGGCAACAATCCTGACATAACGCCCCGACCCAGACTTTATCAACCAAGCTATATCCCTCCACTTAGTTTTTCTGAAGATGAAGATCCTGCAGTTCCAAGAAATATGATTTCAGGACCGAGGATAGACCGGCTTGGCGTCCATCAAACAGTGGCTTTTTTAATAAATGTCAAATGTGGCAGCGATTCTGAGGTTTTAGAAACTGTTGAAGGGGACATGCCCTTAGTCTCTGAAGTTCTTATGAGTTTGAGCATTCATAAGAGATGTCCTCTTCCTGTTGAATTCTCACCTGTTAAGAGTATGTGTGCAGTTACCGATGACTGTAGGATAGAAGATGATGGCAGTGGTGATGGTGATGGTGACGGTGATGGAGATGGTGCTGGTGATGGTGATGGTGATGGAGATGGTGATGGTGATGGAGGTGGCGATGGCTCTGGAGGTGGCGATGATGAGACGGATCCCCTCGACAATGAATGTGATCCTGCTGACGCCAACTTCCCAAACAACTGTCGTGATCCTACTGGCATTTGTGAGCAATGTGCTACAGATGATGGCACATTTTATTATTGTAAAGACATGGGTCCTGTCTTGGCTGTATGTGAGGAATGCATAGCTGGAACTGTTCAGAATGCTGCCCCAGGCACAAATTGTGGTGCGTCAGGAGCTGATGAAGTATGTAAAGTTTGTGATTCTTCAGGGACTTGCAATGATGTTGCTCCAGATAACACTCCCTGTGGGGATGGTATCTGCAATCGTTGTTCAGGAGGTTCATGCCAACCAAGCTCTACTGATGAGGACTGTGGATTTTGTGGAGCCTGTAGTGGCGGATCATGCACAGGCGACAAAGAAGGCACTGCTTGTTCAGGTAATGATGGATGTTCTGATGATTCTGACGGCTGTTATGTTTGTGAATGTCAAAGCGATGGTAACTGCGATTCAGAAAGAACTAGCAAAGATGAATGTGATACCTGGTCAGAATGTGGTCACACCATGGATGTGCATTGCAGTAACACAGGGTGTGACGATAGGGATTCTCTTCCAGGCGGTGTAGAATGCTGTGAAGGTCGGACTGTGGATTGTGGAAGCCAGACCTGCTGTGATTATATCAGTTCTGAGTTTGATTTTTGTGCGTCAGATTGCACTATATATCAGATCGGTTAGTCAGAAAGATTTCCATCCAGTTTCACAAACTCAACCTCATCCTTAGACGGCTCTAGAAAGACTATTGTGTTTTCAGCGCCGTAATATTGGGCACCTGGATTGATTACTCTTGTTTTTCCTTCTTTTTTATCTTCGGTCTGGTGAAAATGGCCGTAGAGGACATAGTCGTATTTGCCAGAGCTGATGAAATTCTTTAGGATATCTGTCTTATTGCCATGGGTGACTGCAAATTTCTTACCATCTATCTCAAACTCAGCAGATATCCCGAGGTATTTACAGCCAAACTCTGCCGACTTTTTTTCTATCATAGGTATATCTCCATCACAGTTACCCTTGATGAACCAGACCTCAAGACCTTCAAAGAACCTTATGGTTCCTGGAGCACAGATGTCTCCGCAGTGAATGACCAGTTTCACACTCCTTTTCTTGAAAAGTTCAACTGCTTTTATTATATTCCAGACATTATCATGTGTGTCAGATATTATTCCAATCATATTAACACCCCGCGTATTAGAAAAAAATGGCTGTTTTAATATTTTATGGAAAGTTTAACTTCGTGAGAAAATAAGCATTCATGGTCACTCCACTACGTTGTGTTCTCGGGTTCGCAAAGAGGCTTGCGAACCATGGCCAGGCGAGCCGAAGGCGAGTAGGGCATGCATAGCATGACCGTCTGTGCCATGTATGGATGCTTATTTTCATTAATTATATTTATTTCAACCCGACAACTCAATCCTCTCAATCAATATCTCTTTTTTTCCCATGTATTCTTCAACTTTTCCTTCTACTGTCACATTATAGCCCTCGCTCACATTCACATCTTCAAAGATCAAGGCCATGATGGTGTTTTCCTGTGATATGATTATCCTGGTCAAATTATTCCCTTGTTTTACTTCCACAACCTTGCCTGTTATCTTGACCAGTTTATCAATATCCTGATCAGTGATGTTAATAAGAGCTTTTTCAGGCAGCTCCCTAGTCTGCAGAACATAAAAAAGGAAGATTAATCCAAGTATGGTTGTCAAAAGAGCTGTCTTGAGCAATACAGAGTCATCCATGAATTTTTTTTTTTTTTAACTGTTTAAATTGATTATTTAAGAAAATACGGAATTATTTCGGATCATTTATAATCCTGCGTTCTTTTTCTAAATTGCTAGCAACATCTTTTCCAATAGTACCAACAACATATTTAAACATGAAATAACCAAATAAATCTTCATTATTGCATTTGACCAAGGAAAAATTATCATATCCCCTGGACAGAAATTCATTTTCAATCTTTTTCTTAAGGATATATTCCTCGAGTTCCTTTAAGTTGATCTTGTGCGTCTTACTGGCAACAATCAAGTCATTCTGGGTTTGTGAGTTCATTATCTCGAAAGTAAGCCAGGGTTCATCTTTCTCGTCACGTTGCTCCCAACTTGTTCCTGCACTTACAGCAATATCAACATCTCTTTGATATTCTTTTGTAATTTCTTTGGTTATAAACTGAATGCCTTTTTCTTTTGCATATTCAGCACCATATTTGATGATTTCTGAATTCTTGATATCTGGTTCGGTCTTGATGGTATTGACATAATCTATTATCTCATTTAATCCCATCTCTTCGTAGTCTTCCGCAGTGAATATAGAGGGTTTATGAAACATTGTGAATTTTATGGCCTTGGAACCTTTCATGATGATTATGCCTAAAGAGTCCTGGCTGTCATATCTTCCTATTTCGTCAATGCTATCAGGTGCATATTTTTCAAAAAGCATCTGATCAAGTTCTCTTGGTGATAGAAACTCCTGCTTCTCTTCACAGAACTTAAGAATTGAGGCGCCAACAGGATTCCAGAGTGACTCTATGAACTGATATACCGTGTCGTTATAGATGTAATTTGCAATAAAATCCCTGAGTTTCTGCCTCTCTCCATGTTTAAACCAAGTATGGACATCCCAGCGCATCTGGACAAGATCCATTTTTGTCATGCTGATCTCATCTGTACAAAGATCAATCCTTTTCTCTATCTCTCCGGCAACTTCTCTATCCTGACCATCACTAAATCCCTGCCTGATTTCATTAAGGACGCCTGGTACTTCATTATACCATCGACTAATTAAATAGATTTGTCCAAAATCTAGACCCTGTAAATCTGTTTGTTCTTCCATTGAGGCAGAGGAATTAGAAATTACTAATAAGCTTTACGGAAAAAAGGTTTAGAAATAGTTTTTTATAATAATATTTATATATTAATCTTTATTCTGAGTTTTTAAGGTGGTTGTAGAAACTTTGGAGGCTGTTGATGAAGATATTATCACGTCAGTTAAACCTCCAATTACAGAACCTTCTGAGGATTATGATGGGGGACATACTCCTGAATATTCATCTTTTGCTTTAGTAGATTTATTTCCAAATCAATTCTTTGGTGATAAAGAAGCAATTGATAGTCTCAGGGATGAATTTGTGAACGCTACAAAAGACCCGGAACGAGTTTGGAAGGTCGAGAGAGATCTTCTAGATAAGTTTCTTGGACTGAAATACGATGAAAAAGACAAGATCAGCGGAACCATACTTTGGGCCAAGACATACAAAGAGATAAAAAATGAAAAAACCCATACTTATTTCTTTGAGGATTGTGCTATCTATACTGTTGGTCCGAAGGATCGTATGTATAGTAATACTTACACTGTTGCTGCAATTACCAAGATCGACGATAGGTTCTATACATTTCTGACTCAAAGGGAGTTTGAGGACTTAGACTTCACTCCTTCTGATGGTGAGAGTGCAAAATTTGCTGAAGCGACAGTTAGGGCTTTAAGAGGTAGTTGGGGAAACCAAACGACTGCTGAGAAAGCTATAGTGCCTCGTGCATATGTGGAAAAAGAACCGTTAATTGTGACTGTTAAGATGCCGTTCCATAATTATCAAGATCCTCCTTTGGCAGGGGGTTGGGAATTCATGGAAGGGCGAGATGAAGATACATTGGAAAAGCTTCGTATGTATGATCGGAAATTCCTTGAAATCTCCAAAGGCCTGACTGTTAATTTGCTTGACATGCTTTCCAAGAAAGGCCCGAAGAGTTTACAATCTGGAAGTGATCTGAGATACTTTATACATAAGCATTTGTTTCCAGATACTAATCGAGTTGATTTTGTTGATATCAATGAGACTATACTTCCAGAACATCTCTCTCAGTATGAAATTTTTTCTTTTGAATGAGATGCGTCTGCCGGGAGTCGAACCCGGGTCACAAGCTCTTTCTGCATATTTGTGCTTGGGAAGCTCGTATCATACCGTTGGACCACAGACGCTTAATTATTCCTAACTAAATTAATATAAGAACTTAAAAATAAATTTAAAAAACTTTCTAAAACTTGATTTCTCCACCGATTGAATAGAAAGTTGCGGGTTTTATGCCTTTTTCAAACGGTTGTATTCTTCTTGCCTCTGTAAAGAGTTTAAAACACGGCGCACGACCTTCGACCTTGAGTGCAAATTCTGCATGGTTGAAATCGCTGTATTCCTTGTTCCATGCCCAAAGCATTTCTGGTGTCAAGAATATTCCGCCTTTGAAATCTCTTAATGCATTCTCTATATCGCTTGTAATAAATCCTTTTGAGAGCCTTATATCTTGGCTTGTTTTTAGATGTGCATAGTCTAATTTGCTGTCTAGATCACGTGTTACCATGATGGTCGGGCTTAAAGGTAACTTGCCTTCAAGTTCAAGATAGACTTCTTGTAGCATAGGATCTTCTGAATCAGGGTAGTAGAATTGAACATATCCTGCCGTTGCATCCAATAATTTAGTTTCTTTTTTTGCTGAAATATTTATATCGAACTCATACAACTCTCTTGCTCCGGACTTAAGATTAATATTTTCGTTTGCCCACAGATTGAGATTTATGAATTTGTAGCCAATATCAGCTGAGAACTGGTTAGCATAGCTGTTTTTCGGATGCTGCCTAATCCCTCTGAAAAAGTAGTCTGTCTTAGTGTATCCTAGTGCAAAGCTCCAAGGGCTTTTTGGAGTCTTGTCTTGAGCCAGGCCTTTAGTAAGTGGTAATAAAGTCAAGCCACTAAGTAGAGTTGTTAATAATGCTTTTTTAAACTTCATTTTGCCACCTTCTATTTATAACCCTCTAGAAATAGTAAAACATATATAAATTTTATTGAAACTAGTGGAAATATGCATTCAACACATACTGATGAACCATCCTGTGGGTATTGAAGAATGATCCATTGTTGGATATGGCGTGCTTCATGACAATAGACCATTGGTTTTTATCCTTATAGTACATGGGAACAATGGTTTTTTCTAGCTTTTCATACATATCATTTGCATCTGCAACATCGTCGACATTTTCTCCTTTGGTCGGGAATGGACCAATTGACCAGCCAGTAATATTTTCGATATGACCTTCAAGCCACCAACCATCAAGCACACTTAGGTTTGGCACTCCATTATGACAGGCTTTCATACCACTGGTTCCAGAAGCCTCATGTGGTCTCATTGGAGTGTTCAACCAGATATCAACACCTGCTACCATCAGTCGAGCCACATACATGTTGTAATTCTCGAGATAGACTGCCTTGATACCGTTGTTGTTTAACTCGTTCATCACGCGTTTGATATTCTTGATTATCTCCTTACCCTCTGTATCTCCTGGGTGGGCTTTTCCTCCGTATATTATCTGGATTGGGCCGATCTCGTCCTTGATCTTGATCAGTCTGTTAATTTCCCTGAATAGCAAGTCAGGCCGCTTGTATGCAGTAGCTCTTCTAGCAAAACCTATGGTGAAATGATCATAATCCATACCGATGTTTTGCCTGCTGTTCACATAATCCATAAGCTTTTTCTTGGCATCCTTGTGTGCATTCAAAACCTCTTCATTAGGAATACCTAGGGCATATCTGAGTGCAAATGAGTCCCAGCTCCAACCAGGGATGTATTTATCATATAACTTTTTGAAAGCTTCAACAGTCCAGGTGAACGAATGTACACCATTGGTGATTGAATCTATTGGGTAGCCGGGAAACATGTCTCTTGAAACCTCTCCGTGTTTTTTTGCCACTCCATTGATATATTGGCTGAACTGAAGACCAAGACAGGTCATGTTTACTTTTCCTTCTGAATCTAGAATATCTTTTATATCAAATGGAAATGAAGGTAGCATTCCTCTTACAAGATCTACTTCAAACTTATCATGGCCCGCAGGAACAGGTGTATGTGTGGTGAAAACACACTGTTTTCTTACTTCTTTGATATCATAAAGCTTGTCAACAGAATGTGCTTTTGGATGTTTATGCCTCTCTAATAGCTCAATTGCAAGAAGGCTTGCGTGACCCTCATTCATATGATATTTCTTAAGACCTGTAAATCCAAGAGCTTCAAGTATCCTGACTCCGCCTATACCCAGGATGATCTCTTGTGCAAACCTATATCTTCGATCTCCGCCATAAAGATTGGATGTGATGGTCCTGTCAAAGTCACTATTACCTTCTATGTTTGTATCCAAGAAGAAAATTGGTACAGTATATCCTTTAACTCCTTTCACAACATATTCCCAGGCTTGGACTTTGACATCTCTGCCCTCTATTTGTACTGTGATCTGCTCTGGCAATAGTTTACAGAAATCATCCTTGTTCCATTTGACTGGCTGTTCAATCTGCTCACCATTATCATTAAGTTTCTGATAAAAATAACCCTGATCATAGAGCAGGCTGATTGCTACAGCAGGCACGTTCAGATCTGAAAAGGCCTTGATAGTGTCGCCTGCCAAAATGCCCAGACCTCCACTGTAAGTCGGCATGTTCCTGTCAATACCGATCTCCATTGAGAAATATGCAACTACTCTGTCTTGTTTATGTGTAAGCGGTTTAAGATATCTGTCCATTAATACACCCCCTTGATTTGAAATAATTGTTTGATTGTTTATAAATTTATTGCAGATATTTATTATTTTTGCAGCAGCCTGGTTAAGCTGCCAATCAACAAACCAATAAGAGTCGAACCTATTGCAATAAGAACAATGGTTGGTGTGATCTCACCTTTTCGTAAGCTTAATACCAGGAAGATGATGGTGCCGATGATACCAAAGATAAACC
>CAZYIM010000004.1:0-36176 GCA_964647565.1 uncultured Methanosarcinales archaeon
ATTCTATGTTTAAGTGGGCTTTCATTGATCTTTATCTTACTTCAAACTGGTTTATCAAATCCCCTTTTTCAAATAGCATAAAAAATCTACTAAAAAGAAGTTTCACCAAACTGAGAAATGACAAAAGGTTGCCGGGTTGGGCAAAGTTTGAAGCTTTGGAATCTGAAGTAGATAATTTATTTCTTCCGAATCTTGAAGTTAATATCCTTGGAGAAACTTTAAAAACAACCAATCCAGTTACAATTAGAGAGCCTAGAAGAACAATGCCAACACCCACAACTCCCCGCGCTGCTGTACTTAATGCTATTAGAGAGAATACTAGACGTAGATTTAGGGAGGAAGAGGCTAGAGGTCCTGCTGTGGGCGATGGCGCAGATACCCTTGCTGGTAAAGTTGTTAATAAAGCTACTGCTTTCGCCAAAGTTGCTCCGCCATTAGCAGCGGCGGTTGCTGTCAAGAAAGCTATTGATACCAAAGAACGGTTTAAGGATTGGAGAGCTCAAAGAAAGCAAAAAAGTGAGGCAAAAGCATCTGTGAAGGCTGCTCGTGCTGAGATTAGGGATAGACGGGAAGCTTTGGATTTGGAGCATGATAAGGTGGCTAAAGAGCGAAAAGAGCGGATAAAGGAACTCAAAAAAGGCACTGGTGCTTTCAGTAAGATGAAAGCCAAGTACAAGGGATTTAACGAAGGCTTTAAGGATTCTAGAAAGGACAGGAAGGAGGGTAATGATGCCTTGTTTGGCATCAAAGCCTACAAAGGGGATATGGAGGTGGGTGAAGGTCCTATGCTCATATTCCTTCTGATGTGTATTGCCCTTCATTTATATGATGTGCTGCCTGGACTTAATGGCTCCATCAGGGCATTTCCTGACTCCGTCTTATACTTACTTATTTTGTTGACTATATTTGGAATCCTGTTCTTCAGAATTCACTTAGATCAGGAGGAGGCCGCAATATTCATAGGAATATCTGTTGCGGCATATGTTGTTGCACTTCCTTATCATTATATCACGGGCACTAGCGGCATCATGAGAGGTCTTATACGGGGTATAGCCCTTTTTCCTATCTGGCCTGCAGCTATAGGCTTTTGGTTGAGAGGAGTCTCAAAAGGGGCTGGTACTTCTGAAAACCTGGCAAGACTTTATACTGTAATATGGGTATTTATAATCATAGGAGCTTTTATTGCTGGTTCAGCTACAACTGGTGATTTAGGCAAAGGTCCTTTTGAAGGTGTAGGATTTGGACTGAAACAATTCTTTGCGAACATCAGGCAAGGTGCAGTTGATCTGCCTGGCGCCATTAACAGATCTATTCACATGAACTTGGGCACCTACTACGAAGGTGAGGTTGAGGACAATCAGAATGAACCGACCGGACTTACGCTAGAGAATATACGTGCTGCAGACAGCAAATTCTTTACGCATATCCCGATTGTGCTATGGTTCGATGTCAAGGGGCAGAGTTTTAAGAGCTATATGGATGTTATTAGCTGGTGTAAGACCCAGGATGGAATTTTAGGTGTGATTGATCCTCCTGAACCTATTCAGATTTATTTCTACGAGCAGCAGACCATTGAATGCAGATTCGAAGCGCTACCCAAGGATTTCCACACTATCCAAGTAGGAGCTTCATTTAATTTCGAGACCTGGGCATATCTTAAGTATACTTTCATGGATAGGGAAACATTGTTGAGTATGTATTCACAGAATAAAGATGTCCATGGTGATTTAGAGATTGACAGAATTCCTAGGGCGGTCTATACTAATGGGCCTATCTCTATTGGTATGCTTTCTGTAGATCAACCAATAGGCATTAACGCTGAAAATATTAATATTCTGCCAACCTTTGGTATCTCTTTGACTAGCAGAGATGCAAAGGGATCAATAGAAAGAATAGATGCTGTAGAAGTGATAATTCCAAAAGAGTTGGCTTTCAAGAGATGCGATCATCCTTATGATTATCCCGCCACAGTTAAGTCTGCAGACGATTATGAAGGAGAGCTTTCTGATGATGGGCTCTATAGGATTTATAATTTTTCAAAAACTTTCAAGCAAGCTATGCAAGGAGGTCAACTTAGGCATTTTGATGATATTTCCCTAACCTGTAGATTAGCTATAGCGGGTGGTAAGGATAATGAAGAAACCCAAAAAACCAATGCTGCTGAGTTATTAGGTCTTGGAGTAAAATCAGAGAAGACTTTTGCTGTCAAGGCCAAGTACATATACTTGTTGGAAGACGAGATTAATATCCAGGTATCAGATATGGATGAACTTTACGGAAGGAGCTAAAGAGGATGAGTAGATTACTATTAGTTGTCATACTATGTGTTATCTTAGTGTCAGGCTGCAATGAGGATCGTTATAATATTAGGGATATCAATTACTACGAAGGTGACGATGGCTTGGTCATGGAGTTCTTAGAGAATGCGCCGCCTACTGAAGTATATGAGACCTCTGAGTTCCCAATAAAGATCATGATCTTTAACAAGGGAGCTTTTGATGTCATTAATAAGAATCATGCAGAGCTGACTATGACCTACGATGGATTCTATCTTGAGGAAGCTGATTCACAGGGATTCAAGTCTTTTTTTGGAACAGATCCCGATCTGATCACTGATAACCCTGACTTTATCAATCTTACTGGAAAATCACCGGCATATCCGAATGGCAATTTTATGCTTTTTTCTTTAGGCAGTCTTAAAGCCAGCACTATCAAAGGAACACGGGAGATGCCAGAAACATCTATCTCACTTAATTTATGTTATCCCTATAATACGACCATGGTGGATACTGTTTGTGTTGATACCAATCTCTATAAAGAGAATCTTAGGACTCAGGTTTGTGAGGCTACTGATCTCAATCTAAGAGACCAAGGGGCTCCAGTTGCAGTCAAGCAAGTCGAGGTTGAGATGCAGCCTGTTGCAGGTATGGTCAGACCTGTTTTTGTAGTCCATGTTGAGAATGTAGGAGGTGGTAACTTATTGGCTCCAGGAGAAAACTGTTTGCTTCAATCCAAGAAGAGAAACTCTTGGAACCAGGCCAATATTAGTGCATATCTTTCGAATATAACCTTGGATTGTTCTCCTAAGAATATAAGATTGATTGAGGATGAAGGATATACCCGCTGTTATGTGCCGAATGATGCCTTGATATCCGGGATTGATAGTTATATGGCATCAATTACTGTATATCTTAACTATGTTTACTTGAATACAATTTCAAAGGAATTACAGATCAACAGGGTAAGCAGTTTTGACTTTACATTCAGGGATTCATTTGAATGTGAGTCACACCAGGTTAAGGATCCTGTCGACGACAGGTGCATGAGCAAGTGTGAGGCCTGCGCCAGATTCCCTGAGCATGAGATGTGTCAGATGCTTGAAGTGCCTATTTCATCAGGCTTTGCTTGTGTATGTAGCGTAGAGCAATGCTCGAATCTTAAGAATGATAATCGTTGCACATTTGAAAATGTCTGTGCTCCAGGCAGCTACTGCTGTTACAATGATGATGTATTGACAATTGAAAAGAAGAGGCCTTATGGAATCAATAAGAGGGATAGTGTGGCTTTCTTCCAGATAACTCCGTTCCATCCTGGCTGTAAGATATCCTACAATATTGATGCTGGTCAGGATATTAAGTTTGGAGCTGAACAGCACTATACGGAGCCAGTCTTTGATACGCAGCCTGGTGATGATCACTACCTTGAGGTCAAGATGGCCTGCGGCCATATCACTGGAAGCAAGAGGGAATATTGGTCTGTTGAACAAATGGGAATCCATGTGAGTGCTGGCACTGTAACTTTTGAGAATGAGAAGAAAGCTCAAAGTGATGGTAAGGAATATCCCCTTAAAGTGAGCGGCATATTCAATGGAGACGGCACAACATGTGTTGATAATGTTTACACTTTGGAGATTGAGAGCACAGAAGCTGAACTCAACAACTATATTAAAAGAAAGATAACAGATAGTTATGATAAGAAGTTAGCAGACTGGAAGATGAAGATCTTTGATAAGCTGCAGCAATTGGCTTTAAGAGAATGTGTGACCATTGCCAAACAGCCAGTAACTCGAGATGAGCCAACAAATCCAGGGCCTCGAGACATTCCTTTGCAAGACCCATCTATATATGCAGTTGCAAATTTATTGCCTTCAAAAGGATTTTTATACAAGACTGAAAACATAGGCAATATTGGACCAATAACTTTGAGAGTATACTTATGGGAACAGTGGGTAGATAACAAGCTTTATATCGCTAAATATTATCATTATCCTATGGGCCAGTATCAACCAGAGGTAGGCAAGAAACAAGAACTCAAATTTGAGATCCAGATAAAGGATAAGGATGGCAAAATCATACAAGATTTAAAAGATTGGGATCTGAACGGATTTGAGAACGATGATCCTCCAACAGACGAATGGATTTACCTTAATGGAAAAAAACTATTTACAGCGCATACTGATGGAAAACCTGGCGGCCCAATTACTATTACACAATTAGCAGCAGCCAATCAAGAATTACAATCCACATTGACAGATCTTAGGAACAGAATCTACAAAAAACATTCCAGTCCGCAAGAGGCCAGCATTAGAACCCTGTTGGCTGCTTTGGTGGAAAAACTTAATTTATTACCCTTTGGACATGATTGGGAAGATACAGCTAATGACAAGCAATACATACTTTCTATGAGACAATCAGGCAACAATCCTCACTATTTTGATTTCAAGGTTAAACAGATTTCATCTGGTAAAATCCTGATGGAATTCAAGGATTATGGCTTTGATGGTTTTAAAGAAGATTCATTCAAAGACAAAGAACACGCGAGTGGTGAAGCGATAAACACAATCCTTGCCAGCAACACTCAAAGCAATAAAAATACCAACTCTGCCTGGAGTGTTGATGAGCGACGACAGATAAATAGTGCCTATGCAACTGCAATAGCTGCTTTCACAACATATTATAAGAGCTTAAGCTGATAACCTATAGCTTAGTAATATTCAGAGGTAACATCATTTGCGCAGAGGTCAGGTCTCCTGACCAGGTTTTCTTTGAAAACCGCTCTGCCTGCCTATGATGATGTTGCCGTAATAAATGAATGGACACGTCACCCAACAGTAAACTTTATATATAAAGAAGACTAGGTTTTAAAAATGAGAGTGAGGAAGTTTTCAATTGGGATATTCTTAATTCTAGCTATGTTTATTATAACTAGCTGTAACACTCATATACCAGGGGGTACAGATAGACCCCGAGATCCTAAATATGAAAAATATTTTATCGGCAATGAAGGCGTAAGAACCCAATTTGAGGGCAACAGTCCACCTTCAAGAGTGTATTATTACTTAGGTGCTGATAGGCCAGAAAACACCTTTGAGATTGTTGTTAGGCTTAAGAATGAAGGATCTGCTTTTTCCCATGGTGCAACCTTTGTGTCTGGCTTTGATCCATATATGTTTCACGTTGAAGGTGTGCTTTTAGAGGGCTTCTCTTTTAAAGACTGTGTCTTTGATCTAAGGGCAAACCCTGTCGGTGGTTTGATGTCGATGCTTAACTGTCCTGGACTTGCAGCAGGTAATTACTATAATTCTAATAACTGGCAGGTTGGTTTCGACAATATCCTTGAGCATTTTGGATGGAACAAGACATATTTCAATAATTTAGGTATTAACTTCGGTCAATCTGGAAGCGAGCCTTTTATCACATTTGATCTGAACAATCCCGGCATTAATATGGATATTTTTAAACACGGCAAAATGTTGATATCTGCTTCGGCTCCAATTATAGGCTTATTAGAATCCAACAATGGCAAACCTTACATGATTGAAGCAGACTCGTATGAATATCCAGGAGGCGGCCTTCATTACGAGACTGTTCCTGTCTGGATCAAGAACTGGCCTCAAGGCTTAGATGAGACTGACCAGACCTTTTTGATTACCAATTGTTACCTTTACACGACTTACGCAGATCCCATAGTCTGCATTGATCCAGATCCGTTTTCAATGCAAGAAAAAGTATGTCGGCCTGGGCAGGTCAAGATGGCTAACACCCAGGGAGCTCCTGTTGCCATCACAGCAATATATCAGGAGAATACGCAGCATAAGGTTTTCTTTACAATTGATATCAAGAATGCAGGCCCTGGTAGGATATTTTACTATAATCACCTGAACAGGTGCAGCCCTTACTATCACGGCCGCACCACCAGGAATGACATTGATGTTGTATATGTTGCTTTTGCAAGGATAGGCGACACCATGTTGGATTGTGTTCCCCAGGATAGGTTTGTAAGATTACTTGATGGTGTTGGTACTATCACCTGCACTTATGATCTTCAGTATGCAACTGCAGGATCCGCATATAAGACTCCATTGATAATGGAGCTATGGTATGGTTATGAGGATACTATTCGAAGAAATGTGCACTTTAAACGTGTGACATAATGACAAAGAAAGATAAAAACAGGAGGTTTTTAACATGAGAAAAATAATGGTTTTGGTTATTGCATTGGCATTTATACTGGCTGCTTGTTCAGGTGGCGGTTCAACTACGGGTAATACAAGGGCCTTTCTTGGAGGCACCGCGGGTCTTATAATCAACTTTGTTGAAGGAGAGCCTCCCACAGAGGTTACAGATGGAGATGCTTTTCCGTTTACAATCGCTATCCAATTGGAGAACCAGGGGGAGAGTGATATAGCTAAGGATGATGTATCTGTAAGCTTCAAGGGCTTTGATGCTGTACAGTTTGCATCGACAACAGCTGCCCTGACAAACATCAAACCTAGTGAAGAAATTATGGCTGCTGACATCAATCCTGATACGGGAGCAAGGATACCTTCACCGCCTGTTTTTGTGACATCACCTGAACTTAACTATAAAACTTTCTTGAGCGGTAATAAAGAGTTTCCAGTAGTGGCAGATGTCTGCTATAAATATACCACTCAAGCAACTGCAGATATCTGTATTAAAGAGAATCTACAAGACACCTTAGATACAACTGTCTGTACGGTTTTGGGTGCTAAGGAGATCCAAAACTCAGGTGCTCCAGTTCAGGTTGCGTCTTTTGAAGAATTCTCTGCTGGCCAAGATGCAGTATCATTCACATTTACAGTGAAGAACATGGGTAATGGAGAGGTTTATACACAAGGCAGTACCTGTAATGATGCAACTAGGGCAGATGAAGACAAGGTCTATATCGAGGTTGATACGGGCTTATCAGATCCTTTGGCTTGTCAAGGCTTGGGCGATGGAACAAAAGGTACAATTAAACTTTCAACAGGACAAAGAATTATCAGATGTACCCAGCAAATTACTGACAAGGTTGACAAGATCAGCGTGGTGACAATTAAGCTGACCTATGATTATTTAGAGTCAAAAGCAACATCTGTGCTGGTAAAACACGTAGGAGACAACTAATTTCCTTTTTTTATTCTTCTTTATTTTTTAGAACGAACTTACTTAGCAGAGCTTCTAGCTGGATGAATTCATCACTTCCTTCTACCATCCGAAATTCTGCATCTCCACAATCCTTAGTCATCTCAAGCTTGATCCTGTCATCTATCTCCAGATGCCAGATCTCCTTTTGAATTTGCTTGATTATGTCAAGACCAGACAATCCATAGTTGAGCATAGTATCCAGCAACTTGTCCTTAGCTTTCAAGAAGTCACTTTTCACACAGAGATCAAGCACTTCCTTGACCTCTTTTGGCCTAGCCATGCTAATGACATCATAGATGGTTTTTTCAGAAATGTGATCGCTTATTACAGCGCAGCTTTGAAGAATATTCTCCAGTTTTCTGCAATCCCCTTCACAGACCTCAAACAGTGCATCCTTTGCGCCTGCATCAATATTCAATTTCTCTTTTTTAGCAATAGTTTCAATGATTTCGAGGATATTTTCTTTTGCCAAAGGCTTGAATCTGAAAACAGAACATCTTGACTGGATAGGATCGATGATCTTGGATGAATAGTTGCAACTGAGGATAAACCTGCACGTTTGCGTATAGTTTTCCATAGTTCTCCTTAGAGCTTGTTGGGCCTCTCTTGTAAGGGCATCACATTCATCTAGATAAATAATCTTAAACGGTACATCCCCAAAGGCTTTAGTCCTGGCAAAATCCTTGACCTTAACCCTGATGACATCTATACCTCTTTCATCCGAGGCATTCAGTTCAAGAAAATTTTCTCTCCAGTCGTCGCCAAAAAGCTTTCTGGCTACTACTAACGCCAATGTGGTCTTCCCAATGCCTGCAGGTCCTGCAAAGAGAGTATGAGGCATGTTTTTTTTCTCGACAAAGGCCTTAACTCTTCTTACTATTTCCTTTTGCCCTTTTACTTCTGAGAAATCCTGAGGCCTGTATTTTTCAGTCCAGATAGTTATCTCCTCAACCATAGCAGATGATGAATTTAGCACGGTTTAAAAAAGTTGTTATTGAATGTAGAACTCTCTAAATAATGATTAAAATTAACTGAAGAATTATACTATATCTTCTTCGGCAACGACCATATAATCTCCCATTGCAATGACTGCACTAAAAGGAATGAGTACCTCGCCTTCTTTGGTCTTTTCAAGTTCTAGCTTCTCAGTATATGCAGTAGGGTTTTTGAGTACTAGATGGATAAGTTCTCCAGAACTAGTTTCAAATACTATATCACCCACTTCTCCAAACTTCTTTCCTGTCTTTGAAACGATTGTTTTTCCTATTAATTGTTTTGAAAACTTTTTTTCTTCCTCACTCATGATAAACCACCACGCTTTTTTGATAATAAGTACCCTTTATCAGTTGGTTGTAATATATAAAGCTTTTGATTTCTAATTGAGGTCAACCTCCTATGCTTGGTATCGAGGATACATCAATTAGGACAAAAAATCCCCTTTATGTTGAATACCTCTGAGCACTGCTCAGTTGAGATTATTAATTTTTATTGAGAGATCTTATAGAAAGATTTTAAAACAATAGAGGAGAATTGTATCATATGAAACTGGAACTATTTAAAAAACATCTTCGACAGAATAATATTGATGCTGCAATATTTTTTTCCAAAGGCCAGAATTTCGTTTATTTTGTTCAAGAGAAAATACCAGATAGCTTGCTTATCATCTTTTCCAAAGGATCTCCTTTGATTTTAGTGACGCCACTTGCTAATCAAAAATATTGTTATACTGCTAAAGTGTCCAAAGATTTTAAATCTGATATAAAGAAGATTTTCAAGAAAAGGAAAATAAAAACCTTGGGTGTCAACAAGAGATTCTTAACTGTTTCTCAGCATAACAAACTACGGAAGTTCGGCAAGCTTGTAGATATACGTAATTCTGTATTTAAGCTTCGATTGACCAAAACTCCTGAAGAGATCCAAAAAATTAGAAAAGCTTGTAGAAAGACAGATAAGATATTTGATGCAATAATCGATAATTTCAAACAATTCAAAACAGAAGAAGATATTAGGAAATTTATTAAGATACTTGCGATTGAAGAGGATTGTGAGCTTTCATTCGATCCCGTTGTAGCTTCAGGTGTAAATGCCGTAATTCCTCATTATACGAAAAATTCTAAACTTAAAAAAGGATTTCTAGTACTAGATTTTGGGTTAAAATATAAGGGCTACTGTTCTGACCTGACAAGAACAATATATCTTGGCAAACCCAGTGAAAAGGAATTAAATTTTTATCTCAAGATAGTATGGATACAGGATGAGACTATCAAGCAGATAAAGCCAGGCATCCAGGCTGCTGTTCTGGATAAATTTGCACGAGATTATTTTGGGAAAGACAAAGAATATTTTATCCATAGCCTGGGTCATGGTATAGGCCTTAATATACATGAAGAACCTGCCTTAGCACCTAAATCCAAAGTCATTTTAGATGAAAACATGGTATTTACTATTGAACCTGGATATTATAACAAGATTGGAATACGAGTTGAAGATGATATTCTTGTGACAAAAAAAGGGCATAAGTTTCTTACCCAAAGCCCTCGTCACCTAATTTTTATTAAAGACTTTGGTAAAAAATAAAATTAATTTCCTTGCTGAAAACAAAACTTTTATATTATCCAATAAAAAGTCTTGAAATATGAAATACAACCTAAAACAATTCAATAGTGCAGTTAACTATTACAAGAAAAAGCTAACGCCATATAAGAAAAAGACAATTCTTATACTCATGCATCTTGGTGATGATAATGCATATTTTTCTATTGCTCCTCTTTCAAGGGCAGCCTACATGCTGGGAATAGATATATCTGTCAGCGTAATTGGAGATGACTCAGAAGGTCTAGAGGCGCTCTATGACGTCTGGGATACATTTGATAATCTCAAGAAAGGTGTGGTTAACACTAAAACAAAAGCTCTTAAGGCATTTATTGCTGAAGTTGAAAAAAAGACCAAGGGTAAGTTCAAAAAGATCTTCAAAAGGCCTGACTTAGAGATATTTTCAGATGGCCAATGCTTTGTTTCAAGCAAGGGTTTATTTATGGAGTTTAAAACAGAATGGTATAAGACTCATAAATGGAACAATCTCTTAAAAACAGGTAAGGTAATTTGGTCGCAGGTTATGGATCTTAAATCATCTGAGAAGGTTGGTATCGGATTTGAACTTGTTCCAGATGCCAAGCATACAGAGCTGCCTTTAGAGGATTACCTCGATTCTTTTTCAATTTCTTTGGCAATGGCAAGTTCAATCAAGAACTCTAAGTCTATGAAAGCTTCGACAGCTCGCTGGTCGATGCTGGATGAAGCTCCTAGATTGGGTGAGCTTTCTACCACTCTTCTTGGCTGTGAATTGAAAAAGAATGTTTCTGAGCCCATCTTCAAGAAGTTCAAGGTTCTGTCCAGGCTTTTGAAATTGAACAGATTAAAGACCAATAATGCAAGCTTTTTCATACACGCTAAAGGGTATGGAGGTAAGCACCTGTTTGGAGAGGCTATAGGATACCCTACTGATAACAAGAAGAGCAGATGGCCTAGCCCTGGAGGATTCATATATAAGTTCGATTGGTATGCGCAATCTGCATATGAGGATAGAGATCCAATTTCTAGGGTGTGTTTCACAGAGACCTTACCTATAGATATCTTCATCGAGACGTGCAATATTGATTGGCTGGCAATGAAGAGACGAGATGATAAGATCCGATCTGTCGTGAATAAGTCGGATCATGTTGCAGTGGAATCCAAAACTTCCAATTTTAAGGTATATCTTAAGAGCGGTAAGAGCCATAGATTATGTAAAGGCTCTGATGTGGAGACCAGAAACCTAGTAAACCAGGATATTCTGAAGCTTAAAGGTATCAAGACGGGTACTATGGCTAATCTTCCTGGTGGTGAGGCCTTTGTTACGCCCGAATATATTGACGGTATATTTTATGGGGATGTTGTAATAAGTGTTGATAGGAGTTATGTGCTTAATCCTAAACAACCATTGGTTGTCGAATGTAGTAAAAAAGGATATAATATTTTGTCGGGACCTAAGAAAATCCTTTCAAAGCTGGATGAGAAGAAAGCTGAAGCGTGGAAAAGGTTAATGGTCCTTGAAAAGAACAAATCCTTGCCGCAACCTCTTATCAATATGAAGAAAAAGAACTTTAACAACATCGGAGAGTTTGCGATCAACACAAATCCCCAGGCCAAATTGTGTGATTATTTGATTGTGAATGAAAAAATAGCCAAAATGATCCATATAGCATTGGGCGCAGGATTTGAACCAGATAAAGACACTGAGTATCATTATGATATTGTAATAAATGCCCAAAAACAAAAATTAGACATCTACGGTGTCAAAGGCTCAAAGAGGTTTTATATCCTGAAAAAGGGTCATTTTGTGGTCTAAAACAAAGCCTTTAAAAATACAGCTCCATTTTCTTTTAAAAATGGCATCTAAGGAAGAAATAGACCAAGCATTTTTTTCATATACGAACGTTAAGCCACTTAACGGACAGAATGGAAATAAACTTGAAGAAGAGAACAAAGTACTTAGAGAGACAGTAAATCACTTGAAAACAGAATTGCAGCGATTCAGGACTCCTCCCTTGTTAGTGGCTGAAATAATTGAAGTGCTTGGAGAGAATGCTATTATCAGACTTCCAAATGGCAATAATTTTCTCGTAAACATTAGTGCAGAGCTAAAAGACCTAAATCCGAGTGATTCTGTGGTCGTTGAACAAAAAAACCTTACTGTGATGGATAAGATTAATTCTACTAAAAAATTCAATGTAGAGAGCTTTGTGATCATTGAAAAACCCACAATAACCTGGAAAGATATTGGCGGATTGAATGAACAAATAGAGGATATCAAAGAAGTAATCGAGCTTCCCTTGAAAAAACCCGAGCTTTTCAAAAAAGTAGGTATTAAACCTCCTAAAGGCATCCTGCTTTATGGACCTCCTGGAACAGGAAAAACCCTGCTAGCAAAGGCGGTGGCTGCATCAACCAATTCAACCTTTATTGAAATAGTGGCTGCAGAACTGGTTCAGAAATTTATTGGAGAAGGTGCAAAACTGGTCAATGAGATATTTGATATGGCCAGGGAGAAAGCACCGGCCATAATTTTTATTGATGAACTTGATGCTTTGGCCGCCAAACGAGTAGAACTAGGAACTTCAGGAGAACGGGAGGTACAAAGGACGTTTATGCAGTTTTTAGCAGAGTTGGATGGATTTAAGCCTTTGGATAATGTAAAAATTATCGGTTGTACTAACCGAAAAGATATTCTTGATCCTGCAGTACTTAGGCCCGGCAGGCTTGATAGACTGATAGATGTGCCTCTTCCTGATAAGGAAGGTATTAAACGAATATTCAAGATTCATACTCAAGCTATGACTTTGAGTAAAAATATAAATTTCAACAAGATACATCATAAACTAGAAGAGTTTTCAGGGGCTGAAATAAATGCAGTCTGTACAGAAGCAGGTTATTTTGCCATTAGAGATAACAGAATTAAAATCCAGGAAAAGGATTTTCTTGACGGTATAAAGAAGGTCAAGAAAGAAGAAGAGCGTCAAGGTCAGGATTACCTGCACATGTTTGGATAACAAAGTAGAGTGGTTGGAGCGAGACAGAGAAGTTCAAAATTATATTTTTCGTTCTTTATTGTTAGATAGGGTTGCCTCATGAATTGTAAATTTACTTTTTTCTGTTTTGAAAAATGAAGAAGACGTTAAAGGCGAATTTCATTTTTCAATTTTTAAATAAATGCGAGAATTATTAATCCAATTATGTCTATGAAATATAGAACTAATAATTTTTTTCTTTGTTTTACCCAAATTTTATTAAATTCTTTTTGCTTAAACTTCCCAGGAATTCTACCTCTAAAAATCTTTTTATAGAATTCAGATATGATTCTCTCTCCTCCAGTTATGGATAATAAGAAATATTTTCCGGGTATGTTTGGAAACAAAAAGTTAATGCCCAAACCTACAACAATTGCAACCAAAGGACTACGGAAAAATTTAATTTTATCAAAACCTTCATATGGCGCATCTTTTAGCATCCCTCCAAGGGCGACAATAAAACCAATAATCAAAGTTAAATATATTTTATTCATAGAAATTTCTATATAATATATTAAAAACCCAATTATCAATATCAGAAATACGCCTGTTACAAATTTTAATTGGTAGTTTATCTTGATGTTTAAATCTGATGGAATTTTATATTTATTCTGATTTTCTACTCTAATCAAAGCCTTGTAAATTTCTGTTGTAATTCTTTCTAAACTTATTATAACCAATGCAACAATCAATAGGGGTAAATTAGGATTTATAAAGAATAATAAAATACTCCACAGAATACCAATAACTATGCTACGCAGTATTTTCGATGCACGAATTTTTTCAACTAATGAATCTCCATATAATCCCCATAGAATCATGTTTATTACTCCCAGTATACCAGATAAAATGTATGTAATCATGTTATTCCTCTAGCAAATAATTTTTGTCAGTATATAAATTTTTCTCTAATAATTTGTTTTCTAAAATGACTTGGATGCAAACACCTTTGTGTTTCACACATAACTTTTTAAACTTAACAATCTCACTATTGTTGTGCGTGCAATGAGGGAAGTGAACACCCACTGAGCGAAAGCAATGAAGAGCGGAAGTAACTACCGAGCACGCACTCTTTATTCTATTCGAAAATCAATACATACTCTGAATACATATGGTGCAAATTGTCCGCATTTGACTGTTCTTAGAATCTTGCATTTCAATTGGTTTCGCTTACATATCTTTGTGATCTTATTCCTTGCTAACTTAAATTCTTTTTCTCTTAAGAACTCATAGAAATGAATGATCGTGCCTTTTTTTGAAGCAAAAAGCGCAGCGTCAAGAAAATCTTCTGCGCCTTTAGGAAGAGGCATAAGAATTCTATCGAATTTCATTTTAAGCTTAGGAACAACCTTATTTACATCACCTTTGTAGAGTTTCACTTTACTGATTTTATTTAACTTGATGTTTTCCTCAGCATATTTATGTGCGATTGGGTTAAGTTCGATTCCTATAACCTCTTCGGGCTGGCTGTTTTTTGCTATAACACAAGGATAGGGTGCGCATCCTGAAAACATAACAAGAATCAGTTCATTGTTTTTAACAAGCTGATATATTCTTTTTCTTTCATTACTCGATCTTGCAGAGAAATAGACCTTTTCAACATCTAGTTTTAGTTTTACGTTATTTTCGATATAGATTGTCTCTTTGGTCCTCTGCCCTGCTAAGTATTTCATCTTTTGAGTCCTGAAAGTGCCGCCGTGGATATCTGCTTTTTTTACGACAGTCTTGATGATCTTGTTACTCTGAAGCAAGGTCTCTGCTATCAGTTTCTCTTTTTTCCTAAGCTCTTCAGGAACCTCAACAATGGCAATGCTACCGACAACATCATATGCTCTCCTGAGCAGAGCTAATTCTTTTTTTGAAAGAGATTTTTCAAGAGAGTCTTTGAGCGATCCAGCTTTCTTTTTTTTGGTTAATTGTTTATTGATTATTGTTTCAGTTGTGGAAAACCTCTTCTTGATAGGGTAATAGATGTATTGTTCATCCTTAGAAAACTTGTAATCGTAATCAAGTAACCCTTTTTTCATAAGAGTTCGCTTTACTTTCTCAGCCTTTTTTAGAGGTACTTTTAGTGTTAACATAAACTTGGTTGAATAAATGCCTTATTTAAAGCTTCTGAAACCAGATTGAATCAAAAAACTTTTTAACTTATAAACGCTATCTCACTATGATGAGGGATATATCTAATAAAATTCTTCTAGCTATAGCAACAATAGTTATCATGACGGTTATCTTTGAATTAGCTTTCAGTATTTTTGGACCCAAATACCCCCAGTTCAATACTCACTCGAGCGAATATTTTACTAATCCCCGGGGCTATTATGATGCTGTGAGGATAGATCCCTATGGTAACCAAATATATAGCATACGTTATCGTTTTGATAAAAACGAGTATAGACTTCCTGAAAAGCAGGGTATTTACTTGGCATATGATGAAGATAAAGATGTTAAGATTCTAGGTTTGGGGGACTCATTTGCATGGGGTCAGGGAGTCAGATATGATGATTTATATTTAACCCGTCTTGAAACATTATTAAGTGAAGAGAATAAAAAAGTTGACTATCAGGTTCTAAATAGTGGAAAGAAAGGCCATAATGTGAAGTCTGTGATGCAGGAATTTCTAGAAAAGACCAAGAATAGATCATTTAACATCATAATTTATGGGTTTGTATTAAATGATTTTACCCGAGATAACTTATGCGAAGATTTGATTGACTATAATAATTGTGGTACTGATTCTAATTCGTTCCAATATAATTCTGCTATTTTCAGATATTTTTACCATAGCATACGCAAATGGCGAATTAAAGAATATACTATCAAATCCTATCTGAATTCATTTGAGGATACTTCATCAACATATCATTTTAATCTCTTAAACAAGATGGATAAGGACTCAAAAGAGAAAAATAGCACATTTATCCTTGTCATATTTCCTTTGCTTTATCATCTGGATGAGACATATCCTTTCGTGTCAATCCATGATAAGATTAAGAGCTATGGACAGGAGAATGATTTTCTTGTTCTGGATCTTTTACCTTATTATAGGGAATATGCTGACGCTGAGCTTTGGGCGGCACCTACAGATCAACATCCAAATGAGCTGGCACACAACATAACTGCCCGTGCGATATTTGAATTTATGCAAGAACATAAATTGATTGAATAGAATGGTCATCTAGTATTTTTCTAAATAACTATCATGATCACTCCCCAGATCATGATTATGCAGCCCATTAGCTTTATAGGAAGACCTTTTTCATGGAACATGCTTCCCCCGATAATCGACGAGAACAAAGTAGATAATCTTTTGATCGGAATGACCAAAGATACATAAGCAAGAGACATTGCATTTATCTGTAAGAACCGGTAGGTCACTGTAAACACTGCTACAAGGAGAATCCAGATGCCTGCATTCTTTATTCCATGCGCAATACCCTTGAAACCGTCATGCATCAGGTTAATCATCACTATAAAATTTATGCATAAGAAGAAATGCACTATGACAATATAGCTGGTTGGATCTACACCATTGTTAAGTACAAACTTGTCGCAAACAGAACTGATTGAATAGAGAATCAATGCTACGAAGATATAATGGATATGCCTTGATTTTATCAATTTTACAAAAGGATCTTTTAGATGCTTAAAACTATGATCCACCTCTAGTGCATAAGCTCCGATGAGCAGGATAAATATACCTCCCAGTTGACGTCCAGTAAGCTGTTCTCCTAAGAACAGGAATGCTGCAAATGCTGTGATGGCAGGTCCGAAGTTAAGCATAGGTGATGATACAGATATTTCAAGATGCCTTATTGCTTTGGCAACAAACAGGAATGCGATGGATCCTAGCACAGAGGCGATAAAGATAACAACATAACTGATGAGTCCTATATCGAAATTGACCTTAGGAAGGAAAATCAAAGAAATGACAAAAGTGAATATAGATAATACAGTAGCAAATTCCATTGCATGCTCTTTGAACAAGGTTTTCTTCTGGACAATGCATGCTGCTGATGAGAAGATTGCTGCTCCGAGTGCAAAAACATACCATTGCATTAGAAAAACTCACCCAACCCTTTTTGTTTTTTTTCAGATTCACTTTTTACCAGCTTGTCCATGACACCAGAGACTCTATCCACATTAAAGTCATGCTCTTCTACTAGTATCTTATTGACTTCATCCCTATTAGGTTCTTGCCATTCCAGAACATAATCATCAGTAGTCTGCATATTCTTTAATAAATCAAATAATACTGTCCATTCAAACTCAAAGAAATCACTCCAGTTCATTTCAGCAAATAGAGTCTTAAAATCAGCCCCACTTTCTTTTACAGCAGCAAGAGCTTTTTTCGGGCCAATTCCCTTGATACCTTTGGCATTAAAGTCTGTTCCGACTAACATGGCCAATACGATAAGTTGATCTTGATTTATATTTAATTTTCGAAGATTCTCGTCGAGGGATATCAGTTCTGGATTGATAGTTTCATATCTTAATTGGTTGATTTTCTTCTTTTTACCAGTAATATTGAGATTTTTTATGACAAGAGGAGCTTTAAACAATAAAGAGTCTGCGTCCTGGCTGACAACAGCATAACACTCACCTTTAAGGGTAAGATGCGCTGCTTGTGCTTCACCCTCGCAAGGTGCTTGTACAATGGGGATGCCTAACGCTGTTAAGAGTTTCTTGGCTTCTTCAACCATATCTTTAGTCAGCAAAGAGGTTCTTGAAGCATATTTTTTCATGGCTTCAAGATCTTCTTCCTGTTTAGCAGCTTCATATTTTTTCTGTGCTTCAATCTTGACCTCTTTTCTTCTGGCTCTTTCCTTTTTTTTTAGTTCTGGTGGTTCACCATCAAAAACAAAAACCAATTTGATTTTTTTTTGCATAAGTTTTGTGACTCTGTTGAATAGACCAGTCAAATGGCTGGTAACATTCCCTTTAGAATCTGTAAGCAGGCTTCCATCTCTTTGTCGAATGGTTGATAAGAACTGATAAAGCATGTTGAATGCATCAACTGCAAGTGTTTTTCCACTTAGATCTTCAAGCGTTATGGTTTCTTTTTCTAATATATCCATGATTGCGGTTCCCATTATTAGATCTCCTTTAGAATCAATCCCTTAAACTCACTATTGAGCTTGTCTTTTGATTTTTTTGTGACTTCTCCAGTTGTTATGAAGAGAACTGGCAGCTTTTTGGCTTGTCCTTGAAGATAGGCTGAGCTTAGATCCCCATCATTGCATTTCTTCTTGTTTTTGGCCTTGCAATAATACTCAACTCTGCCCAAGGTGGTAGGTAAGGTTATTTTGAGTTCAATATCTGAATTCTTTCTTAAGATCTTTTTATCGACAATGAGGATTCTTTTTTCTTCGAAATAGCCTATAAGTTTCTTTAAGAAAGGATCTTTTATCGTATCATCGACTGTTTTGATTGTCTGAGAGGGCACTACAACTTTCTTTTGCACGGGTAAAGATTGTACTGGCTTTTTTTCAGTTTTTACAGGCAAAGGTTTTACTATTTTCTTCTCAATTGGTTTGGGAGGAATCTGTTTTTTTACTTCAACTGTCTTTTTAGGAGGTGGAGATGTTGTTGGAGGTGCAGGGGCAGTTATGCCCAACATTCTTTTTATTACAGGTTCAGCCGACTCATTTTTAACCAAATACCATTTCCAAAATAGATGGGTTTGGCCTTTTAAGTTAACTTCAAGAGGCTTGGCAAAGTCCTTAATATTCCTTAATGCAACTCTCATAAGGGGATCTAGTGCCTTATCCCTAAGAATCTTTTTAGATTTTAAGAGCTCGTATGCTCTCTTATCTTTTTCATTAAGGTACTTGAAAAGGTTTTGGAGTTTGTATGCCTCGCCAGGTATATAGTAGGCAGGAGAGCCCCCTATTTTTGTGTTAGACACCTTTAGTTGATGGGCTTGGGTCATCTCTGAGAGAATGGCTCCAAAAATAGTGGTATCCCCCCCGAACTCTTTCTTTAGTTGGTTAGGGATTGTCGGGCCGTTTCTTCTTACAAAACTTAGAATTTGTTCCTTACGTATCATCATGAAAAATTAAGAGAGAATTGGATATAAATGTTTCGTTATTTAGAGATCAAGGCCTCATCCATTTGACTTCATAATAGGTTACATCTCCTTCATCATCAACAATGCCCAGCATGAGTCTTTTCTTGGTTGAATGAGCTACCCTGTTTTTTGCAGCGAAATCATACCAGGTCATAGTGGAGCCTTCATGAACAGGGTATACGATCCATCTTGCATGATCTTCTCCTGGTTTGATGCCTCTGTCATAAACCCTGAAGTCTGCACCGAACTTAAGGGCTGTCTTAATTATATAGCCTCTGTCCCTGATATCCTTAAAAACGCAATACCTGATCCAGATATGGGGTTCAAGCCGTTTGGCTTTTTTAACATAATCTTCGAATTTGATACGTTTTTTCCTATAGTCGTAGATGTTTACCTTACCTTTTTCCATCAAGTAAAGACCTTCTATTAGTGATAATTGGATCTTACCATCCTCAAGGACAACCCCGAACCTACTTTGGTTATAGAGTTCTCTTGCAGGATCTGATTTTTCAGTTATTACTCTTTCTCTTGCAAAATATGCCTTGATCTTGGTCTTTCTTTTTTTGGCTTTCTTCTCTTCATTAGGTTTTTCAGAAGAAATTGGTTCCACTGTTGTTGTCTCTAAACTCACATCTAGATCGATCTCCTTATTTTCAGCCTTTTTCTTCTTAGTCCTAGACGTTTTTTTCTTCTTAGCCATATAACTTTGAGAGGAAATAATTTGTTTATAAATTTTCCTATACAATTTTTTTTTAGAAAATCATTTAAAGGAAATGACCGTTCTAGTTGACTATGCAGTTAACCTTTTTAGGCACATCTTGTATGGTGCCAACCAAAGATAGAAATGTACAAGCAATTTTTCTTAGCTATAAGTCTGACGGCATTTTAGTAGATTGTGGAGAAGGGACTCAGCGGCAAATGAATATTGCAGGCATCAACAGGAATAAGGTGAAAAAGATCTTAATAAGCCATTGGCACGGAGATCATGTGTCTGGCATAATTGGTTTAATCCAGACGCTGGGCAATCAGGAGGAAGAACCCTGCCTGACAATTTTTGGTCCAAAAGGTTCTGAAGGGAGGGTACAACACATGTTGGAAATGTGTGCTTTTGACAATAAAGTTGACTTGAATGTTATTGAACTGGATCCAAAAAAGATCGAAACATTTTACGAGACAGAAGACTATCTGTTGAACTGTGCTTATCTTGACCACTCCACTCCTTGCCTGGGATTTTCATTTATAGAAAAAGATCGACGTAAAATTGATATGAAACATGCTAAAAAGTTAGGATTAAAGGAAGGTCCTTTTATTGGTAAGCTTCAGAGGAGCAAATCTGTTGTCTTTAGGGGTAAGAATATATCTCCTGATGATGTTTCATCTATAGTTAAGGGGAAGAAGATAACGTTCATTATGGACACCTCTGAGTGCCAAAATGCAAATGATTTAGCGAAGGGAGCGGACCTGTTGATTTGTGAGTCTGCTTACAGCTCAAAATTAGAGGAAAAAGCGGTCACTAATAAACACATGACTGCTGCTCAGGCAGCACACATGGCTACGGGCGCAGGAGCTAAAAAACTGATTTTAACACATTTTTCTCAAAGATATAAAACTGTTGATGATCTTGAAGAAGAAGCAAGGACTATATTTCCCGAATCAGTCGGTTCTTATGATTTTATGAAGATAAAATTATAATTAGGGTTTAACTTTTTTTGCAGCAAGCTTGATATCGCTGGCCTTAACTGTCTTTCTCTTGGCATGTTTAGCAAAATCATATGCTGATACTGCAACCTGTTCACCGACTTCTTCGAGAAAATCTCTTAACTCTGCTTTAGCATCCTCTGCAACTCTTACATCTCCTGCCGCATGTTTAATCAATCTTTCCATTGCAGCCAGAGGAATACATCTCTTTGTAGTCATCATATCACCTAAACGCCTTGAATTGGCCCTTCTTTATAAATTTATCGGCAAAACAATCTTGTTTTTATGAATTGCAAGGCTATTTCCTTTTTAATAGAATAATAACCTTAATATAATATGTTTACTCTTATATTGATAAATATTAAGAAAATTTTTAAACAACTATTATAGTTTTTTTTCTATGTCCAGAAAATCCAAGGGTATTAACGCTGAGCGAGATCTGATTCATAAGTTCTGGGCAGCAGGCTGGGCCGCTATGCGTGCAGCGGGTAGTGGTGCTATACAGTATCCTTCACCAGATGTTGTGGCTGGTAACAATCTGCGAAAAGTAGCTATTGAATGTAAACTCACCGCCGACAAATCAAAATATTTTCCTATTGAAGAAATCAATGCTCTAGTGTATTTTGCAGAAAAATTTGGGGCCGAGCCCTGGATTGCTGTACGGTTTTTAAGACATCCCTGGTATTTTTTCACTATAGATGATATGGAACAGACAGAGAAGAACTATGTAGTTAATTTAGAACTTGCACAGAGGCGTGGGCTAAGTTTTGAAGAATTAGTAGAAAAATAAATAAAAAAAGATATTTTATCTTTTCTTTTTTGGGCGAGAATCTAATTTGCGCTCAATACGTCTTTCCTCTTTTTCAATCTTAACTTCTTCTCGTGCAATTGCAAGCGTCATTCTTTCGATATTTCTATCCATCTTTGCAACTCTTCTTTCCATGAGAACAAGAACCCTTAAGCTGTAGACAATTGCAGCCAAAGTACCCACAATGACGGCAAGAATTACGTTTATTCTGCTAGCAACAATTTCATCAACGACCATTTTATACACACCTCTCTTTTCAAGATTACTTTATGATTTGTAATTCTTATTTATATAGTTTTCGAAAACCCCTGACTTTAATTATCAAACCCGCTATTTAGAAAAATTTATAAACCTATATATTTTTTATTTAGACATAACAATTTAAGGTGGTTCAACATGCTAAAAATGAAACGGTTGGCGGAAACTTATGACATGAGAGTATTTACTGATACAGGCGATTATTTTGGAGATATCGAGGAGGCAATCCTTACCAACAACAAAGTCTTTGGCTGGAGAGTTAAAGCAACAAAAAATTCTTTCTTGAACAAGGTGTTGGGCTCTGCAAAAGGCGTGATTGTGCCACATCAGCTTGTTAAGAGTATAGGCGATATAATGATTATTAATAAGTCAGCTATACCGTCGTATAACCCCGAAGAAGAATAACTTTTTAATAAAATTTTTAAAACATTTCTAACTAGTTCTAATTATGAAAAGATCTACGGCTATTCTTTGGGTACTCATCATTTGTTTAATAGCTTTGGCAATAAGGCTTTTCTTCAGTTTTCAAAGCCCATATACTTCTTATGATTCTTATAATGTTTTAAGACAGGTAGATGCTATTAAGACAACAGGATTGCCTATTTACTCTGATGAACTGAGCTATAGTGGCAGAACTAATGTCTTTTCACCTCTTTACTATTATGTGCTTGCCTTTTTTGGCCTGTTCATTCCAACACAGATAATGGTCAAGATATTGCCTAATATATTTATGTCTTTACTTGTCTTGGTGGTCTTTTTTATATCTCTTTACATTTCAAAAAACCGACTTGTTTCTGTTATAAGCGCCTTTTTTTCAGCATTTATCCCTATATTATTTTTCAACACATTTAACAGAGCGCCCGCATATTCTCTGGTGCTTCCGATGGTTTTCTTGTTCATCTACTTTATTCTACGCATTAACGAGGATCTCTATGCCCGTCTGGCTATACTCTTGGTTGTACTCTTGGTTTTTACGCATGCATTTTCCTTTGTATTAATCCCTGTTTTACTGTTTTATCTCGTGCTTGTAAAACTTCAGGCCCTTGATACTAACACCAGAGAGGTTGAGATGGCTATGTTTATCACGTTCTTTATTTTCTGGTTTAATCTTATCCTGTACAAAAAAGCATTCCTTGCTCATGGCGCTAGTGTTATTTGGCAGAATATACCATTTGTATTGCTCACCAGATACTATGTTGACCTGAGCTTGTTTCAGATAATATTCTTTATTGGTCTCGTTCCCCTTTTCTTTGGAGTATACTCCATCTATGCCAACTTCTTCAAACAAAAAAAGAGATCCATCTCTTTGATTGTAAGTTTTGTAATCTCAATTTTTCTTTTATTGCTTTTAAAGCTAATTTCATTCCAGGTAGGATTGATGGTTCTTAGTATATTGTTGGTGATTTTATCATCTTATTCGCTTAAACTAACCTTTAATTTCTTTTCAAAGACAAAATTTTCAAAATTAATCATCCCTGTTCTAGTAATATTGTTAGTCATCTTCCTTTTTTCTTCAGTTTTACCCATATTGAGCTTGGCACCTTCTTCTCTGAATACGCCTTCTGTTGAAGAAGTTGAAGCCCTAAATTGGCTAAAAAGCAACACTGAAGAAGACAGTTCTGTTCTGTCCCGTGTTGAAGAGGGATATATCATGAACTACTTTGCGTCAAGAAAAAATGTGATGGATCCAAGCTTTCTTTTTGTATCCAACATAAACCAACGGTATAGTGATATCAATGATTTGTTTTCTGCTAGACTGGAAATTGATGCACTCAAGTTGCTAACCCGTTATGATGTAGATTATATATACTTTTCAAACCGATTTAAAAATCAAAATGATCCTGATGCTCTTTTTTATGCATCAGATCCTGAATGTTTTGAACCTGTATATAATCAGTCTATTTTGATCTACAAAGTCAAATGTGATTTAAAATGAAAACAACTCAAAGAGAAAAACTAAGTCTGCTTTTTATAGGTTGTTTGTTGATCTTATTTTTCCCGATATTAGCACGTGTTCTTTCTGGGAGTGGATTTCCGCATGGTGGCGAGCCATATTATAATATGCGAATTGCTGAGCAAATAAAGACAGATGGAATAATATCTGAAGACTGGCTTCAGCAGGAAAACTATTCTTTTAATTTGGTTCACTATCTCATAGCTGCATTATCTTTTTTGTTGCCTGTTATGATTCTTGCCATTATTTTGCCACCTCTTTTTGGCATGATAACTGTATACTTCATATTTCTTTTACTGGAAAAGCTGAAGGTAAGCTTTTATAAGGGATATTTTCTCTTGCTTTTTATTGTACTGTCTCCCCTATTTGTCTTTCTGTTCTCTGTCCTGTCTAAGTATACTTTGATTATCTGCTTTTCTACAATTATAATCTATGCTCTATTCGCTAGAAAAGAATATCTTGCATACATACTGTTGCCCTTGGTGATGCTTACAGATTTTTTTTCGGCATGTATTGTGCTTCTTATAATATTGCTTCTTTCTGTGAAATATAAGAGGCTACAAAAAGGTTTCATTATCTTAATACCTGTTTTGGCCATAACAATCTTAATTTCAATGATATTGTTGAATTTTTCAATAAATATATCTCAGCTATTTGTATCAAATCCTGATTTGAGGTTTTTCATAAGTGATCTTGGTGCATCTACAGGTTTTTCAGTATTTATTGTGCTTTTGTTTTTCATAGGCTTGGTTTTGAACTGGAGACGGGATACAAAACAAGTTTTTGACAATCTTGCGGCCCTTGGCGGGGTTGCTCTTTCTATTTTCATATTGCCCGTCCGGTTTTTCTTTCTTTTCTTTCTTTGTTTATATGCAAGTATGGGTTTCAACTATCTAATACGAAGAAAATGGTCGCTCAACATGCTAAAAAAGATAACCTCGCTGGTCCTCTTCTGCGGTATCCTCTTTTCTGTTATTGTATTTATCAAGTTTGAAATTGAATCTCAACCTTCCGAAGAAATGCTTTCTGCTCTTTCATTTCTCCAAGACAAGCCTTCTGGAACAGTTCTTAGCCACCCATCTTATGGGACGTTAATCCAATATTTTGCAGAGAAAAGAATACTTTTTAGTGCTTCTCTTGATTATTCGACAACTCTATATAATCAAAGCTCACCTTATTTCTTTTCAAGGGATCTTGAGGTTGTTGAGACTTTGTTCCAACAAAGTAATATTAAGTATATCTTTATACATGAAGATATGAAGGAAGGATTACTTTGGCAAGAGCCACTTGAGGGTCTTCTCTTTTTGCTGAAATCTAGCAAAAAGTTTATTAATATTTACTCGTATCAAGGATATGAGATATGGGAATATACAGGTGGTACTGAATAATGCGGTGGGATATAATCCTTGTTTATATCGTGATATATTTAAGTCTTTTTTTCACTCTCGTATATTTTATTAACTTTTTTGAAAACAAGAGAAAGTTGAAAAATCCTAAACCAAAAAAATTTCCTAAGGTTTCTATTATTGTTCCTGTTTTTAATGAGGAAGAGACTATTGCAAAGACCCTAACTTCTTTACTTAATCTTCGGTACCCTAAGAATAAACTGGAAATTTTTGTAGTTGATGATGGTAGTACAGACAAAACATATGATATTGCTAAGAGCTTTAAAAAGAAAGGGGTTGTTGTTTTAAAGAAGAAAAATTCTGGAAAAAGTGATAGTATTAACTATGCTTTGAAAAGAGCATCTGGTGAATTGGCAGGCGCTCTAGATGCGGATTCTTTTGTAATGCCTGATGCTTTGGAAAAAGTTGTTGGATACTTTGAGAATCCGCGAGTGATGGCTGTAACACCCTCAATAAAAATATGGAAACCGCATAATATTTTCCAGAGGATGCAGTTTATTGAGTTTTTAGCATCGTCATTTATGAGAAAAGTCATGTCTTTCTTAGGAGGCGTTCCGTTCACTCCAGGACCCTTTACAATTTACAGGATATCTTTTTTTAAAAAACATGGATTTTACGACACGTCAACACTGACCGAAGATACTGAATTAGCATTAAGGATTGAGAGTCATAAGTATATAATTGAAAATGCAATTGATGTTAATGTCTATACAGTGGGCGTACCAACTTTTAAAGGGCTGTTAAGCCAAAGAATACGCTGGTACAGGGGTATGCTTGATAACTTTTGGAACTATAGGCATATGTTTAGTAAGAGATATGGTAATCTTGGCTTGTTTATACTGCCCAGTTCTTTGGCTGCGGTTTTTATTTCGATGGTCGTGGTTGCTCTTGCCATCTATTTCGCAATTAAACGAATTGTACTTACTTACAGGACATTCTACCTTTCAGGATATGATTGGTCCTCCTGGTTTGATTTCAGTTTTCGACCTTTTTTCATTAATACTTCTGCTTTAACGTGGTTCACTCTTTTACTTTTAGGCTTAGGAATATTAATTATCATTGTAGCCAAACAGTATTCTGGTGAAGAGCAGGGTGTTAAGATGTCTTATTTACCCTATACTTTATTATATATCTTCTTTTTTTCTTTTTGGTGGGCTATTGCTTTATTTTATAGAATCTTTAACAAAAAAATACTGTGGGGGCGACAAGAACTATGAAAAGAAAAGCCATTAATAAACGAAGATATGTAACTGCTTTTGCTCTAACAACTTTAATTTTCATTATTGGTATACTATTGGGGAGTTTTTTCAGCTCTTTGAAAATAGATAATGTGCTGAACGCACAGACAGATTTGCGTCTCGAAATTATGGGCTCTGAATTAAAATATGAGCTATTAGAGGATGAGCTCTGTGTCGTTAATATATCCAACCTTAATCTGAAACTCTATGAGACTGGCAATAAGCTAGTTTTCCTAGAATCTCAACTAGGACCTGAGAATCAACTGGTCAAGGAATTGAAGGAATATTATCATCTGTTAGAAATAAGACAGGTTCTTCTACTGCGTGACGCCGAAAAAAAATGTAACGCGACTCAGAACCATATCCTGTACTTCTATACGATTGATGAACTTTGTCCTTCTTGCAAAGATCAAGGGGAGATCCTTACATACATACATAAACAGAATCCAGTCTTTAATGTATATTCATTTGATGCCAATATTGAAAATCCTGCTATTAGGCAGTTAAGGAATTTGTATGATATTGGACAGGTTCCTGCACTTGTGGTAAACGGCAAACCCTATCAGGGATTTCATAGCAGAGATCAGCTTTTATCTGTTCTCGAGAGCGATGGAGTGATATAATGAATAAAGTTAAAGCCGATCTAGTCTTTTATATTTAATATATCTCCTATGGTCAGGGCCTTGCTGGCACCTGCCTGTATTTTTTTATGTTTTTCAATATGCTGGGTTATCAGGCGTATCTTTAAGAAACGTTCTATCTTTCTGGCGAGATTTAGATCTGGGCGGGTTTTTCCAGATTCTATCTTGTTGATTAAAGACTCCTTTTCTTTTATTCTCTTAGCCATCTCTTCCTGTTTAAGGCCTAATCGTTCGCGGGCATCCTTAATTAGGCTGGAATACTCTGAAGTTATTATTTGGATTACTTCTTCATCATTTTTTTGTAAAATTGGTCTAGTATTTTCTTCTTTTTTCCTTTGGGGTGATACTGCTCTTTTTAGAATCTTGCCAAATTTGCTGCATTTACTACAAACATTTAGCTCAACACCCTCTACTTCTGCCTTAAATATTTCAGCTTCATCAGAACCACACATGTCACATTGCATCTTTTAAACCCCCCATACTATCTTTTATATTGTAAATTTAAATATTTTTTTGTTTTTTAAAAACCAATACTTTAAGTTTTTGTTCACCTGTATAAATTTCATGATCTTTATCCAAGATAAATTTATGCTTTTTTGCGAGTCCAAGAATTTCTTCGTCTTTTGAAACTACCAATACGATCCTGCCTTTGGGTTTCATTACATTTTTTACCTGGACAAATAGTTCTTGGTATAATTTTTCAACATCTTTCTTTCTGCATTTTTTTGAAAACGGCGGTGGTTGGCTTACAACTTTATCAACAGAGTTTTTATTGAAGATCGTGTCCATCCAGTCAACTTCTTTTTTCGTAATCTCTAGGTACTCGTGCACACCCGCAATTTTACTGTTTTTTCGTGTAGTGTTAATGTTATTGAGCAAAAAGTCTATAGCATATATTTTTTTGTCAGGAATTATAATTTTCTTGTTTTCTTCAATAATAACCTTTTCCGCAGCATCCTTGATGCTTTTGATATTAATAAAAGCAAACTCTTCAATCCTGAAATTAGGTGCTTTATTTGTGCACCACAGAGCTGCCTCGATTGGAATGGTGCCTGATCCACTAAATGGATCTACCAGCAGCTCTCCCGGCTTATAACCTCCAAGCTTTAGTGCAGTGTAAGCAATATTGCCTTTGAGCGATCTTGGATAGTTAAAAACCCTATAATCTCTTTTTGACAGATCTTTTCCAGTCATGTCAATTCCAAACCAACCTTTATTTTCAATGATATAAATGAAAACAGTTAGGTCAGAATTTCGCATAATGACTTTAGGGCACTGCTTTTTCCCTAAAACCTCTATGATTAAAGCGCCAACCTCTCGTTCAATATCATTCCGTACAAAATTGTGCTTACCCTTTCTTAAGCATCTGACTCTAAAACTATCAACAGAAGTTATCCATTTTTTAAATGCTGTTTTTTCCACTAATTTCTTTATTTTTTTCAAGGTGCTATCTAGTTTATTATCTGCATTGAACTTTCCAAATTCAAGCAGAATTTTTTTAGCAGTCCTTGTTTTATAGATGATTCTGATCAAATCCTCTATTTTATCAACATTAAAGCTTACAGCAGTCTGTAAGACAGCAACTTTCGTTGCATTGAAGAGAGTATGCAATTCATCTGCCATAACTTGCTCTGTTCCTTTCTCAACAATAGCTAATCCGTTCATTTTTAGAATAATTAGATGGAATTAAACAAGGCCTAATTTCTTCAAAACATAATGATATAAACCCTTCGTCTCTTCACCTTCCAGTTGTTTTGCATAGCTTTCCCCTAAAAGCTGTTTTGCAAGGTTGAAATATTCTTTAGATGCCTTGCTTTTTGGATGGCTGTGAAGGACAGGTTTCTTTATTTTTGCAGCTTTTTTAACATTAGTATCATAAGGGATCTTAGCAATGATGGGAAGTTCAAGGAAGGTTTCTATCTCTTGGTCACCCATATCCTCTTTTCCATTCCTGGATTTGGTTAAGACAATACCTAATGTAGTCTTATTAAGCTTTCTAGCGATGTGGGCTGTTTTCAAGGCCTCTGTTACTGAGGCCAGCTCAGGATTTGCTACAATCAAAACCTCATCACAGGCTTCAAGGGGCATAATGGCTTCAGATCCAAGACCTGCTGCAGTATCTATGATTACAACGTCTGTTTTGCCCTTTAAATCATGTAGTGCATCTTTCATCTTTCTGTTATCTATATTTTGAAGATCATTAACAGAAATACTGCCGGGAATCAGTTTAATGCCTGTAGTATGAGTGTGGATTGTTTCATCAATTTTCTTTTTATTTTTAATCACATCATGAAGGGTATTATTTTTCAAAGGTGCATCTATATAGATTCCGATGTTGGGTGTTGTCAGATTTCCATCTACCAGAATGTTTTCCTTCCCATATTTATGAAATGCATATGCAAGGTTGATTGCAGTTGTTGTCTTTCCAACTCCGCCCTTACCTGATATGACGCATATATATCTAGTCATTTTTCCTCCGGATTAATTAGTACTTTATCAATATATTCAAAAAACTTCTTTTGAAAATGATAGTATTCAGTTATGATGTCGATGTTGATGATTTCTTTTCTTCCATCGACATAGCTTATCATGGTTACGTGTCTTCTGAATTCCTGCTCTTTTTGAGGGTTATTAGTTCTCATAAGTTTTCTTAATAGGAAATATAGGTTGACATTGTCTTTTATGACTTCATCATCTTCAAAATTCTGTTTTAACAACTCACCCCTTTCGATTGGGGAATCGGGCATTGCAGCAATCTTTTTATCATCCAAGGCCTTTATTAGGATAACCTCGAGTAAATAATCATAGCAATCCACCATCCTGCTGATAATATTTTGAAAAACATCGACAGTTCTCGTATATTTTAAACTTACAAATATCATATGTTCGACTCTCTTAAGCTCTTCTTTTGCATCATTCAATACGTCATTTAAAGATTCCTGCATTTTTATTCACCAAATTTGTCATTTCATTCACAAATAGCTTGGTCCTAGATATATATTTCTTTATATCTGGGACAGATATTGTTTTCATTTGATAATTAGCTCCACAAATTACGAATTTGTCTTTCCTAGCAAATTCAACAGGGCTGTTTTTATGATCCTTTAATAGCTCCCTGATTTCTTGGATCATACCAAGATAACCCTTATCTATTCTATATCTTTCGATTAAACTGGACTTAAAGACATTAAATCTTGAGTCAAAAGACTCTTGGAATGGTGGCACTCTCTTAAAAAGCCTCTCATAATACAATAATGAGGTCATAGCATTATCAAGACTCGAAAAGACATTCTCAAGTACAGCCAAAAGCAGTTTGGGATCGTTGACAATCGGAAAAGTCATGACCAGCATGTGGTCTGCAATTCTTATTTTTTTAATAGCGAGATCTCTATATTCTTGGAACTGCTCCATAGGAAAAGTGATGGTTCTATAATATATAAATTTATCGACAAAAGATAATAATTCTATGTTAATCCGAAGAGAGCTTCAGTATAGCTTCAGCAAGGTCGCCATTGGTTTCTTCAATTGCTTTTGTTGCTTCTTCTTTGGTGCAGTTGGCTTGTTCCATCACTGTTTGGACATCTTCCTCAGAAATTTCTGGCGCAGTGTCAATAAACCGCTCATGTTCTTCGCCAGTTATCTGATATGTATCCTGACCCATCATGTTGACTTTAGCAACATTAGGGTTCGTAATGACAATTTCTTTATCCTCAAGCCTTATGATAACTTCTTTTGCGTTCATCTCCTGTTGGGAGATGCCCATTTTTTTCATGGCCTGTCGCATCTGCCTAGAATTCATATTCATTCCCGGTAGCAACCTTAATCACCCCAATCCTAACCATTTTGTGCCTTGTAAATGTAGAAGAATCTCAATTATGATAACAATAATAACAAGAATGATAATATGTTCTGGTTTGAATTCTATCTTGGACTTATATTCATCAAAATATCTTGTTAATCCTGCCCCCGAAGAGGGCATAGTGACTCTGTCCTTTGACATGGAAGCTAGAATATGGGTTTAATTTATAAATTTTATTATACTTTGTAGGTAAACCCTCAGCTATCGAAAAATACACTTATAGCTGATTTGGCTTACGTTCAAACAAGTTCTGTAGAATTGAGATACGCACAGTTACTTACGCAGGTTACAATACCCTTGACGCCATCAATCTTGAGCAGAGTATCTATGCTGGTCACATCCCTCTTGGAAAGGATGCCCTGGGCATACCATTGCCCCTGCTCCTGATAGACGCTGATGATAGAGGATTGTGCGCTAAAAACAGTGGCAGATGATCTTAAGAAATTCTCTGCATAGTTCCTGGCCTTTTTTTCTGTTACCAGTACTCGTTCAAATGTACATTCATTGTAGTTTTCTGCCTTTTTACCGTCCGGGCAAAAATAAGTTACCTTGGTGGATATAATTTCCTGTCCACCCCCTGCAGAGCCATCTTTGCATAGATAAACAGTTTGGCTTCCAGTACATCCAGATATCAGAAGTAAAAGTATTAAAATGGATGTTGTAATCAGGATGTTTTTCATTTCCATTTATTAATCTTGATTTTCCTAATTTAAAAAGTTTACTTTTCTGGAGACTTTAAAATTGTATAACTATTTAGTGATTTTATGAAATATTTCTATTTTCGAAAATTATTAAAATTAACCTGAAAACTAGCTGTTAAGATGAAAATTAAAAACCTTCTTCCTATTCTCTTTAGTATTCTGCTTTTTGGTACTATTTGGGGCATACTTGAAGCAACATTAGGCAATGTTCTTCATTTTATTGGATTGCATCCTTGGACAGGTAAGATCATGACTGCTATTGGAGCTGGATTGATGGGTTTTGTCAGATCTGCGCATCGCGTTAGATGGACTGGAACTGCAATGGCAATAATTGCTGCTGCCTTGAAAAGCCTCGACCTTCTTATAGAAGGAAGCAATGTTTTCCGACCCATGATAGCTATATTGCTTGGAGGCATTGCCTTTGAGCTTGTCTTATATGTCACAGATAAACTAAAAGAAAGTCAGATTGTAAATGCTGCAGCAGGATTTGGAACTGGTTTTTTAGCAGCAACAGGGTTTGTATTTGCAGCTGCCTATATTCTCAAGCATAAATATTGGTTAGGTATGGGTTTTGCAGGTCTTATAAAATATCTATTGGTTGAAGGATGGCAGTTTGGCTTGCTAGCCATGGTAACTTTCTTGTTAGGTTGGAATCTTGTGAAATTGATTAATATGAGAATACCTCTTCAGCAAGTATTAAGATCAAGGTTTTATTACTTCATATCAATACTTTTTTCAGTTTTAGCCTTCATATTAGTACCTTTACTCTAAAAAATGAACGTAATAATAACATCTGAACCGCATGTTGGGAAGACAACTGTAGTTGAGAAGATGATGGCATTATTGCAGAAGAATAATGTTCCTGTAGGAGGTATTTTGTGCAAACGCCATACGATAAAAGAAATAGGAGGCAAGTCTCAGAGGTTCTATTATCTGGGTGAGATGAACAACTGTGAAAAGGTCGGGCATTGTTATATCCTGAACTCGGCCATTGAATTTGGTGAACAAGCCATAAAAAACACATGGGACCAGGAAGGTTACATAATCATTGATGAATATGGCTCTTTAGAGCTTAGAGGGAAGGGATTTCATGGAGTGACTGAAGAGAGCCTTAAATTGGAGAGGTGTATCATTCTTGTAAGGAAGATTCTGCTTAAGAGATTTGTTGAGAAATTCCCTTATAAGTTCCTCATTTTCGAGGTAACTAAGGAAAACAGGAACCAGATGCCTAAGATCATCTGTAAATGTCTTTGTAAAAAAGAGGATAAGTCATGATTGATCAAACAGCAGCCTATATTGACGCTACTAGTAAGCAGTTCAAGGTGGAAAAGTTCTATGATGATGATATTATTGGTCCTGTTGATTTTGGCCTAAGTGAGGCAAAAAAGGATCCTGAGAGCTTTTGTTTTGGAAGTGGCATCTTAGCTGGTTCCATTATTCCTGGCGCAAAGAGATTGATTTTCTTTGGCCATTCTCCTCTGTGGCAGAATTACTATATCTCAACTATGGGTGGAGCTGCTTTTGTATTTCATAAGACAGGCCTTAACTATGTCTGTATCAAGGGCTGTTGTGATAAACATTCAATTCTAAAGATCAATTTCAAAGATGGTCAGCTTTTAGTTGATTTTGAGGATGTAGATGTCGAATCGATATGGAGAGATTATCAGGGCTTGAAAGGGACATATGCTTTACAGAAGTATTGTTATGATGAATATCATGAAGAGTTTACTGATTATAAAAGTTTCAGGATATTAGCGACAGGTCCTGCAGCTCAAAAAACAAGGATTGGTGCTATAATGTCTGCACCCATTGAGAAGGGGGGACCTAATCATGTTGATTGTTGGGCTGGAAGGGGTGGTCTTGGTTCCAAGTTGGTACAGGAACATAAGATTGTGGCTGTTGTATATGGGGGTAATTTTGTTAATCCTGATGAGTTTGCAGATGACAAAGGCGAGATCCAAGAGCTGTTTATGGATGAGTTCAACAAGAGCATGGTGTGTACTGATATTGATGTCACTAAAAAATATCGTTTTGATCCGACATATAACTCAGGAGGAACATTTGGAGTGAACTACACCAAGTTAAAAGGCTGGATGTTTTGCTTTAACTATAGCTCTATTTACTTTTCTGAAGAGAAAAGACTTGATATCCATAAGCGTTTTGTTGTGGACCATTACCTCAAGCAATTCAATGAAGAGACCATTGAAAAAAAGCAGTTCAAGCATTGTGGTGAGCCTTGTAGTGTTGTCTGTAAGAAGATGAATAATGGGTTCAAAAAAGATTATGAACCCTACCAAACCCTCGGGCCCAACAGTGGAATATTTGATCAGAGAGCTGCAGAAAAGCTTAACCATCATGCTGACACAATGGGCTTTGATGCAATCCAGGTTGGAGGCTTGCTTTCATGGATACTGGATATCCTTTCAAAAGGACTGATCAAGAAAGAGGATTTTGACATTTCACAGGATCCTAAGTTCGATCCAGACAATTTTGATATTGTTGCAGATTCCATGCACAATGCAGATCTTGGTGTTGAGATACTCAATAGGATCTTGTTCGATGATAAATGTGATGTGTTTAGACAGGGTATACGGAATGCCGCTAAAGCATTGGATCAAAGATATAATATTGACACGATAAACCATGCTGTTTTCATTGCGTTTGGTAAAGATGGGTGTATGGTGCCAAACCAATACTGGACGCCCGGCATGTTTTCGCCTATGCCTATCATGGGTAAGTATTTTGAGTATTATGGCTCTGATTTTCTGCCACCTTATGAATTAGGCAAGAAAAACACAGAACGCATGACAAAAGAGTTATACATGGACAACACAGGTATGTGTAGATTCCATAGAGGTTGGGCAGAGAAGCTTATAGAAAGTCTTGTAAATGATCTGTTCGAGGAAGAGATTGACTTTTATTCTCACCATAGGAAGCTTGTGCAGCAGATCAACTGGGGAAACAAGCCTGTCTTTTGGGAGTCAAACAGAGTTGTTGACATCATCAAAGGCTTTTTAGAGAAGAATCTTAGTGGAGATCCTGATAATAAAGAGCTTAAAGACTGGATTGACAGATTTAATACTGATAAGCCTAAGGCTGCAAAAGAGTTTTGGGAGCAAATTTTAAAGGGTATCAACGATTCGTTGACCTAAATTTTTCATTAGAAAAATTTATATACATACTTACCTGTTGTAATAATTATTAAAAGGGGTGTTAGATGTGCAGGACATGTTAAACAATATTAAAGAACGAGCAACTTCTCTTAACAAAAGGATGGTGTTTCCTGAAAGCACAGATGAACGGATTCTAAAGGCTTGTGAGATTATGGTGCAGGAAAAAATCGCTACGCCTATATTAATTGGCAATCCTGATGAGATTAATTCCAAGGCTAAAGAGCTAAATGTGAACCTTGAGGGGATTGAGATTCACGATCCTCAGAATTTTCCAGATTACGAGCCATATGCAAATGCGATGTATGAGTTGCGAAAGGGGAAAGGGATGACAATTGAAGAGGCCCATCAGATTTTACAGGAGCCAATATATCTTGGGACAATGATGGTGCATCTTGGAAACGCAGATGGCTTGATTTCAGGCGCTTGCCACCCGACAGCACATACCTTAAGACCTGCTTTGCAGATAATCAAGACTCATGAAAAATTCCATAAAGTATCAAGTGTTTTCTTTATGATGTTAGAGCAAAGGCTTATTATCTTTGCAGATTGTGCGGTAGAGATAGAGCCTGACGCAAAAGATCTTGCTCTTATTGCGATTGATACTGAAAAGACTGCAAAGAAATTTGGAATAGAACCCCGAATGGCAATGCTTTCTTTTTCAACTAATGGATCCGCAAAACATCCGCTAGTTGACAAGGTCAGAGAAGCAACTCAAATAGTCAAGGCCAAGGCTCCTGATCTTATTGTTGAAGGAGAGATACAGGTTGATGCTGCGTTGGTCCCTGAGATTGGTGAAAAAAAATTTCCAAATTCTGAATTAAAGGGAAATGCAAATATCCTGATTTTTCCAGACCTCAATTCAGGAAACATAGCTTACAAGCTTGTCCAGAGGTTAGCCGGCGCACACGCAGTTGGCCCGATACTACAGGGACTTAACAAGCCAGTGAATGACTTAAGCAGGGGATGTAATGTACAGGACATTGTTGATGTTGCAGCCATAACTGTTGTAGAAACTCAAGAAGAATAAGCAAACCCGTTGTCAAATAAATTTATATATTAGTTCTTATCCCAATTCTCTCATGTGCGCTAACACATTAAAACAATCCAGATTGATGACTCAGAATAAAGCCATACAGCTTCTTAAACAATATAAGATTCCTTTTGCAAAATACGCCGTCTGCAAGACAAAAAAAGAGCTTATGAAGAGTGCAAACAAACTGGGTTACCCTCTTGTTATGAAAGTGATTTCTCCAGATGTAATTCATAAGACTGAATCTGGCGGGGTTGTTGTTGGTATTAATGATGAAGCCGAGCTTGTTCAAACCTATTCTCTTATG
>CAZYIM010000004.1:36186-44298 GCA_964647565.1 uncultured Methanosarcinales archaeon
TTGGTAAGATGAAGATGTTGAAAGCAAGGGTCAGGGGTGTTATGCTTCAGGAAGTTATGCAAGGTAGAGAGGTAATAGTAGGTATGAAACGTGATGTGCAATTTGGCCCTGTAATTTTGTTCGGATTAGGAGGAATTTATGTTGAGGTTCTGAATGATGTTGCCTTAAGGATCGCACCTGTGGGTGTTGATGAAGCCAAAAAGATGATGTCTGAAACTAAAGGTTATAATTTGCTTAAAGGTGTCAGAGGAGAAAAAAAAGCGAATCTTGATTTATTGGCTGATATGATTTCAAAGTTCTCAGCTATGGTGATGAAGATGGATACAGCTTTGGAGATTGATTTAAATCCTGTAATGGTGAATGAGACTAGTGCTAAGGTTGTTGATGTAAGAGTTTTAATGTAAGACTTGGTTTGAAAAATGACAAAAAACAGATCAAAATCCATCAAAAAATCTGATTTAAAAAATCTGGATATACTTTTCAATCCAAAGAATGTGGCGATAATTGGCGCATCCAGAGATCCTAAAAGTGTAGGCTTTGGAATTGTCAGGAATCTAAAAAAAGGGTGTGCTTTCAAATGTAAATACTGCAGGCCTTTTCCAGGCAAGATTTATCCTGTTAATCCTAACGCAAAAAATATAGATGGATTTCGTTGTTATCCTAATCTTCAGACGATTAATGATGATATAGATTTGGCAATCATATCAGTAAATGCAAAATTATTACCTTTGATAATGAAGGATGTTGTGTTAAAGAAAGTGAAAGTTGTAATAATTATTTCCGCAGGCTTCGCTGAACTGGGAGACCAAGGAAAAAAAATACAAGAAGAGATCGTGAAGATTGCAATAAAAGCAGGCGTAAGAATAGTAGGGCCTAATTGCCTCGGGATAATAAGACCTTGCTCTAGTCTTAATGCTAGTTTTGCTCCTACAATGCCTCCTGATGGAGATATTGCGTTTATATCCCAATCAGGAGCTCTGGCAGATAGCATAATAGATTGGGCTGTGGAGGCAAGGTATGGCTTTAGTGCTGTGATTAGTGTAGGCAACAAAGCGGATCTTGATTTTCCTGACTTTTTGGAATGGCTTGCAGAAGATAAACAGACAAAAGCAATAACTATGTATGTTGAAGGGGTGGAGGATGGCAGAAGATTTATGGAAATAGCTAGGAAGGTTTCCTTGAAAAAACCCGTAATTTTGTTGAAGGCGGGCAGAACAGATTCTGGTAGTGCGGCGATAGCATCCCACACAGGTTCTCTGGCAGGTTCTTATGAAATATTTAAGATGGCTATGAACCAGAGTGGAGTAATAGTGGCTGATAGTGTTGAGGAAATGTTTGATCTAGCAAAAGCATTGGCCAACCAACCTTCCCCGAAGGAAAATAGCATTGCTATTGTGACAAATGCAGGGGGAGCAGGAGTTCTTGCTGCAGATTACTGTGAGCTTATTGGCATCCAACTTGCAAAATTATCCGAACGCGTTTTTACTAAAATTGATAAGAGTGGAAAAATGCATCCTGCATATTCAAGAAGCAACCCTCTTGATATTATTGGAGATGCGCTTTCTGAACGATATGAGGTGGCAGTAAATTTGCTTCTGCAGGAAGATAATGTTGCAGGTCTCATAGTGATACAAACTCTCCAAACAATGACAGAATCTGAAAAAGATGCTTTGGTGATAATTGATGCACATAAGAGGTTTCCTGACAAACCTATAATCAGTACATACATGGGTGGTAAGTTCAGTAGATCTGGAGCGGAATTGCTTGAAGAAAATGGAATTCCTGATTACAATGATCCTTTGAAAGCTGCTAAAGCAATGAAGGTTCTCATAGATAGGGGGGTGCTTTTGAAGAAAAAGTAAACAGCCGAGTTTGGGATATGAGCTGGTTTAGAGATGTGATCTGGCTGTAATAATTTAGTCACAACATTTAAATAATATTTCAGATTTGAAAATGTTGTTGATTTAGCTACCCTGACTGCTGTTGAGACAAAGTTTGACGAGAAAGGTGAAAAATGAATGTTCTGGTATTAAATTCGGGCAGCTCCTCATTGAAGTTTCAGGTTATAGAATCCAAGTATGAACAGATTCTGATAAAAGGTGTTGTTGAGGCTATTGGGTTGCCTAATTGCGCTTTCAAGTACGAATTTCAGCATAATAAGAAAGTGATTGGTTCTAAGATGGGGAATCATGAAGACGCTGTAAAGCTGGTCTTGAATACAGTAGATGCTTTATTAGATCTGGAGACAGTTAAGGCCATAGGTCATAGAGTGGTACATGGTGGTGAGTATTATAAAGATCCTGTCATCATAACTGGTGAAGTAACACGCCGGATTAGAGAACTGATTGCCTTGGCGCCTCTTCACAATCCGCATAACCTTGCAGGTATCTTGGCCTGCAAGAAATTATTGCCTAAATTGCCGCAAGTTGCCATGTTTGACACAGGTTTTCATGCCAGGATGCCGAAGCATGCGTTTCTATACGCTATTCCTTATACATATTATAACCGGTTTAAAATAAGGAAGTATGGTTTTCACGGAACCTCGCACAAATATGTTTCTATTATGGCTAAACGCTTGCTTGGATTAAGAAAATGTAATCTGGTGACTTGTCATCTTGGAAATGGTTCCAGCATCACTGCGGTTGAGAACGGGCGATCTATCGATACATCGATGGGTTTTACACCATTACAAGGTATAATGATGGGTACCAGGTCGGGACATATTGACCCTTCTATTGTTGCATATCTTTCTGAACGACTGAAATTGAAAGACGACAAAATAATAAACATCCTTAACAAGAAGTCTGGTCTTCTGGGCATATGTGGTTATTCTGATATGAGAGTGATTCATGAGAAAGCTATTCATGGACATGAAAAATGCAGGTTGGCTCTTGATATGCTGTCCTATAAGCTGGCTAAGCACATCGGTTCATATATGGCAGTCTTGCCTTCTGTGGATGCAATTGTCTTTACAGCAGGCATTGGTGAAAATGCTCATTTCATAAGGAAAAAAGCCTGCGATATGTTGAGGCACTTTGGTGTCAAGATTGATCACAAGAAAAACAGGCTAAACAAGGAGATTGATATCTCTGCAAGAGACTCAAACATTAAGGTGCTGGTCATACCAACCAACGAAGAGATGTTAATAGCCAAAGAAACGGTCAGGTTGATTAGATAGAATTAGATCTTTATTTTTTCTATTTTACCATTCCATATATCAATGACAATAAGATCAGGAGTCTTTTCTTTTCCAGTCAAAAATTTTATGGCTTCAGTTACCTGGATGCATGCCACTGCGTTACACGCTGTGTTGAGAATACCGTCTGTTTCTGTGCAGCCCTTGCTTTGTTTATGGTCGAATATTTTTTCAAATCCTTTCTTAGTCTTTCCAGGGATTATTGAGTAGACCATTCCTTTGATCCCGAGTGCTGCAGCAAATATCCATGGCGTATTTGTTTTTTTGGAATATTCGTTTATTGCTTGCTTGGTCTTTAGATTATCTGTACAGTCTAATATGATATCTGCAGCAGAAATTTTTTCAATATTTAAGTTGTTAACATCCATCTCAATAGCTTTTATGTTGATTTCTGAGTTGGTTTTTTTCAGCTTTTCCAAGACAACATCAGTTTTTTTCTTGCCTATGTCTTCTTCGTTAAATAAAATCTGCCTGTGAAGATCTGTGAGCGCAACAACATCTTTGTCAACCAGAATTATGTGACCTATTCCAAAACGCGCCAAGAGATCAGCACTCAAACAACCAATACCGCCTAGGCCAATAACAACAACTGCTTTCTCTTTCATCTCTTTTTCGCAGTTCCCTGTTTGCTTCAACATTGCTTGTCTTGCATATCTCATTTATCCACCCATGAATACCTCTAATATACCAATTTTATCTGAATCAGACAATACTTCATCCAATTCGACTAACTTATGATTTTTTGAAACAAGCACAGTTTGGGAATTTACTTTAAATTTCTTCAATAATTCGAGAACTGTTCCTTCAAACTCTATCTCTTCAGTCTTCTCTTCCTTTTCAAAATAGATTTTCATCTTATTTAGAATTAATCTTCGACAGTTATAGCTTCCTTTGGACATGCAGTTTCGCATGCGCGGCAGACGATGCAATCAGATTCTTTTGCAACTACTACCTTGTCGCCTTGCTTTTCAAAGACTTCGACAGGACACACACCTATACATGTTTCGCATCCATCGCATTTGTCATAATCAATTGTGACTTTGGGCATGTTTAAAAACCTCCTGGTATTTGACATTCTAGAAATTTAAAGAATTTCTATGATTTTATTCAACTCCGCAATTCTTCTTTACTTTTTCCCACTCCTTGTCAACATGTTCCTGTATCTCTTTTAGCATATGCGCATTTTCTGGTTTAAAGAGATGTCGGAATCTTCCTTGGGTCTTGAGCCATTCTTCGATTGGTTTTTTCCTGTCTTTAGGATCATAGTTGAGCTTCCATACATCATTCTCTATCTCAAACAATGGCCAGAAGCATGTCTCTACAGCAATCTTGGCCATCTCCAGGGATTTATTCATAGGATATCTCCAACCAGGCACACATGGCGAGATAACATTGAGGAAAGTTGGTCCGTCAACTTCAAAGGCTTTCTGGGCCTTTCTGAAAAGATCTGCATAGTTATGAGGTGATGCCTGAGCAAGGTAGGGTATGTGGTGACCTGCAATAACTGCAGTCAGGTCCTTCTTGAACTGCTCCTTGCCCTGTTTTACTTTGCCTGCTGGTGATGTCTTGGTGCTGGCTCCAAAAGGAGTCGAGCCGCTTCTCTGGATGCCTGTGTTCATGTAGGCTTCGTTATCATAGCAGACATATAGTACATTGTGACCTCTTTCCAGAGTCCCGCTTAATGACTGGAGTCCGATATCATATGTGCCACCATCACCGCCGAATGCTAGGAACTTGATTTCTTTGTCAATCTTACCCTTTCTTTTTAGGACGCGATAAGCAGTTTCAATACCTGATAATGTTGCAGCTGCATTTTCAAATGCATTGTGCATCCAGGGCACTCTCCATGATGTGTAGGGATATATCGTGGTAGAAACCTCTAAGCAGCCAGTTGCATTAGTTACAACAATTGGGCAGTCTGTTGCCATCATGACTATCCTTGCAATAATGGTTGCCGCACATCCTGGGCACATCCTGTGTCCTGGCGCCAATCTTTCTGGTTTTGTGCTAAGCTCTTTGAGGTTCATTCTCTAACTCCAAGATATTTAACATAATCTTTGATATCTTTTTGCTTATATTCTTCGATTTCTTTGAAAACAGTCTCGATTTGCTCTTTACCTATCTCTCTACCCCCCAGGCCATAGACATAGTTGACTATCTTAGGATTATTATGTTCGTAGAGCGCAGATCTGATCTCTGAAAAGAGGGGTCCGCCCATTGCTCCGAAACTTTCACATCTATCAAGGACTGCAATGACTTTCTTGTCTTTGAGAGCTTGGCAAATTTCATATGCAGGAAATGGCCTGAACAATCTTGGTTTTAACATACCAACTTTCATACCTTGTTCTCTTAGATCGTCAATAATATCTTTTGCAGTGCCGCATGTACTTGAGAGTGCTACTATGACTGTTTCTGCGTCGCCAAGCTTATATTTTTCTACCTCTTCAATCTTTTTGCCAAATGTCTTCTCAAAATCAGCAGCGACGTCCTTGAAGAGGGCTTTGGCTGTAAACATACCTTCGCTCTGTTTTCTCTTATGCTCAAAATAGTAATCGAAAAGATCAAGAGGGCCGTAGGTAACTGGCTTGTCAACATCCAGCAATGGCCAGTCTCCTTTATACTCGCCAATGAACTTTTTTACAGCATTATCATCAAATAAGGTTACATTCTCTACAGAATGACTGGTAATGAATCCATCAATGCACACCATTATTGGTAATCTGGCTTTCTCAGCGAACTTCATGGCAAAGATTGCAGTCTCATAAGCTTCCTGATTGTTTTCTGAATACATCTGCATCCATCCAGAATCTCTGCAGGCCATGCTGTCAGAATGGTCGCAGTGGATATTGATAGGTCCTGATAGCGCTCTGTTTACAACGCACATCATGATAGGCAGTCTTGTGGATGCTGCAATATAGACAATCTCAAACATCAGTGCCAGACCATTAGCAGCTGTAGCTGTTATCACTCTGGCACCGGCTGCACTAGCGCCAACAGCTGCAGACATAGCAGAATGTTCAGACTCAACCCGTATCAGCTCTCCAGATACTTCTCCATCAGCCTCAAAGTCTGCATATGCATGCATGACCGGCGTCTGTGGAGTGATCGGATAGGCTGGAACCACATCTGGATCTATCTGTCGCATTGCATTTGCAACGGCTTCAGCTCCAGTAAGTGCTTTTGGTTTCATTCTAAGTCAGTCTCCTTTTTCATCTCAATGCATTTGACAGGACAGACCTCTGCGCAAATGCCACAGCCTTTGCAATGGTCCATGTCGATGCCAGTAAGTTTGCCATCTTTAACAAGAATTGATGAGTCTGGGCAAGTGATCCAGCAGATAAGGCAGTTGGTACATTTGTCTGCGTCCCGGATAGGTCTAAAAGTTCTCCAATCACCTGTATTATATTTTTTCGAGTTACCAGGTTCCAGGATTTTTCCTGCATCAGGCAGATCTTTCCAGCCTTTTTTCATCCTTCAACTACCTCATTATAGGCTCTTTCTATAGCCTCAATATTTTTATCGACTTTTTCTTTGCCAATCTTATGTAACAGATGATCTGATATCTTTTTTTTCAGGGTATCTAGTGAAACAAGATCAGTAGCTTTTTCTATTGCGCCAAGAATAGGTGTGTTTGGGATGTTTCTTCCAAAAAGGTCTATGCTAATCTGAGTTGCATCGACCGTAAACACCTTACCCTTTTTGAAATTGAGTTTTTCTCTTACTGTTTGAGGAGAATCAACTGTATTAACTATTAAGACGCCATCATCTGGCATGCCATCAGTTACAGGCAAAGCCAAAAGTAGGGTTGGGTCGATAACTGCGACTATTTGGGGATTGGAAACTCCTGAATGTATTCGGATTTCTTTATCATCGATTCTGGTGTAGGCGTAGACTGGTGCGCCTTGCCTTTCAGCGCCGTATTCTGGAAATGATTGTATGAATTTACCCTTTTCAATCGCAGCTTCTGCAATCAGGGCTGCAGCAGTCTTGCCGCCTTGGCCTCCCCTGCCAACTATCTTAATTTCTATCATCAGGAATAGGCAATCTGAGAGGGTATATAAATTTGTGTTATCATCATATGGTGAAAAGAAAGTGTAGGATGGGAATAAGCCGCCTTTTGTCGCTCTCTGTAATCAGGCAGAGCGTCTTGACATTCTACTTAGCGCACAAAGGCTTGCACAAACCAGGGCTCACCGTTTCATCCGTTCCAGACCGACGTCAGAAGGTTAACTCGCCTCAGTCACCTTTGGCTTCGCTTCGTCATTCCATTAAGTCTGGGGGTCTCGTTTCTGAGTGGTTGCCATCCCTATTAAGGATCTCCCTTCCAAGAGTGGCTACGATAGTGGGCGGACTTTCCTCAGTAAACCAGAAAGAGCAGATATTTAAATCCTTTCAATCATGGGCTCACCGGTAGTCAAGTACCCATCCTACGAAGAGAGAGAAGATTTTAGTATTTAAAAAGGTGCTTGTTTTTAAGCTTAAATATGTACCAAATAACAACAACCAAAAATAAAAACATTTTTGGAGCTTCAAACTTTTTCAAAGTTTTGAGGAACTGAGTTCCTGAAACATCAGAAACTTTGTTTCTGAAAGTTTGAACAACAATGGCACATACGGCCAGAGCATAGCTCTGTTTCTTTCAAATCCTGCGGATTTGTAAGCCGTCAGCTTCTTTCAGAAGCTGAAGCTACTCTGCTGACCTCAACCCAGCACTTCGTACAGGGACGCGGTCAGCTACGCCTGGCCTTGTTGTTATTTTTCAGAAACCTTTATTTAGTTAATTTGATTCCCTCTCGCTATGCCAGGAGAAATTGATCAAAGAATGATGCTTGGAGCTAGCCTGAATAATCTTATTAATGGGGAGAAAATTAAATATAATGTTGATCGTGCAGAAAAGGCCATAAGGCACTATACTG
>CAZYIM010000004.1:44321-98303 GCA_964647565.1 uncultured Methanosarcinales archaeon
CAGATAAGACTGCGCAAAATATGCTGACCAGGCAGGAAAGCAGGTTTCTTAGTGAAAGGCTCGAGTTTGAAGATTTGAGGCAGGTGGGTCATTATAGTGGGGATTGGAAGCAAGTCAAGGATAAAAGAGTGATTACCTTTAGTAAGGGTGAGATGGGCATTGAATTTACATTTCAGCGAGGAGATTACTCTTCAAAAGAGTCTTTGAATGACCTTATTGAAATAGCGAGTAGTACTAATACTGATAACTTTCAACGGGCTGCTGAGGGAATGATCTTGAACGTTGCAGCAGGGCAAAAGAATAAGCATCCTAGTGAAATGCTGCTTGGGCAAGAGTCCCGGACCCTCAAACATTATGAATTAACGAGTGTTGTTAAGGTAACCACGAAGCCGAAGGTTGTTTTAAGTTTTGAAATTCCTGGATTTTTTACAAAAGAAAGAGACGTCCTTTATCCTCTGGTAAAATAAGCCTCTTAAATGGTTTTCTTTGAGTTTTTCCAGTAGTCTTCAAACAATGCTCGGAATGTGTCTGCGATTTGTTGGTTGACAATCTCTACTACCATGGGCTTTTGCCTGTCTTGGAGAAATATCTGGCTTACATCTTTATATGTGCATATCCAGGCAGGTGTTGTGATATCTGATTCCATGTACCTGGCTTCGCATAGTTTGTAAGAATTCCTGTTTTTAAGTGTATTTTTTGGTGTTCCTTTGTTGAATAACATACGGTTCTTTATACCTTCTTTATCCCTTTTGACATGATCCTGTTGCCAATAGTTGTGGTATTTTTCTTCCTGGTGTGTGTAGATTCCGAATGCCAGTACTTCATCACCTTTGCTTAATCTTTGATGATACCTTTCAAAAGCAGTTTGTAATCCTCTGTAGCCTTCAAAGACCTGTATGTTTGTTGACTGTGTTGATTCCTGGATATCCTTTAGTTTTGGAAGCAGTTTGAGCATCTTTTCCTTGTTTTCATCTAGTTGCTGCTTTCTCTTTTCAATATAGTCAAGTATCCTTAACGGGTCTGCAGCTTCATAATACTTCATATTCTCTTTGACAACATAAGAGACAAGGCCTTTGACAATCAGTTTTTCGAGAATGTTATAGATGAATGATCTGGCAATTTTGGACTTATCTATGATTGGTCCTGTGGTTGACGTGCCTATCTCTAGCAGTGCGAGATAAACCTTGGCTTCGCCATCAGTTAATCCTGCTTCTTTTACAAGCTCTGCTTCATACATACCTACCAGTTATGGTGGGGATATATTTAAATGTGTTGGATTACTATTAAGTAGTAATAATTGGAGGCGAATTTATGGTTAATAAACTTTACCAATGCGATGTTTGCGGGACGTTATATGACAATAAACAGATTGCAAGAAAATGCCAATCTCTTGGCATACGGGATCCTGAGATACAAAGAGGTACTCTTTTCAAGATAGATAAAATGGCTAAGGTGAAGGATTGTGGCAGTGATTATCTGGTATATCTTGGAGCCAAAGAACGAAAGAATCATAGTGGCGATGGAGCTTTTGCAGACCACTTCCCAGATTTTGAGTTCGCAACTATATTTGCTAAGAACTTACGTACATCTTATATTGGAAATGAGTCTAAGTGGCGTGGAGAAAAAGTAACTGAAATTATACATCAAGTCCACGAGTACGGTTATCAAATCCTACGCGGTAACTTCTTGATGAACCTTCAAAATGCCTATGAAGAAGTAGATTTCAGATCTCTGGTCCAGTATTATTTTGACTATTATGCTGAAGATAAAACTTATTCAGGAGGAAGGATCCTTGAAGGTACGAATGAATGGAAAGATCTGAAGATTTTTACCGGTAGAGTTGAAGACATATTCGGTCCAGAGAATGATGCGAGTTGGAGAGAAAAATGGGCTCATAGCATTAAACCCGCGCAAACGTTCAGAAGAGCTCCATAAAACCTGAGGTGAAACTTATGACAAATAAAAAAGTAATCGAGTTTGTCTGTTCGGGAAATCATGACAGATCGCCATTTGCTGAGATGAAAGGATGGAATATCTTGATTGCGAAAGGCATAGAGTATTATGTGGTAATATCCAGCGGCACATCTGTGAATAAATATCAAACAGGAAACATCCCGACAAAAGATGCATTGTTTTACGCAAGACAGGGATTAGAAATGGGACTTCTTGCAGACCATGAAGAGAAGATCTTGGAGAAATTGGATGAATCAAGTGATCCTGATATTGTAAGAGATATGTTCCTTATTGCAAACGACAAGATGCTTGCGTTGGCAAAACAGCAAAAAGCAGAAGCAATGTGGGACCTAGGCTATCCTCCTCTTGGATTGAAAGTGTATAGAGAACAGACAGTTCAAAGAGGAGATACATATGCAGTTCTTTGCATGACAGACAAACATTGCCAGGCTGTTGAAAAACTATATGTTGATCGAATGCCTGAATGTGGAATAACACGTCTTGACAAAAATGGAGACATTTCTGATCCTTATTGCAAAGGCGTTGAATATTACAAAGAAATAATCCAGCAGGTCGCAAAGGCCACTGAAATGAGCTTAAAGCAGTTCATCTGAAAATGAAACCCATCCGACCAACCGAATATAAGAAGTATTTCTTTTCAAAAGGCGTATTGAGTTGTCTTCAATGTGGATTCTTGTTAAGGGGCTCATTGGCCAAGGCTGACCTGCTTGCAGTCTACAAGGATGAGCAGTTCAAGATATTCTTCCTGAAAGACAAGGAAAAAACTTGTAACGGGTTGGGCGTTGAGATATATACAGATCAGAAGCGCTATGAAAAATACTTTTCAGACTTCAAGCAATATCTCAAGTTCGGGCACGAAGTCCTTGTCAAGAAATATGCTGAGGTTCCCGATCACATGACAAAGGGTGAGTTTGTCGAGGTCATTGAGCAGGTCGGTAAGCTCTGGTGGTATTATGGTTTTGCAGAATTCCCATATCTTGACCTTGTTAATGAAGTTGGAGATGAAGCATCTAGGAAGCGAGCAGAAGAAATCGCACTGTTCAAGTTTGAAGCAAGGGAGCTTATGAATAAATATTATTTCAAGGATTGTGTGATTGACAATATTCTAAACTATATCTCTAAAACGTTTCTTGAAGGCAATGACGCCCACTTTCTATTTCATGATGAACTGATCGCTCTCTTTGATGGCAAAACCTTTGACAAAGAGATCATCGAACAGAGGAAGAAATGTTATTCTGCTTCTGTTACAGACCGAGTTATTGAAAAGCGATCGAATGGTGAAGCCTTATTCCTCAGCAATAACCTGGGTGTCCACAAACCCAGCAACCATGTTAAGGGTATGACTGCGCATCCCGGAAAAGTCAAAGGCCGTGTTGTTATTGCACCTTTGCTTGGAGATCATGACGCTATTGCAGAAATAGACAAGATAATGCACCCAGGAGATATATTAGTTGCAGAGACCACAAGCCCTGATATCATGATGATGTGTGAGAAGGCAGCCGCAATTGTGGCAGAGCAAGGCGGCCTATTGTCTCACGCTGCAATTGTTTCAAGAGAGATGAAGACTCCTTGCATTATCCAGGCAGAATATGCAACGACCATCCTTAAGACAGGTGATATTGTTGAAGTTGATGCAGATGAAGGGGTTGTGAGAAAGCTGAATTAAATTATTTCTTAATCATATTAACTATAACTCGTCTTCCATGTCGAGGTCCATCCAACTCTACAAGCATAGGGCTCTGCCAGGTACCTAGCTGAAGTTTACCGTTTTTTACTGGAATGCTCTCACTTGGTCCTATCATGGCTGCTTTGATGTGAGCTGCACCATTACCGTCGACATTATCATGTCTCCAAACACCATCTGGCACCATTTTATCCAATGCGTCTAGAAAGTCTGTACAAATATTAGGATCATAGTTCTCATTGATTATTATAGCTGCAGTTGCGTGGGGTGTATAGACGTAGCAGATTCCTTCTTTTACCCCTGACTCTGTTACTGCTTTCTCAAGTTCTTCAGTAATATCAATTAGTTCTGTCTTGCTTTTAGTTGAGATGGTAAATTCCATTTTTTAAAATATTAATTTGGCGCTCGCATCGCTTAATTAATAGACTATTTGACCGATTCTATCCTCCTTGTATTTTTCATCAAGAGCGAGTTTGGCCAATAATTATTATTTTGTTCATAAAACGAAAACTTTAAATGTTTAAATATTTAATGATGGAATATGGCTGAAAAATCATTTTATATTTCTCTTCTTGGTATGATTGCCTGTGTACTTATAGTGGCAATTGTAGCTGTATTGACTAAGCCTAGTGATCCATTTGCATCACAAGAGCCTGTTCTTAAGTCCTCTGAGCCATTCGTAGAGCAACCAACTGTTACAGAGGAGCAAATATATAACACAGACATGGTCTTTGTGTTTGCATTTTTGGTAATCATCGGCATTTTCATGTACCATGGTGCCGCCCTTGCTCATAGGCACAAGCATAGATAGCTATCTTTAACTTCTAGTTGGATTGAAGTTTAGTTAAATATTTATATAGTTGTCTTCATTAGCTTCTATAATGTCAGATAAATCATTTTTACTGGTCTCTCTAAAAGAGAGTCAATCAAAGAAACTTGCTCAGGTAATATCGAATGATAGCTGCAGGAAGATTCTTGATTTTCTAGCCAATAATGAGGGTAAGACCGAGACTGAAATCTCCAAAAAGCTAAATATTCCTCTGTCGACAGTTCATTATAATCTGCAGCATCTGCTCGAGAGTAAGTTGGTTGAGGCAGATGAGTTTCATTATTCTGAGAAGGGTAAAGAGGTGCTCCACTTTAAGCTTTCAAATAAATATATTATCATTGCACCAAGGGAAGATGCCTCTGTTATGGATAAGCTCAAGAAATTTTTACCTGCAATCGGAATTATTGCTGCAATATCTGCGGGTATGCACATAATTACGCGATTTTTCTCTTCAGCAGGCTCTTTCACAGTTCAAAAGGCAAGTTTTGCAGCAACAAGAGTTGGAGAGATGGCTGCTGACTCTGTTATGGCCGACGCTGCAGCCCCCTCTGCTGAAGTCGTAACAACAGTAACACAGACGCCCTGGTTTCATACACATTTCGCTCTTTGGTTCCTATATGGGGGTCTTTTTGTTATTCTATTATTTTTTATCTGGGAACTGATAAAATCAAAGAAATAAAGTGTTCTCTCTGTTGAGTGATTAGCTAAATTTAAAAACATCTCTAGTTAGGTTAAATCATGCCAGAACCAATATTTAAAGTTATTAATGTTACCAAGTCTTTTAATAAGAAAATTGTTCTAAAGGACATTAATCTAGATGTTCGGGCTGGAGAGATCTTAGGCATAATTGGCTCAAGCGGCTCAGGCAAGACGACATTATTGAATACACTCATCGGATTTTTAAGGCCAGACAATGGCGATGTTCTGTTCAGGTTTGAGCATTTACTAGATTTTAAGCAAGCAACCATATTTAGATCTGTATTCTCTAAGCAAGAGGATGTCAAGAAGCTTTATGGTTTTGCATCACAATCACCTTCCTTCTATCACAACCTTACTGCCAAAGAAAATCTTCTGTATTTTGGATCATTATATAATCTACCTAAAGATGCCCTCAGGATGAATGTTGAGACTCTGCTAAATCTTATGGATTTAAAGCAATCTGAGAATGCATTAGCAAAAAACCTATCAGGAGGCATGGAGCGACGACTTGATATTGCATGTTCATTGATGCACGATCCAGCTATCTTGATTCTTGACGAGCCTACTGCTGATCTGGATCCGGTTCTTAGAGATAATATAATGGAATTGGTCAGGAAAATAAATAAAAAAGGCACAACCATAATTCTTGCATCTCATCATCTGGTTGAGATGGAGAAGATCTGTACTAGAATAGCTTTCATAAAAGATCATAAGATTATTGATGTTGATACGCCGACTAGATTAAAGACTAAATTTTCAAAACACCAGGAGATTCATCTAGAATCATATCCCGGCAACTATGATAAGATTATGAAGAAATTACCTAAAAAGAATATTGTTAATTTTACTGATACTGGCTCTAAACTGATAATATGTACCAACACTCCACAAAAGGTGCTTCAGTCATTGCTTCGAATCCTAAATTCACAAAAAGAACAGATAACTGATATTAAGGTGAGCAGGGTATCTCTAGATGATATTTTCATATCTCTAACTAAACATGAGGCGGAAGAGGATGTTGATGTTGAAGAGGTAAAAGAACAAGAACATCTTGAAGCACCATCACCAGATGAGGAGGAAGCATGAAATTATTCAGAATCATCCAGAAGAACTTCAGGATTCTCTTCCGTTCAAAAGGATCTGCATTCATAGTGTTATTCGGTCCTCTTCTCTTGGTTGCTTTGGTCGGCTTTGCTTTGTATAAACCTACAACCTTTGATTTCTCAATTGGCTATTATACTCCTACATTAAATAATCTGACAAAATCTTTTCTTTCTGAGCTCGAAGAAACCAACTATAATCTGGAAAGGCTGGATGCTGTAGATATTTGCATACAGAACGTAAAATATGGTGTTCAGCATACTTGTATTGTCTTTCCAGGAAATTTTTCATTGGATTCCAACTCAACCAGCGAAATAAAATTCTATGTCGACAACAGCAGGTTAAATATTGTATACCTGATAATTGGTTCAGTGTCTTCTAAACTCAATATGCAGGAAGAGCAGTTAAGCGTTGGACTGACTAACCAAATTTTAAATGTGCTTACCAATACTGAAGAGATAGCTGAAAAGCAGATACTTGAATCCATTAAGATGAAGGATCATACAGATACCAGTTCATCAGATGTAGACAGCATAAAATCTAGTCTGGATAAAATAGATCTCCAGATGGTTGATGTTGATCTTACAGGTATAGACTCCAGATATGTGGAGCTAAAAAACTACGCTGAAAAGATTGAGTCCAGAGGCGCCTCTATTGTAACAGATTGGGAAGACTTATATGGTTATTTAGATCAGAACGATAGCAAGGTTGATGCAGTTAATGATAGCGTTGGGGATCTTGAAAGAGGCCTTGATGATTTGAACACTACATATCATTACATTTCCCTGACTGCTGTCATCGACAAGGTATCTGAAAATGTTGATAAGCTGGATACTAAGCTAAAAAGCGCCAAGATTTCTAATGAGAATATAAAAAACAAGATTGATTCAATTACCACCAACCTGAAATCTTTGAAAACTGAAATCGATGCTGTCAAGGCCTCTTTTGAATCCATTAAGCAGGATATTGACGGGATAGAGATTAAAAGTGCAGAGAAGATAATAAATCCTGTTACCACTAAAATAGAACCTGTATTGGCAGAGTACAACCAGTTCAGATTCACCTTCCCATCCTTACTAGTACTTGTTATAATGTTTATTGGTTTGATGCTCTCAAGTACGCTAATTGTTCTAGAAAAGAAATCTACTGCTTTTTTTAGGAACTTTACAACAGCTACGCGAGATGAGTTCTTCATCGCGGGAAATTTTATAACTAGCTTTATTATGATACTTGTGCAGGTCGTAATTATTGTATTAATAGCTTTCTATTTCCTTAAGGAACCTGTGTTTGGAAACATTCTTGTTTCTGCGGTGGCTCTTTTCCTGTTGATAACCTTATTTACCTTAATAGGTATGATAATTGGCTATCTTTCTCCAACACAAGAAGCAGCAACCATTGCAGGTATCTCTGTTGGCACAATCTTCCTTTTCCTTTCAAACCTGGTTTTACCAATAGAGTCTATGGATCCTCTTATGAAACGGATTGCACACTATAATCCGTTTGTATCAGGTTCAGACCTGTTAAGAAAGGCATTCCTGTTTGATTTTGGTTTTAATGAATTGAAAGTATCGATTCTGATTGTGTTAGGAGTCTCAGTTCTGATGATAATCCTGATTATTTTTACTCATAGGCTCTCCAAACTGAAATATTTTCAAAAAATCCCCCATATAAGAAGAAAAATGGTCTTTTCCCCTGAGGATTCAATCCTTATCATGGGACATCATAAGGTTAAGAATGAAGAGAGCTTGTTGAAGACTCTTAAGATGATTTCAGATAAAGAATTTTATGAACATGTCAATAAAGACCAAAATGAGATTAGTCAATGGGTTAAGGAGGTACTAGGTAAAAAATTCTTGGCTTTGAGACTCAAGAAAGTAGATAGATCTGCGATGATAACCATCCTAGAAAAGCATCTAAGTCGTCCTCGTATTCGAATAAATATAAAGAAACCTAAATTGAATTTTAAGCGTAAGAAGAAACCTAAGAACTAGCTTTTTCTAATTTTCTTAATAAGAGGCAGGAAGACAAACGCAACTACTATGATAGTTACCCAAAAGACAATCACATTGATTTGCTTAAAGATTAATAAGATAAATGAAGCTATCAATACTATAATCAGAATAATAGAAATGATTTTTATGAACATATCTTGTTTCACTTTAAACTGCCTATTTCTTATCTTTCTTTTTCTTAGGTACACAACCGCAACAACCCACCATAATCACCTCCTCATCCCGTAGTTGAAATAATACTCTTGATTGCATTTATAAAAGTTTCACATTCTTTTTCAGTATTGTAAAAATAAAGAGATGGCCTGAGGCTTCCATGCAGATTTTTATTGTTAAACCACGAATGGCAGCAATGAGCCCCTGATCTTGTCATGATATTATGTGTAGTATCCAGAATAACAGACACCATGTGTGGGTCAGTCCCCTTTATATTGAGGCTAAAGATGCCTCCTCTTTGTGCTGGATCTTTGGGTCCGATTAGTTCAATCTTGTCTAACGGCAGGAGCTCTTCTGATATAATATTGTTGAGCTTTAACAGATGCTTAAGTATGTTTTTTCGACCTAATTTCATTAGGTATCTGGCAGCTTCACCAAAACCCAAGATTCCTGCATAATGCTGCAATCCTGCTTCAAATCTTTCAGGGGGTTTTTCGAGTTGACATGTGTGATATGTACTGTCAGAAACAGTTTCGCCGCCAATAATAAATGGGCTAAGTTTATCAAGTAGTTCATACTTGCCATATAGTGCGCCAATACCACTGGGCCCAAGCATTTTATGACCTGAGCATGCTAGAAAGTCAATATCTAGTTTACGTACATTCATCTCGCCTTTTGGTGCAGATTGGGCAGCATCAACAATAACAAGAGCTCCAAATTTATGTGCAATCTTAGTAATTTCCTTTACGGGATTAGTTACTCCATCAAGATTAGATGTCTGTACAACCGAGACAAGTTTGACCTTATCATTCATCATCTTTTCGAAGTTATCTAGGTTAAACGTATTATCCTGATTGGACATGATGACTTTATGAACCGCACCTTTTGTTCTAACTGCCTCTTGCCAGGGAAGTAGGTTGGAGTTATGTTCTTTGTCTGTGGTCAGGATCATATCCCCTTTTTTTATACCGAGACTGTTAGCCACAAGATTCAATGCTTCTGTTGTGTTTTTTGTAAAGGCAATCTCTTCACTCTTTTTAGCATTGAAGAACTTTTGTAGACTCTTTCTTGACTCATCGACCTTTTTTGTAAGAATAGATGCAAGCCTATGATTACTTCGGCCGGCGCATGCAGGAAATTCCTTGTAATAACTGTTCAGGGCATCAATGACCTGCATAGGTCGAAGACTCATACATGCATTGTCGAAATATATTATTTTCTGGCCGGTTTGTTGACTCGATAGCAATGGGAAATCTTCCCTTAATCTTTCAACCTTCATTTTTTAGATTTTTTTCGATGATTTTCTTTAATTTTGAATATTTTTGGGGACCAACAAAGGTTTCTTCATTTATGAAGAATGTTGGAGTGCCATAAAGATTGGAATCTCCCCCCATTTTAATATCTTCTCGGATTTTTTGCCAAGTGCTGTTAGTAGATAAACAGGTGTTGAATTCAGTCATATTCAACTCAATGGTTTGGGCTCTTGCCTGTAGGCTAGGGATTGAAAGATCATTATCTTGGAAAATGAGAGTGTGATATTCCCAAAATTTTCCTTGTTCTCTTGCACATTCTGTAGCCATAGCTGAATTTTTGCTGTCTTCATGTCCGTGAAGAGGAAAATGAAAATAGTAAAACTTGATGTCCTGGCCAAATTCATTTAAGATCTTTTCAACTGTTTCTTGTGCATCCCTTGTATATTCACAAGAATAGCAGCCGAATTCTATGAAGTCTACTTTTGCATCTGGCGATCCCAGATAATGTTCAGATAGTTCTGTTGGGGCAACAAGATATATTTCTTTGTCCTCATAATCTGAGACCTGGCATGATTGACCATTCACTCCACTTATTTCAGGGGATTGATGTGGATCGAAAATACAAAATTTATCCTCTTCTCCTGTGCAATTGCCATACACTATATAATTATATGCACTAAATGCTGAATAGGCGATACTAGCTATTAGTAAGATTGTGAATATCCAAGAAATGGTCTCAAAATGCTTATAGATGAATCTTCCTGCTTTTGGAGATCCCTTCATCAATCTTCCAGTGACCTGGCCCTTAAGCCTGACATCTAGGCCTGTATGGCATTTTCTGAAGGTTAACTTTCTAAAGACGCAGTCAAATGCTTCTGCAGCAATCTTTCTTTGTGAGGCACTAAATATGCCTAAAATCCCAAATATAATTAATGCTATGATGCAGATCATTTTTTAGTAAAATTAAAATATTAATAAAAAAAATATTAACCGCACTGTGCGTTTGCATTTGCTGAGCTTGCTGCTGCTGAAAAGCCAAATCCTGGTGATGGCGAAGCTGAAGATAATGTTTGGCTGCATTCTTCAGGTTTTTCTTCAAAGCCATAACAGATTGCATTTAGCAGACTTGCAGAATCTCTTCCTGAAGATGCTTTCACACCATTTATTATCAAGGTTGGGGAGCCTGCGACTCCATACTTGTCTACACCTTCCTTGTTGACATTAAAAGTAGGGAATCTGCCTTTGTATGTTGCCTGATCACCAAAATTTTCAGTAACTTTGAACTCAGCGTCTGTTGCTGCAACACAGGCATCTAATTGGGGTTGGTCGATTTCTAGTTCTGTAAGGCAGGTTGTTCCATCTCCAGCTTCAAGGAAGCATTTTAGATAGGGCAATAGCTTATCTTCCTGTTCTTTTTGGATACAGTGTTGTATGAGCTGCTCATCAAGTTCTTTCTCACCATGCATAGCATAATCACAAAACTTAAGCTCAAAGTCAACCTTGTCCCCGAGAAGTTCAATTACAGGAAGTATTCCTTTTTCAATCTGCGTGCCGTATGGGCAGTGAGACATGACAAATACTTCAACTTCAGGAACTGCTTTCCTATCCATGCACATCCATTCTGCAGAACAGTCTGGACTTGCACAGTCAATCAATCCATCGCCTGTGTCATCAACTTCATTATCGCAAATCTCTTTGGTAGGATCAAATTCTGCCCGAATTCTTAACTGAAGATATTCTCCTTTAGGTGTTACATATTTTTCGATTTTTGAGAACTCAGGATCTTGACTGATTTCAGTAGGGAAAAGTGCTGCAGGTAAAGGACCTATCGCTAGATCTTCATATATTTTTTTACCTTCTTCAGTCCCATATTCTACAGTCTTTACAGTCATAGTTGGAAAGAGGGTCTTTAGATCATTTTCTAATCCTGCTGTATCACAAGCAGGTCCGCATCTTTCATCTGTAACAATGGTTAGTACTGCACCTCCTTCAGGGGTAGGTGCGGGTGTAGTAACATCTGCAGAGGTATCTTCTGTTCCGCTTGTTGTTTCAGTTGTATCTTGTCTTGGAAGAACAATTATTAATATCAAAGCGACAGCAAGGACTACCAGAGCAATCCACATCATAGGATGCGGTTTCGTTGTTGGCTTTTTATGTTTAGATTGTTTATGCTTATTTTTTTTCAAAGTGATCACCCTCCTTATATTTTAATCTATTGTTATTGCTCGAGTGAAATTCAACAGCTTTTATAAATTTTTTTAAACCTTTTAATTATTTAGAAGTCATAAAACCTTAGAACGCTTATGATTCTTTCCAATCTACCTTAAGAAAATGTGTGGAGCAGGAAAAGCAGGGATCATATGCTCTTATTAGTTTTTCAATATCCAGAACAATATCTTCTTTTTTCTTGTTCAATAGGGTGGGAAGATATGCTTTTATATCATCTTCCATGTTTCTGAGATTCTGGGCGGTAGGTGTTATGATGTTCGCTTTTTCTAGCACACCTTGAGAATTATAGGTGTAATCGTGGAATAGAAGACCCCTTGGTGCTTCAACAACACCAACTCCTCTGCCTGCTTTTAATCTAATTTTAGACCGTTCTTCTTTTTTGAAAGAATGTTGTTCTAGTATTTCAATAGACCTTTCTATCCAGTGAACTGTCTCAACTGCCTGGGCTAGATTGTTCATGAAGGGATTGTAGATTGGAGTACTTAACTTTTTGCTCATAAAAAGGGTTTCGGCTGTTTTTGTCAACAATTTGACATTGTTGTTTACACGTGACAAAGCCCCAATCATATATCCTTTCCCTTTTTTAACTGCAAATTTACTTGTTGCATAATCTTCCAGGTATTCTTGGATAAATCGAGTATAAGACTTGGAGTCGAAATTCAATCCTTTGGTTGAAACAATCCTGCCAGTATTAAGTGGGAATGCATCTGTCTGTTTCAAAGATAGATACTCTGTTTTTCGCTCGAATGAGGGTACTTTTATTGAGGAAAATAATTTAGCAGTCCGTATTGCATCGTCTCTTGAGTCTTTTAGTCTTTGCAATATTTTCTGAAAACTTTCTTTGTCAGGAATATGTGTGAATCCTCCAATAACTGGTGAAACAGGATGCATTTCTCGGCCCCCAATCATTTCAACAATGTTGTTGCCAAGTTGTACAAGCTTAAGGGCTCTTGCAAACTCTTTTTTGTAGTTTTTAGCCATGGCAATCGCAGATTCATGTCCTGTGAAATCTGGTAAAGCCAGGAAATATAGATGCGTTGCATGGCTTCGGATCCTTTCTCCTATTGCTAATAATTCTCTTAATAAGATGACTTGTTCGCTAACCTCAACACCGAGTCCATTTTCAGTGGCAGAGATAGATGCTAAAGTGTGAGAGCAACTGCAGATACCACATATCCTGGATGTAATCTCTTTTAGTTCGGTATACTTTTTACCTTTAACCAGCCCTTCAAAAAATCTAGCGCCTTCAATAGCCATGAGTTCACATTTCTTTACTTTTCCTCTTTCTATTTCCACATTCAACGAACCGTGGCCTTCGACTTTAGTTATGTGGTTCAGGGTTATTTTTTTGCTCATTTTCAATTAATTGATATGACGCATATTTGGTCATCCTGTTTTTCATTTCTTTGATTGTAAGTCCTTTTTTTTTCAATAATTCTTCAAGGGGATTAAGATGGCAGTCCTCACTTAATCCGTGACATCCAGTACAACCATGATTTATAGATGGGCAAAGCGCATCACATCCACCTCTTGTGACAGGGCCAAGACAGGATTTGTCTTGTTCTAGTAGGCAGTAATTCTCTTTTTTTATGCATTCAACACAGACAGGGTTCTCATAGACTGCAGGTTTTTTTCCGTTTAAAAAATCTTTTATGATTCTGAGGATCTCCATTTTATCTGGAGGGCATCCACTTAAAGCATAGTCTATCTTGACATGTGTATGAAGTGGTGTAGGGGTTATCGATTTGAGATGCTTTCTCTTCTTGTAGACTGCTTTTTCCACCTCTAAAGGGTCCATGATATTTTTCATGGTTTGGACGTTGCCCGTACAAGCGCAGGTTCCAAAAGCCACGAGAATCTTGGTTTTTTCCCTAATCTGTTTAAGACGTTCAAGATCTTCTTCACAAACAACAGATCCTTCCATAAATGTGATGTCATAAGGGCCTTTTGAGTTTTCCTCTTTGATCATGGGTGCTGCCACTAGATCAATATGCTCTAGCAATTCTGGCAGCTCTTCTAGAAAATATATGGTAAGTTGACAGCCAGCACAACCTGTAATACTATGAATCGCTATCTTGGGTTTTTGTGCAACGATTGATTTCCCAAATAATTCGTTTGTGATAGATGCCATCTTATTCTTTTACTTCTCCAATTTTATCATATCTAAACACAGGACCGTCCTTGCATACATACTGGCCTTTTATCATGCAGTGTCCACATTTCTGGATACCGCATTTCATATGTCTTTCATGGCTTATGTATATCTGGCTGTTCTTGAACTTTAAGACTTTTAGTAGTTTTATGACGAATTTTATCATGATGGGTGGTCCACAGGTTATGGCAAGAGAGTTTCTTGAAAGTGGTTGGACTTCTTCTATTAATTTAGTGATAAGTCCTATATTGCCTTTATAGTCAGAAGGTGCTTTGTCTACTGTTAGATGGACCTCAAACAGTTTTCCCCATTCTTTTATGTCCTCTTTGAATAAAATATCTTCAGGATCTCTGAATCCTAGGAATATGTGTACATTTTTAAAGGTCCTTCTATGTTCTTTGACATATTCGATTACACCTCTTAATGGTGCAACACCAGTCCCCCCACCAATAATTATGAGGTTCTTGTTTTTCATATCTTTCATAGGGTAGCCACGGCCATAAGGTCCCCTTATCAGCATCTTTTCAGGAGGCTCCATTGTACAGAGCTTTTTTGTAACATTACCAACCTCCCTTATGTCAAGTTCTATGTGTTTGTTTGAATACGAGCAGATAGAGATTGGTGCTTCTCCAATGCCCAATACAGAAACTTGGACAAACTGGCCAGGATCGTGCTGAATAGGATGTAACAGCCTGAACAAATAAGTGTCCTCTGTTTGTTTGGTCTTTTTTTCTATCTTTGCTTCTAATATTTTTATGCTCATTTTAATCTATTGACTATTTTTACAAAATCAATACCAGTTGGGCAATGTCTTATACATCTTCCACATCCAACGCACATATGTTTGTTAAACTGATCCTTGAAGTATTTTAGCTTATGGAAGATTCGATGTCTGAATCTTGCAGTTCGATCGTCTCTAAAGATAAATCCTCCAGCTACTCTTGTAAAACCTTTTAGTTGACAGGAATCCCATGTTCTTTCTCGTTTACCTTCCTTAAGTTCGAGATTTGTCTCATCCATAACATCATAACACAAGCAGCTAGGACATATGTTTGTACATCTTGCACAGCGCAAACAGTCTTCAGTGGCATTCTGCCAGACCGAGCTTTCGTAATGTTCATCCTTGATATCCTTTTTCAACTCTTTTTTACACTTAGGTTTGGGTATCTTGAAATTGTAATCATTCAGTTTGCTAACTAGTTTTCTGCCTTTTTCTGAACCAATGTCAATATAGTAGTTACCTTCAACTTCCTTGATGCAAAGATCAAAGCAATTCTCGAGTTTCATTGAATTACAGAAGCAGTGCTCATCTACAGGTTTTATGCAAGCCACGCAGATGATTGTTGTTTTCTCTCTTCGTTCTTTATAGGTTTCATCCGGATATTCATTGAGGAAAAGTTTGTCCAATCTGTCCAATGCATTTACATCACATAATCTAGCTCCAAAGATTATCCTCTCGCCAAATTTTTTACGATAATAGATCTTATTGAATTTGAAAGAAAATATTTCATCTTTAGGAGGAAGAAAAAACTTTTTTATGGGAAAAACAGGAAGGCCGTCAAAGCAGATTTCTTTAAGATCTGTCACTTTTTCAAATCTTAGAATATCTCTCTTAACAGGAGCAATCAGGTCTCCTCTGCTTTTGAGCTTTTCTAAGAACTTCAAGAAATCCTCTTTTTTCAGCAACTTACCCATAGGTTAAAAAGACACTGAAGAATTATATAAAGCTTTTTATTTTCTCTAGGTTCTTTTTTGTCTTTTCCAGATCAAAATCTATTGGTATGCCTATGACACGAATTTTTTTTATTTTTTTCATCTCTTTCATCAGTTTGAGGAAAAATCCCAAATCAAAATCATGTAAAGAATATAGTTTGTTTTCTTTCAATAGATCTATGTCTGTGATTACAGTGATATCCTTGATGCCATCTACAACATCCAGGATAAGTATCTCGTCATCTTTATAATTGAGCAGTTCATTAAGATTCTCACATATCTTGAACTCCACTCCAGGAACGTTGAGCTCTTTTGCAACTAGGATGGCTAGGCTGTCGTTTTCAACATGAGGATTTCCAAAACAGAGGATTGTTTTCATACAATAGTCTGTTCAACAGACATATATTTAAATCTTTTTCATGACAAAATCACAAACAATATAAATAAGAATAAAATAGCTTATTACATGAAGAAAGGGGTGCAACTGGTTTTTCTTACTTCCTTGATAAGCGGGGTTTCTATATTTGTTAATGCATTTGGCGTTCAAAACATCCAACCCTATATATTTACCGGCTTGAAAAATATCATAGTTGCATTGCTTTTATTTTCGTTTATATTAATAGTAAAGGAATTTCAAGCAATAAAAAAACTGTCCTCATCTGAGTGGATCAAGTTGATATTAGTAGGCTTAATAGGAGGCAGTATTCCCTTCTTGCTTTTTTTTCAAGGTCTTAAGATTACAACTGCCGCTTCAGGCGCTTTTGTACATAAAACCATGATAATATGGGTTATCTTCCTGGCCATGATCTTTCTAAAAGAGAAAATCAATTTTAGATTGATAACAGGCGCGCTCATTATTCTTGTTGGTAGTTTCTTACTGCTGAGGCTAACTAACTTCGGATTTAATCAGGGAACCATATTAATACTGATTGCCACTTTATTGTGGGCAGGAGAATTGATTTTGTCTAAGCATCTTCTTAAGAATCTGTCAGGTAATACTGTTGCATTTGGAAGGATGTTTTTTGGATCAATTTTCATTGTTGGATTCTTGACAATCTCAGGAAATCTCGGGTTAGTTCTTTCTTTGCCGGCAGCAAGTTGGCAATGGATATTATTGACATCACTGCTTCTGTTGGGGTATGTATATACTTTCTATAATGGCCTCAAACAGGTTAAGGTAAGTACTGCAGTGGCCGTCCTTTCATTGGGTTCAGTAATAACCACTATGCTTAACCTGGTATTCTTAGATAGATACTTGGTATTTTCTCAGGTAATCGGTTTAGTATTGATTATATTTGGGGTATTAGCATTTGTTGGTCTTAAAGAAACAATGAAGCTATTCAGTCAAGCTTCTCAACAGCATAAAAATGATGGATAGTTATCTTGTCACCTATTTTTGTATCGGGCAATAGGTTTGCCAATACTATCCTTTCTTTATGATCATAAGTTACCTTATAGAATTCTTTTCCCTTTTTTTCGATTTTTTCCTTGATGGTAGCTTCGTGGACTTTACACATATCTTTGAAGATATCGCCCATACGTCCATACATACCGTCACCCATATCAATGTACTTGTTGTGTTCAATTCTGAAATACCTTTTCATCACGTCTCGATTCCAGCAATCCTTTCCCATATCTTTTGCAACTTGTTTTATGCGTCTGAATGCTGCGGGAAAAAGATGTTCAAGTCGTTCCCTGGACATGGGATGATCCTTATTGACACAGTTTTCCAATTCGTTGTATTCTTTGTCTGTGATTCTTTTTTGTTCTAGCAGAACATGTGCACATGCAAAAGAGTACCGTAGAAAATATCTTTCAACATTCATTTTCAGAGCTTCTTATTACTTCAAGCGCCTCCTTTGCATCTTTTTTTGGTATTATCTGTACAACAAAGCCTCCGCTGACAAGTACAAAGTCGCCGACTTGGCACTTGATTAGACTTATATTGGCCTGTCTTTTCTCTGCTTCATAATCAACAGTGGCAACATCTTCATCAATCTTTACAACTTTTCCAGGTATTGCAAGACACATCCTTATTCTACTTCTACCTCAACAATCTTGATATCTTTGCCGTCGATGATTTTAGGCATCATATCACCACATTCGGGACATTTGAATATAAGATGATCATGACCTCTTTCCACAATTTCGGGTTCCCCTTCATAACCGCATTCACATTTGACAGTGGCCCTCTTTTGAGTTATCATGATATCCCAATCTGTCATTTGTTTTAGAACTTCTTCAGTTTCTTGGGCAGAAAGATGTGCAAGATCTCCTACTTCTAAAGTCATGCTCTTGACTTTACCGTGTTTCTCCGCTTCTTTGATTATAGCTTGGGCTATGGCTTGTTCGTGCATATCTTGCAGAGGTGATTCTACGTTTATAAAATTTTATGCTAAAAAAGCTCTAAACATCGATTTTGCGCTTTTTGGCATCCTAAAAATTCGCCTGTCCTAGAAGAGCGTCTAATCAAACTAAGAGCTTTAGCCTATTTTAGGACGTTCTCGGCAAATTTTTATGATATTGTCTTTAAGAATTTCATCAGAATGTAGAATTCTTGGTTAGAGAGCGCCCAAAAATGCTTTTCAGTTAGTTTCTTAATTTTCAGATCATTTTTTAGAAGCTCTCTTAGCTCTCTCTTGGTCTTTGATTTTTCAAAATTTTTAAGAATGATGTTTTTAACCTTCTTTTGGTCAAGCAGAGCCATTTTTTTCAAGAGTTCTTCTTTGGGATCGGAGGTTTTTCTGGGCTCCAATTTAACCAGAGTAGAACTTGTCGAGGGCGAGGGGTAGAATGCGTTTCTTGACACATCTCGTATATGACTGATACTAAAAAAACATCTTGATACAATACCCACTTTCTTTTCAGATAGCATAAGTTCATAAAACCTTTTTCCTATGGTGAGTACTGCCAATTTAAAATTGCATCTGATCAACTTCTTCAAAAGTGGTTCGGAGATAGAGTAAGGTATGTTAGATATGATTTTGGTATAATCCAACTCAGTTATCAAATCAAGAATATTTCCATTTACAACGTTAACATTGTCATAAGTCTTAGCGATAAGTGCATCTGCAAGTTCAGCGTCTTTCTCTACTGCACAAACATTGCATTTGGATGCAATTAGCCGCGTCAATGCGCCTTTGCCAGTACCGATTTCCAGAACTAAGTCATCTTTTTTTAACTGGGATTCCTTTATGATTAATCTCAAGACTTTTTTATCGACCATGAAATGCTGATCTAGCTCCGGATTCATAGAAGTTGAGAGCCAAGGACTATATATATGTTTTTTGCTTGCTAGCATTTTGGCACGCTCACACTGCATCATTTACTATTTGATTGACCGATTTCATATTTATCGCATCTGAAACCTAAGGTTCGCTAGGTGCCAATATATGCTAGCTAGGTGCTGTCCTAATCGCTATATTTATAAATAGAGCCGTTTTCCATCAAGCTATAATTCAGCCCGAGTTAATAGCGCATAGGGTTGCTAATATGTGCTAATTCTCGGAAGAACGGTGATAATTTGGTAGAACTAAAACATTTTGTACGAGTAGCGAACACAGATCTTAAAGGAGATAAGAGACTATTAGTTGCCCTTACTAAAATCAAAGGTGTAGGCATGGTCTTCGCTAACCTGGTATGTAATCTCTCAGGTATTGATCCCCAAAAAAAAGCAGGAGAGCTGTCTGATTCAGAGGTTGCAATGATGGACAAGGTACTTAGTGATCCTGTTAAAAATGGTGCTCCTTCTTGGATTATTAACAGACGAAAAGATTATGAAACTGGTGAGGATAAACACCTAATATTATCTGATCTTGATTTTTCTAAGCAAGATGATATCAAACAACTCAAGAAATGCAAGACCTATAAAGGCCTAAGACACCAATGGGGTCTGCCGGTTAGAGGTCAAAAAACCAAAGCTAATTTTAGACCTAACAAGGGAAAAGTTAAGGTTCCTAAGAAAAAGACGGTGTTGAAACATTAAAGGTAATTAATATGGGCGATCCTAAGAAAATTCGAAAAAAATATGAGACTCCTGGGCATCCTTGGGAAAAAACAAGGATAGATGAAGAAAAAGCCTTGAAGCGAGAATATGGGTTTGGCAATAAAAAAGAACTTTGGAAGATGGCCTCTATTCTTAAGAATTTCAAGGATCAGGTTAAAAATCTTATTGCTACTCATGGAAAACAGGCAGATGTCTTAAGAGGTCAACTTAGACAGAGGATAGAATCCTTGGGTCTTCTACAACCCGGTGCTGATCTGGATGAGGTTCTTGGACTGTCTCTAAACGCTGTTCTTGATCGAAGATTACAAACTGTGGTTTACAAAAAGGGTTTGGCACGATCTGTTAAACAAGCAAGACAATTTATTGTTCATAGGCATATCAAAGTCAATGATAACATTATAACCAGTCCATCTTACCTTGTTAGCGTAAGTGAGGAGTCGATGATTGAATTCTCCGCAAGATCTGCAATGCACAATACAGATCATCCTGAAAGATATGTTGAAGCTGCTGTGGCGGGTCCTGATGCTGTTTCTCCTATTAAGAAAAAGAAACAATCAGATAAGGAAGACAAAAAAGACAAAAAAGAACATAAGAAAGAGGAGAAAAAAGAGCCTGCTGAAAAAGTTGAGCCAAAAAAAGAAGAGGCTGTAGTCGAGCCAGAAACAGAGGCAAAACAAGATAATACTCCTGAATCTAAAGATAATCAAGAAAAAAAAGAAGCAGGTGACAAACAAGAATGAGATACGGCCAAGATTTAAGATGGGGTGTTGCTCACATTTATGCTTCTTATAATAATACTATTATTCATGTAACTGATATTACGGGTACTGAAACAATTGGTATTGTTTCAGGAGGGCAGGTTGTCAAGTCAGACAGACTTGAATCTTCACCTACAGCGGCTATGACTGCCGCAAAAAAGATGGCCGATATCCTTCATGAAAAAGGAATTAATGGTATTCACGTTAAAATTAAAGCGCCAGGAGGCCATAATGGTCCTATGAATCCAGGTCCTGGTGCGCAAGCAGCAATTAGAGCCCTATCTAGAATGGGTTTGAAGATCGGATTGATTGAAGATATTACTCCAATTCCGCATGGTGGTTGTAGGAAAAAGGGCGGAAGAAGAGGGAGGCGAGTTTAAAATGGATGTCAAGCTTTTATCTAAAAAAAATGAAAAGCTCGTGTTTTCAATTAAGGGAGAAGATGCAAGTTTTGTCAATGCTTTAAGGAGATATATGCTTGTAGAAGTCCCTACAATGGCTATTGAATCTGTCGAATTTCGAAAAAATAATTCAATTCTTTATGATGAGATGATAGCACACAGGCTTGGTTTAGTTCCATTAAAAACAGATTTAAAGTCCTATGTTCAGTCTTCCAAGTGTAAATGTAAAGGTGCAGGCTGTGCAAAATGTACATTAAAGCTGACATTGAAATCTGGTAAGACAGTTGGTTTTATTTATGCATCTCAAATAAAATCAAAAGATCCCAAAGTCAAACCTGTCTATCCCAAGACGCCCATTGCTAAGCTAATAGAAAATCAAGACTTAGTATTTGAAGCTACGGCAGTTCTAGGTTCTGGAAAGGATCACATGAAATTCAGTCCTTGCTTGGCTTTTTTTAGACACAATCCTAATATTGTTATCAAGAAGAACCCTGTAAACGCAGAAAAAATCGTTGAGCAATGCCCTGTAGATATTTTTGATATCAAATCAGGCAAATTAACCATTAATAAAACTAAGATTACTGATTGTCATCTGTGCAATGCTTGTGTAGATCTTGCAGACGGTGCAGTTGAAATAAATAAAGAAGACAACTATGTTGTTCATGTTGAGTCCTGGGGTCAACTAGATCCTAAGGATATTGTGAAAACAGCTATAACTGTTTTCGATGAACAGATTGACGAGTTCGTAGGACTGGTCAAGACAGTCAAATAAGTAGGTAGCGAAATCCATGAGCGTTCCTGATCTGCAAGTCCAGTGGATTTGCGGGGGTGCCGGAGTGGTCAAACGGGCACGGTTGAGGTGTCGAAGACCCTGCCGCTAAAAGCGGATCTTCGGTTCAAATGCCGTGTGGTTTAGTACCTGCGCGAGTTCAAACCTCGTCCCCCGCAGTAAACTAAGTTTACGAGGAGGGAGGGCGCCAGAAACTCTTTTTTTGGGTTTCTCTTGTCGTCCCCCGCATCAAAACAAGGTGCATGAATAATATGGCACCCCAAACACTAAAACCGGATGTGAAGAAGGCCTTCATATTCAATATAGCCAAGGTTGGAATTGCAGCATTGGTAATCATAATCATTGTTGTCATCCTACAGGTGACTGTGGGTCTCAATGTTTTTATTGAGCTCATGGATATGTTAGGACTTCAAGTTCAGGCATCCTCATTATTGATTTGGATGTCTCTGGTAATCCTCCTGATTGCAGGAGCATTGACAGGATTAAACTGGATTATACTTAGAGATGTTCGTTATGAGTTTTATGAAGATAAGCTCATATGCTTTGAGTCCAAGATGTTAGTGCTGATCCACAGTTTTGAAATTCCCTTTAGCAACATTACGCGGATAAGGGTTGATCAGGGCAGTTTTTTAGACAGCCTTTTAGATACAGGATCTCTTTTCCTGGAGTTAAGTGCTATGGATAAAAAAGAGCAGCAAATTGAGTTTATTGATGATGTCCAGAACGTTGCTAATGCAATCAATCAATGGATATTAAACTTTCGGGCAAAGCAATCGATACAAATCCAGTCCAATATGGAGATTAACGAAATATTGAATCAAGATCAATACACAAAATGAAGAGAAAACTTGTAAAAAATATTCAAACAATAGAGCTAATTCGGGCTCTAAAGAAGCTTTCAATAGAGAGCAATGTGAACTTATGGAAACGACTAGCTTCAGAACTGGAAAGTTCCACAAGGAGTAAAAGAGTCATTAATATATACAAGCTTAATAAGTATACGAAGGATAATGATTTGGTAATTGTTCCAGGTAAGGTGTTATCTGTGGGTGAGTTAGACCACAAGGTAAATGTGGCTGCATTCAGTTTTTCGGAAGCTGCTGCAGAAAAAATTAGATCAAATGGTTCTATTATGAGCCTTAAAGAGCTAATGCAAAAGAATCCAAAAGCAAAAAACGTGAAAATACTTGGTTAAAATGATTATAGACGCAACTGATTTATTGTTAGGAAGACTGGCTGCATTGGCGGCCAAGAAGAGTCTCTTGGGAGAGAAAGTAGAGATAGTTAATTGTGGAGAGGCTGTGATTAGCGGTAATAAGAAAAGCATTCTCGCTCACTATAAGAGAAAAGCAGATATGGGTATTCATACTAAAGGTCCTTTCATTCCAAAATATCCTGGCAGATTTGTAAGGCGAACCATAAGAGGTATGCTTCCCCATAAACAACCTAAAGGCAGAGTTGCCTATAAGAATATCAAATGCCATAATGGTCTTCCTGAAATCTTAAGAGAAAAAAAATTAGAGACATTTGGAAATATGAGTGTATCTAAACTTCCTTCTCCAAGATTCATTAAACTTAAGACTGTATGTAAAATGCTTGGTGGTAAAATATGAATGTTATTCATACTAGTGGAAAAAGAAAGAGGGCAGTAGCCAGAGCAACCCTTAAACCTGGTAAAGGGCATGTTAAGGTTAATAATGTTCCAATAGAGCATATTGCTCCTAATTTAGTTATGATGAAGATCAAAGAGCCTCTGATACTTGCAGGTCCTGTTGCTGCAAAGGTAGATATATCTGTCAATGTTTTTGGAGGCGGATTTATGAGTAGGGCAGAGGCATCAAGATTGGCGATAGCTAGGGCTTTAGCTCAGTTTTCTCCAAAACTTGAGGAAGTGTTTGTTAATTATGAGCGACAGTTGCTTGTTGCAGATGTAAGAAGAAAAGAGAGTTCCAAGCCCAATAGTAAGGGTCAGGCAAGATCTAAAAGACAAAAATCATATCGTTAAAGCGGAAATAAATTTTAAAGGTGTAAAAATGATAATACCCATCAGATGCTTTAGTTGTGGAAAACCCGTTGCCCATCTCTGGGAGGACTTTGTTGAGAGAGCCAAGAAAGGAGAGGACCGAAAGCAGGTCATGGATAACCTGGGTTTAGAGAGATTTTGCTGCAGGGCTTTATTCCTGGGTCATATAGATCTCATAGATCTGACCAGCCAATTCAAGAAATTCTGAATATTTATTTTCTATGTTTTCTTAATTTTTGTTGTATTTCTACTTTTTTCTTAATATATTTTTAGGGTCGCCTTTAAGAAAAGATTCTATATTTTGAATTGCAATTTCAGCTCCATTTATGACTGCTTGCTTTGTTGAAAAAGCAATGTGGGGTGTGACTAATATTTTAGAATTACTTAATGCTTTTTGATAGAATTCGTTGGTTGTATCCCCAAATTTTTCTGGATCACAGTCTATAGCCGCGCCGGCAACAATCCCTGCATTAATAGATTTAATTAGGCCATCTATGTCGTAAGTATAGGGTCTAGAAAAAGTGATGTAATAACAATCTTTTTTAAGACTCATAAAGAAATTTTCATCCAACAAATTTTTACTACTCGAATTGCAGTTAAGAGAATTAATGATCAGATCAGTATTTTTAGAGCTGATGGTGAGGTCATCACCTCTTTCAAAAAATGTTATATCCATACCGAAGGCTTTGCATAGTATCCCTACTCGGCTACCTATATTTCCATGTCCAATAATGAGGACTTTTTTGCCGACTAAACTTTGTTGAAGTTTTACGGGAAAATTTTCAGTAGCCCTGACCATGGGTGTAAATTTTCTAAATAAGGATAAAGTCATGTACATCACCCATTCAACAATTGAATCCCTGTTCCCTCCTTGAGAATTTGCAACATTCACTCCATTTTTTTCTAAGTCTTTAGTGTTAAAAACGCCAAGTTCTATATAGGGATAGGTTACGAAAACATTTTTTAATTTAGATAGGCTTTCTAGTAAATAATCTCCTTTACTATATATTACATCCGCATTTTTTGTTTTGTTTACAAAATCCTCAACAGATGCAGGACTTTCTAATATTGTGAGTTCTCCAATAGTTTCTAACCTTTTTTTGTGATCATCCTTAAGATCAATTCCGAGTGTTATTATTTTCTTCATTTTGTTGTTCCTCGTAATCCTATTAATTAGTTACAATTTATAAATAAATCGATTTAGGAATGGAGTGGAAAAAACACCTTAGTTATCTCATCAAATTTATTCTTTTTTAGTTTGTTTAACAAAAAAGTTTAAATAGCATCCCTATTTACTGTTTCTTATGCAAACTGATTGCTATAATTACCTTTTGGCTCTGCTTCTGTTAGTTTGAAGACCCTTATATTTCAGGGTCTGATAGAAAACTTTTTTAATCAGCAGGCTAACCATCAAAGAGGATTAAGATGAATGATAAAACACAGGTTGATTTTTCGAAGATAGCTGAGAAATGGCAGAAGAAATGGGCAGAGGCACGGATATTCAAGGTAAAAGAGGATCCCAATAAAAAGAAATTCTACTGCCTTGAGATGTATCCTTATCCTTCGGCAACCCTGCACATGGGACATCTTAGGAACTATTCTATTGGAGATGCACTTGCAAGATTTAAGCGTATGAATGGATTCAATGTCATCTATCCTATGGGCTATGATGCTTTTGGTTTGCCTGCAGAAAATGCTGCAATAAAACACAAGGTTGATCCTGAGAAATGGACATTATCTAACATTGAGAGTATAAAAGCCCAACAGCAAAAGATGGGTCTTTCCTATGACTGGTCAAGACAGATACAATCATGTGATGAAAATTATTACAAATGGAATCAATGGATTTTTCTTAAGTTTCTTGAAAAAGGACTTGCCTACAAGAAACAATCTGCTGTGAACTGGTGTCCTGGGTGCCATACAGTTCTAGCAAATGAGCAGGTCATCGGCGGCCAATGTTGGAGATGCAAGGCTGATGTTGAGGAAAAGGCATTAGACCAATGGTTTTTCAAGATTACTCAATACGCAGAAGAATTGTTGCAGGATATTGATAAACTTGAGTATTGGCCTGAGAAAGTCAAAATCATGCAAAAGAACTGGATTGGCAAGAGTCATGGTGTTGACTTGTTCTTTAAAGTCAAAGATAGTGATGTGGTCATACCTACTTTCACGACAAGGTGTGACACTATTTTCAGTGTGACTTTTGTAGTCATTGCGCCTGAGAATCCTTTGATAAAAGAGCTTGTGAAAGGTACCCAATATGAGGTGGAAGTAGAGAAACTCCTAAAAATTATTTCCAAACAGACAGTAATTGAGAGAACAACAGAGTCTGGAAAGGATAAGTTAGGGTGTTTCCTTGGAAAATATGCTATCAATCCTGCCAATGGGGAAGAGATACCTATTTACATGGCTAATTTTGCATTGGCTGATTATGGTACAGGTTCAGTCATGGCAGATGCTCATGATCAAAGAGATTTTGAATTTGCAAAGAAATATGGCATACCTCTCAAATTTGTGATTTCTGATGATGGATCACCTATTAATCCTGATAAAGCATCAAGAGCGTTTCTTAATGATGGTATCTTGTATGATTCAGGAGAATTTTCAGGTATGCATAATCGTGACGCACTTCCCGAGATGGCAGATTGGCTTGAGAAAACAGGTGGTGGCAAGAAGACCATAAACTATAAACTTAGGGATTGGTTGATATCCCGTCAGAGATATTGGGGGACACCCATACCTGTAATCTACTGTGACGAATGTGGTGTTGTTCCTGTACCTTATGAAGATCTTCCTGTCAAACTTCCTAAGGATGCTAAATTTACTGGCAAGGGAAATCCTATTCTTACATCAAAAAGTTTTATGGAATGCAAATGTCTTAAATGTGGCTCAGCGGCTAAACGAGAAAGCGATACAATGGACACCTTTGTTGATAGCAGTTGGTATTTTTTGAGATATTGCAGTCCTAAATTTGACAAGCTGCCTTTTGATGGCTCTGCTGTTAAATATTGGATGGCTGTTGATCAATATATAGGGGGTATAGAGCACGCAATTCTTCATTTGTTATATGCAAGATTCTTTACAAAGGCGCTTCGTGATCTTGGATTACATAAAGTGGACGAACCGTTTGCCAGACTGCTTTGTCAGGGAATGGTCATTAAGGATGGCGCTAAGATGTCGAAATCATTAGGTAATGTTGTTGATCCTGCAGAGATAATGGATAAATACGGTGCAGATACTGCCCGTTTGTTCATACTGTTTGCTGCGCTTCCTGAAAAAGAACTTGATTGGTCTGATCAAGGCGTACAAGCTAGCTATAGATTCCTCAATAAGGTATATTCCCTTCTTGAAAAGGTCGAGTATAGATCTGAAGCCAGCAACAAGGACTCTTTTATTGAGAGTAAGATGCACAAGACCATAAGGACCGTGTCTGATTACATTCAGGATTTCAAGTTCAGCCTTGCAATCGGTGCGATAATGGAGTTTGTGGGTGCCTTGCAGAACTACAGAAAAGAGCCCGTCCAAAAAAATATATATGCTGACGCAGTCAAGACAACACTGCTTTTACTAGGTCCTTTTGCACCTCATGTCTGCGAAGAGATGTGGGAAGCAACAGGTAATAAAAGTTACATCTCTGTTGCAGATTGGCCCAAATTCGATGCCAAAAAGATTGATGAGAAAGCAGAGGCTGCAGAAGAGATGGTTCATACACTTAAGTCTGACATCAATACAGTAAAGGAGCTTCTTAATTTTGACAGTTTAAAAAAGGTGCAGATCATTGTCAGCGCCTCCTGGAAGTTTGATTTCATGAGACTGTTCAAGGAAGAGCTTGCAAAGACAAGAGATGTTTCTGAGATTATCAAGGTTCTGATGCAGACAGATCTTAAGAGATACGGCCAAGAGATTTCAAAATTAGTGCCTAAATTTGTGGCAGACCCAGGCAAGATATCTGACGTTGTCCTTGATCAGGACAGGGAGATCAAACAGATGGAAAGCCATATAGATTTCCTTAAGGAAGAGTTCTCAGCAGAGATTGAGGTCATAAAAGCAGAAGACTCCCAAGAGCAGAAAGCCAAAAGTGCCATGCCAGGCAAGCCAGCAATATTGGTGGAATGATTAATTCTTATAAGAAAAAGCACGCCCAAGGGTGGACACAGAGCAAAGCAGACAGTGATCTTGACTCTTCCTCAATCCCGCTACCCCCAAAGCACCGGTGTTAATATTTAGAGCTGCTTCATTCCTGATCTCTTGAGTGCGTTAGCGCGAAAGATTCAGTGAATCTCTGATTCTAACGCATGACTCAGTTCATAAAAACTCCGACCAATGAGGACAGGACGTCGTAGTCCAAGCCAAGGCCGTATACCCTGACCATGCCGCCCCTTAGGCTTCGACCCACCCGTGAGGTCCGTTTGATGTTACAGGGTAGGACCAGTACCCCGGTCTAGCAATCTAAGGAAGATTTTGGTGTTTATAAAGGTTTTTCTGAAGCTAGCTCCTAAAGCTTTTATTTGGTGGCTTTTGTCTGTTTCTTTTATCGCGTGTTTTTCCGATTTATTATGATCTCTAGCCACTATCTTGGACTCCGCATGGCGCCAATAATAAAAACTGTCATTCTCTCTCGAAAGATTTATATATCTTTATGTGTAAAATTCAGTTAAAAAAGAGGGTTTGTATGAAAAAGAGTGAGAGGGAGTTAGTAGATTACATTAGAGACCAGCTTCATAAAGGAATAAGTCGTAAACAGGTTCGTGCTGTTTTATTGAGGGTAGGACATAGTGTTGACTCTATCAATGTAGCTCTTGATAAGATACATGCCGCAGAAAAGAAAAACAATATTCTGTTTGGTGCTATTGCGGCTGTCGCTCTCTTAATGGTCTTGGGTTGGATATTCTTTGGTTTTATAGCTTCACAACCCACATATCTTTTAGAGAAACCCTCTTTAAGAGACAGAATAAATGCTTCTGGAGATGACGTGAATATTGATAAAGGCATGCAGGAAGCTGCTCTTGAATCTGGAGATGTTGAGCTTTGTGAGGGTGCGGGAACATATAGAGATAATTGTGTAATATCTGTGAGCGTCGATACTCAAGATGAGGATACATGTAAACTTTTAGAAGATAATAATCTTCGGGCAACCTGTTACTACAAGATTGCTATTTCACTAAAAACTATCTCTCTATGTTCATTGAGCGGTAAATTTGAGGAGCAATGCATGAGTGAGATCGCTTTGTTGACTTATAATCCTGAGATCTGCAGCAAGTTGACAGAAAAGAAGGATTCCTGTTTTAACATGCTTGCTTTGTTGACCAAGAACAAGGCCTTGTGTGAGCAGGCAGGACAATTTAAGCATAATTGCGTTAGGATGATAGGATGAGAAGAATAGTTGTTTTGACAATTTGGGTTTTACTGTTTATAGTTCTTTGTCAATTTAGCTTGGGTTCTTATATGCTAAAGATTGACTCTCAAGGAAGACGAAATATTACTTTTGACTTTAGCCAAAAAACCATGTACAACTTCTCTTTTACTTTCTATAACATCTCAAATTTTAGTACAGGTCCAATAATCCGATCTGAAATGTCTATTGCGCCAAGCCCTTATCCTGGAGGCCGTGAGAACTTTAGTTTAGTGATTGCTAGTGATATCTCTGCCAGCATGCTTGACTGCATCCTTGGTGCGGGGGATATGGACTGCATGAATCCAGGATCTTCACTGCCTTATGTTTACGAGAACTGCCAGTTCCTTCCAGATGAGACTTCATGTGCAGGTATTGATCCGGATACAGGATATTGTTATAATTATACATCTGGTTTATTGCATTTTGAGTATAACTATTCGCCCATAGTCAGTTCTACATATTCAAACTGTGAGATCGCATCTGACTGTTCGATTCTTGGTAAGGTTCCAGTTGACTATCTTGGCAGCCATTTCTATTCAGATGTTTGTCCTATAAACTATACTACCAAACCAGGCGAATTCTCACAACCCTATAATTGTGAGCTTATAGTTGATGACAATGTTGAGTGCACTGATTTAGGAAAATCAGAATATAACATCTATGAAAATAGGTCTGCATCAGGAATCTGGATTGAAGATGTACAGCAGAGTGTTTTTAGCAACTGGATTAAAGAATGTTGTATTGTAAATCAGAGTTGCTATTCCCAGTTAGATTGCTGCAATGAACAGTTTGTTTGCGAAGTGAACAGGTCTCAGGGCAGATATCTTCCAGGAGGCTGCACTTCGACAACCGGCAATCCACCAGCGTATCCCAACTGCAATACACAGACCTTTTGCGAAGCTAGACAAGATTCCTTTATCTTCAGTTGTGATTCTGTCAGAGATCTTACTGGGAAGGATATAGCCAAGAATTTGGTGGAAGATATATACAATGCATCCCTAGATCAGCACATTGGCATTTTGGAATTTAATGATGATGCAAATGTTCTCCAGGGCTTTGTTGAGCTGAACCGATCAACTAAAGTTACTAACTTGCATGATCTTATAGATACTCTTGCACCTGAGAAAAACACATGCTTGTCGTGTGCAATAAGATCTGCACTAGATAATTTTGCAGCTCAACCGTCTGATCCCTGGGCCTGGCTGGATTGTGATTGTTCGGATTATTGGGTCGATGCTGGTTGCGATGGCGGATGTGGCAATGGCTACAGAAGAGAGAGATGCTCTATCTATGGATGCACTACGCAATACGATTGCATACAGGATGCTGCTTGTTTGGATTGTGATTGTACGGGTCAATGGACTGATGATGTGTGTGGAGATGGAACTAATGGTTGTGCTGTTGGAGAAAGGATCCAGAATTGTGACATAAATGGCTGTACTTCTCAAACCCAGTGTGTGACAGATTCATCATGTGCACCTGCTTGTAGTTGCTCAGGATGGTCTGATCTTAGTTGTGGAGCTCATAATACATGTCATGCTTCTGAGATGTACCAGACTAGAACCTGCAATCCTGCAGGATGTAATACTTCTGTAAGATGTCAGGATACCGCGAGTTGTGCAACACCTTGTGAGCAGAACTTGTTTACGTTTGATTATAGGTATCCTCAATCAGGTGGATATGGTCGTCAATATACATCTTTTAGAGATCCTTATCACAATATATTGGGCGGAGCTTGTATAATTCCTACAGGCATTGTTCCTCCAGGCGCCCCTGCTGGAACGGGAGGTTGTTGGGTTAATGATCACAAGTTTGTGTGGATCAAGATACATAATCCTCGTGGCCTGTATAATGCAGGATTCCAGTTTTATGGATATTTTGATGGAGAATCTGGTGAAGACCTTAGGATAATAGTTAACAATGATAGATCATCAGCACCCTATAGAGATGCAAATCTCCCTATCCAAACAGGATGGAACTGGATAAATATGGGCAGATTCATGTTACAGCCAGGAGTAAACTATATTGGGATGACTAATCCTTTGTATGAGCAAGAAATGGCTGATGGGCAGGATGATGATTTGGACGGTACAAGTGTTCACTTTGGATATTTCATATTTACATGTAATTAATAGGAGTTAAAATGCCAGAAGAAGCTTTAAACTATATCAAGCGGAACCTTAAGAAAGGTCACTCTGAAGCTAGGATAAAGAAGGCCTTGACCAAGGCAGGGCACTCAGATAAGGATATTCAATATTATTTTAAGAAGCATCGTTCTACAAAGAAGCATAAACAAGCAACCTTTGTTGTTTTCTGTACCATCCTCGCCATTATAGGTATTGTTTTGATAGCGATAGGTGTAAGCCTGGTTGTAAAGAGGGAAACTCGACAGAGCACGCCAGAACTGCCAGTGATTCAGGAAGATCCTCAGGCTAATGATTTGATCGGTGGGCAGTTGCAAGTTACAAAAGCACAGTATAATGATTATTATAATACCTTAAACACAGCAGCCATACAAGAAGACATATCTCTCTGTAATCGACTTACCATAGAATCTCTACATGAGAAATGCTTGGAGCTTTATCCTATAAAATTAGCAGAAATAAAAAGATGAATAAGAATACATTATACAAAAGGTTAACAACATTATTCGTAGTTAGCTTGCTTTTAATTGTATTGTCTTATTCTGCAACTGGTGAGTATTATCCTACTATGAACACTGATGATCCTGATTGCACTGATAATTATAATGATGAGGATTGGTTGTGGGCTTGCCAGACGTTCCGATCTGGATGTAATGCTGTTTATTGTACTGATGGTAGCTGTGATTGTAACATGGGTAATAATTGTTGTTGCACCCAGGAGATATGTACTGATAAACTGGACAATGATTGTGATGGTGGCACAGACTACTGCGATAGTGGGTGCGGTTGTCCTTTTGGAAGCGAGTTTGGATGCACAGCTTGTGCTCGATGTACTGTTGACTCGGCAACAGTAGTAGTAGGTGAGCCCGTAACCTTCACTCTTTTCATAGGTTTTGGAACTGCACCCCCTAGTTCGAGAATACAATTTGGTGATGGCGCATCTTCTGTTGGCAGTTATGGGTCTGGTTCGACTGTTGTCCATTCATATAATAACGTTGGAACATGGGATCCCTATTTTGAGCCTGTGGTCACTTTTCAAGAAACAGGCAGCTCAATAAGCTGTCCTACAATCACAGTCGAATCACCTGATACAACACCTCCATCTACTCCGACTGCTGTGAGTCCTTCTGGATTTACCACAGACCATACTCCTGCCTTTGATTGGACTTCTTCAACTGACGCGAGTGGAATTGATTACTATCAGGTGAGGTGGCATTCTGGATATGGTTGTTCAAATCAGATTAGTTCTGTAAATACAGCTAGCACTACCACTAGCTATACAATAAGTACATCAATGTCAGATGGTAGCTATTCTTTTGAAGCCAGAGCAAGAGATAATGGAGGTCTTTGGAGTAGCTTTAGCAGTTGCATGGACTTTACTATAACTACTGTTCATGACTGCAACTGGTGTATGCAGTGGAACAATGATCCTTCGAACTGTCCGTCTGGTGCATCTGAGGATTGTTGGTATTATTATTCAGACAATTACTGTCTTAAGAAAACAATGGTCTGGGACGGCGGGAGTTGTGTCAATGCACAATCCTGTACTGATGATGAAACTCCAAATAACTTATACAGCAGGGGTAGTGCAACTGGAAATCTTGAATATAGCTTATTATCTGGGACTTATCAGGACTCTTGTTCATCTAATGGCATTGGAAGCGAACCAGACATTATACAGGCTGATTGCACCTACAGATCAGGATCAGATATAACCTTTGTAACTTATACCAACAATGATAACTGTTTTAGTTCTATAAGTTGGGATGCAAATTATGTTTGGGCGCAAGGCGCTGTATGCAGAAGTGGTGCTTGTGCAAGTTGTTATCCATCTGATGGCAGCAAGACATGCTCTAATGATGGCAATTGTAATCTTATCTCAGACAATGTGTGGTTTAGCTATACAGTGGATGCCATGCGACCTATGAGATGCGAACCAGAAATGCAGTGTACCAATGGCCGTTGTTGTGAACTTGGCGAGGTATGGTCTGGTTCGTCTTGTGGAACTCCGCCTCCTCCGCCTCCTCCGCCTCCCGCTGCACCGACTGTTGATTCTTTGTATTGTCCTGGGTGTTTGCCTGGACAGTGCGAGGTTAGATTCACTGACAATTCCAACAATGAAGATGGCTTTAGATTGTATGTATCCTCTGGTCAGAACTGGGGAGATAGTCCTAATTGGGGATCTGCAGTTTTAAGAACAATCCATTTCTCTATTGGGGGAACTGGATCAACAAGTACTATGACTGATACAAGTAATAATCAACTATATCCTACAAGCTATTGCTACTGGATAGCTGCTTACAATGCTGGCGGACAGTCAGGTGTTGTACCTGCTGGCTGTGACTTCTTTTTTAATAATGTTGCCAACCTTCGCAGCACCGGCCAATCGACTAATTCATTAAATTGGGCATGGGATGCAGTAAGCGGGGCAACAGATTATCGAGTATTAAATGATTGTTATCTTGGTTTAGGTCTTCACTCAGGAACAACATGGACCATGAACCAAAATTGGGAGTGGAACGGCTTTGGTTGGTGCGGGAATAATTTATTAAACTTGGCAGATGGAACATCTTATCAAATATCCTTGATTCCTGAACGATGGGAGAGTGGCAGCCTGGTCAATAGTGGTTGCATGAGCGGATTTGCAGGGGGTACCACTGACACAGTAATTCCTGTTCCTGTAACATCACTTACCTGTCCTACTAGTTCAGATTGGAGTGACGCAGGCCATAATACAGCTACCTTCTTAGCTACCAACAGCCCAGATGCATTTGAATGCAGTATCGACAGTAATCCCTGGGTAGCATGTTCAAGTCCCCAGGCATATCCCTCCCTTAATAGTCCTAGTAATCCATCAATGCATTCTTTGCGTGTCCGGGCACATAATAGCCAAGGTTGGGGTAGTGCTGCCCAATGCAGCTGGTGGATTGGTATCAGTCCGAGTGTAAATTCAATGATTGTTGAAGGTACACCAAGATCAACTATAGTTGATGGCTCAAATGTTATCCAGAGCTATGTACCTAATAGTGATGGGACAGTTGATATCTCCTGGACTGTTTCAGATAATTCTGGAGGCCAAAGTGCCAATTCAGGAGTCCAATATGTCAGAGTTCTTAGATATAATAACCAAGGGGGTTTTCCTGGATCGCCTGATTTGGCTACAGAAACTGAAGTAACTGTTGCTACTGCCCCTGCCAGCACTTACACCTGGTCAAGTTCTTTTACAGATGGTTCTTTGGCTTCAGGCATCTACTGGTATTCTATTGAATTAAGAGACAATGCCGATATTGATACAACTCCATCTGTAACCTTGGCACCTATACCTGTACAAGTGACTCTTCCACTACCTCCTGTGGCTGATTTCTCATATTGTAAGCTTAGCCAGACTGCGACAACAGTGGACATAGAGTTTTCTGATCTTTCGACGAATACACCTACTAGCTGGGATTGGGATTTTGGTGATGGTTCGTCGCATTCTTCTTTGCAGAATCCTGTCCACACATATAACACAGGATCAGGAGGGCAGCCTGCAAACTGGTGGAATGCTTTGTGGCTATCCAGGATTAATGTCACTTTTGATATGTCTGGAATTTCTGAGAATCTAAATAATGTGCCTGTATTGGTTGAGCTTGATTCAACAAGGGTGGAGTACTCAGAGATTCTTCCTAATGGTGATGATATACGTGTTATTGATGATGACGGCACCGTACTAGATTATGAGATTGAAAAGTTCGATTCATCTGGCACAACTGTTTTATGGGTGAGGATTCCTTCAATTACAGCTTCTGAATCAGAACATGTTATTTGGATCTATTATAACAATCCTGTTGCTGGGGCGGGAGAGGACGCTCAAAATGTGTGGACAAACAACTATGTCAATGTCTGGCATTTAGGGGGTACGGGTAATGATCAGGTTTGGGAATCAGTCAGCGGTAGTTACAGAGAACCCATAGATTCAACTTGGAACTGGAACTCAATAGATGGAAAGATTGGCAATGCTCTTGAGAGGCAGTTTGTCCAGAATAGTCCTTTTAGATGCATAACTTCTGATCAACAGTCACTAGACGACTATACAATACAGTTTTGGTACAAAGGTATACCTGATGGAAATCCTGGATTTCAATACAATGGTCTGATTGTCTGGGCTACTAATTGGCAAAGCTTAGTGATTGGATCTTGGCTACCCAATGCAAACACGCCGCATTATTTGGATTTTGTGTCTTTTAATTTTATTGGAGGATATATTCAACGTGAATTCCTTACTCCTTCAAATATTATTGGAGACCATACATGGGATATGATGACTGTTGTAATGGATTATCAAGGTGCTCCGCCCTATGAAGATGAGACTACGGTAAGAGTGCTCAGGAACGGGCAGGCTCTCATTAATCAAAACTCAAATTTTTATTATGATAATGCAGGTTCTGATACTGGTTTTCTTAAGTTAGGAACTTGGGGGCAGTTAGATCAGATGCATTCTTTGATAGATGAATTCAGGATATCTAGTGTTCAAAGAAGTGATAATTGGGCTGCATTCCAATATTGTGTTATGGAGGGCGGTTGTGTCAGTTATAGTCAGAATCCTGCAAAAGCACTAACCTTAATCGCGACTAATGTTGCTGGTTCAGATAGCGAAGTAAAGCCATTTGATCCAAGTTCGGTTCAATACTGTCCTGGAGCCCAACCTCCTGTGGCTAATTTTTCATATTGTAAGCTTAATGAGACAGGTACGACTGTTGGTATTGAATTCACTGATCTTTCAACCAGTAATCCGACTTCTTGGGATTGGGATTTTGGGGATGGCACACCTCATTCTTCCTTGCAGAATCCAGGACATACTTTTTCTGTTAGTAGCAGTAGTGCTTTTTTTGGTGATGGTTCTGATGGTAGTGTTGTCATAAATGGGCCTGTTAATATCAATACTCAGACGATTACAGTTAGTAGATCTGAACCTGATGGTGTTGTTTCTGTTGTTTCTGATGTTGGTGTTAATTCTGTTACTGTTGCTGATGCTAGCGGGTTTTATACTGACGATATGGTTTTGCTTATGAATTTACAGGGTACTTCTGGGGATAGTGTTAATGTTGGTAATTATGAGTTTATTCCTGTGGCTTCTGTTGTTGGTAATGTAATTACTTTTACTGCAGATATTGCTCAGACTTATGGTAGTCCTGCTTCTCAGAATATTATTCTACAAAGAGTACCGCAATATGATGATGTGACTGTTACTGGTAGTGGTGTTTTGACTGCTAATGGTTTTGATGGTTCTACTGGTGGTGTTGTTGCTTTCTTTGCTAGTGGCACTTTAAATGTGCAATCTGGTGGCAGGATTGATGTTAGTGCTAGAGGTTTCAGAGGTGGTAGTTCGTCTGGGCCTGAAGGTCATACTGGCAGGACCACTACTGGTGGTGGTGCTGGCGGAAGCGGTAGTGCAGGTGAGCCTAGCGGTGCTGGTTATGGAGGTGATGGCATAGCAACAGGTGGTGGTGCTGGTGGCGCAGGCGGTATTTCTGGAAATGATTGTCCTCCGAACGGTCGTGTTAACCATGCTGGCGGAAATGGAGACTCTGGCGGTGGAGATGGTGGAGATGCTGGATGTCAGAATGATCCTGGTATTCCTCCAGCTACTCCTATTTATTGGAATGGCGGATCTGGTGTAAGTGGAAGTTCAACTTCCCCTGGAAGGGGAGGTGGAGGTGGCGGAGGTGGCCCTTCAGCAGGTGGTGCTGGCGGTGGTGCAGCCCCTTTTAATTCTGAAACCAATGATGCAACTGCTACTCTCTCAAGAATAATGCTAGGCGGTGGCTCCGCAGGTGGTGCTGGCGGTGGAGGCGCAGGAGGATGCGGCCGAAGTGGTACTAATGGAGGTGCAGGCTCAGGAGGAAGTGCAGTGGGTACCCCTGGAAGCGCAGGTAGCAATTCTCCTCAATGTAATGGTCCTTTTGCAACTGCGGGGACTGTTGGAGGTAGTGGAAATGCTGGCGGTGGAATGGTCATGATTATTGCGGATACTGTTAATATCGTAGGTACTGTAAACTCTAATGGTGGACAGGGTGGTGCTGGAGGTGACGGTGGTGACGGCGGCAGTGGTGGTGGCGGAGGCATTAACAATGGCGCTGGTGCTGGAGGTGGCGGCGGTGCTGATGGTGCAGCTGGCGGAAGTATTTATATTTATGGTGATACTGTTGCTTTAGGTTCAAATGATGTTATAGCTACGGGTGGTGCTGGTGGAAGTGGTGGAACTGGCGGTAGCGATGGCAATGGTTGGAATGCTGACAGCGGTAGCGGGGGGAATGGTGGTTCTGGTTCATCAGGATCTGTTGGTAAGATTGCTGTCAAGGGCACAACTTCTGTTACTGGTAACACTAATCCCGCTTATAATGTTGCTGCAGATCCTCATATAACAGATACTAGTGGAGGCTCAACTTTTAATGTTGTTTTGGATGCTACTAATATTGACGGTTTTGATAGCGAAACCAAGATCATTAATCCATCCGCAGTTCAATACTGCCCTGGAGCAGCTCCTCCTATTGCCAACTATTCTTACTGCAAACTGAGTGAAACTTCCTCTACAGTGACTGTCAAGTTCAATGATACATCCACCAACAATCCTACTTCGTGGGACTGGGACTTCGGTGATGAATCTTCACATGGAACTGTGTCTGATCTTACTCATAAGTACGGTAGGTTTATGTTTGAATCCTGGCCAACCAGATTAAGGATAACTTATAACACTGCTTCTGCTAACGCATTGCAGGACGTTCCTGTCTTAGTTGAGTTGACACCTGGACTTATCGATTATAATGATTTTAAATCTGGTGGCGCTGATATAAGATTCACAGATTCTGATGGTAATACAGAGCTTGATTATGAGATTGAACTTTGGAATCCTGGCGGTACATCTATCATCTGGGTTAAGATACCTTCAATAGCTGCTTCAGAGACAAGCCATTCAATATGGATGTATTACGGCAACAGCAATGCCAATCCTGGCGAGAATCCATCAGGTGTCTGGGATGATAATTTTGTTGGAGTCTATCATCTGGCAACTCCCGGAGCAATTGCTTATGACTCGAAGAATGGATACAATGCCGATGTCCGTGCAGACAGGCCGAACAGATATCCTGGTATGTTCGGAACAGGTTATAGCTATCAGCTTAATTTAGATAGCTACGCAGCTAGTAGGGCTCCAAGAGGTGTTGGGACTATGGAGGCATGGATTAATAGGAAATGGGCCAATGATGATCCCAATGACTATGGAATTGCAGCTGTCTATTGGGCTAATGATATGTGGAGGATGATGTGGAGAGGAAGCACAGCTAACTGTGGCAGGCATTTCTGGACAGAGGCCCGTTCAGCTGATTATGGAGTAGCTTGGTGTGATGGCTGCACTGATCATGTCAATGTCTATCCAGAACAAGGAGTCTGGGGTTATCTTGTAGGAACTTGGGACAGCTCATATGTCAGGACATATGTTGATGGCCGTAGATGCGGATCTGTGGGAGGGATAGCTCCATGGACCCAAGCCCCTCTCCGATGGAGAATGGGCTGGCACAGCACTTCATCGGGTACTTTTGATGAGTTGAGAGTATCCAATATTGCTCGATCTCAAGACTGGATAGACTTCCAGCACTGTGTCATGACTAGTAGTTGTACAAGTTATGGATCTCCTGCAACAGTAACAGTGGATAATCAGTTTGATACTTCCTTGACTGCAACGAATCAAGGTGGCTTTGATACAGAACTAAAAACAATTGATTTGAATACAATACAAGATTGTCAGTTTGTTCAGCCTCCTGTTGCTAACTATACCTATTGCAAATTAAATGAGACGCCCATTAACATGACGATTAATTTTAAGGATATTTCAACCCACACATCCACTGACTGGGATTGGGATTTTGGGGATGGAACAACAGATAACGGAACTCAGCATCCTGAGCATACATATGCAGATACAGGCAGTTATGACTCTGGTAAGATTGATGCTGCAATGGGAATGGATCCCAGCTTTGACGAGTGTTATATTATATTTAATCCCGCTTCTTGCACAGGCTTTAACTATACTGCTGTTTGCGAAGAGCCTTCATGTACCTATCCTCCTCTTCCCTGGAAAACATTATTTGCAGTTAGAACAGATGCTATTCCTACACACTGGCCTCTTCAAGGCTATAATACAACTAATATATTTGGATACGGAGTTTTAATTGCTAAATTTTTCTGGTTTGAGCGCTATGTACCGCAGGATATTTCTCCTGGAGACTATTATGTTGAAATAAATGCCTTTGGAGAGATTGGTGAGGATGATGAGATCGTAACCATAAGCATAAATGCTGATCAGAACCAGACATCTGGAGATATATGGGATGCTCCTGACTGGGGTCATTACTCCCAGAAATGCGTCTACCCGAACAAGTTCACCATAGTACCCGGTGATAAGATAAGGTTCTCTGCTAGGGAGAATAATGGCAGCATTCACTATGACTGGTATAGGATAAAAGCCCGCATTGAGCCAGGAGATATAAGCTGTGCAACTGGAAATCCTCTTGTGCCAGGGCCGCTCAATGTAGAATATAATGTTACCTTGGCAGCCACTAATGCTGCGGGAGCAGATAGCGAAAGGAAGGAGATCAATCTGACACAGGTATCCTGGTGTACTGCACCTCCACAGACAGTTGCTGATTTCAGCTATTGTATGTTGGGAGAGACTGTTGATACTGTAACCATACAGTTTACTGATACTTCCACACAGAATCCCACTGGATGGTCATGGAACTTTGGTGACAGCCACACCAGCATTTTGCAAAATCCTGTGAATGTGTTCTTAAGAGGCACGTATAATGTTAATCTCTCTGTGACTGCAGCATATTCAACTGACTCTGTACTCAGGAATATAGCTGTGAATGATGCTCCGCTATGTTCAGATCCATCAAATCTGCCACCCAACAAAAAAATCCTGATAATTACAGACGGCACAACTAATACTTTGATTGATGGGTCTCAAGATCAAGATCTGGCTGTCCAGGAAGCCCTGACTCATGCATGCAGCAGCAATGCCAATTCAGCCAAATCATTAGGTGTGCCAATATTTATAATAGGAATAGGTCCTGATCTGGCTAACCAGACACATCTAGAGCGTATCGCGAAATGTACAAATGGCGAATACTTCAGGGTGGACAGCAGTATTACGATCCAACAAGTCAGGGATAAGATTTTCAACTGGCTCTTTGCTGAAGAATTCCCTACAACATCAATAGATGTGTCTGCGGACTCTGTAGGTGAATGGGATATGAGCAGAATGCAGGTTGCAGATGTGAGATGGTCTGATGATATGTGTGCTGAAAATCTTACTTATTGCATAGGTAATGATCCTGGTTTTACATATGTTGGCTGTAGTGACTTTAGAACAGGCCTAAATGCTTATATCAATGCTCAGTGCAATAATGTTGTAGGCTGCACTGTTGAGGTACCGATCAATATCAGCTCACCGACAAGGGGCAATCTAACCCTTTATGAATTCTCGATTGAACTGCCTTGTTGTCAGGAGAATGCCACTTGCCAAAGATTTGATGATACCCTAGAAGGGATTTATGGGACCTGCTGCCATGATGATACATATTATCAAGCAAATAACTATAGGATGTACTGTAGTATGGGCATAGATGATACAACCATATTAGGAACCGAAGGCCACTGTTGTCGCTTAGGATTTTATTGGAACTCTACACTTAACAGGTGTATTAATGCTACAACCTGTTTTGACCTTCCATGTCCGCATCAATACAACTCAATAGAGTATTGGAAAACTGGCAACTGTTTCATCGGCAACAGTTCAAGCTCACACATCAGACCTTTCGAAGGTTCTTGTTGTCCAAATTTCAGGTATGGATATCCCTATATGGCCACTCCCATTGCAGATTTCAGATACTACTATGATCCTGTTCAGATTTATCTGAGCTAAATTGCGTTCAAAAACGAAAAATAGTTAAAAAAAGGGAATTAACTTATATTATCGGGGGTGCCTTATGAATAATGTTATAGTATTTCTTGGTACGGGGGGAGACCCTATTGTAGTTGGAAAACAAGTGAGAGCTTCTGGTGGCATTATGTTGCTTATAGATGGTAATCAATTTATTCTAGATCCTGGTCCTGGAGCACTTATCAGAGCCAAACAGTATGATGTCAACCTAAGGGAGACTATTGCTGTATTTGTTTCTCATAACCACATACTTCATTGTAATGATATTAACGCAGTGATATCCGCCATGACCTATGGAGGTATGGACAGCCACGGTGTTATTATTGCAGATGAAGCCACTTTGCAGGGGAATGAAGAAGAGAAACCTTACATAACAAGATATCACAAGAATCTTTTAGAAAAGGCCATAGTCATGAAACCCGGTACCAAGATTGGTGTTAATAACATCAATATTTATGGAACGCGGACAACCCATTGTCCAGGATCTGTAGGATTTCAGTTTTGCCACGAGCGGTATAAAGTTTCTTATACAGGAGATACAGAATATTCTGAGGATCTGGCTGAGGATCATAAAGGCTCAAGTATTTTGATAATTAACTGTAGGAATCCTTTTTCCATCCAGGAAAAGGGTTATCTGAATTCGGATGATGCTGTTGCTTTGGTTAAGAAAGTCAAACCCAAATTAGCTATCATAACACATTTCGGTATCAAGATGATCGAGGCAGATCCTTTGGTAGAGGCCAGGGAGATACATAAACAGACAGGCGTTCAGATAATTGCTGCTAAGGATGGGTTAGCAGTTAATCCGACGTCATACTCTTCAAGCACCAGACATAAGACTCTTGAGTCATTCTCTAAATAATCTTATCTAATAGCTCTATTAAGATCTAGATAAGTATAGCTATTAAATAGCCAATAAAACATCCTGCAGAAAGAATAGGCATAGCAGGGTAGAATTTATCTCTCTTAGCCAGGAAAAATAACAGGGCTAATGATATTGTTACTGCTATTACTATTATTAGAGATTGCAGAAAGGCTCCTGTGATAGTTGTGCCCGTTCTGATGAATGACTCCATTACAACGCCTGTGAACAATAGAGGGAAGGCTATGTCTCCACCTCCTAAGATCGCAGTTCTTGGTCCTGTTTCTGTTTTAGCCTCTTTAGAAGTTTTTGGAGGAAGAGGGATCTTTTTTATTTCGACTTTTTTAGGAGGTCTGAGTTCGATATCCTCTTTTTTGATTGCTTTGGATGAATATGGTATCAACAAGCCTGCAAAGATCTTGGACTTGGTCTGGAACTTGGCCATCTTGATCATGTGTTTACTCTTCCGAACAGCAATGAAATCATAGATAGATATGGCGATCAATAGAATAGAGCACCACAGTACATTCAGGATAGGTACTAGCAGGACAGCAATGCCTGCATAAGTCAAGATTTCTATAATATTGTGCAGGAAAAGATTGTATCTCCATATCTTGATTATAGCCAGAATCACTCCTAAAATGATGGCGACAAGTTTGGGTAAAAAAATCCCTAATGAAATGGAGGTTGCAATAAATATGGCCAGGAAGAACCATATCTTCATGATATTTACCTTGCCAAACTTGATTATCAGAAGCAATAAAACAGTTCCTATTCCTAAACCTAGCACTATATATAAAAAAGAGCCCGCACCTTGCGTCTCAGGTCTGGGACCCACCACAGTATCTCCGTGGTGGATAACAATTGTTCCGTTGATTTCCTCCAGGCTGGTTATACTTTTGCTGATCAAAGTCAAACCTACCAGTTGTGTGATCAAAAAGATAACTATTAGCGTCAGAGTTATGACCAGGGAGTGCTTCATGGTTTAGTTTGGAAGAGGGAGGTTTATAAAGTTAATGAAAACCGAAGGTTTTCATAACTTCAGAAAAATGAAGTTTTTATGTAAGTTACTGAATTGGTCTAGCCAATTCTGAACTTTAAAATTGTTTTTCACAATTTTAAAAGTTTTCTTAGTATTATTGTGTAGATTCAATAAAATTTATTAACCTTGTACTTTTAACTCAATTCATGAAACTAGCAAACTCTGTTCATATCTCTGTGTTTTCTAAATCAGATGATGTCGAAGAGGTTGTTAAAGCTGTACTTATTGAACTCTTTCCCTTTGATCTTGAAAAGGAGAAGATCAAGCTTTCCAGACAGAAATCAGAGGGTTTCCAAGACAAGCATATAATCATCTTTGAAGTTGTTCTTGGCAAGGACAGGCACATGAATGCCTTTCTTGACTCTCTGGCTTTGAAACTTTCTAAAGATCAAAAAGAGCTATTGTTAAAGCAGGAGAATCGTCTTGATGATCATTTGAACTTTTTCATTCGTCTGGACAAGAAGGCTCTTATTGATGGTGTGTTCCATCTGACTGATACTGGAGAATGCTTTCATATCAAGATAAATATTGCTGCATTTCCAAGAAAAAAAGATTTAGCCTGGACAGTTATCAGAAGTATTTTCTCAATTTAGGTATTGATTTTTGGACGAATGTTGTTGTCTTGAGGGGGATTACCTTATCTCTATTTCGATATTCTGTTCTTTCATATAAGTATCAGGTCCTACAGTTGAGTACATTATTTTAAGTCGATGTATTCCTTTTTTAATCTCCTTTCCATTCCCAAGGTCAACATCGCTTAGGGCTATTGTAATGTTTGGTTGGTATTTTATGTTATCAGGTTTTTCGCACTCCTTGTATGTTGGATAAACATGAATCCAGTAGTTCTCTTTTTGTTGCAATAGCGCAAAAGGAATCCCGCAAAAGGAATATAGATTAATTTCCCCTGTGTAATTGCTGACTTGATTGATTACAATACTATCATCTAATGAGTAGATGTTTTTATCAAGACTCCAGTTGATGATTTCGCCATAATCAATCTCTGTTTCATTTTCAAAGCTTTTTGGTTGCTCAGTGTTATCGCAGCCCATAAAAGAAACACAAGCAAGAGATATCAGTAACAATAAGATAATTATTTTGTTTTTCATGTTGGTTCACCAATTTTGAATGTATTATTGATTTTAATGACCTCAACATCTTGACCCTTAAGATCATATTCTTTGTAATTTGTCAAGACCTCGATTGCATTATGAGTTTGCGTTGGAGTGTACCCAATTACAAAAAGAAGCCAGACATCATTGTGGTCAACTATTCTTATCAATGCTTGTTCTGGTTTCATTGACAGACAGTCAACATATATGTTGACAAACCTATTGTGAGGCTCCTGGTTGCAGCTTCCTATGAGCATGGCATTTTGCAGCCCGAGGTTGGAGTATTTTGGATATTTTTTTATGGATTCTACGGGTATATTTCCAGGATCCTTGTCAATTCCAGAAAAGAATAATAAAAGTTCATCTGCAGATTTAAAATCTTCTTCATCTGCAAGTTCATCTACTATGATTACACTATTAAAAGAGTTGTTGTCATCCAAGAAAAATTGAGGAAAGAACTTAAGGTCCTTTTCAAGAGTTATGCTTTCTTCTTTATTTTTATTTTCTATCGTGGCACTTTTTATAAAAACCATGACAATAAGTAAAATTAATAAGACCATAACTACGATTGTTATTAATAAGTAATTCTTTTTCATTTTTAAATAAAAAATTATTTAAATATAATTGGGTTCCCTTTTAGGTATTCGACTTAAACTTTTAAATTTTATTATTGAGTATGTTTTGGGGGAGTGACTTTAAATGGGTATGAAAAAAAATTATAAGTTAATTATTGTGATTCCTATTGTTATTTTATTATTGTTAGCTCTGTTTTTATTCTTGAATCATAAGGATAAGCAAGACGAGTTGACAAAAATATATTCAACATTCACATGTAATTGTTGTGAAGGTTCACTTATGGCTAATAAGGAATTTTGTGCACGTGGAATAAAGGAAGAAATTAAGGAGATGCAGACTTTGGGAATACGCGGAGCAGAACTTTTTGATGAAACAACCCAATTACTTGGTATCGAAAATATTATTGATGTGCCTCTTAGAACTAAAACACACAATAATTTTGTGCTTAATCCGCCCTCTTCAAGGGCAATAATTGAGCTCAACGAGGACCATATAACATTTGGAAATGTTTCTGAATCAAAGACTGCATTTGTCATGAAAGATTTTAAAGTTAAAAATGCTGGACAAGAAGATCTTTTCATCTATCAGGTTACAACATCTTGTAGCTGCCTTACAGCAAAATTTGTAAATGAGCAACAAGAGAGTCCGCATTATGGCAGATTCAGTTTTCCATATGGACTGACAATAAAGATTGAACCTGGAGAAGATATACTATTGCGTGTCACTTATGATTCGAGAGTGAACAGCTATTTTAGAGGTTTCGAGACCAGATTTGTGTATATCCATTCAAATGATGTTTTAATGTACACAAAGCAGATATCAATAGATGTTAATCATATAGATTAGGAGGGATAATAATGAAAAAAATTAATTTAATGCTTATCTTTGGAATGATGTTAATTATTGTTTCAAGTTTTGCATCTGCAGCAAGCTTTGGGGTTTCCCCCTCGATTTTTGAGTTTGAAAATCTTGCAAGAGGGCATGCTTATGAGCAGTATATTAAGATACTGAGCCTTGAGGAAGTTGATTCTGAAGCCACGCTTGAGACTGTAGGAGATATTCCTTCTTGGGTTACATTTCTTCATGTTGATACCAAAGAACCCATTACAGGGCCTATAATGGTCCCTTCCAAAAGTAGTGTCCAAGTAATAGCTTTATTCGACATCCCACCTGATGCGCCTAATGGTGAGTATGAGGGGTATATACAAGTCCGACCTGTTGTATCTGAAGTGGTCTCTGGAAGCCCAGTCAACTTGGTAGTAAGAGCCAAATACAATGTGGTGGTGATTGGGGATGAACAGATATCTGGAGTAGTTGAGAGTGCAACAGTGAAAGACACAGAATCAGGACAAACTCTGAGAATAAAATATAGCTTCGAGAACACTGGAAATGTAGCTGTGAGACCTACTGCTGATGTTGTCATCCTGGAAAAGGGCAAAGAAATTGATAGTTTTAGCTTTGAAGGTCACGAGGTCAACTCTGGATTATCCTCTACGCAGATTGTTGAATGGGATACTGAAAACAGGGGCACAGGAGATTTTGAAGCTAAGTTAGAAGTATTTCTTGATGGTCAAAGTCTATTTGTAAAAACACTTCCCTTCGCTCTTTTACCTGGCGGAACATTTACTGCGGAAGTGTCAATAGGTGATATCTCAAAACCAGATTCTGTATCTGTTTTAGATGTGGCAAAGACTGAAGTGAAGTTGTATAACACTGGAAAAATAGATATCGTAGCCAAAATAATTGGAGAAGTTAAAAAGGATGGTAAGCTTGTTGATATCATAGAGAGTGACGAAAAGATAATAAACGTTGGAGATTCCTCTTTGCTATCATTCTATTTTGAGCCTACAGAACCTGGAGAGTATGTGGTTGACAGCAAGTCCGTATTTTTTATTTTTTTTACTTGCGATCTCTTCCAAAAAAATATCATATAGTTGCTTATTAAAGCTGTCTCCATATATATTTGCATGATAGCATATTTTTGATGAAACAATATTTTTTGCTAGAGAGTTGTCTTTGAAGTGATAGCCTCCCCAACTGTTGAAGCTCGTGGTGATTTTGTTAAAGATTTGCATTTTGTTTTTTCTTGTTGTTTTTAAGTGTCTGCTGCGAAAACTCATTTTACTAGTATTTTTATTATTATCCTGTATTGTTGCATCCTCTAGCTTTGAAAAGTCATAGTTTGAAATAATTTCGGGATTTTTTTTCTTTTTTTTGATTCGTTTTGCAACATCCTTTGTCCAGTAAGGTCTAAAGGACATACTTCCAACCACATTTTTTGTCTCTGTATTTATTGTCGTGATTGTGTGGGTATGATAATCTGTATAAAAATCATACTTATCAACTCTTTGATACCTTTCTGTTTTATTACAAGAATTAATATTTTGGGCAAGGATTAGTATTCCTGCAATTTTTGCAAATGTTTTTATAATTTTTTTTAATCTCATGATTCAGTAGATTCAAATAAACTATATTAAATTAAGTTGTCATATAAGATGACAACATTTAAATAATTATGTTGTTTTCATACAAATATGTTAAAGAGACTACAGAAAATTGGTTTGTCGAAAAAAGAATCGGAAATATATCTTGCTTTAGCTAAAAGACATGAAGCAAGCGCAAATGACCTGGCAAAAGAAACATCCACCAACAGAACTGTTTGTTATAATACTTTACAGCAGCTTGTTGAAAAAGGCGTTATTGCATACTCAAAAAAGAATAATAAAAGAATTTTTTCAATTGCATCTCCAGAAAGCCTTCTTACAGATATTAGAGAAAAAGAAGATGTTGCAAGAGAACTCATTAAAGATCTAGCTAAACTTAACAAAGATAACATTTGTACTAGGTCAGTTGAGGTTTTTGAAGGAAAAAATGGGTTAAGACAGATTTTTAACGAAATTCGCGATTGTAAAGAGCTTTATGTTATTAATGCAACAGGGTTGATATTTGAGCATTTACAATTCAGCGCAAAACATATAATCAATGATATTATGCGAAGCAAGAAAGTAAGAACAATTGCCACTCAATCTATGAAAAAAACAGAACTTTCAAAAATAAACAAAGGGAATATAAAGTACTTGCCAAAGAACGCTGAGAACTACGCAACAACATTTATTTTTGATGGGAAAGTAATAATACAAACACTGAAAAATAAACCGTTTTTAGTTAAAATTACAGAAGAATCTATATATGACGGATATAAAAAAAATTTTAATATTTTATGGAAACTATTATGACATTACAGATTTTAACGGTTTAAAATAATAGTAGGTATATGTGGAATCTCCTGTGTCATTTATTAAACCTAAATAGTTATCCCTTTTCATTGCTTCATTGTCAAAACAATCGATGCCACTATCTCTTGTATGTACGCAAAGATCTCCTATGTTTGCCCCTACTGACTCATCCAATTCATCAAGTTCTTTGACAATATTATAACCCCTGTTTCTAATTCCAACTGAGTTAGGATCGAAGCCAAATGTTTTCAAACTTTCTTTCTTATCCATATTACTCTCTTCCATTTTTTCCACCATTTATTTCTTTTATTGACTAGTCTCACCCAGGAAATATGCATGTATTTGTTGGGTTGTTGTGACATCCTCCCTTCGGGTCTTGTCTGTTCTTACTCTTTTGAAGCTAGCCTCTCTTAATGAATGTGCTTTTCCATCACCATAACTAAGTCCGCAACTGTGGTAGTTGTTCTTGTATGTGACATTCAGTGCTTTTGCCTCAACTATGACCAGATCCTTTCCTGGTGGATAGATAACCATGTGGTCGGGTCGTTTTTTAGCTGCTTCCTTGGCTATTTTAGGATTAAATTCAATTTCGTTCGCTCTTAACAGATTCTCATAATTCTGGTCTGTAGGCATCAAATATTGCTGTATCGAGGGGTAAATTTGGTCTTGATTTGCCTTGCCAGTCAAAGACAGTTTTCTCATGGTCTCAAACTTTTTTGTTTCAGAGTTATAGGTTGCACATAACAATCCTGAAAACGGCTGCCCTTTTTTCCTGCTGCTTTCAGTTTCATAGATGCCGATAACTGCTAAATCTATTGTGAAGAATTCTTTTAGTTTTATCCAGTCACTATTCCTGCTTCCAGGTATATAGAGTGATTCTGGATCCTTAGCAATAAAACCTTCATACTCAAGTTCATCAATTCCCCACAGGTATAATTTGTGCAGACTTTCCTTATCTGTGATGTTCCATTGCTTAACAGGTGCTAAGTTCTCGTAGCTGTCTACTTTTTGCTCCAGAAGTTGTCTTCTCTTCCAGAAAGGTTGATTCAGCAAACTTTTTCCTTCTACCATGAGGCAATCAAATATGTCCAGCATCAAAGGCTGTTGTTCAATCATTTCAGGAGTTAAGTTCTTTGTGCTTCCTGTTGGCCTGCTCTCGAAAGCCTCGAATTCATCAAGGTTGGTGAAGCGTTCTAGGCCTGCAGGTTGTTTTCCCCTTATCTCTGCCTGATAATAGCCTGATGGAATCTTATGGAGAAATCTGGTCACTTCTGGGAAACAATCAGGATTCCATTTGTTGCTGTTACTGGAATAGATCTGAATCGGTTCATGTTCTGTGTTATGATCTATGCTGATGCCAACCAGGTTACCATCATTCTTTTTTTCAATGATAGTATTGCCAATAGCAATTGGCAGCTCAAATGTGTCAGGATCATTCTTTTTTAGCTTGTATTCATCAGGTCTTTTGAGATCAATGGGTTGATGTTGTTGAATTGAGATTTCTTCAAGGAGTTGGGACTCCTCTTGTCGTCTCTTCTGCTTTTTTTTAAGTTCTCTTTCGATTTTCGTTATTGCCATCTTGATCACTCTAGTTCATACTTATGTATTGCTTGGGCAAGTCTAATTGTGTTCTTACATGACCGCTGACTACAGGATGATCTTCTAACTTATGTTTGATATCATCAAAGCACAGGATGACCTCTCCTGCCAGATATTCTATCTTAGCTCTGCTAGTGTCAGATAGTTTTTCATCCTGACAAAGCTCTGTAAGTCTGTAAGAAAGATCATAGGCTGAAATGCCTCGGGTATTTTCTGCAATAATCTGTTGGGCAAATTTCTTATTCAAACCCCTTCTTTGGTATATGACGAAATAATCCTGAAGCTCTTCATAACTGAATCTTTTATCGTTACTTTCTTCAATCTTACCTGTTAACTCTTCAACAATTCCGGGAAGCACTTCAAGTCTTTGATCTAGGCTGATGTTGCCTGTATGTACAACTCTTCCCAATCCCTTGTTAAGGGTTTTCTCAAGAAATACTGTCCAGTTGGCACAGGCTTCGTTAAACCATGCAATACCATATTTTATTGCATTTTGGCCTGAACCTCCATATATACCGTATGGACCTGTGTTTACAGCCAGATTCATACCATTGAACCTACTTTCAATAGGAAAATTGAACTGTAGGCTCTCATTGTTCTTAAAATACCTTATTGTGGGTGCACTACCCATGACGTCTATTGTTGTCTTTAAAATCTGGTTTGGATTGATCTCTTTGAAATCATCTGTGACAACTGTCAGAGGCTTTTTCCCTGCAAATCTCATAAATAGGTTTTTTTCTTCATTTGTTTCTTCAATTTTTTCTTCAACTTCTTCATTATGAAGTCCATAGTCTTGCCGTTTGATGTCTATGCGACATTTCTGCAATAGCTTTCTGTTCAATCCTGGATGCACTGAAAGCATGCTGTATTTGATCTTTTCTTCACCTACTGAACCAGTCAGTCTTGGTCTTTCTTTTGGCACCTGAAGCATGGTTGCCTTTTTTTTGGGTATCTTTTCAACGATTTCTACCATTGTTATCACCTTTATTTGGTTTTATTTTTGTTTAATTCCAATAGTAATCTTTATATAGTATAAAGAAAATACTCCTCCTTTAAAGGAGGAAAATAATGAAAGAAGAGCTCAAGGAATTCGGGTTGACTGAAAACGAGTCCATAACTTACCTGGCATTAGTGGAATTAGGAGCTTCTACAGCAACCCCAATAAAGAATAAGACAGGCTTACACACCTCCCGGGTCTATGAAGCCCTTAATACGCTAATAAAAAAAGGGCTTGTTTCTTATTTCATTAAGAATAATGTCAAGCACTTCCAGGCTCAAGATCCTGATGTGATGTTCGATATCCTTGACGCTAAGAGGGAACAGCTATTAAAGGTTATGCCACAAATAAAGCTGTTAAGCGATAAGAAAGAATCGGATTACAGCGTATCCATATATGAGGGTTATAAGGCATTTAAACAGCTATTTGACCATATATTGTTTAAACTAGATCCTAGTCAAGAAATTCTTGTGGTGGGTGCTCAACATGAATCTGCACATTTCATGAACAGGACATTCTTTAAGGAATATAATCAAAGGAGAATTAATAAGAAAGTGAACATGCGGATTATATTCAATCATGATGCAATAGATACTGCTAAAACCTATGCGAAACTGCCCCATACTTTTGTAAGGATTATGCTTAAAAACATGGTATCTCCTACTGCTATGAATATCTACCCTGACAAAATGAGCATACTGCTTCAAAAAGAAAAACCTTTGATATTCCATATTGCCTGCAAAGAGGTTGCAGAGTCCTACAAACTTTATTTTGAGTTCCTGTGGAAAGCAGGCAGCAAAGTTTGAAATTATTATAATGAAATATTATTTAAAATTGGAGGGTCCTTGGAAAGCGAGAATAAAAAAGCAGTCATAGCAGGTGTCATCTTTTTCCTGCTTATCTTAGTTGCATTTAAGTTGATTTCTATTCTAAATTTTAATTCAATCCTGACTTTTTCAGTCAACCAGAATTTTATCAAAGATTACTATTTCTATATATTGCTTGTACATTCCGTGCTTATCCTTGTTTTCCTTGTATGGAATCTTAAAAGCATAATAAAACTGTTCTCTAAGATTAATAAAAAGACATGGTTACTAGTTCTAGCTATTCTTATTCTTGGATTATTAATAAGAGGATTCAATCAACCCTTTTATGATCCTTCGACAGGTGAAACTCTTGCTGCAGCCAAGAACTTTGCAGTATATCAAAGGTATGCTGAATGCAATATAGGCAGCTTTGATAACTGTTTGGAAGAACGAGTGCCTAACCACCCCGGCGGTGTTAGATTTATATTCGCCACACTTTTCATGGTTTTTGGAGCTTCTTTTAGCAATGCATGGATAATGAATGTGATTCTGGGTGCCATGACATCTATACTGGTTTTTTTTATCTTTTATCTTTTGTTCAAGGACGAGATAGGAGCACTTGCCAGTGCTTTGGTCTTTACTCTTCTAAAGGTCCATTTAGCCTTTTCGACCACAGGCGGAGATGTGGTGATCAATCTCTTTTTCATAACAATCACATTTCTTTTTATGCTTTTAGCCTTTAAGACAAAATCCCTCAAAAGTTATACTCTCTTATTTTTAGTCATGTTCTATTGTGTGCACAACAAATTTGATAATCTGGTTTTACTGCCAATATTTGCCTTATCTTTTCTTATTTTCCAGAAAAAAGAATTATTTTCAAAAAAATCAAAACACTTTAGAGTAAATCATAAAAATTGGCCAATAATTCTATTTTTTTCGGTTGTAGTTCTATTTTCAGTTGCCAGTACTTTGGTCTTTTTACAGTACCAAGTCCAGAATCCTTATTTTAAATTGACTTCAGGATCTCCTTTTAAATTAAACAATCTTGAAAATAACATGCCCTTGTTTCTCGAGGAGTTCTTGGAGTTAACTATGCCTTTTATCCTATTATTTTTAAGTGGTTTTATATTCATGTCCCTTAAGAAGCATCTTAATCAGATCTTATTTTTACTAATCTGGCTTTGGGGATTTGTTCTTTTATATGGTACTTATTACTCTAATTCCATTGACAGATTTGTCCTGGCCATTTATCCTGTCTTTGCGTTGCTCATAGGATTGGGGTTCCTGAATCTATGGGTATTACTGAAGAAAAAAGGGCATTGGCAGAAGATTTATTTAATAATTATGCTGTTGATGCTGATAGGATACTCTATTTTTATTAAATTACCCGAACCTGGTATGTTGAGCGAGGTCCATCTTGCGCTTGATATCATTCCCGCCAACAGTCCTATAGTGATTGGCAACTACAATGACAAACAGGTGGTATTGTTTGAAACAGCTAGTTATGTGATGGCGCTGGATAGGTTTTTAAGGCTAGATTCCTCTGATTTTAAGAGATTATACAGCGAATCTACGACTCCTTATTTCGTTGAGACATATTTTTCTTGTACTCAGATTGAGAAGAAAAATCCTTTTAGCTGTGTTGATATGAAAGAAGATTTGATCCTTGAAAAAATGTCAGGGATTAAACCAGATGGAAAACCATTTCGAACCCTGACAATCTATAAAATATTAGATAAGAAATGACTAGCTCCACTTTTGTTTCCACTCTTCCAGATATTTTTCAGCCGTCTGCTTCGAGCTTATTATTAATATATTTTCATCGTTTCTCTCATCTGCTGATTTGGTTGGGTTATAGCTACCAGTGATTACAGTCTCATTATCAATGATGAATACCTTATGATGGAATGTGTGAGGGTTTTCATCCAAAAGAACATCAACCTTGCCCAATTTCAGCATTTTAAACACATTGTATTTCATGTTGATCCTTTTTTTCTCCATGATACCTCTCACAGCCAGCTCCTTGTTCTTCTCTATCAATAAATTAGCAATATCCTTGTCTGTGAATGAGAAAGTCATGAAGTATATGCTCTTCTGAGCACTTTTTAGATGCTTCATTACTTTTTCTTTGCACTCATCTTCAGGACAAAAGTAATTTTCAAGGCTGTGATTGTTAAATAGTATGTGCGTAATCTCTGTTCTTTTATCTTTGCGTCCTGCTTTGAGCTCATTAAACTCCTCCAGATAGTTATTGGCCAAATAGTTGGACTCGATAATAATCAAATTGTTATTATTTTTATATGCCCCATTGAAAGTTGGATTCATAGAGCCGGTTATTATCTTTCTACGATCAAGAATGCAAAACTTATCATGCATGAGACCTGAGTTCTTTATCGGGATTCCAAATCCTTCGAAATTAGAATAATGCAGTAATACCTCTGCTTTTTTTTGCTTGAGCAC
>CAZYIM010000005.1:0-94966 GCA_964647565.1 uncultured Methanosarcinales archaeon
AGGATAAGCTATAAGTTCCTGCTCAGAAGATTGGGTTTTAATCTCAATAAGTTCTGCGTCAGTCTCAACAAAGACATCAACTACATTGCTTCCAATAGCAATAACATCGTACATATCCCACCTCTCTCTTTTAATATACATTCAAATATGCTTAGTATATAAATATTATTATTCAGAAACTAATATTATCCAGGATTTGATGTGCATTCAAGCTTCTTGAATTTTTCTGCAGCTTTTTCCAGTTAACTCCAGATTCCATCATAACCCGGGTCTTAAGCATCTCTGATTCTTTATTTGAAATCCTCGCTACCTGATCAGCTTTGATCAAGCCATAAGGATAACCTATAAAAACAGGATCCTTACAAGACTCAAGCAAACAGGCTAATAATCCCCGCACATCACACTCTGGATAAAAATCTAACCTAAAGATATAATCTGCCAAGGGGTGAAGCTTCACAAACGAAATATCATGTAGAGCAGGATCTCGTTTATTAAAGACCTTGTTATAATGCCAATTACTGTCAGGAGAGATATCTAAAAGAAGGGTTATCATACTAGCACCACTCCTGGTTACAAGTCTACAACTCTTACTAAGGGCTCCAAGACCGGTATGGTTATCATCGCCACTCTGTCTCAATGCATTCAGATATTCCTGTTCATGGGTAAAAATGGCATCAAAAGAGCCGTCTATGATTAAATGATTGCAATGTGCAGTCATCTCTTTGGCATAATCCAGCTCAGCAAATCGCCTAATAACATTGCCAACCTTGGATGCAGAGACCATCCTGTTTGATTCACTCAAGGTTTTGTCATAGGCATGAAATATCATTCCGTTGAAAACAGTCTCGGGTTCTGTATGTACTTCATAATTATCATTGTTCAAGCTTACTAAAACATAGATCTCTTTCTTATTCAATGAAATGAATTGGTTTTTCTTGAAACTTGTTGCCACAAGTCTCATAAATTGAAACGAAAACTCACTAGATGAAATCAATTCACTATTACCGCCGTCAATAAAACAAACCGTTTGATCCTGGTCAGAAGGCTCAATACTCTCAAAGTTTGAGACATCAATCTTAACACCTTCATAGTCATCAGCAGGGGGTGTTGGGATCTCTTCTGACTCAACCTGATTTGAAGTCTTGTTAACAAGAATATCCAGCAACCTCTTCATGATCTTTGACAAAAGATATGACTATAAAAAAGTTATGTTTTAATGGATTGCGTTGAAAATTTAAGCAATCTTTCCCAGATCAGGGAAGAACTCTTTTGGCCTTTCACCTGGCGATTTGAGCTTGAGGTAGGCCTTAAGCATATTACTACATTTGTAGGACCTAATATAAAGATCCCGCCTCAAAGCTTCGCGTTCATGCTTATACATCCTTTTCAGAAAATAATTCTCAAAATATTTCAATATGGGGTGAGTAGGCCATTTATTTTTATAGTCTAAAATCAACCATGATTCAAATCTAATGATAAGATCTGCTGTATTGGACTTTGTCTTAAATCCCTTGTCCATAATCTCTTTTGATTTGGGATCCACGTACAGAGTTTGAAAGTTGATCTTAAAATAATACATATAGTAAGAGTTACCTTCGGGAACCATCATCAACCGCCACCACCAGTGATGCTCATTAACACCCATTCTATGCCTCTCCCAATAGAGGTATTCTGGTTTGTTACCACCCTCTAGATCCTCCCAGCCTTCTTCAGAAAGCCATGCATAGAATCGCTTATAAAAATTTTTTAGATGGAACATATCTTGATGCTCAAGTTCCCATTTGGCTACCATAATATCTTTAAGGCCGTTATCATTCAAGGGAACACGAGGAGGTATCATAATAGGTCCTATGAGAAGATGATATTTAAAATTTGTTGTTTTGGATCAGGTTTTGAAGCCAAGAACTATCAGTATGCCTCTTAAGACTGCCCTCCACCAGGGAATTGGTCGAGTTTTAATTAGAAGGAATCCTTTCTTTATTGCTTTTAATACTGATTCTATGTTTTTCTCTGCATCAATCAAGGTGTATGTGTATCCCATCTGGTATAGGTGATGCATGTCCGAAGTACCCACCATAGGCAATTTATATTTCTTGGCGATTTTTCTAGCTTTGTTATTGAAGAAGTTAAAACCCTTGATATAGAAATGCGAAAACTCTATTGCATCAAACAGGTCTATGTTCTTCTCTAGTGCATCAAAAAGGCATTTTTTTTTGGGATAGAAAGGATGGGGCGCCATTATGAGGATGTTCTTTTTCTTATTTCTTATTGCCCTCAGGTCATCAAAGGTCTTAAGTTTTTCCAGCTCGAGTTCTGTGATGTTGTAGATCAATACCTCTTTCTTCTCGATATAAGCCTCCACCCCGGGCAATAGTAAGATACCATTTTTCTTGGCATATTCTCTTGCTTTTTTTGGGTAAAAGAAACGATGATGGAAACAAAAACTAATGACATCAAAACCATTTTCGGCAGCATGGTCAATTGCCTGTTTATAGTTGTATTTTATCCGGTCTCTACTGTCTTCTCTGGAATGTAAATGCAGGTCTGTCTTTAGCATTGTAAATTTAGGTTTCGGATTGTTTTATAAACTTTTTTTCTTTTTGTCATCCATATTGGCTTTTACACCACAACAATAATTAATATATAAGTCTTGGGGATAATATCGGGGGTTTTGAGAAAAAGGCGAGTTTGATATTATTCCATGCAGATGAATCTCATTACAATTTCCAATAAATTTGGTTTTCTCAATTACTAAAAGAGATTGTAGAGTGTCCCTAATAATATGGACATATAATTTTTTACCTAGTTGTCCTTTAAACACATCCGCGTACTCCAATTTAAAATTATTCTGCTCCAATTTATTTATAGAGCGGGGACACATTCCCTCGTAAGTCTGGTACTCTAATAACTTACGTCTTAAATACATTTCATTTTTTTCCTTCTTGTTTCTCGGCATTATTTCCATTCCAGATTTGTACATGATCTCAAGATAGTCATCTAAAACTTGCTCTTTCTTTTTAATCTTCCATTTTTTTTCTCTGTACAACGAAATATTAAGAGGTATTGTAAGTGAACAAATACCAAGACTCTTTTTTGACTTTGTATCTCCAATAAAAGGATAGTATTCATATGTAATTTCTTCCAAATGCCCTTTTATGATTCTTTTTTTTATCGGTGTTTCAATTAGTCTTGTTTCATATCTGACAAATAGAATGTTGAACATATTCAATTCATACATATCCAGTAGATCCCTATATGAAAACCGTTTCTCTAGAATGTCCAACTTGCCCCAACAAGGAGATAGCTTACTACCTGAACTATCATTCATAAATAACCACCTCTGACAAAGTAAACAGATAAATTATAAAAACCTTACGAAATGCTTATGGCAGCCAGCTTTTCTGATTCTTAAGTTTAGCCGGTAAATATTTGGTGATTACAAAGTTAAGACCCCATTTTGCAAGTGCTTGCTGTTCTGCACGGACTTTCATCTGCAGCTGTTGCTTAATGGCTTTGGCCCAGGGTCTATGCTGGTGCACAAATGGATCGTTCTTGATAGCATCCTTTCCTCTCTTGATATCCACTTCTTTTAGAGGATGTGTCGGCAACTTGTAGTCAACGATATCTTGCGGTGTAATACCTATGAATTGGGCTTTGGGCACACAGAAATACTTGTTGATATGAGCGGCATTTCCAGAACCTACCTTAAGAGTTCTGTAGATATTCATATATCCATAGAAATCCCCGTCTGTAAAGACAAAAACAGGAAGATTAAGATCATCACTTAATCTTCTGATAAACCTTCGACAGGCCCGCGTTGGTACACCTCCCATGCTGATAAGTATGCATTTAGCTTTTTTCCAATAATTGTGCTTGACTAATCTTTGAAACATACCTGCCGTCTCTATGGCCAAAATAAACTCTGCATTAGCCTCAAACTTGAGTTCTTCTACACTTGATGGGATAGAATATGCTCCGCTACCGAACTTGGTACAGTCTATTCTAAGTTCTTTGCCAGTATCAGGATTTTTATCAATTACAATAAGTCTGCCAGCCACATCACCGCCTTTTTCTTCAGGTGTGAATCCCAGCCGTTCCCTGTTCACACCAAACATAGCCTCAACATCATCCATAACAGTATCTGATTCTGGCTGTTCATTAAAACGGGCATCACCCCAATTTTTGGAGACATAATAAGCCTCTCTTTTGGTGGCCATATCCTTACTCTCAATAATTTCTTTTGAAAGGGACATCATCTTCAGAGTCTGGGCAAAGGTCTTAACAGTGTTAGCTGTCAAGGTCCTAGACTTGTATTGGCCTTTTAATTCAAAATATCCATCAGCTTCGTTATAGCTTACATTACTAAGAGATCTTATTGGGGATGTGAGTTCTGGTTTTTTCATGACGTTAATTTTTTTATATATGTCTAGGCATTTCTGCTTGATCTTTTCAATGACTTCATTCATCCTTACTCACCTCCTCATCATTTTTATCATCTGCATCCTTTGAATCCTCTTTTTTACCTATAGCAGCAAATTTTGCATCAAACTCAACATTCTTGGTCTCATCAAATTCCACATCTTCAACCACACCTCGCTGCATCTCAAGCATCTCCTCCAACTTCTTGATCAGAATTTCTTTATCAGACTCTTCTTTTCCTAAAATACCAACCAATGCCTCTGCCAGATGGGGGATATATTTCTCAATGTAGCTTCTCTTCTTCAGTTCATCATGTACTCTTCTTTTCTTAGAAACATATCTTGACAGGTTTCTTCCAACCTCTTGTAATGCAAGCTTGATTTCTTTAATGATATCTGGATAATGCGCAATAGCCTCTTTTGCTTCGCTGGTGAATGGAACCCACACTGAGGCTATATGAACCAGTATTACAATAGGTCCCTGGGGCAGGCTTCCAGATGACTGAGAAAGGCCATATCCCCTCCAAGAGGTCTTGGTTATTGAATCTGTCATTGCACAGGCTCCCTGCTGATAAAGCAAGGGCACCCTATTAGCAAACCTCATAATTCTTGCAGAGCCCTCTTTTTCAAGAGCTCCTCCATATGCTAAGGCTGTTTCAATCACAAAGGGATTACCCCTATATACACTCGGACTCCTACTGCAACTGGTATAAAACTCTGCATTAATTTCTTTTTTCAATCCTTTTTCAAGAAGATTATGCCCTATTGGACTTATGCAGTCAGATGGCGGCGACATTATTCTCGTATTTTTTATTCCCTTCATCAACTGCTCCGCCATTTCCCTACTGACCTTGGATGGCTTTGTCTTTGGAAGGATCGCTGCATTCTCAAGAATTTCATTGGCTGATTTAGATCCAACTCTGCTAAACTCCTCCATCAGGAATCTTTTTATGGTTTTAGACTGGGTCCAGCGAAGCATTTTCATCATTATTCCAAGCTCCACCCCGTACGGATGCGGCTTTATCTCAACAGGATGCTTAGGTTTCTGTTCTGTTGCCCTGGGAAATATAATCTGCTCTGCTTTAGGATTAACATATATGATAGTTGCATGCGGATTAACAATTGCAGTCTGCTTAAGATATTCATCAACAGACTGGGTTCCTTTGAGATAACTTGCCTCAATATCCATCTCGACACGAGTTCCATGATCCTTAGACCACTCCTTGATATCCTCTTTAACTATATTCGGTTTGTTCTTGGTGGTATCTATACGAAGTTCATAATAATGAGCAGGCTCATTGGCATGTATCTTACTCAGTATTTTGGCAGGTCTACCAGTTGTAAGCTGACCGTACATGACAGACGCAGATATGCCTATGCCCTGCTGGCCTCTTGATTGAGACAGCTTATGGAATTTACTACCGTAAAGCAGCTTAGCAAAAATCTTAGGTATCTGTGCTTTTACAATACCCGGGCCATTATCCTCTATAATTACCCTGAATCTATCTTCGCCCATATCAATTAACTCTATTGCTAGTTCAGGCAGTATTTCTGCATCCTCACACGCATCCAAAGCATTGTCAACAGCTTCTTTTACAGTTGTCAAAAGAGCCTTTCTCTTATTATCAAAGCCTAAAAGATGCCTATTCTTCTCAAAGAATTCAGCAATGGAAATATCCCTCTGCTTCTTGGCCAATTCGTGGGCCTTGGGCATTTTTTTTTCATGTGTTGGATCTGTTTGTGGTTTAACCTCTGCCTCTTTTTTTGAAAAATCATTCAAGTCCATAGTTGTTTCTGCCATAATAAGTGAGGCTAGGATTGAGTTAATAAACTTTTCTAGTCTAGAGACAATAAATTTTCAAATGGATCCTACCACTCTTTTCCAAACATTTAAATACTATTCTCTACACTTAAAATCTAAAAGAGGGGTGAAGTTGGTCAAGTCTGAAATTGTCAATTATATTAAAAAGCACTTGAATGAAGGCTATGATATTAAGATTATACGTGACTGGCTGATCCATCACGGATATTCTCAAAAGGATGTGGACGATGCTGTCGACAGTATCTACGCCATACAAACCAAATCTCCTGCTTCAAAGAAGGAAGACAATCCTGTTGAACATAGACACTTGAGCAAGAAATCATTGATATCGATTGTTGTGACAGTGCTCATTCTTTTTTTAGTAGTAATAGCTATAACACTAATAGTCAGGTTAGGAAATATAAATCAACCGGTAGGTGAAGATGTTGAAGAACCGATTACTCCACCACCTGAAGAACCTTTAGTGACAGAATTCAAGTTCACACCTTCTGGCGTCACCGAGTGCATCAATGTCTCGGATTCAGAAAGGATTAATTGTTATTATAAATTCTTCGAGATGTCGGGCTTGGATGCTTGTGAAGAAATTGAAGACCGTGAAGAAAAAAACTTCTGTTATTCTACAAAAGAATTCTATCTTTTAAAAGAAATTTGATCGTCTGGTTTTATATCCCTTATTTTTCCTTCTAAAGATTTATATACATTAGAATGAGGGGCGCCTCTAAGCAAAGCCTCTATTGCTTTTCGGACCATCATAATCTTTTCAGGCCTGCCAATTACACCGACAGTATTGCCATATACAGAAATCCTGCAATCTGAGAGTATCTCCAGAGTTGATCTTGATTTACCTTTTTTACCAATAATACGGCCTCTTAATCGTTCAATAGCATTCTTGCCCTTTGCAAATTCTTTTATAGGCACAAGCTCAAATGTATAGTCCTGTTTAAGCAGAGTAAATGCGACGTCAGGATTAAAGCCTCTGCCAATGGCCTTGATAACTGATTGGAGGGTGAATAACTTAAGAGGATCTGATCCTGTTATCTCTATCTCACCCTCTTTAGAATCTACATTTATCTTTGAACCTGTAAGTTCCTCAAGCTCTCTTTTAACTTCACCGCCTGTACCAATAAATACAGCTATTCTATCACGGGGTATTTTCATGAGATGTGAATATTCTTCCATAAAATTTGTTGAATTAGAACGGGTTTATAAGTTTTTCCAGATGAATATACAAGAAATAAAAGTTGAGAAATTAACACAGTTAATTCCAGTCGTCTTTAGAATTATAAAACCAATTGAAACAAAGAAAAAAAAAGAAAAAACAATTAAAGATCGTCAGAAACAACAATAGTGACTCTTGAAGATGTCTTCACCTTGGAATCCATTCCCACAAGGAAGCACAACTGTGCTCTCTCTGCAATAGCCAAAAGATCCTTATCTATGATTCCATCAAAGATTACTGCATATACTCCTGTTTTCAGGCTTCTAATAGTACTCTGAAGCTCTGATACAGGCACTTTACCGAGAATATTGAGCTTGTTGTCAAGCACATAGGCTCCTCTTGTGCCAACCAGATTCTCGAGCATCTCACCAAAGACTTTCTTCTCATTGTCTGTAACCTTTTTCTTTGCAACCGGCGCTTTTGGACTTGGCGGCGGTGCAGAATTCCTGCTACCTCCGGAAGAAGAAGGGGGTTTTCTCGAGTCTCTGCCTTTGTCTCTATCTTTATTATTTCTAAAATTCTTACCGCCTGACTTAGCGTCTGAGGCTGTTATGCTTGGATCCAGTTTGACCTGCTCTGCAGCTATTCTGCTCCTCAATGCTTTGTGAATCTCTTTCTTTGTTAACTCCTCGACTTCTTTGCCATCTGGAGCTTTGGTCACAAAATCTATCTCTGTTGCAGAGAGTAGTTCTTGAATTATGAGGTCTCCACCTCTGTCTCCGTCTACAAATGCAGTAATTGTTTTCTTTCTACCAAGGTTTATTATAGTATCTGGCACGCTGGTACCATTCACAGAGATTACATTCTTAAATCCATGTTTTAAGAGATTCAGTACATCTGCTCTTCCTTCCACTACTACGAGTTCGTCGCTTTCATCTACTGCAGGTCCCGCGGGCAGTCTCTCTTTACCATATTCCTGAATCTCCATGACTCTGACTGAATAAGCAACTTCGTCCGCCAACTCTTGTGAGTCTGGCATGACCGAATCCATAAGATTCTTGAGCAGCGTCTTGGCTCTATCAATAACAAACTGTCTCTTGGATATCCTTACGTCTTCTATACTTCCTACTTTGATCTTTGCGTTGCAGGGGCCTATCCTCTGGATAACCTCCAATGATGCACCCACAATGGCAGTCTCTGCCTTGTCAAGTGAACTTGGAATTACTATGGATCCTTCTGTTTTGCCCCCTTTTGTTGATACATCAACTTCAATCCGCCCAATCCTTCCTGATCTTTGAAGTTCCCTAAGTTCAAGATCTGCTCCTAAAAGACCCTCTGTCTGCCCGAAAATTGCACCTATAACATCGGGTTTATCTACAACTCCTTCGATCTGGATAGTGGCATGAATGATGTATTTTGCTGATACTTGTGCTATCTTTGCCATGCTAATCGCCTCCTAGCGTCTATTTAACCTAATTTTTAGCCATCAATCTTAGAAGAAGTATTATTATAGACCTAACCAATCAACCTAATTAAATACATATTCAAATTATTCAAAGTGAATGCGGTGATCATAATAATACCTCCCTTTACAGAACAAGCCATTTCAAACAATAATGTAAATCCAATATTTGATGTGAGTGAATGTGATAAACTTGTTCAGTGATAAGTAATGACTATGATTTTGTCGCCCGAAACACTAACTCCCAAGCTCATTGCTTGACTTTGTCGTAAGCTCCCGTGAGTACTCTCGTGTCGGGCTGGATTACGCAAGAGTGTCTTGTTCTCCTTGCTAAACCTTAGTTCTACTCGAACAAGGACCCATTTGCATAATATGACAAGGAATTAATATGTCTTTAAAAAAGTTTCGCTTTCTTATCGACGGGAAACAACCCATTTATAAGTGAAATAAGAATAAAAAAAAGAAAAAAATCAGGCCGGAACTTCACAACCAGTAAGCTGACCTAATCTCTGAAATGTCTGTACTCCAGGATAAGATGCGCCATCGACATACCAAGTCGGATATCCCGGTATATCAACCTCATCACACAAAGGATTCTGCACTTCAGGAGTCTCCTCTGCTATACACTCTACATGATCCAGATACTGCAATGCATCTCCAAACAAGTTTTTCTGATCTTTGCAGTGACCACACCAGTAGGCGGTATAAAGGGTTGCACCATTTTCCTTAAGGCACTTGGCAAACTCTACTACATCCTCTCCAGCTACAACAGGCCCGTCTGGCTGATCGGGTTGATCAGGTTCATCAGGTTCATCAGGTTCATCAGGTTCATCCTCACCATCATAAAAAATCTCCACAGTTGTAGCAGCACTAAGCTCAGTGACATACTCATTGAAGGCCTCTACTTGTTTTTCCTGTTTTAGGAAACCCTCAATCATCTCAGAAGCCTCCTCCAAAGGTATAGTAGATTCAGGAAGCTTCTCAAGGGTCTGTATGATGTGGAAGCCGTATTGTGTCTCAACAGTTTGAATCTCATCTACATCCATAGTAAAAGCAGCAGCCTCAAACTCTGGCACCATCTGTCCTTTTGGGAAGGTATATTCACCACAATTAGCCACGCTTCCAGGATCTTCGGAGTATTCTGTGACTAAGTCACAGAAATTTGAGAAATCCTCTGCAATCAAAGCCTCAACATCAGCTGCTAATGCTTCAGCTTCTTCTTTAGTTCTCGACTCAAGACCTATAAGTATATGTCGGGCTCTTACCTGCTCAGGCTGGACAAAGAACATAGGATTTTCGTCATAAAATGTCTGTATCTCTTCATCAGTAAGCTCAATCATAGATGTGATCTCCTGTTCAATAGACTTGTTAAAGAACATATCCTTCTGAATCAATGCCCTAACTTCTTCCATAGTCAATCCCTGAGCCACGAGATTCTGCTCAAACTGCTCCATAGTCATCATATTTCTCTGAATAAGATCATCGATGGTAGCATCCACTTCAGCAGCAGTCACTTCAATGCCAAGCTCATTAGCCTTCTGAAGAAGCATAGTTTCATTAATTAAAAGCTGTAATATGGTCATCTTTGAGATCGGAGTGGGCGATGCCGCATTCAAACGCTCATAACGCCAATCAACATCAGACATTAAGATTGGCTGACCATTAACAGTGGCTGCAACATCATCACTAGGGCCAGCTTTAAACAAATCTGGCTTAAGGATTGCGACAATAACCACCGCGATTATAATTATTCCAAGCACCAGCCACAATATCCATGAGATATCAGACTCTTTTTTTTCTTTTTTTGGTGCATGCTTTGCCTTATGTGTAGATTTAGATTTCTTTGATTTCTTTTTTACCAAAAATATCACCTCAAACTATCCCAACGAGTATACAGGTTTATAGGGGAAGTATTTATAATTTTTGTTTTTCTGTACCCATTCCAATAAATTTTTAAATCCAGAAAAAAGGATAACTCTTATGTATGATATCATCATTGGAAGGGACGAGGAAGATAAAAAAAAGTTCGGCACAGAAGGAACTATTCTTATTGGAAAACATTATATCAAAATGGGTAGGACCACGACCCTTTCCAACAAGATCTATATGGACATGATCCGTTCTCATGTCGTCTTTATTTGCGGAAAGAGAGGAAGTGGTAAATCTTATACAATGGGAGTTATTGCAGAAGGAGTTGCTGACCTGCCAACAGAGATAAAACAAAACATCTCAATAATATTCCTAGATACTATGGGCGTCTACTGGACCATGAAATATCCCAATAAACAGGATAGGCCATTACTGGATGATTGGGAACTAAAGTCAAAAGGTCTGGATGTCAAGATATATACTCCCTCAGGCTATCACGAAAGTTTCAAGAAAAAAGGCATACCCAGCGATTTTCCATTTTCTATAAAAGCCTCGGAACTCGATGCGGATGACTGGTGTGTAACCTTTGATATTAAAGCCACAGACCCAATCGGAGTTTTTATTGAAAGAATTATCCATGATATGAAAGAAAAACTTGAAGATTTCACAATCAAGGATATAATAAATGTCATCAGCAAAGACAAAGAAGCTGAAAACACAGTCAAGAATGCGGCCAAGAACCGCTTCAGGAATGCAACGAACTGGGGACTATTCAGCGAAGAGGGTACTCTGCTCAAGGATCTGGCTAAAGGAGGACAGGTTTCTATACTTGATGTTTCTTGCTATGCAACCATGCCAAACTCTTGGAATGTCAAGAGCTTGGTAATCGGTCTTATTGCACAAAAACTTTTCATCCAGAGAATGATTGCCAGAAAAAACGAAGAATACCAAGAGATTCACAAAAAGCTTTCTGTAAGCGAAGATGAAGGATCTAAACAGGAATTTCCGCTGGTGTGGTTGGTTATTGATGAAGCGCACGAATTCCTACCAGTACAAGGTAGCACACTCGCTTCAAATCCTCTTATAACCATCCTAAGAGAAGGTAGACAACCAGGAATTTCCCTGATATTGGCCAGTCAACAACCAGGCAAGATACACTCAGATGTGATGACCCAATCAGACACAGTCATCGCCCACAGGATAACTGCCAAATTGGACACAGAAGCTCTTGGCACATTGATGCAGTCCTACATGAGAGAAGGTTTGGTTGTACAGCTTGATAATCTTCCAAGAGTTAAGGGCTCTGCCATCATCTTTGATGACACCAATGAACGGATGTATCCGATGAGGATCAGGCCAAGGTTCACATGGCATGGCGGAAGCGCGCCAACCGCCATACACAAGAAGGATACTTTCTTTGAAGGATTGGAATAAGTCAAATCCGCAATCTTTCCATAATTTCTTGCAACAAATTTATAAAGAGTTTTACACTCACTAACATCTATGCCATTCAGCAAATCTTATCCTAAGACAACTGACAAAAGCGTCTATCCAAAATGGGAAGAAGTATTTCTGAGTGAAGAAGAGGAAAAAGAACAGGAAAAGCTCTGCAGAAAAGAGAATCTAAGACTGATGCAGGAATGCATTGAAGATGCTAAGAAAATCATGACAGCAAGAGGACTAAAGGATTACCAGACAGATGTTATTAATATAGCGATTTCTTTGTTTGAAAAAAGAGCAAGCCATCAGGTTTTCTGGAAAGAGACCAAAGCCAAAGAAAAGTTCGACGAAGGGAACAAATGAGTTCTAGTTTAAAGACGTTTAAAGATTATAAGAATAATTTGATTAATTCTATACTATAAATTAAATGTATGAAAAGAACTGTTGCTGAGCATATTGGCCTAAACAATGAAAAAGAGAAAAAACAAGAGTGCAGGACCTACTTTCTTGATGACTTGCTAGAACAGGATCCTAGAAATATCTGCCCTGGTTGTGAAAGTTCAAAAATACGTTCATTGCACATGCATGATCCTGATGCTTACCATTACAAGTGCAGCGATTGCAACCTCCAATATGAGCTATATCTCTACACCAAAAAAGAGGCGGGGGCGCATTAGAAATGATCCCAGCTATTCATTAGAAGCCGAAAAAATGGCCTGATGATCAATCATGAGAAAACATGGATCGTAAGGTTCTGCCAGTAAAATCATCATAAAAAAATGCTTTCATCGGATTACCCGGATATGCACGCTTAAGAGCCCACAGTATCTGCTGATTGCCGTGTTTTTCGAAAGGATTTGTCAGGTTTTCGAACACATTCTACCAGGATTCTGAAACATTTTTGGGTGTTTCTGTAATCTCTCTAAATGTTCTATCCTCTTTCCAGAAATAGGTAACAAAGGCAGCTGTGCATTGGTGGTGATCAGTACCAGAAGTGATAACTGCCCAAGGCAAATAGAGTTCATTGGCAATATCTGCAAGACCAAAACCAAGCTTCCCGGGTTGGTCGCCCTCTTTTTTTGGAAGCTCAAGATCAAAGATTGCAAAATCATATTCTTTGGACCTAAGCAGTTCTTCTCCAGCAGAGTAAGTCTCAGCGATATCTACGGGCTGATCAACTCTGTTAAAATATTCAAGCGCCGCTTTAATATTCTCTTCCCTGTCCTCGACAATAAGCATTCTGAATTGATCCATTTTAATCATTTCTTTCAGCTGTATAAATTAACTTATGGAAACCACCTTTAGGCAGAGTAAAATAATTCTGGCCGCTCAGCAGCTCAGGAATCTTTCTTGTCAGTTCATAATGAGTCACTATGATAACTCCCTTTACCTGTTCGTTCAAATTATCAAGCTCCTGTTTCATCTGTTCTGCTTTTTCTGTTGATCCCGACCAATTCTGGGATGCAAGATATTGCTTAATCAAGATTCCATCAATACCTTTACCAAGCTTTCCAGCAATCAACTCTGCAGATTCAATAGTCCGAATTTTTGGAGAGCTGTAAATTTTAATTTCTGAATTCATTATACCTTCTCGGATAAGTTCAGACTCAATTATCCTGGCATTTAGCCTAATGAAGGTTTTACCTTCATTATTCAGGTCCCCAGAACCCTTATCATACTCTCCATGCCTAACAATATATGTCAACAGGCTATCTGCCATCTTATTCACCGTTTTAAACATTGAAGAATCTTACTTCTCGCCTACCAAGATCTACGACTAGTTCTGATATGTCTCCAAACCTATAGTTGAACTCCTTGTATATCTCAGGAGCTACCTGACTCTTCTGGAACTCAAGCCGACCTCCCCAATCTCCAAGACCAGAGTAAGGCATACCGGAGTAGAGCACTGTAAGAGCCTCCAGATTGTCTCTGCCATTATAGACACCTTTAAAAGTGTGGACATTCTGGCCGTTTTTCTCTTCCTCTTCATGTATCTTCGCCCCACCCATGAAACAAGCGATAAGCAACTCACCCATGTTAGAGTCCTTCTTTACTTTACCATTGATTCGAGTCAAACCAAGTGGAAAAGCTGGATGTATGACATAGTCGTGTCCGTGTTTCTTTTTCATTTCATCAGGATTTTTAGCTTCTCCCAATCCTATAGAGCTATCCTTGTTGTTATTCAGATACTCAACTAGCTGCTCTTTGGTAGCTTCTAAAGGCAATCCTTTGAAAAAATCCTTACTCTCTGTTTTTTCTGCAGCCTCTCTGATCTCTTTCAGATAGTCTTTGAATTTGCTGTTTTTGTTGCTAAAAAGATAGATTTTTTGGGTTCCTCTCCAGAACATGTTCTTGTATGTACAAACACAGATGCCCCCCTTTATCTGGTCGTACATGTCTGCAGATCCTGAATGGTTCAAGGTAAGGTATGAAGGATACCTACCATCTGTAATCTCGTTAAAAAAATCATCCAGATCGTCTTTTCCAAAATATTCATTATGCTTTTTCTCCATAGCCTTCACTTTATCTTTTAGCTTCTCTGCCATATCTTCCCTGCTTCCCATCGAGTGAAGAGGACCAATTAGCTTCTCAATAAGCTGAGCAGCCCTTGCATGATGTCCTTGATCATCTGATGTCAGATAACTATTAAGTTTTTTCAGATCAGATATCTCTTCTAACATCTGTTCCATTTCAGGCATAAGGCTGTCAAGATGCCTTATCTTCACTTGGAAGCCAAGTTGTTTGTCATGAATGATCTCATCTGTATATTTTATGTTCATATTTCTCACCTTTTTAATTCAGATATTGCAACAGCATCTCTGAAGCTTTCATGTCTATTTTCTTGCCATGTTTCATATCATACTGATAAGCACAATCTCTACTCAGGGATTCTGTCTTTTGAGGTGTGATCTTGTAGGCCACCCACTCAAATTGCTTTCCTCGTGAAGCACTATGGTCTATCTGTGCTTTTACAATAACAACGCCTATTCCTTGATCTGCTCTGACTACCTCATCAGCTATTGTTGACTCTTGATAGGGAACTAACCGGCCTGAGGGACCTGCCCCTCGGGAAAAGGTAACACCTTCAACGCCCCACATGCTAATGTAATCTGCCATTAGTGCATTTTCTTTGTAATGCTGCTTGAGAAGTCGCACTTTTTCCTCTTCAAAATGCTTGAGATATTCTTTCTGAGCCTTTTTATCAAGAGAAGGTTTGACTTTCTTTTGCTTTTTCTGTGCAAGATCAAAGCTTACCGAGTATTCATAATCATTGCTCTTCAACTTCACTGTCAAATTGGTCTTGTGGATCTTCTCTATCTCTGCAGTTTTAAACCTAAGATGCCAAGCATCACCACTAGAGGAATATGCATCCCTATACTTAAAGTACTGGCTCTTGGTTTTCCCATCTCTAAATACAACTGCATTTATTCCATATTCACAACCTGCAGATCCAGAGTCCCACCACCTATCCAAGAGGATTATACCTATCCCTTGTTCATGATTTGCTAACGCAAAAGATACATTATTGTGAGAATCCCCAGAATTCTTCATTAATTCTATAAAGTCCGGCATCTCTTTTTCAACTAATTCATAGTCTGAATCAGATCTATCTAACTTATTATATGCCCAGCAGTTCTCTGATTTCTGCTTAAGTTCGGATTTCAGCTCTTCAATTGCGAGCTGTTTTTTGCGGATCAGGTTTTCAAGATTCACAACTTTCTTTTTATCACTAGGCTCAACTAACTGTTCCCTTGCATTTTCAAAGACTTCACTTGGAATACGATAACATCTATCACCAACAAATTCAACATAATCTTCTAACTTGAATCTATGAACATTTCGTTCACCTTCATGACAGCTTCCACAACTGGTCGGATTCTTGTATGAACCAAATCCTCCGCAGCTGCGCAAAATACCCGCTCTGTTTAGGAATTTTCCAACAATAAGTTTCTCCTCATCAGATCCTGCTTTGAGTTTATTCACTATCTCTTCTTCTTTTGCTTGCAACTCCTCTCTTTTGTCAGAATAGAATTCTCCAAGAAACCTCTTTGAGATCATCTCATCAAGATAGCTTTTAATGTTGGATTTTTTCTTACTAAGTTTTTCAAGGGTTTCTTCTCTCCCTTTGATACGTTTTTCTAGATTTTTTATTTCATTGTTTAATTTTTTTTGTTTCATTTCATTCACCTCTTAAGTTACTACTTTAAAGTAAATATTTCTAATTATTAATATCTTTTCACTATTAAAGATAGTGAAGATATCTTTTTTCAATAACTTTAAAAATAAAAGAGTTTAACTATATCACATGAAAAGAAAACTTATCAAACAAGGTGGCACCGGATTGACTTTTTATGTTCCTAAGAAATGGATAGATAAAAAAGGCCTAAAACCCGGTGACGAGATAGAAATCACAGAGATCAAAGATAACCTATTACTCTCTGCTACAGAGATCGAAAAAGAACAGATGACTATAACTCTCGAGATAAAGAAGTCCCGAGAAAGCTCTATCAGGACCCTACTTGTCAATGCATACAGGGCTGGTTTTGATAAGATAACAGCCCATTTTCCAGGCAATATAAAAATCATTAACAAAATCATAGACAACCATCTTATAGGTTTTGAAATCTTCAAGAAAAATAAAGATATCTTCCTGCTTGAGAGTGTTTCTGAACCGAATTATGATAATTTCAAGAACATGATGCATAAACAACTCTATCTGATATCCGAAATACTCAGTAACATAGTAAATCCTGAAATTAGTCTTCTTGTCAACAAGGTACAAAGATATGATAACTTCCTGAAGAGATGTATCTCAAAAAAGTTTTTTTCTCAGCCAGGCGCAGAATTTCTCTGGCAATTTCTCAGTCACATCAACCAGATATCAAGGCTATGCCTCCATTTCCACACGCATCTAATAAAGAAAAAACTCAAGCTAAGCAAAGATGCAGATGGTATGATCCACGAAATACAGTATATGTTTGATGTTCTGAAAACAGCCTATCTGAAGCATGAGGCTCACGCATTGCACAAGTTGCATGAAACAGAACAGCTAATTGTCTACGAACAAGGACCTAAACTGTTGAAAAAAAAAGATCCTTTTGTGATCTGCCATATTATGATGATAGCTAAACAGATTTATCTTGCCAACAGTCCGTTAACAGGATTTATAGAAATGAAATCGTTTAAAGAAAGATCTAATGAAGACACTCTCTAAGCTTGTTAAGATACTTCTTTGCTTCCTGATTACAGTTTCTAGATAGTTTTGAGGACATAGTCCTCACCAGATTAATATAGCTAAGGGGATTTACCCTATTTTTCAAAACCAGGATATTTTTTTCATTCAGCTCAAAATTATTGCCTTTTTCTTGCTCTAAAACATTACAGGCATAGGCATACAGAGGAACATAAAAGCTATTATTTTCAGATTCAAGTCTTGAAAGATCAAAAGCAACAGGTCCTGGTCTGGCAAATTCAAAATCACCCACGGGTCTAATTATTTTTCCATCAGAATCCGGAAATAAGTTCTCCCTTCTGGAATCAAAATATAGGAGACTCATGCTGGCATCATCTTTTCCAGCTTCAAAATAATCCATAACAGCCTTGTGATAGTTCTCTGCCTGTTCAGATAACTGCTCTAATAATCCCTTATCAGTTGTATTCCCTGCGCGCTCTACAAGATGTTTGAATGGCAGTACAATCGGACTTTTATCACTCGCATATATCTCTTTATCCATGTACGTTTTCATAAATGTGTGGGCAATCGCTCTGTTGAATACATCAATAGCAAAGGGATCGAGCAACAATTGATCTTGATCCATATTATTTACAGATGCAAAGTCAGTCAGGGTCTGGCTTCTTTTTTGCATATAAATTTCAACAGCCTTAAGATAGCCGGGAAACTGGTTTTCAATAAGCCAACCAGGATTCTCAGTTCCATAAGTAAGCAATACAGCCAAGCCATCCTCTATTGCAACTCCCAGCAGTTTAGGGATTATGGGTCGCATCAAAACATGCTTCCAAGCGTCTGTATAGAACTCAGCTTCTTTTTTTATTCGTCCAATAGAATCACTCCCTTTAGCATATACAAGCAAATCATCTACAACGAACTTAGTGACAAAACCAGAATTAGTCTTTTCTGTTTCTTTCCTGAATTGTGAAATAGGCTTGTCAAGTGAATTGATTATGATCTCTAAAGCATGAGTATTCTTTTCAGGAAACATCTTCTCAATCTGTGATCCTAGTGACTCTGTCGCCGCACTATTTATCAAACCAAGTTCTTTGGCATTTACAACAATATCTTTTTCCCAAGATGTTCCACTATAGCTACCACCGCTCCTTACTTTTATTGAAAAAGAACCATTGGTTTCAACTATGTCCTCCAAATGGATATAATCTTTTGTATCTCTTGAGTTCAGTAGCTCTTTATATTTCAACTCTCCGCGATCATCTTTCCACACTATATATACTGTATTGAAGCCATAGTTGGATCCATTCTCTGTATCATAGATCACGGCAGCAATATCTCTTTTACCAAATTGTTTAATGGCCTTCACATAATCAGAATCACTTAATTTGGGTGCCATACTCTGGATCAACTGTTTGGCAGCTTCAAGAAAATCCTTTGGCTCTTCTTCGGATTTATTTCTTTCTTGAAATGGCGTAATAAGTGAACCATGTACGCCCTCAAAATATACCATGTTGAACCTGTTAAGTACTTGGTTGGTCTTTTCGGGATCCTTAATGGCATAAACATTCATGTTTTGCAGATAGTTGTCTATCGTGCTTGTGTGAAGGGTATTCATTTCTTTAAAAATTCTTGCCCCCTCTTCGAGTGTTAGATCGTCTTCTCGTATAATCCTCGCATAGGAAGTCATTTGTTCTATGGCTTCTTCAAGTATATGAGTCGGATCAGTCGCATTAACTTTTTTATCAGGATGTTTATCCTGTAACTCCTCAGCCATTTTAGCTGTGGCAATTGCCAACAATGTGCCCTCTTCAAACATGCTCATCATCAACACCCCCTTCAACAATTTGGTTAAAACAGTGTTCAAAAGCATGAGATCGATTCTTGAATCTACCCTTTCGAATGCCTTCTCTGACCTTTAGAATAGTATCTTCATCAACAGCAATACAAACACGGTATTTCATGTATATTATAGAGTATTACTAATATATAAATCTTTCGGTTTTTCACCACTATAAAGTGATAAAAAATGAAAACTAAAGTTTCTTAACGATTGCCAATGTTATATCATCTCTTTCAGGAGTCATGCCAGCATAGTTACAAACATCAGTTAACACAATCATGTTAATTTCTTGCGCAGACTTATGTCTATTTTCATTGACAAGATTCGCAAGTCGAGTCTTACCATACATCTTACCTGACTGGCCGTTCGGTTTTTCAACAATCCCGTCAGTATATATGGTTAAAACATCCCCTTTTTCAAGTCTGAAAAAATCAGTTGTAAAATCTGCATCTTCTGAAATACCTAAAGGAAGATTTATGCTTGGCAGCTCCACATATTTTTCCCCATTTACTATAAAAGCAGGATTGTGACCAACATTAGAGTAATGCATCACCCCACTCGACTGCAGGCTTGCAAGAAATAGTGTGATAAAATCATAATCAGGAGTTACTCGGGTAATATTATTGTTAAGGGTTTTAAGAAGGTGAACATATCCATGACCCGAATCTATACTCATATCAAGTGCTGTATGCAATCTGGTTGCGAGCATTGTAGCACCAAAGTCATGCCCTCGTGCATCAGCAACCACCAGGTTCAAGCGATTATCAGAGATACTGTGATAGAACAAGTCACCTCCAACTTCTCTTGCAGGTATACACTCTCCCCAAATCTCATAACCTTCAAACTCAGGATTTGGTGACGAGATCATACCTTTCTGCAATGCAATTGCTTCATGAACATGATTATCAACATGAGTTTTGCCTATGAAAAGGTTAGTCACTCTTTGAATTTTCTTTAATGTGTTCAAAGCCACATCTTTTCTTTCACAGTTGTTGAGAGTCCAGGATATCAAATAGTTATTTTCATCAAGTGCAATTGCACTAAAAAGCCTGATACCATACTTTTTAAGATTATCATCATCTTCCTCTGAAAAAGCAATACCATCTTTTAAAAAATTCTTGAGGCCTCCATTATGTAATGGCAGTTCAAAGCCTTCCGGAAGTTGGGGAGTGCCTATTTGGTATTTCAACGTATAATTATCTATCTGATACTGCCAGACTCTGCCACCAGTCATACCCAGTTCTGTGCCATAGAGATTCTTAACCATCTCCATTACAAGCTTGCATTGATCCAATACGTCTCTTGACTCTTCAAGAGAAATTATTATCTTCTCCAATCTGTCATCAGTTTTCATAATACAATCCACCTACTTCGGATTTATATAGAATGTGCCCCTTTTTAAAAAGTTAATGGAGTAAGATTATGTAGATCAAACACAGACTGCAACATTATAAGTATGGGTACTTATGAAGCTGACTCTATCAGGGCAATTTAAGGCAATCCAATTTAAGGTTCTTTGAAACTTAGCAATCCCATACCCTTCTGAATATATGAAAAATTTGAAATCATCATGCTCTTTTAGATCCACAAACAACTTCTCTAACCCAAGGTTTCCAGATTCAAAACGCATATCATTTGTATCTGTAATGTCCATAGCAATCCTCCTACCTGAAAGCAGCGCGACCAAAGGCGCCATATCAGTATCTCCGATTAGCTCAGCAGTTTTAGATCCTCTATTTGATACAACTACACTCAACTGCAGGGCTTTATCAGCCTCAAGATAGTTAACAGATCTTATAGACATAACTACTGCTATTGCTGCATTGATCAGTACTATAACCACCAATATATAAGGTAAATAACCCGAAAGGGATTTGAACCTATCTAACAGCCACACCATACCCTTGGAAGCTGCAACTGCCAGAAAAGGGAACAGCAACAAGGTATAATATGGAAAAGCTTTCTTAAGCAACAATATGAAAACTAGATAACCCACTATGATGAAAAGATATGTTGGAATTGATTTTCGGTTCTTTTTATTCTTCAGGCTAAAGAATGAAACAACAATCAGTATGAAAACCAGAGCATCATATTTAATCATGTTGAACAGGATGCCTAAACCTGAACCAATTGTTCCAGTTTTATTCAGATGATAAAGCAGCACTTGTTCAAGAAATCTAACTCCTACCAAACCAAGGAAAATCAAGAACAGACCTCCAAAAACCAAAACAAAGCCGAGGCAGAGTTTGCAAAAAGCCTTGAATCTCTTGCCGAATAAGAGAACAAGACCTAAAACTAAAGGAACTACAGCAGAATAGAGTCCAGTCATTGCAGCCATGCCTAGCAACAGGCCTGAAGTAACATGCCATTTCTTGAAATGGAAATAAAAACCCATCATGATGAATGCTAAACTCAGGTTAACTCCCGTATTATAATGACTTGTCAACAAGACAGCGAATGAAGATAGGAAAAGAAAGACTGAGATTAACGCCTCCCTATCCGACAATTTCATTTTCACAGTCTCAAAAAGGAATAAGGCAGTTATAACAGTCGCTACCAATGATAAGGATTTAAGAACAAAGAAATTAAATTCGACCACCTTATATATCAAAGCAAGAGCATAAAGATGTATTGGTGGGTGTGCAAAGAAAAAATCTTTATAAGGGGTTTTTCCTTCAGCCACCAACTTAGCGTCATAGAAATAAAGATTCTCTTCTGACAAGGAATATTTTATTTGGCTAAGCTGCAGTATCAGAAAGGCTGCAATTATCACCAATAGTATAATTCTAATTTTCACAACATTCTTAATTGCACGCCCCATGATAATAATAAAATGAATCAAACTTTAATAAGTTTATGCAGAATTTTAACGATGTACTGGGAAAAGCCGGTGGTGTCTAAGGTAATGTTCTACTAATCTATCTTTGCGTAATTTCCGCTTTTCTTTCATGGTCCTCAGCTCCCTGAGAAAAAATGACTTTGTATAAGTCTTTATCTCATGATGTGTCACCACATCCTTTAAGATTCGTTCTTCGCGAACAGGAACAGTAAGAATGGTTTCATACAATCTATGTTCATGTCCTCTTGCAATGGTCTTTTTTTTCTTGAGAGCATTAAGAAATCCTTCCCTATCATCTGCTTGTGCAAAGGTCAGGCATCTTCCCAACTCAGAGGTCATATGACCATCTGTGCCTGCGGTTACAGCTTTTTTTGTTTCCTTAGCCCATCTTAAAGCCCTAAGATTATAGCGATGTGGATTGTATCCATTGATCACTTCGATTGCATGGATCTTCTTTGAAATTTTATTCATATCAAATCCGTGTCGACCAATGCCAAGCACATCAGGCACATAAGGATGGGGCGTACATATCAAGCAGTTTTGGTCTAATGCAATATCAAGCAATTCAGGGGTTTTCAAGGAAGAAAGATAATGGCTGTGGGTAAAAGATGGTTGAAGGGTTTTATTGTAGAATTCCTTTAGCTCATCAGCATGATAGAAATAAAGTAGAATATGTGAACCTTCAAAGCATGTGAACTCAATACCAGGTATCACAAGCACATCCTTAAATTTATTTATCCTCATCGCCCCAGCAATCTCACAGTGATCTGTGACAACAGTCCCTATCTTATACTTCCTTAGTTTCTTAATAATATCAGGAATCTTAGATATACCATCCATAGAATACTCTGTATGAAAATGCATATCTACTCCAAAATAGCCTTCTTTTCTTAGAGAATCAGTCTCTGGAAAGCCGAACTCGACCTTGTCCATTGTCTCCCACTATTTTTTCTTCTTGCGAGGTTTTTTCTTTCTCTTCTTTCCGGCAATCTCGTCATGGATGGCCAGACTCTCAACATCAATTTTAGATTCAGCGGCAATATGACTCATACTTATTACTGATGAAATGAACATCATAAAGAACACCAGGCTGAAGGTAAATCCCCAGCTTAACGAAAAAGTAGGTGCGATATAAAACACAGATATGAGAAAGCCTATGATACTAAATAACATGAAGCTGCTTGGCAAGATATGAACTTTTTTCATTGTAACTACCTCTTTTTTCTGGAGGTCCCGGCAAAATTATCTTTTGCTTAGTACCTCTTTTTATTATATTAAACTAGGGTAAGGGTATTTATATATTTTTTCATAAAAAAAACTAGCTAAATTTAACGAACTTCAGTTTGCCAATGTTTTTCCTTGCTTGCTCAACTTTTTTAGTGAAACTGTCCATAAATGCAGTCATCTTATCACAGGCTATCTGTTTGCATTCTCCACAAAGCAGCTTGCCAGCCTTGCAGTCATCAAAGATTTTTTGCAACTTTTTATCATCCTCGATCAGATGTTGTTTATGAAGTTCAAATATTATACACTTTTCAGGCTCACCACCAAGCTTCCTCTGTTCATCCACAGATTCCCTACCACCAGTCAAAGCTCTCTTGAGCTTCTTGGTTACGACAGCATTATCTTCAGGCAAAGATAGACAAGATTCTGGCTTGGACTTCGACATCTTCATGCTACCATCCAAGGACGGCATGTACTTATGGTAGAGCGATGAAGGAAAGAAAAACTTCTCAGATTTCATCCTGGAAACAACATCGCGTGTCAATCTTATATGAGGATCCTGGTCAATACCAACAGGGATGATGCCAGGCATCCGCTCATTAAACTGAGGATAGAGGATGTCTCCAACCTGTGTGACGGCAGACAGGATTCTTCCTGGATCAGCATTTCCATAGATAGCTCTAAATTCATTTAATGTAATTTTTTTTGCGGCTCTATAACCAAAATGTACAACATCTTTATTTTCTGATTGAAAGTAAAAAGTTGTTTTCTTAGGATCAAGGCCCAGGGCAACATAAGCAGGTATATGAAAATCCATGGCTCTTTGCTTGCCTTCTTCAAGAGAGACTCCTCTTGCAGCTGCAGCCTCAAGGTCAGCGACCAAGATAAAACTATGGGCCCCCTGTTCCTGAAAATACCTTATTCCTTCTACAACCATCTTAGTACCAAAATGAATCTGAGGATTAGTGGGCATTATTCCAGAAAGTACATAAAAAGGCTTTTTCTCCTTTATACATTTAGAGATTATCTCCAGACCCCTGCCTGCAAAAACAGTCCCTCTCCTCATTATCCTATTAGGATTTGGAAAGATAGAACTATTGAAAACTTCCATGCCAAAATCCTTCACAAGTTTTGTATAATCCTCAACAAGCTCTGAACCGTATGGATCTATTATTTTAGTCATGTTTATCACCTATTATCGTACTTATATAAATTTTTCCTATCTAAAAAGACTCCCTTTCCTGTTTTGCAATCAAAGCCAGCAAAATAAGAGGTAAATCTTCCATCGCACACAATAGTACTCATATCAACTCGGAATTGTTTGCAAAAAATCAGCCTCATCAAGAAGCTGTGAGTTAATATCAAAGCGTTGTCCCTGAAAAGTCTCTTGATTCTGTTGTAATCAAACTTAGCTTCAAGGCTCTTGTTGACCAGGTAACTTCTCATAGCCCGGGTTCCAGCTTGGTATACGCTCTTAGGTATGTCCTCAAATCTGACCTCCTTAAGATCATCAACTACCTTGATAGGAAGGCCCAACTCTTTACCTATATAGCTGGCTGTCTGCAAAGCTCTTATCGAAGGTGCACAATATATCACAGAGTATTTCATCTTACGAATTCTTTCCATATCCAATCTTGAAAGTAAAAAAGAAAAATCAATCAATGGATCAGACTCATTCCTGAGGAGCCTTACCAATTGATTATGGTCGAGGATGTCCCAACTGTTCACAGTCTTACCATGCCTAATCATAATTGAGCTGCACATAGTCATCTACCTCCTTTATGTTGGTGTGAGTGCGGTCTTTCATTTGTTTAAGTTCAACTTTCGGCACAGATATCACAGGAATCCCATAGTCAGATAGCACCGTGAACAAATGAGATCCTGGTCGAACATTATCCGGTACCATAACAACCTTTGTGCCAGCAGGAATATCTACAGTCTGATCAACAGCATTTACAATATAGGCATCAGTTCCAATGGCCATTTTGCAATCTGGGGGAAGTTTTCCAAAGATCAGTTGAGGCTTCTTCTCGTAGTGCCTTTCAATTCCATGTTCCAAATCCTTTCCAAACACAGGATCTGAAAAAAGCTCTTTGCCTTTCATCAATTTTCTGAGCTCTATCCTATAGTAAGCCAGCACAGACTCCTTCTTTAGTGAATCAAGCTCATTTGCTTCAAGCATATAGATATCCTCACCAAACCCGCTCAAATCACCAAGTTGATTGTATAACTGAGACAGATAGTCATAATCTCTAAACAAAAAGAACTTGACCTTTTCCCTATATTCAAGAATATCTCTAAGCCCTTCAATCTTGTTCCTCAAAGCCTTATTTTTTATAGGTCTTCCCTGCTTAAAATGCCTTTTGGGAGGATATCCCCTTGGTAGAGTAAGTTCGAAACTTCCTAAGTATCTATACTCTTCTTGTTCTGGCATTTCAAACGAACCAATACTCTGATCATAGGCTATATTATCCCTTAGATTCACCAAGTCATGTGCAGAGTAGGCTTTCATCATCTCTTCAAATTCCTGCGTAGGTAAATTGGCTAAAGTAAGCCTTAAGTCTTCCATAGCAAAAAAGGCAAGTCTTGCGGCCTGGACATACTTCTTAGCACTATCTGTCCTCATATCATCCAGCGTAGCATTTATCTCTGACAAACAGCGCTCAATATCCTCGTAATTCTTAGCAATCTTTTTTATGGGCGGCATTGTCAGCTTCTCAACATGCTTGATGGCGTACCTATTTTTCTCAGCTAGTTGCCTATACGGTTCTGGATCCAAGCCGACAGCTTCAGCTTGCTCGGGGAACTGTATATATAGATGCAACTCAGGATAGTTAATCAAGTCGGGATCCCCTCTTACCTGAGCCAAATATATCTTATTGATTATATGTACAAGATCCTCGAGAGACGTTCCTTTTGGCCTGAACTGAAGGGCATCGCCCACAAAGTTAAAGTAGACCTTACTGCCAAGCGTCAGAACCCAAGGGAAAATCTCAGTACCAATATCATATCCCATCTCATTCCTACCTAATTGGACTGCGCCCAACACAGTATCACCATCTCCGCTGAAGATATAGTTGAAGGTTGTTGTACTCAGCTGTGTGGCAGCTTCATCCCCTAGGATTTCTCTGTAATTTCCTACGCCCAACACAATTTCGTCAAGGTTGTACTGTTGGGTTTTGGAGAATAGCTCATTCAGTCTTCTTTTTTCGTGCTCTTTCAAAGCCTTATCAGTCGGATTGGGCAGAGGCCTGGCTTGCAAATCTATAATATCCTCTTCAACAAATGCAAATTCAACATCCATCGGCCTTCCGAAATACTGCTCAATTCTATCCAGTTCTTCTTTAAGGCTATCTATCAGATGAGGATTCACAGGTCTGTTCTTCAGAGAGTATTGGCTACCGTTTATCAGAATCTCTGTCTCAGGATCACCTCCCTCCACAATTGCCTGAACCATGTTTTTCCGCCCAATAGCAATAACATAGTTACCATTGAGATTGGTATAAGCAACCCCCGAATAAGTCATCTCTTGTGTGATATCAAGTTGGATGGCTACATCTCCAAAAACATAACCGGATTTCACCTTCTTAATGGCTTGTGAAACATCCGTCTTTTTCACACTAAGTTCAGAATGATTTCTTCCTGCAGCAGTCTGATCTACAGAATCTTCTCCTGCGGCACTGCTCCTGACAATATATCTTCTGGCATCTTCAAGTTTAGCAATGTCTGCTGAACTGTAGGTAGCCAGTACATTGAATCCGCCTTTCTCAAGCAAGTGAAGATGGAAAACCTTCCCGCCCTGTTGTTTTATTAAACTTGCAAAGTTGCCACGGGCAACCACCTTTTTTGTTTGTTATCTGATTGTTATTTTGCATTTTTAACCTCCGTTAGTTTAATAATCTTGATTTAAAAAAAATAGAAAAAAATAGTAAGATCTAAAAAGAATAGCTAACAAAATATCTAACGCCAGAAACCAACAGAGATTTTGAATATATTAATATCTAATAAGAAGTTGCTAGTGCCACCGACAATCACTTTGTAGTGTCATAAAATTTGATACGACATACATCTTTAAATATTTTTCGGTTGTTAGCACCAGCAAGTAGCTAACAAATACAGATAAAATTTATAAAGAGCCTGACAACCTTGTCAGTTAGGTGATATTATGAACATAATAGGATTCAATTTTACAAGAGTGTTGGTTGAGAAAAAAAACCCCATCAAGGGTAAGCTCAATATAGATTTCAATATAAATATACAATCTCTGCAAGACGCAGGAGTATTTGTACTTGACAAGACCAAAAGACCGATTAAACTAAATTTCTTGTTTAAAACAGACTACAAACCAGATATTGGCACCCTGGAATTAGGCGGGGAACTAGTATATCTTATAGATGCCAAAAACGGCCAAAAAGTTCTGGAAGACTGGAAGAAGAATAAAAAGCTCCCATCAGACATAATGGCAGAGATAATGAACCACATCTTCAACAAATGTCAGGTCCAAGCTATTGCCACGACAAGGGAAGTTAATCTCCCACCACCAATGCCTTTACCCAAGATACAACAGGCCGTGGCTGAAGCCAAAGCAAAAGAAAAATCTAAGAAAAAGAAATAAGCTATCTCATCTTAAATTCAAAAGATATATAAATTAATATATTCTTCGAAAATAGTATAAAATAGGTGGTTATGAGGTGTTAAATTGAGCGAGCATAAACTAAAAGTGGCTGAAGCCATACAAGATGATGTTAACAAAGGAATTGTGAGGATTGACAGTACATATTTACGAGATCTGGGAATAAGAGAAGGCAACATTGTTGAAATAACAGGAACTAAAACAACTGTTGCCATTGTTGCAAGAGCACTTCCAGGAGATTTAGGTCTCAATATAATCAGGATGGATGGCATAATAAGGCGAAATGCCAAGACCACTATTGGCGAGACAGTCACTCTTAAGAAAGCAGAAGTCAAAGAAGCTAAAAAAGTATTTATTGCACCTGCAAGAAAAGGTCTCGTCATTCGTGCAAGCAATGAGATGTTTAAAAGAGGCCTTCTAGGACGTGCTGTTGTAAAAGGAGATATTGTTGCATTAGGAGGAACAAAACAAAGAAGATCAACTATGACAGACAATCCTTTCTTCGAGGATATGTTCAGTATGCTTGATGATACCATGTCAGGTTTTGGTCTTGGAGATCTAAAGTTTATTGTCGTCGATTGTGCACCCAAAGAAACAGTGTTGATAACAGAACATACAGAGATTGTTTACAATCCTGAAGCTCCAGAAGTCCTTGAAGAACAGACCATAGACATCTCATACGAAGACATAGGTGGTTTGGATGAAGAGTTAAGGAAAGTTAGGGAGATGATAGAACTGCCCTTAAAACATCCCGAGATTTTTGAACAACTCGGAATTGACCCGCCAAAAGGTGTTCTTTTACATGGTTCTCCTGGAACAGGGAAAACATTGTTAGCAAAAGCAGTCGCAAATGAAACCAATGCAAACTTTATTCTTATCAATGGCCCGGAAATCATGAGTAAGTACTACGGCCAGTCCGAAGAGAACCTAAGAAAGAAGTTTGAAGAAGCAGAAAAAAATGCTCCGTCCATCATATTCATAGATGAAATAGATGCTATAGCCTCCAAAAGAGAGGAGAGCAAGGGTGAAGTTGAGAGAAGAGTTGTTGCTCAGCTCCTCGCCATCATGGATGGTCTAAAGAGCAGAGGTAAAGTCATAGTAATTGCCGCCACCAACATCCCTAACTCACTGGATCCTGCTTTGAGACGACCTGGAAGATTTGACAGGGAATTGGAAATTGGCGTACCAAGAAAAGAAGGAAGATCTGCCATTTTGAAAATTCATACAAGAAACATGCCTATAGAAGGCAATCTAAAAACCTTAAGAGTCTCAAAAACAAAAAAAGAATTAAGTGTAAGTATAAAAGACGTCCTTGTCAAGATAGACCTTAATAAGGTAGCGGAGATTTTAGTAAAGGCCAAGAAAGGTGCAAAAGATCTAGAAAGTAAAAGAGATATTATTGACGCAATTAAAGATATTGTTGCTAAGTCCCTAAAAAGCATATCTTCTTCAATTAAATTGAAAGAACAAATCACCTCACGCGTTGCTGAAAGTTTTTATTCATCTGGCGCAGATAGGGAGACTCTTGAATCTGCTGTCAAAAAACTTATGGAACGTCTTGATGAACTAAAAAAAGAAGAACAAATTTCTTCTATGATTGATGGTGCTATAAAGGAAATTATTCTAGAAGAAATTGCAGAGGTCACACACGGATTTGTTGGCGCAGATCTTTCTGCGCTAGCCAAAGAAGCAGCTATGATTGTATTAAGAAGAGTACTGCCTGACCTAGATCTTAATGAAAACGAGGCAATATCATCATCAATTCTTAACAAGCTATATATTAAAAAAGAAGATTTTAAAGAAGCCCTTAAGGTTGTTCGTCCAAGCGCATTAAGAGAAGTCCTAATAGAGACTCCCGATGTGAGTTGGAATGATATTGGGGGTTTGGATGATGTGAAGCAGGAACTAAAAGAAGCTGTTGAATGGCCCATCCAAAATAAAGATATGTTTCTAAGGTTAGGAATAACCCCCCCAAAAGGTGTGCTTCTTTATGGAGCTCCCGGGACAGGAAAAACCTTGCTAGCAAAAGCAGTTGCAAATGAATCGCAAGCAAACTTTATTCTTGTAAAAGGTCCAGAACTATTAAGTAAGTGGGTAGGAGAAAGTGAAAAGGCAGTTAGAGAAATATTCAAAAAGGCAAGACAGACAAGCCCATCTATAATCTTTTTTGATGAAATCGATGCTATTGCTCCAAGAAGAGGTTTGAACCTATCAGGTCATAGTGGAGTAACTGAAAGTGTTGTAAATCAACTTTTAACTGAAATGGACGGTCTTCAAGAGCTAAACGATATTGTAATTATAGCAGCGACTAATAGGCCTGACAGAATTGATACTGCACTTATGCGACCCGGAAGATTTGACAGGATAATTCTTGCACCAGTACCTGATGCAGCAACTCGAAAAAAAATATTCGAGGTTCATACCAGCAACATGCCTCTTGCAAAAGATGTTTCGATACCAACATTAGTTACAAGAACAGAAAATTATGTCGGTGCGGATATTGAAGCAGTCTGTAGAGAAGCAGCAATCATGGCTCTGCGTGAAGATATCAAATCTAAAGAAATCTGTTTAAAGCATTTTCAGGAAGCACTTAAAAAAGTGAGAGCTTCTACTACAAAAGATATAGCCAAGGGATATATGGATCTGCAGAATCAATTCACCTCTGCACATGCCAAAGAGATGAAGGATGAACGGCCAAGCTATTACGGATAAAGATGAAACTCAAAAAGATAGTTGATTTTCTTGATAATGAATTGGATATTTGTTCAGTTGATGACAAATCAGTGAATGGACTGCAAGTTGAGAATTCTAAAGAGATAAAAAAAATCGGACTCGCTGTTGATGCATGCATAGATACATTCAAACTGGCCAAAAAAGAAAAGGTTGACCTGCTGATTGTACATCACGGATTATTCTGGAGCAACCGAACCCGAGTAACAGGTCTATTATATAAGAGAGTTAAGTACCTATTAGACAATAATATTGCACTCTATGCAGCACATCTTCCTTTGGATGCACATGATGCTTTGGGTAACAACACCAGCTTTCTTAGAGCACTCGGTGTTAAAAAAATAGAGCAGTCCAAAGATGTTATGAGACGAGGCGATTTATCATCCACTATTAACATCAAGGATCTTGAAAAAAAAATCAATAATAGTTTTAATACGAGATGTAGACTCTTTTTATTTGGAAAACAAAAAATTAAACGGATTGCCATCTGCACAGGTGCTGGCGGCTCAGGTTATTTTCTCGAAGCAATTAAAAAAAAGATTGATGTATATATTTCAGGAGAAGAACATCATAATATTTATCTCCTGGCTAAAGAGGCTAATATAAATCTTATCTTCGCAGGACATTACGCCACTGAAACTCTGGGGGTAAAGAATGTTGGCAAACTTCTTGAGAAAAAATTTAAATTGAAAATTATTTTTCTGGATAATCCCACACAATTATAATTTAAAAAAAAGAAAACTCTGGCGCATATACTTCTTGAGTTGTATTTTTCGATTAGCTCAAAAAGAAAACTTTATTAAGGACCTAATCAAAAAAGCAGATTAGAGTATATTTTTGTATGCTCAATAATAAAATAAAAAGGTGAGGTGTAACCCAAAGTGGCTGCAAAAAAGAAGAAAGCTGTCAAGAAAAAAACAGTGAAAAAGAAGACAGCAAAGAAAAAGAAACCAGTAAAAAAGAAAGCAGTAAAGAAAAAGGCTACTAAGAAAAAAGTAGTCAAAAAGAAAGCTGTCAAGAAAAAGAAACCCGTCAAGAAAAAAGCTGTGAAAAAGAAAGCCGTTAAGAAAAAGAAAGCAGTAAAGAAAAAGAAACCAGTAAAAAAGAAAGCCAAAAAGAAAAAAAGATAAGATGGTGGGTTCTGGTAAAGTTAAAATTTTTTTAAAGGGCGAGGTGATCGAAGGACACATAATGCCTCGCTCTGATTCAAATTTTCTCGTTCTAAAGCTTGATAATGGATATAATATAGGTATTGACAAATCTACAATCAAGAAAATGGAAGAGATTAAGGGAAATAAAGCTGTTAAAGACGAAAAGATCAAGAAAATCGTCCCAAAAAAAGGCCTGCCTAATGTTTCTATACTACACACAGGAGGCACAATCGCCTCAAAAGTTGATTATAAGACTGGTGCGGTCATCTCAAGATTCACTCCAGAAGAAATTGTTTCCATGTTTCCTGAACTTAAAGAGATTGCAAATATCAAATCTAGACTTATTGGCAACATGTGGAGTCAGGATATGAGATTTTCTCATTATAATGTTATTGCTAAGGAAATAGAAAAAGAAATAAAAGCTGGAGCTGATGGAGTGATTGTCACACATGGCACCGATACTCTCCATTATAGTTCTACAGCTCTCGCATTTATCCTAGAAGACCTAACTATCCCTGTATTGTTAGTTGGATCCCAAAGAAGTTCTGACAGGGGCAGCAGTGATGCAGGTATGAATATCATAGATGCAGCATATTTCATTACCAAATCTGATTTTTCAGAAGTTGGTGTTTGTATGCACAATTCTTCCAGCGATGATTTCGCAGCCATCCTACCTGCCACCAAAACAAGAAAATTACATACCAGCCGACGTGACGCATTCAAGGCAATCAATTCCAAGCCATGGGCTTTGGTCGATTATAAATCCAAGAAAATTAAATATCTGGATAAGGGATTTTATAAAAAATCGAAATCTAAAAAATTAAAGCTTAGATTATTTAATGAAAAGATTAAGGTAGGCATCTTAAAGCAATATACCAATATGACCGCAAATGAATATCTTTTCTTTAAGAACTATGATGGTCTAGTCATTGAGTCGACAGGCTTAGGCAACCTTCCTGTCACAAAAAAAGATGATCTAACCAAAGAGAGCGACAAGATCTTCAAAGCTCTAGAAGAGATGATCAAAAAAGGATTGATTGTTGTTTTAAGTCCTCAAACCATATTCGGAAGACTGAATATCAATGTCTATGAAAACGGAAGGAGGCAGCAAGAGATCGGCATCCTGGGTAATTACAATGATATGACTACAGAAACCACCTTCATCAAACTGGCTTGGCTGTTGAGCAACTACAGCAAGGCTGAGACCAAGAAACTCATTCTAAAAAACCTAAGAGGAGAAATTAACGAAAGGATTGAGTTTGAAAAAGAATTCATCTAATTCCTAGTGCAATATTGGAAAGATTTATAAATACAAACTTCTTAACTTTCTGAAATCACAGAAAATTCAGAAATTTCAGTAAAGAATGAACACAGACAACCTCGATAAGGAATTCCAGGAATTTTTCTTTCAGATTAGTACAGGCATGGGCCATGAGGGGGTCATCTCAAAGATTATAGGCATTATGTTCCTAGAACCCAAAGAAATCTCTCTTGAGGAACTTGCTAAAAAGACAGGCTATAGCCTTTCTGCAGTCAGCACAGCCATGAAACTCTTTGAAAACTGGAACACCGTCAAGAGAATCAAGAAACCAGGCTCAAGAAAGAAGTATTTCTATATGGAAAAAGACCTAAAAAAATTGGTCAAGGGTAAATTCAAGAAGATGAGAGAAGTTTACTTTAGTCCTGCGAAGACCAAACTCCCTGTTCTGATTGAGAAATATAGAACAAAACTTAAAAACTCAAAAGATGACTATAGTAATAAGAAGCTAAATATATTGAAGAACTATCATGCCCAGATTATTGTAATGGATAAACTTATGGAAGACTTTATGAAAAAGGTGGAAAGAATTGACTAAACTAGACTGTGGAGAAACCATCATCGAACTAAAGAATGTTTGGAAGATATACCAGATGGGTAATGTGGAGGTACATGCCCTTCGAGGTCTGGATCTTAGTGTGAAAAAAGGAGAGTTTCTGGCAATAATGGGACCTTCTGGAAGCGGCAAATCAACGGCTATGAACATGGTGGGCTGCCTGGATATCCCGAGCAAAGGCCAGATATTGCTATGCAACCAAGACATCTCCCAGCTTGGAGAATCTGAGCTCGCCCAGATTCGTGGAAAGAGAATAGGATTTATTTTCCAGACCTTCAACCTTATTAATACTCTTACTGCTAAGGAAAACATAATGTTGCCAATGGTTTTTCAGAACAAATCCGCAAGTGAAAGAGCGAAACGTGCAGAAAAGCTCTTGAAAATGGTTGAGCTTGATGAAAGGATGGATCACAAGCCAACAGAACTTTCAGGGGGACAGAGGCAGAGGGTAGCTATTGCACGATCTTTGGCTAATGAACCAGAAGTCATCTTGGCAGATGAACCGACAGGCAACCTGGACAGCAAGACAGGTCATAATGTGCTCGATTTCCTAAAAAAACTCCACAAGGAAAAAGGTACAACAATCGTAATGGTCACACACGATTCAGATGTGGCAAAAGGAGCCCAGAGAATTGAATTTCTCAGGGACGGTAAGATTATTAAGGATCAAATTAAGAAGAATTGAGGTGAATAATATGAAAAAATTAATGTTTGTTTGGATGTTGGCAATAATATTAGCATTACCATTGGTCTTTGCATCGACCAATCCTATATTGAAGGCAAGCCTGGTAAAATACGAACCATACCCTGCAGAGCCAGGGGATTATGTTGATGTATGGATCAAGCTGGAAAATGATGCTGACTATGATGCAGAAGACACTGTTGTTGAATTTCTCAAGTCATTCCCATTTAGTTTGGACCCTGGCGTGGATCCTGTGACCAATATGGGCATTATTGGCAGCCGAGATGACTATGTGATAAAATACACTCTTAAGGTAAGCGAAGAAGCTGTCGAAGGCACCAACAAGCTCAAGATAAGATTCAATCCTGAACCAGCATTATACAGCTGGAAAGAAAAAGAGCTCGAGATCGAAGTGCAGACAAATCTGCCTATCATAGCTGTCACGTCTACCAAAGTAGATCCTGCTGAACTTATACCGGGAGAACCTGCAAACCTCATGCTGGATATTGAAAACATGGGACAGTCATTCCTTAAGGATATCTCAGTAAAGCTCGATATCTATAGTGCTGTTACCCAGACAGCTACTGCATTCGGTACAAGCACATCTGTAGCAACAGACCTCCCATTTGCACCTCATGAATCAAGCATCGAGAAGAGGGTGCCTATGCTTTCAGCTGGAAAGACCAAGGAACTTGTTTTCAAGATCAAACCTTACCCTGATGCAGAATCTAAAATCTACAAGATCCCAATTGTACTTACATATACAGATAATGTTGGAACAGTCCATACAAGGACAGAAGTTGTCAGTTTGATTGTGAACAGCGAACCGGATCTTTCTATGAAGATAGAATCTACAACTCTATCTACTAAGCAAAAAACAGGAGACATCTCTTTTGAAATTGTAAATAAGGGTCTTAGCGACGTTAAATTTGCGAATGTAGTTCTAGCAGATACAGACGACTATGATTTGCTCTCACCATCAGCAGAAGTCTACATTGGCAACATCGACTCAGATGATTATGAGACTGCAGAATTCAGAGTTGCTCTGAAAAAAGAGGGCGGAGATGTTGTATTCCCACTCACTATGGAATACAAAGATGCCAATAACAACAAGAAGACATTATCAGAAGATATCGTATTGAAACTGCCCGATTCAAAATACAATGGCAAGAAGAGTAACACAGGAGTAATCATAGTAGTTGTTGTGGTTATCTTGGGAGTTGCAGGCATTATTATTTATCGGAGAAGGAAGAAGAAAAAGAGTTAACTCTTTTTTCTTTTTTTAATTTAAAATGTTCTTGGATTACCTAAAAATAGCATTATCGAACCTTCGCAAGAGAGGGTTACGATCCTGGTTGACCATGATAGGTATATTCATAGGCATTGCAGCAATTGTTTCTCTTTTAAGTCTTGGCGAAGGTCTTAGAGTCGCCATCACATCCCAGTTCGGTTTTCTAAGTGCTGATGTTTTGTCAGTCCAGGCAGGAGGTATGCAGATGGGTCCGCCAGGAACAGGGGTAATTACCCCGTTCACTATTGATGATGCAAAAACACTGTCAAAAGTTCAAGGTGTTGAAGCTGCTATCCCCCGACTTGTCAGATCTGGAACTTTAGAATATAATGATAAATTGGCCAGAGGATATTCCATAAGCGTACCTAGTGGTAAGAACAGAAAGATAATTGAAAGGGTGGCAAATTTAGAAGTTGACGAAGGAAGACTTCTGAGGGATGAAGATTCGTACGGTCTCGTCCTCGGTGCGACTTTTAAAGAAGAAGATATCTTTGGAAAACCAATATCAGTAGGTCAACAAGTATTGTTGAACGGTAAAAAGTTCAAGGTTCTGGGCATTTTGGAAAAAAAAGGAAGTTTTATGGTCGATGGTGCTGTTATTATGAATGAGGACATCTTTAGAGAGCTTGAAGATGATAATAAAAAAGCAGATATTATCGTAGTGGTTGTGAAGAATCAAAAAGAGATGGATCTTGTTCAGGAACGTGTTGAGAAACTACTCAGAAAAGAGCGAAATGTTGATGAAGGAGAAGAAGACTTTGATGTCACTTCACCTCAAGCTGCAGTCGAGTCCTTGAATGACACCTTATTTGCAGTGCAATTGTTTGTATATATTATTGCAGGCATCTCTCTGTTGGTAGGCGGCATAGGCATTATGAATACCATGAACACTGCAGTGATAGAGCGAACCAAGGAAATTGGAATCATGAAATCCATTGGCGCCAAAAACAAAGATATTTTCATGCTTTTCTTCATTGAATCAGGATTCCTTGGCAGCGCAGGAGGTATTATAGGGACCATCCTCGGCTCCTTAATTGCTATTAGTCTAAGCGCATTAGCCAACATGGGTACAAGCGCAGGACTCATACAGACCTATTTCCCGTGGTGGCTTATACCCGGCGCCATATTATTCTCATTTTTAGTTGGCAGCATCGCAGGCATAACACCTGCACTCAGCGCTGCTAGATTAAAGCCTGTCGATGCATTAAGAGCAATAAAATGAAACTAGACTACATCAAATACGCCTTCAACAACCTGCTAAGCAGGAAGATGAGGAGCTGGCTGAATGTCCTCTCAATACTTATAGGCATAGCAGCCATATTTGCATTGGTCAGTTTTGGAGAGGGTTTAAAAGCCTACACAGTCGAGATTGGCGAAAAAATGGGTACTGACAAGATCATGGCACAGGTGGGTAGTGGCTTTGCAGGTTCGCCGTTGGATGATAATTATTATTTCACAGACGAAGAGATCAAATTCCTTGAAAAAGTCAAAGGCGTAGATGAATTGGTTCCAATGACTATGGGCAGTATTAAGGTAAGTAACGAAAAGAAGACATTCTATACTCTCTTCATGGCATGGGAACCTGGACTTTACGAAGGACTGGTCGAAGAGGTGTTTACAGTCGACTTGCTTGAAGGAAGAACTGTAAGAAAAACAGATAAAAATAAGGTAACTGTAGGATATAATTACCTGGTGCCTGGAAGAATATTTAAGAAACCGATGAAAAGGGGAGATATTATCTTGGTAAATGATGTAGAGCTTGAAATTGTCGGATTCTATGATGCAATTGGTAATCCCCAGGATGACTCCCAGATCTATACAAACATCGAAACATATCTTTCACTCTTTCCACAACATGAAGATCAGTATAAGTTCTTTTTTGCAAGATCAAACCCAAATGCCAATCCCGCAGAAGTTGCAGATAAAATGGAAAAAAAATTAATGAAAAAAAGAGATCTGGAAGAAGGTGAAGAAGACTTTTCCATCCAGACCTTTGAACAGGCTATTAAGACTTTTGGTGCAGTGCTCAACATCATCAATTCTGTTTTGGTCTTGATTGCATTAATCTCAGTCATAGTCGCAGCAGTCAACATCATGAACACCATGTACACTGCAGTGCTGGAAAGAACCAAAGAGATTGGCATCATGAAGGCCGTTGGCGCAACAAGAGGTATTATAATGACTATCTTTGTTATTGAATCTGGAACACTAGGTCTTGTTGGCAGTGGTTTGGGCGCACTGATTGGTTTTCTGATCGCTTCTGCAGGTGGCGCCATTGCTGCAGGCGCAGGATATCCCATTCTCAAGCCGGTTTTCCCTGCCTGGCTAATCATTGGTTGCCTATTGTTTGGCTTTCTTTTGGGAGCTATCTCAGGTCTTATGCCTGCCAGGCAAGCAGCTAAACTGAAGCCCGTAGACTCATTACACTACGAGTGAAACTAGTAGTGCTAATGTCAAGGAAGATTACGTTACGCAGTAGCGCTAACCTGGCAGAAAAACCAAAATGGTTTTTCAACACACAAGTGACAGACTTTGCATTACGAGTAAACTAATAAAAAATTTTATAAACCATTTCTTGCACACTTACAAATATGGGGGATAAAAAAGAGGTGAGTAGGTATTTTATTATAGTTGGACTTTTAGTTCTTCTCTATATTACCTTCCTGCTTGTCAAACCATATCTTACCTATGTGCTGCTGGCGTTTTTACTTGCTTATGCGTGTTATCCGATATATAACAAGCTTCAGAAGAAGATCAAGAACAAGACTTTTGCTTCTGCCATTATGATAATAGCCATCTTAATCATCATATTCATACCATTGTTCTTCATTGTCTCGTCTCTGGTCGATCAGTCAAGGGATGTCTATGGTATGGCGACCAGACAGAATATTGATGCGACCCTAAATAATATTGAAAATGCTTTGCATCTTAAAGAAGATCTGAATATTTATGTGGATGCAGTCATTCTAAGAATTAAGGAATCCACATTAAAGATGATCCCTAATGTAATAACTGGTATAACAGAGGCAACAGTCGGCCTTTTTATTATGTTTTTCATCATGTTCTATCTCTTCAAAGAGGGGGATGTGCTTATCAATAGTATAAGGAATTATCTGCCAATGAGCCGAAAACATAAAAAGTTGCTTTTCCAGAATACAGAGAGGGTGACAAAAGGAGTGATTTATGGCCAGATCTTAACCGCAATCATCCAAGGAGGCATTGCAGGCATCGGCTTTATCATCTTTGGTGTTTCTAACCCGATATTTTGGGGTTTCATAATGATGATACTCGCATTTATACCTGTTGTTGGAGCCTGGTTGATCTGGTGGCCTGCAGTCGCCATCTCAATAGCCCAAGGCAACTATGTGACAGGCATAGGACTTGCTGTCTATGGTCTAATCATCGTCTCTAATGTTGATAACCTCGTAAGACCTAAGTTGGTTGGTGACAGGGCTAAGCTACATCCTGCTCTGGTATTAATCGGTGTGCTTGGTGGCCTTAAGCTATTCGGCTTTATAGGTATGCTAATAGGGCCTGTGTTCTTCTCTATCTTATTTGTCTTCTTTAAGGTCTATATGGAGATCAGTGACAAAAAAAGCAAAGCCTAGACCATTTTTTTCAAATATAGAAGCAGTTTTTGTAACACTTTCTTTTTCAGCTCTTTCGAAAGTTTAAGAGCTTCGATCTCTTGTTCCCAGTCAAGATTAGGCATTGTTGTTAGACTGCCTTTGAATATGCGCTGAGCCAGCACCACTTGTATTTCCAGTTCTTTTGCTGCATCTCTGTTAAAGCATTTCAAAGCAGGAAACTTACTTATTGAGTTGGCACCTGCCTTTAAGAGCAGAGAGACATAATCAATCCTATCCTGCCAGATACCTGCCTGGATGTCAAGCTTAGGGAATTCAATCCTGGTCTTGGCTATCCACCATGCTTGATATTCCATTGAAGGAGGTTTGCTCTTTTCAAAAGGAGTTCCTTTCTGAGGATTAAGACCATAGAAATGTATCTTCGATATCTTGTATTTTTTTATGAAATCAGCAAGATTTAGAAAGTCTTTCTTGGTCTCGCCAAGGCCCAATATTATTGTCATCGCAGTCTTCATCTTAAGCTTCAATGCAGACTCAAACATCTCTTCATAAGGCTCTATTGGCTTAGATGGACAAACCTTTTTATGCACACGTGGATTGATTGTCTCAATTGAACCTACAACTCCCTTTGTATAAGGCTTGTATTTCTTCAATTGTTTTTCTGGCAAGGGGCCAATATTCAACCAAATCTTCCTCTTGTTAACAGCATAAACCAGTTTTAGGAGCTTGAAGAAGTCTGCTTGAGTAAATGCATCTATACCTCCAGAGAAAAAACCAAACTGCCATCCAAGCTTTTTTGAAAGTAGCACTTCGGCTAGTAGAGATTCTTTTGATCGAACAGCGGGTTTTTTAGCCAGTTTAATATCAGGCTGGGTACTCATGTAACAATATTTACAATCCCTTATCTTACAGTACCAGCTAAAGAACACAGCCCTCTCAAAACAGGTCTCTGCAGGAAAATTCTGAAGGAATATATTATTTGCTTTTTTAATAAGAGTATTGGTCTTTAAATCCATAAAAAAAAGAAGAACTGTTTTGTTTAAAAAAGTTAGGAATTAGTATCTCCTAGCAGGTATGTTTTGATATTCAAAAGGATTTCCTACACCCAAATCTTCAAAAGCATAGTAAATTATTCTACAGGGATCACATTTCCCACACAATTTATCTGCCCCTCTATAGCAAGATCGGGTATGTTCAATAGGTGCACCGAGTTCCAAACCTTTTTGTAAAACTCTTTTTTTGTCAAATTTAATTAAGGGGGTTTCGACTTGAAGAGAAGCTTCATATTTTTTACCGACCTCTGTTGATATTTCAAACAAGCTATTAAGAGTTTTGTAAACTTCCAAACTACAGTCTGGATAAACGAGACTATCCTGCTTATTTGTTCCAATTATTACCTTACCTACCACAGATTCTCCTGTTCTTAGATAGTCAAGCATAATACTTTCCAGCCAAGAAGAAGCAATCATAATAAATGTTGGATCACGCCCAGGAGGATATGTCACAGGTATTTCTGAAATGTTTTTTTCTAATGTTCTATTTTTTGGAATCTCTTGATGTGCTGTTAGTGCTGATTTCGAGAGCGGGTTATAAGATCTCAAATCAAGAAATTTATGTTCAACAGGTTGAAATATGTCGGATAATATTTTTGCATTTTCAAGTTCCCTTACAAGGGTCTGACCCCAGTCTATAGACAGTAAATAGAGATCATTATTGTCTTCTTTTGTTATTGCTGTTGCGACACAGGAATCAAGTCCGCCACTTAATAAACAAACAGATATAGTTTTCATTTTTTGATTACCTCTTCTGATTTAAAATCAGACTCATGACAGTATAAGAAAGCTATATTCCTTGAGCAGAATTTTCTTTTCAAATAGGCCAGAACAGAATGATAATCAAAATCATTACACGAATGGACATCTGCAACAAATCTTGGATTGATTGTATAAGTGCTGATAGTGATTTTTGAGGCATCTATAGCAACATATCCTTCAAGACCTGGATTAGCATATGCTTCAGTAATAATAGGCTCGATCAGAGCATGCATATTAACAGCAGTAGGCAGGGTTTTCAATACATTCGAAAGAAGAGTTGTATCAATTAACAAATCAAGATTGGGGGAATCACCAGTTACAAGCAAAAAAGCATCTCCATCATCAGGTTTATGTTTCATTATACACAGGTAGGATTTTCTAATATAATATATATTTTTGTTGTCTATACTACCAACAACAATGGAAAAATTTAAGAATCAGTTTAAAAACAAAGAATCTATGAACTATGAAATACTGGAAAAAGCAGGCTTAAACAAGAGTGAAACTAGAATATACTTAAAACTATTAGCAATCGGAAGTTGCAAAGCAGGAAAGTTGGCTAAAGAGACGAAATACAACAGAACAACCATCTATAAAGCACTGGAAACTCTAATCAGAAAAGGATTAGTTAGCTACATATTAAAGGAAAATAGAAAATATTTTGAGTCTAATGATCCTAAAAACATTATCGAAGTACTTGAAAAAAAAGAAAAAGAAATAAGGGATCAAAAAAAAGAAATTGAGTCTATAATACCAAATCTTGCCAGAATTTACGAAAGCCAAAAAGAAGAGCTTGAAACAAAAATATTCAAAGGAATTAAAGGATTAAAGGTTGTCTTCAATGATATCATAAAAGATCTAACAAAGGGGGATGAATATCTTGCCTTCGGAATCCCAAAACATGCAGAGATATTCTGGGGATTTTTTGAAGAGTTTAATAAAACACTTCTTAAGAAAAAAATCAAATGTAAAATTATTTTTGACGAGAGGGCAAAAGAAAATATCGAATCCTGTAAAAAATACGGATATAATGTCAAAACACTTAGAAAAGAATTCATGAGCCCCGCAGAAATAAATATTTATAATAATAAAACAGCAATAGTACTTTGGCACAAAACACCTTTGGCCATACTGATCAACAGTAAGGATATAACCAATAGTTTCAGGCAATATTTTAATTTACTTTGGAAAATTGCAAGATAGCTACCTAAAAAAATCAAAGCACTGGAAGAAACTCCTCGAGCTCGTACCTCGTTACTACAATTGGATTTTCTGTTTGGTCTTCGTGTTTGGTTTTATTAATATAATCATCCCACTCTCTCTTTTTATTTTCAATAAAGCTTCGATACAAATGGTTTCTGAAAGCTTCTCTGACAAGAGTTCCTTGTTCTGTTGTTTGTATTGCTTCTTTAAGGTTACCCGGAAGACTCTTTATTCCCTTTTTTTCCCGTTCAGTCTCATCCATTTCATAGACATTCTCGTGCACGGGCTCGGGTATTTTATATTTTTCAGAGACGCCTTTTAATCCTGCATGCAACATGACTGCAAATGCCAGGTAGGGATTACAGGCAGGATCCGGGCTTCTAAGTTCTAATCGAACTGCATTCTCTTTGCCAGGTTCATATATGGGTACTCTGACAAGGTTGGACCTGTTTTCAGGATCCCAACAGATATAGACTGGCGCTTCATATCCAGGAACTAGACGCTTATAAGAGTTCACCCACTGGTTCAACACAGACGTTACCTCAGGAGCATGTTTCATTATACCTGCCATAAACTGTTTAGAAGCAATAGACATTCCAAATGGATCTTTAGAGTCAAAGAAAAGATTCTTATTTCCCTTGAAGAGAGACATATGTATATGCATACCGCTGCCATTCACACCCCTTAGAGGTTTAGGCATAAATGTTGCAAACAGCCCATGTAATCTGGCAACTCGCCTCAAGACATACTTATATAGAATAATAAAATCAGCCATCTCAAGAGCATCTGTATATCTAAAATCAGTTTCATGTTGTGACGGCGCCACTTCGTGATGATCATACTCAAACTTGTAGCCCATTGCCTGCAATAACAACTGGCTCTCTTTTCTAACCACACCATACCTGCCACCCTTAAAATAATCACCATGATCTGTGATTAGAGGTACACCATTCTCAAGCAAAGGTCTGCCCATACCATTGGCCTGGAAAAGAAAGAACTCCAGCTCCGGACCTACATAGACATGGTCTGCACCCATTAATTTTTTTGCATTTGCCAATCCCCTTTCAAGCACATAACGAACATCACCTTCGTATCTTTGCCCATCAGGATTGTACAGTTTGGCAAACATGATCAACTCTCTCCAGGTCTGGTCTTCAATACCTGCTGTTTTTGGCGTGTATATCCAGGGTGTGACTCTTGCACTCTCGACAATAGGCACCGCTAGCTTGTCACTCTCCTGTATTCTGGACTGGCCGAGTACAGAACTGCCGTCGTATCCAAAGCCCCTCTTAAGGCTTTCTTCTGTAACCTCATAGCTGGGCACTGTAAAATCACATTCCATATTTCCCAACAAGTCTGTAAAAAAAATTCTCACAAACCTTATGTCCGGATTTGTCTTGAGCAGATCTAAAACATCTTGGATAGTCTTGCAGGGTTTGTATTTCATCGGATCAAAGTCAACTTTATATTTTTCTTCACTCATATAATCACCTTAATTAGATTAGAATATGTTGACAAATATATACGTATGGGGGATTTTATTAATAAAAAGTAAAAAAAAACAGAAATAATTAAATATATGTTCAGTTTATTAGATAAATACTACTCATGACTAAACAAACATTTAGCAATAATGCGCGAATTGAAATAGACAATACAGATAAAAAAATCCTGAATGTCCTTATAGACAACTCGCGGCTGTCCTATAGGCAGATTGCTAAAAAAGTCAAGGTTTCAGTTGCCACTGTCATGCACAGGGTTAAGAGGCTGGAAAAAGATGGTATAATCACTAAATATACCATCGGCATCAAGTATTCAAAAATTGGCTATGATATGCAAGTCATTATCGATGTCAGAATCTCTAAGGGAAAACTAAAGGAAGTCGAGGCCAAGATCGCTACACACCCCAATGTCTTCGCCGTCTATGATAACACAGGCCCTTTTGACGCCACCATCATTGCTAAATTTAAGGACAGGAAAAGCCTCGATACATTTATCAAGAAACTACAGAGTTTTGATTTTGTCGAGAGAACAGAGACCAAACTCCTATTATGGACTGTAAGAGAACACCCTATTAAACTCCCAGTTCGTACATGAGCTCTATGAACGTAGCTGCACTCCATGCCTGATTAAAACAACCCTTTGATCTGAGTTTTGAAGCCGAGCTAAGTTCTGATAAACACGCAATTTCTCCTGAGAACATCATCTCATGAATGGTTGCATCGCGGATCTTCTCAGCATACTTCCCATATCTGTCCCTATCAAGCATCAACATAGAAATTGCTGCGAGATGATTTACCCAAAACCATGAGTCACCCCTATGATAACTCTGGTCATTGTTACTGATGTAATCAGAACAGAAAAGATGATGACTTTTATCAATAGTACTAAGTCCACCCCAATCCAACCAAAGAGCTTTTATGCCCTTATCAAATGACAACTTCCATTCTTTCTTGGAAAGAAGCTCAGGATAGATATAATATGCAAGAAACATATTAGATCTGATTTTAATATCTAATTCCTGTTTATGACAGTCCTCGAGCACATCATTCTTAAAAAATGTGGCTTTTACGGTTTTCCTAAGATTTTTTTCCATTTCAGCATATCTCTCTGCAGCATCATGTTTGGTCATATTGCATAATTTTTTCATGAAACGATAGAAAACCAACTGAAGAGCTTGTATCTCAATACTAAAACCTTGGCGCGTGTCTCCCCCAAAAGGAGTATCCATCCAGGTTTCCTGAGCCTTGTTAAAGACCATGTTTTCCTTCGCATAGTTTTCATGCAACCGATTAAGGCTTAAGGAAAGTTTCTCCTGCACAAAAAGAAGATCTTCTTTTGAAAAATAGTTATCTAGCACTTTTTTCTGCTCGAGCAGTTTAATCAAATCATCCAATCTCTTAACAAGCCAGCCAATACCGTCAGCGCTGCCTAATTGAGAAGAAGGGTACCTATTAGGTATCCGGCCATCAGGCAGGATTGAGTTTAGATATCTAAAAAGTATTTTCTTGACCAAATCAAATTTTTCTTCAAGAATAATAGCTCGCAAAGATATCAGTTCATCTCTCGACCAAAACTGAAAGAACCACGGCAAACCAGCAAAAATACCGACATATTTAGATCCTTTCTCAAAAAAGGAGACTATTAATGAATCAAGTGCATTGACAGCGGAATTAAACATCAAAGTTTCCTTATTTAATAGTGTGCTATGATAATTTATCAGAGCCCTTTTTAGGTAATAAGCATTCTCAAATGACATCTTGGCTTTTTCAATGGCACCCTTTTTGTCTTCAGAAAATGAAAAAACCAGGCTTAGCGCACCTTTGATTGGGATGCGCAAAGCATTATAAACATAAAACTCAGAGCGTGTACCTCTTGCAAGATCGAACGTATATTGTTTCTGCACCCATCGAGCCACCTTTTCAAATTTATCAACCCCTTTTATAGCTAAAAACACCTTATAGGCTTGTCCTGATAGAGTATCATCCTCGAACTTGGTGTATTCCACAATTATACAGCCGTCCTCTTCATATATGTCATATATTCTGCCGTGATCATCGAAATCATAGATAAATCTACAATCCAGATCTATGTTAACATAACCTTCATAACTATCCACTTCATATATCATGCTGCTGCCAGTCATCCAAAAACTCTCTGTCTGGGCATTTTTCTTTCTTTGTACATTAGAGAAATTGTTTATTAGTTGATCAAAATCTTCATCAAGATAGATATTTTCAACTGTCTTAAACATAGTCCAGTCCTTAAAGAAGAACAGACCTTGAAAATAAGATTTATTATGTCTTGAATCAGAACCAAGCGACAAATAATCTCCTTTTTTGTTGGAAAGTAGAAAAGCTGCATCGCCATCTGTTCCACTAACTTGTTTCTTACCTATCTTATGTAGTATTTTCATTCAGAATCACCGAAAGATATCTCAGAGTGGTCACCTATATTTATTGACTTTGTATCACCTTTCACCAGCGCATTCTTACCGATCAAAGAACCTTTTAACCTGGCACTCTCAACAGTCGCATCCTCATTGACGATACTATCCCTTAAAATAGATCCTCTAACTTTGGCACCCTTAGCAATAGAAACAAAAGGACCTATGATACAATTCTCCACAACAGCACCTTTTTCAATGTGAACAGGATCTATGATGATGGAAAATTTAGCTTGATGCACGCCACTTGATTTCTTCAGGATCTTCTTTTGAGACTCTAAGAGTATAGCATTAGTGCCAAAATCAATCCATTCATCCACTTCATGATTCTTGAAGTGCCTATCCATCTTTTGTACCAGATGGTTGATGGCAGAGACCATTCTCATCTCGCCTTTTTCGCGTATATTATTCTCAACAACATGGTCCAGAGCATCTATCAAGTCCTTGCCTTTTTTAAAATAGTAAAGTCCTATGTTGACCAGGTTCGAGGTTGGGTTTTCAGGTTTCTCAACCAACTTATGAACCTTCCCATCTTTTAAGAAAACTATACCGAAACGTCTTGGATCATCAACAGGCTTAGTGAAGACAATACCATCACAATCACAGTTTTTCACCACAGAGAGATCAGCTTCAAAAAGGGTATCTGCAAAGTCTGTGATGACTTCATCATCATCCTTGATGAACTTCTTAGCATGCCAGATAGCATGACCGTCACCATCTTGTTGAATCTGCTTGATCATGTGTACCTTATAAGGGTAGTTGCTCTCAACGTATTCTTTGACCTGCTCCTCGAAATGGCTGTATACAAAGATAACATCTGTAATATCAAGCTGTTTAAATCTGTCCAGAATGTGACCTATTATAGGTTTACCCGCGACGTGAAGAAGTGGTTTTAGTCTGGTGTGTGTATGCGGCCTCAAACGAGTGCCTTTTCCAGCAATAGGAATGACTAATTTCATTGACTGTCCTCTCGATAACAAGAAAAGAGCTTGGTTTAAAAATATTGTGATGCTAGATAAAAAAGTATATATACAAGTAAGCCACAGGACATATTGTGAAATCTATTATTGGCTTAAAAAAAGAGGTTAGTAAACTAAACCCTACTAATAAAAAGCTTTTTAACAGATTCTTCTCAGTTACAGAGACTGTTGGAAGACTAAAAGCTCCTAAATCCATGTTTGGATATATTGAAAAGAACTTTGGCAGCATCAAGAAAGTAGAAAAGCAGAAAATAGTAAAAACATTCAACAAACTCAGCTTCGAGGGCGCCCTATTCAATGAGCTTAGAGCAAACAGGCCTATTGAAGCCAAAACTACAGTCGATATTCACAAGCTTATTGATAAAAACTTAGGAGATCCTTTCTGCAAGCCCCTAAAGATGACTCCTGCTGATGTCTTTGGCAGGATCAAAGGCAAGAAATGCATAACTGCCAGTAATTTTGCAAAATATGACGGATGGCATGGCCTGGTTGTCTTTGACAAGCACAATCCTTTAAAAGTTAATAAAGCAGAAATTCTAGATTATTTGAATACAGCAGAACTCTGGATCAAAAAGGTGCACTGCAGGGATAAACAAGCTAATTATCCTTTTATCCTCTGGAATTGCCTATGGAAGGCGGCAGGTTCAATCATCCACGGCCATCTTCAGTTGATTGTGACCAAACAGCAACATTATTCCAAAATCGAGAGTCTAAGAAAGGTCTGGACAGACTATTCAAAAGAATACAACTCAGATTATTTTGAAGATCTATTCAAGGCGCATAAAAGTCTGGGATTAGGTGTTAAAAAAGGTAAACTAATGATATTTTCCAGCATTACGCCTGTAAAAGAAAAAGAAAGCTGGATTGTCTCAGAAAAATTTAATAGTGCACATAAAGAAACCATAGCAGGCACAATTCTTTCTTTCCTGAAAATGGGTGTTTCGAGCTTCAATCTGGGCAGTGTTTTCCCACCCTTAGATAAACAAGAGAAATGGACCAAATTTCCAGTTGTAACCCGGATTTTAGATAGGGGACAACTTAGTAACAAGACATCGGATATTGGAGGTATGGAACTCTATGGCGCAAATGTAGTTGCATCTGATCCATACAAGGTTTTTAAGAAGATAAAATCATCTCTTTAAGGCTAAGTTATGCGCCAAAACATAATTCTTTATAAGTCCCTGCCAATCTGCCAGATTCGATAGATTCTTGGCCATGATCTTGTTCCTAACCCTATCATTATGCGACAGCATGGCAAATTTGTACATTATATCTGCCAAATCTGCAACTATTAAATCCTCTTTTTGTTGATATCTTTTGAGAACAAATATACCGCCTTCTACATTACCCCTTTCTTTTTCTATGAATCTGCCAAATCCTGCCAGATCAGTTGTGATAGCAGGCACACCAATTGCAGAGGTCTCAAGAGGAGTATATCCCCACGGCTCATAATAACTGGGGAAAATACCTAAATGGCCTCCCGCCATGGCATCATAGTATGAAAGGTTGATAAGACTGTCATTTCCTGTCAAATAAACAGGGTAAAGTATGGCTTTGACCTTATCTTCCTCTTTATTATCTAATCCTTCTGCTTTCAAAGCTGTAATGATGGGATCATTGTTCTCATTATTTATCTCGTGGGTAAGTATCAGAGGATTACCCTGTCTCTTGAACTTAAGGATGTCTTTTTTCAGCTCTATTAAAAACTCTTTAGAAAACAGCGTTTCGGAGGATAAGTCTCTTTGTGATACAAAATCCTCTACAATGCGTTTCAATATGTGTGGAGAGTTCCATTCAACAAAATTCTTTATGTGCCTATAGTAGTTCTTGTTCTCAAGCAGCTCTATCTTAACGCTGTGTGTCTGTTGAGGTATCCAGAAGAAAACCGCAATAGTCCGGTTCCTCTTCTCAGTCTTAAGCCTGGTATTTAGTATGGCAAGTGCCTTAATCAGAATATCTAAACCCTTATTTTTAAATTCATATCTGCCAAATACAAAAAAAATCAGGTTATGAGTAAGATCGAAAGTATAGTGCGGAAAAAAATGATAAGTCAGGTGTTCTCTAATCTTCTCCCTACAGGTAACATGCTTTATTGAAGTCTCTTCTGTAGTTGGAAACTTTTCAACATCCAGACCATTCAACACTAGAACATCTGCCTTTCGACCCAGTATCTTCTCAGCTTCGATAGCTGTAATCTCAGAGACTGTAGTGAAAACCTGTGCGTTTTGAGCACATGCACGTTCAACATGAAACTTGTCCTGGACATTCAATTCATAGGCTTCTTTTTCAGGATCAAGCACAGGAAGCAAATCATATAGATTTTTGCCATTACAGCACATCGACCTGCCTAACATCGTTGCATGGGTAGTAAATACAGTCTTGACATTAGACTTGTTGGATTTAAGGAAAAGAAGGCTAGCTCCTGCCATCCATTCATGAAAATGAGCCACTATTTTCTTATTTTTATGAACCTCACCCACCTTATCAAGAAGCATGCCAATTGCCCAGGACCATAATACTGGTTCCTCAAATTCATGCCCTGATTTCAATGAATCAATCTTATAGTCTTCCCAGAGTTTGGCCTTAATAGTGTCTTTAATAACCCAAAGTTTCTCAAAATCAATAAGAATCACATTTGGCTCACTCTTGATCTGCCATTTACCATAGTGACAAACAATGCCCTCTTCTTCTAGTGCATCGAAAATGACTTGTAATTCTTTGGGCACTTTAGTCTTTTTAAGTTCTATTTCTGCATTCTGTTCAAAATAAGGACCTATGAGAAAATAATTCTTGTAATACTCCTTCATTAGAGCAGCTTTGCTGACTACAACAGTATATATGCCGCCTACCTTGTTACAGACTTCCCATGAAGCCTCAAAAAGCATGTCTGCATTTGCATTCACCATGATTTACCCCCTATAAAATATATGCTATCGCTAATCCAATTATCAAACCAAAAAAGAAGCCATACAGAAAATCCTTAATAATGTAACGCCTGAATTCGTGATAATCCAGAAAACGAACATCTTTTTTTTTAATCTTCTCCTGTATTCTTTCAAGACCCCTCTTGGCCTGTTCTGATACTTGTTTATGAATATGTTTAACCTTAATTGTATCTTGCTTTTCCTCTTTTTGTTTTTCTGATGTATCTTGCGCCGTTTCTTGCTCTTGCTCAGATTCTTGCTTAGGCTCTTGCTCAGGCTCTTGCTCAGGCACCTTATAGACCTGCGCTTCGGTACCAGATTCCTGCTTATCGGAACTATCCTGATTAAAAGACTCTTGAGTCTTAGAAGTTTCCACAGACTCAGAAGCAGTATCAGTTATCTGTAATTCTGGCTCAGAGTTCTCAAAACTCTCTGGAGTCTTAGAATATTGATGCATCTCGAGTATTCTTATTGTCCCTGCAAGAGTAGTCTCATTTCTTAGTTCTTGGCCAAGCGCTTTATCTAAAAATACTCCCTCTATCCACTGAGCTATATCATTCTTCTGCTCATTAACATGTTTCTTGAAGTCTGATTCAGGCATCACACCGAGAATATCCGCTAACTCAGCAAGGGATTTAACTACAACACCATCCTCAAATGTAAAGTACTTACCCTCTGGAGCTTCTATCACTCAATTTCACCTCTTTTTTATAACGTTTTAGTTTAATGCCTTGTTTAACATATGTTTGTATAGAACAATCCTAAGATGATCCTTTTGCTTTATACCTGCAATCTTCTTAGCTAATGTAATATCTTTAAAAACATCGCGAACCCAGGGTGCAAAATCATTCTTATTATTGCTGACATGATGATTGAAAACTTGATCCTCAAGATGCTCCATGATGTCTGCCAACTCTTTAACATGCTTCACAGGCTTGCCGTTACATAGAATGAAATAATGCTCGGGTTTAGTGCTCCTGCTAAGCTTGTTCAGGGACGCTGTCTTTTTCTTGATAGCTCCCTTTTTTCTGCTTTTTTTTGTCTCTGACATATTTCACCTCTTTATTTTAATGATTAACTAAGAGTGGATAGATTATCGCTGATTTTAAGGTTCGGTTGCCCTGTGAGCTGTGCGTAATAGTCCTTATTCTGCAGTTTAATCCTAAGCAGCATATCGTTCAGGATGTTCATAAATGCAATAAATGCATCATAGGGGGAATCATAAGGGTTAAAGTATTTGTGGACATCACCATCGTTGAACCATTTCGTACACATATAGTAGAAATGGTCGCTCGTGGTAAGCTTTCTCCAATCAGCCAGTAAATTTTTATCACCAATGCTCTTTATGAATTTTTCAAGGTTGAAAAGCTGTTTTAAGGCTGAATTCTGGATCTCATTGCCCATCCAAGCACTTAGATCCCTTTCAACATCTGCCCAAGAAACAAAGTTATGGATATCCAGTTCTGCCTTGGACTGAAGCTTGATCAGTTCAGATGGCGTCGCAAATCCTATGTTATTTTTCTTGAATGCCTCTTCTGGAAGATGTTCAAGAAAGTTGAAGATGCCACTGTCTTCCCATTGATGCTCACCAAAGGTCTCATAATCCATAAAAAGATTGACTACCTCGCCAGGCACCTCTGTCACCCAATTTGCAAATTTAACAGCAGTCAATGGATGTTCCTTCCAGCTCCTATCACCGAACCTAAAGGCAATATCATCACTCAGTTTATAGTTCTTCAATAACAGCTTCAGTTTTTCAGCTGTCTTAGGTGTGTAAACAAAATTAGGCGATCTCCAGCCTAGCACATGATCTGCGCCTTCTGCTAAAATAGCCTTATATCCCAGTCCCTGGACAAAATTTGCTAACTCATTGTTATATATCAACTCTGTGTTCCGGAAGACAGAGGGTTCTACATTAAATAAGCGTTTCATTAGTTGTTTATGCATCAGAATCTGTTCCTTGAACTCGTCCTTTGAAAAAAGGAATGAAAGTGAGTGATAATAGGTCTCTGAAAGAAATTCCACACAACCTGTATCAGCCAACTGCTTGAAGCTCTCAAGTGTTTCAGGACTATATTTTTCAATCTGTTCAGCTACAACTCCTGTGATTGAGAAGGCTATCTTAAACTTACCCTTGTATTTCTGTATCAGATGAAGCAAAAGCCTATTGGCAGGCAAATAGCATTTGTTTGCCACTTTTTGCAATATTTCCTTATTTTTATTGTCATCAAAATAGTCTGAATTGTTACCAATGTCAAACACATTGTAGTTTCTTAGCCTATATGGCTGATGTACCTGAAAATATATACATATGTTTACCAAACCTAACCACCCATCAATTTGTTATATAATCTCGAGCATTTTTCAGCAGGAACATTCCAATTGAACTTTTTGATCTCATATTCGCCATGTGATTTAAGGGTGCTATGCAGGGATTGATAGCTCAATACTGCCACTATCTTATTAGCCAGTTCATCTATATCCCAAAAATCCACCTTTAAACAGTGGTGCAGCACCTCGCTAACACCTGACTGCTTTGATATGATAACCGGCGTACCATTTCGTATAGCTTCAAGCGGAGTCAAACCAAATGGCTCTGAAACAGATGGCATGACATATACATCAGCCATCTGGTATATTTTGTTGATCTCGTCACCCCTTAAAAAGCCAGTGAAAAGCACCTTATCTGAAATACCCAGTTCAGCTACTCTGTTTATAATCTGGCCTTCCATATCACCTGAACCCACAAATACAAACTTGATAGTAGGATCCAAATCCAGCACTTTTTTTGCAGCCTCAATAAAATAATCCGGCCCTTTTTGTAAGGTAATTCTACCTAAAAAAAGCACGATTTTGTCGCTTTTATTGATTTTAAATTGCTTTTTTTCACCAAGCTCAATTGCGTTATGGATAACCTCGATTTTGTGTTCAGGTATTCCATATTTTTCCATAATAATGCTCTTCATAAAATGGCTGACTGGCACCACTTTATCTGCCATTTCCATGCCTTTTTTTTCCTGCTCATATACCCACTGATTTATGTTGCTGCCACCGCTTCGGTTGAACTCTGTTGCATGTACATGAACCACAAGCGGTTTACCAGTTGCAAGCTTAGCATTTATGCCTGCTTGAAAGGTCATCCAGTCATGACAATGTATAATATCGAATTCCTCGTTTTCTGCAATGAATTTGGCCTTTATTCCAAACCTAAAAACCTCATCGTGTAGGTTGTGGCCATAAAGCACAGTCCCTTTGCTTTTACCACCAATTGCAAAGCTAATAAATGCCAGTTTTTCATCGTATTCATGGCTTGTCATATATGGCGTAATGATAGTCTTGATCTTCTTAATTTTGATATTCACGTTTTTGTAGACATTCTCGGCAACTAACAGTTTTGCATAATCTGAGCTTGCATTTTCAGGACCTTTGGGCATCACAAAAGTTACTTGAATATTATGATGGCTTAGTCCTTTTACTAGGCCTAGACAAGCAGTGCCTAACCCCCCGGAATAGATCGGCGGAAATTCCCAGCCGAACATCAAGACTCGCATTATTCACCTCTTTTATTTGCAATTCTCACTAACAATATGATTCCTAACTCTCACTAACAAAAAGTAATATCTTAATTCTGTTTATAAATTTTGTGCAAGTCAGTACTCATAAATCATATAGTAACATATTTTTAAACTATTAAATTTAATAATTTACTTATAAACTAAATTTAATTAACAACAAATAGAAAAATTTATATATGGGCTAGCCCTTAAAAGTATTATGCGGGTTGAAAGTATCCTGACTCCTTCAAGATGGAGCATTCTAAAAGAGGTTGCAAAACGCAACAATTCTGCTACAGAAATTGCTAAAAAACTCGGCACAAGCATAGCTAACATTTCCCAACAAATAAAGCTTTTGGAAGCTTACAATTTTCTTAAAGAACGCCGAAAAGAAAAGCAAAATAAAAGCCCTGGTAAACCCAAAACAGAATATGAAATTGGCAGCGAACTAATACAAATAACATATCTCCGAAAAGATATGGCTGGCAGAAAAACAGTGATGCTCAAAGAAAAAGATGCTTATTTTAAAACTATTGTCAACATCCTATTTCTACCCAAACCTGAAGATCCACCATTCATCATAAGGTTCCTATGCAAGTTTGAAAAACTTAGAGAAGTTGCTGAATCAGTGGCATTCATCTACTCTGACAATGAGAAAATTGAACTGCAGGTAGTAGCTCCAAAAATCGATGAAGCATTTGCAAAGCAGATTGATGGCGTAATCATAAAAAACATTGATGGAAGCTCCAAGAAAATCAAATGCTGGGTAAATACGTTTGAAGAGATAGTCGATGGTATAAAACAAGGCGATCTCCATTATATCGGACTAGTAAATAACGCTCTACCCATTTTTGAACAAAAGGAAAACTTAATATATAACTTAAAGGAGAGGATTAATCAGAATGAACAAACTGGCTAAGCTCATTGACAATCTGGATGTTGAGGATTTAAAACTAATCAGGAGCGATCTTGAAAACGGCCATATTGAACGGTTAATAAACAAAAAGATTGAATTATCCTCTAGCAGATCTAAATTCTGCCCTGTTTGCCACAGTAATGTTGGAGGAGAAGGACTAACGCTCATATTCGGTCCCAAGGAATTCAAACAAAAGGCCTCATTCTGTGCTTTTGACTGCCTTGAATACTTCCTCAGTAAGCTTAAACAAAAAAAAGAGAGTGACTAGAATGACCCTGGCTGAAGTGAAAAAAATCATAGAAAAGAGAAAATACGACATAATACACATCCTTAAATGCGACAATGAAGAGATGGAACTTTCCAAACAACACCAGCTTTATGGTGCAATACGGGAGCTAGAAACCACGCTTCGGATCATCACATTCTACCATGACCAGGAGATTAAGCAAAAAACAGAATATAAGTTCCAAAAGGAACCCCGCGAGGATCTCAGAACCAAGATCTCTTTAAGATTGAAAAGATAGTCTTAAAACTTTTTCTTATTAGCTAAAAGCACTAGCACGAAATACAAGGGGGCTATTAAAAGTACAGTAATACCAACTAGCACTCTGAAAAAGACTGGAAGACCGAAAGTATGAGCAACGTATGATCCTAAAGGAATCAAAATGAGATAGGGAATCAGAACCAATATACCCATTGAAGAATAATACATCTTTCGTTGATACTCAAACATGATTTTTCTGGCCAATAAACCTTGTGCTATGCCTACAAGTGCAGATCCAAAAACAGAGAAAATTGCAGCTATACCCACTGTAAGAATATGTGGATTGAAAGCCATAGAAAGCGGCATCAAGGCAGACAACATGGTACCAAATACCAACATCGGAGCCATTCCGATCTCTTTGTCAACAATTTTTGTTAAGTTTGGACTAACAAAAGATGCCAGAATAGCCATAAAAAAGACTACTGCTACATTAAGGAAACCTCCAAAACCAAGATATTGAAATTCTTTATAGATGAAAATGCCATAATATGTGCTTCCGAGAAGCTGAACTGCTCCAAAAAGCAGAGAGGTTATTAGCAAAAGAAGGACTAGCTTATTCTTGAAAAAAACATGGATATGATAACTGAGCTTGTGCATATGATTTATAATAAATGCCTTAATAGGTACATCTTCCTCTTGGGTTTTGTCCTTAAGGGAAGAAAGCATATAACCTGAGAGAATAAACATGAGCGCTGTTATCTCAAATGAGAGCAGATAGCCAAATATTTTCATCGAGAAAGTCTTACCAAATAGGGTTAATGAAAAAATAGCTCCTGTTTCGGGTATTAGGTCCATAATGAAACCTGATAAAAGCATGGTAATACCTGTAATGAGTACACCATAAGTTGCAATCTTAAGCAAGAAATGGCTAAGGTTTTCTTTCTTGATACGAGACCAAATAAGATTGTTGAAAAGATCACCATAGCTAACAACACCCAATGAACCAATCAGAAATGCAAATGTAAATAGCGGAACTGAGCGTATCGACCTAGCTAAAGCTATAAAAAGGAAGCTAAAACCAAAGAGAATGCCTGAAAAACTGATAAGATTCTTGCCAATAGTTCTCAACTTGGAATATTCCTGGAGAAAAGAAGTCAAAATAATTGAGATGATAGCTTTCAGGCCATTGAAAAGACCAATAAGAAAAATCGATGCTCCTGTATGTAAGAACAGGATATTAATGAACTGTTGCGAACCCATACCATAACCTATCCTGTCAAATATTTCCTTGATAGTAAAAATACGAGTCAGTTTGTTTTTTTCTGAACTATGCAGATCTCTAACTTTCTCTGTCACATGCCCTATCGCATCATCTATATCCTCTGCAGAGTAGCCTTTTTCTAATAGGTTGTCTCGAACTTCAGAAATAGGCACATGATCTACTAACTCCTCTTTTATTAACTCTACTAACTCATCCTCCATAGGACAGGACTAATCAACTGCATATATAAAATTTTTGAATTTCGTCTAAGACTAATGACAAAAAAAACAAGATTTATAAAGTTCGTCGCCATCTCAAATTATTAGTCTATAAAATGTTCTTTTCATTAAAAGACCTTTTTAAAAAAAAGAGGGGAAGGATTGTAAAAAGGTGGGAGTTCGACTGCAAGAGTCACCTCTTGACCAAATCTGTTGTTGAAGATATTGATAATGATGGGAAGAAAGAGATCATCTTCGGCACCAAAAGCGGTGAACTCTTTGTTCTTCAGGATGACTGCAAACTTAAATGGGTATTTGACGTAAAAGAAGACATTGGCGATGTTGAAATGCTTTTTCTTGATAGTACTAAAATCAGTAGCATTGCCGCACCTCCAATTGTAGTGGATATAAACGAGGATAAGAAGAAAGAAATAATCTTTGGAACTGAGCTGGGCATTGTATATGCACTTAATAACAAAGGTAAACTACTCTGGAAGTTCAAAGCAGGCGGCTCAATAAAGGGAGGTATTCTTTCTGTTGACGTAAATAATGATTACATCCCAGAATTAGTTTTTGGTTGTGGGGATAGGTATCTCTATGCCATAACCAATAAGGGTGAGTTAATGTGGAAATATGATGCTAAAGCCCGAATTGAATCAAGACCAGAATTATTTGGAAATGACCAGATAATCTTTGGCTGTAATGACGGCAATATCCATTCTATCAACAAGAATGCCGAACTGAACTGGAAGTTCAAGACAATGGACAGGGTAATTGCACAACCAGCTGTCGCTGACCTCTTCAAAGACGGCCAGAAATATATAGTGATAGGCTCGACTGACAACACACTCTATGTGTTGGATAAAGACGGAGACCTGATCTGGAAATATACCACAGAAGGTGCCATCTGTTCAAAAGCATGCATCATAGATATTAACGAGGATAATCGACCTGAAATCATCTTCGGAGCATGTGACAACAATGTCTATGCGTTATATAACAACGGAGATAAGTTCTGGTCTTATGAAACTGGGTTCTGGATTGTAGACCAACCTCTTATTTATGATATCAATAATGACGGTAAACCTGAAGTTGTTGTTGGTTCTTATGATAGTAACATTTATATACTTAGAGGCGAAGGTAACTTTATACTTGACTATGTTCCAGGACTATCAGGTATGATACAACAGACAGGAATATACAGCAATATCATCACCAAGGATCCTGGAGAGATTCATGGCAAAAAACTCTGGCAATTCAAAACTGAAAGCGTAGTGGTGGGTTGTTCAAACATTCCAAAAACAAGTAATATCATAGTCAATACACAAAAAGGAAAGATAAATAACCTAGCACATTCGAAAGATTAAAATAGGGGTAGTACATTTATAATTTAAAAAGAGGGTGAGGCATATGGATGTTGTTAATAAAAAAGAGGATATAAAGAGGATAAGAACCTATATTCACGGTCTTGACGAACATATGGAGTATGGCGTCCCAGAAGAACACGTCGTTCTTGTAAGCGGTGGACCCGGAACAATGAAATCTTCTCTTTGCTTTAATGTACTCTACAATGAAGCTCTAAGAGGCAACAATAGCATCTATATCTCGCTGGAACAGTCTCACCAGTCACTAATCAATCATATGATCAATATGGGTCTGGACATGACTAAGATCAATCTGTTGGTCATAAAAGACCTTTCAACATTGAGAGTTGAATTGAATAAGATCAGCAACGCTAAGACCGGCACCATCATATTGGTGGATGTTGGCTGTATAAGAAAGGAGATTAAAGACCTAAATGTAAGCGATAACAAGAGCTGGATGAATGTCATCAAGAACATAGCCAAGAAGATACGGGCTGAAACCCAATGCAAGGTCTTTGTAATGGACTCGCTTGCAGCTCTCTATGTACTTTCAAGGTTTGAAAATCCAAGAATTGAAGTATTCTATTTCTTTGAGTTCTTAAGAGATCTAAAAATGACATCTTTGCTTGTGTCAGAAGGGCCTCCTGACCACAGCAGGTACGGTCAGTTCGAGACAGAAGATTTCCTTGCAGATGGAATCATACAACTAAAATTGACTCCATTTAGAAGAAATATAGTCAGGGAGATCAACATTGTCAAGATGAGGGCGACTAAGTGTAACAACGATGTCTTCTCACTGGAAGTTAAGAACGGCCAGTTCCACGCATTGTATGGTGGGCAGAATCCTTTGTTGTAAAGGGAAAAAAATAAAAAGCATCTATCGTTATCTTGTTTTTTATTGGGTAGTTCGTCTGAAATCTATAAGTTTTCAAAGATGACTAGATTCGAATGTGCTGTATGAGGATATGTGTATGATGAAGAAAAAGAGATCAATAAATGGACTGATCTTCCAGATTATTAGTGCTGTCCTGTATGTGGAGGTTTAAGAAATATTTTCAAGGAAATTGAGGTGAATACTAAAAATGACTAAAACTGAAGAAAATTTAAAAGCTGCCTTTGCTGGTGAGAGCCAGGCAAGGAACAAATATACCTACTTTGCAAAAGTAGCCAGGAAACAAGGCTTCCATTATATTGCAAAGATATTTGAGGAGACTGCAATAAATGAGATGCAACACGCCAAAGATGAGTTCAAGCTACTCAAAGGCATAGGTGACACTGCCGCTAATCTGCAGGCAGCCGCAGATGGCGAACACTATGAAACCAACGAGATGTATCCTGAGTTTGCCAAGGATGCCGAAGAAGAAGGCAACGAAGAGGCAGCCATACTTTTCAAACAGATCGCCAAAGTTGAGGCTGCGCATGAGGCCAGGTATAAAAAATTGCTCGAGCTAGTCAATAATGACTCTGTCTTCAAGAGAGGCAAACCCATAAGATGGAAATGCTCTAAATGTGGTTATATCCATACAGGCGAAGAACCTCCTAATAAATGCCCTGCATGCAAGCATGCCCAGGAGTATTATGAGCCTGAGTGCATGTGCTTTGCAGATGACTGTGGATGTTGTAATCCAGGATAGAAAATTCATTTTTTTATTTTTATAATTCAGAATCAGATTAATTCTTTGAAATAAAATCAAATAGGGCTTTTGCAGCACTCTCAGGCCCTTTGGTCTCGTAGCCAGGAATTCCAAGCATAGTCTTAATTTCGCCAACGATCATATCTTTTTCAAAAAAGAAATTGAAGAATCGCGTAGCTATTTCTTCGTGTAGATTCTCGTATTGAGGCGGTCCAAAGGGATTGGCAAAATAGCTTTGGGTTATACCTGATTCAGATGTTGTGCCCTTGGCCATCCTCTTACCTTCTTTGAACACATCGAAGGCATCCTGCCAACTCGTAAATTGATTTATGCAATCACCTTGTTGAACAGTAGAATAATTATTTGCATATAGGATGAGATCAACATTATGACCTTGAATAATCTCTTTTAAGGTTGTGATTGGCAGTACTGCACGGGCATTGATCTTCTCAGGGCTCATAATAATAGACCTATCAAGATTTCCATAGACAAATCCGGGCTGAAGGTCATCGAGTCTCACAAAAGCACCCGTCTCAGTACCATATGCTTTAAGTTTCCCATCTTTAATCTCGAGTGAGCCCATATCATCAAAAATTATCACCATTTCTCTTAGATATTCCTGACTCAGTATCCTTAATGCTTCTAGCAATTCAGATTTACCAGCTCCAGAATCACCCACGAGAATTATATTTTTAGATATGCCGTTTTTCAGACAGATTCTGACCATCGCGCCATGCAAGGGAAGACGGCCTTTTTTTACACAGATGATATTATGCAATGTCAGCACCATCTTTTTTAGATAGCCAAAATAACCATACTCATCTTTTCTGGATACAAAACCCACAAGCAAATTATTTTCAGTATCATCATAAAATATGGTTTGTGGCTCCCCATGTTGGACTATTACTTTTTCATCCACCCCGAAAAGGTATATCGCATCAGGAGTTCTAGTCAAATCCTCATCTTCAGCTAAGTCAAACAGATTCGCCACAGCAGAGCCTAAGCCGATGAATTTCATATGAAAGAAGATGTGTATAACTAAATCACCGACTTTCGCAGGATAACATAGCCAGTCCGCGGGATCAAAGTCCAGATTCTTAATAGGATTGGAATCCACTCGCCTAAACAATCCTGTTCTTTTATTCATAAGAGGATTGATTATTAGGGGCGGTTCAATCAGAATTTGACGGATTATTGGCGCCTGCTTTAAAAAAGAGTACGTTTCTGGCATATTCTGCTTTTGAGCGCTTGCAATGATTCCTACCTGAAATCCTGCAGGCATCTGCCTGTATACTCTCGGATGTTCAGATGTTATGTTTTCACATATGTCTCTATAGCAACTTCGGACCAAGTGATTCAACTGTTCAATTGTATTGTTAAAAGATCGGTATGGTTTCTTATGGTAATGCTGGTCTTTTTTTTCAGTTGACAGGAGTATGAAAAAGCGTTCATAGTTACGCCAAAAATTGTAGAGCTCCTCTATAAATTGATTGAACATGTATGTATCAATAAAAAATTCATTAAATTCAGGATGGGATTTGATTATATCCTGCCTCGTATGTTCACCTAGCAGCTGTAAGAGTTCAACTATCTTTTGGTTTTGCACAGCCTCATCCTCTGCAAAAGATGCCGGAATTATACTGAGAAGAGGAGAGTCTTTTTCTCTTAGAGAGTCAAGATATTTATACAGAACTTCTTTAAAAATAGCTGTTTGAAGCAACCCGTTATTAGTAGTACAAATATTCCCATCCGAAGCTACTATCACCTGTAAATCTTGGAATTGATAATTTTTCTTCTTCAAAATATCTACCTATTTATTTATCTATTAACTGCTCTTTGATTTGGGTTTGAATATCGGTTTATAAAAGTATTGAGGATATTACGTGTTTAGGCATTCATAAAGTTTATAAAACATCACCCTCCTCTTATGCTTTATGAAAAAGGGGCAGATTATCTCTGGCAGCTTTGGTCAGCTTCTAGTCAGGAAGAAATCAGATGTAGATGTTGAGATTGGAGAGCTTCTGGTTGCTGAAAACAATGATATCAAGATGCTTTTCCAGGTCTTTGACCTTCAATTCGCAAGCCAGATATCACAACAGAACCTTGAGCTTATCTCAGGCATGAAGCTAGAAGAGGATGTTGATCTTGAATTCATGGAGCCACATCTTAGAAATTACTCACTGGTTTTCTTAAAAAATCTCATTACTTTAAAAGAGAAGAATGCCAAGTCTTCCAAGTCAATGCCTGAATTCTTCTCAGAAGTAAGAGAAGTGGAAAAAGAGGATCTTGATTTTCTAACCAAACCTACAGATCCTATGTTTATCGGACATCTCAGGAGTGGGGCAAAGACTATTGATTTCCCACTCTTCCTTCCAGGAAGGGATGTCTTCAGCCACCACATATTGATAAGTGGCACAACTGGAAAGGGCAAGAGCGTACTTATGAGCAACCTGCTTTGGGATGTTACTGATAAGGACTACTGTTCTATGCTAGTACTTGATCCTCATGATGAGTATTTCGGCAGGAACAAGTTGGGTTTAAAGGACCATCCTGACAAGGAAAAACTAATCTATTATTCAGCACATAATCCGCCTCCAGGTCAAAGAACCCTTAAGATCAATCTCAAGATATTAAAACCAGATCATTTTAACTTCATGGATTTTTCACCTCCTCAAAGACAGGCAATGAATGCATATTTCCGAGAATATGGAGCTGGCTGGATTGAGGCTATTATACTGGAAAGAGAGATAAAACTTGAGTTCCAGGATACAACTTGCGCTGTGCTTAAGAGACGGTTCTGCTCCTTGCTGGATCTTGATTTTTCTGAAATGCAATTATTCTGTAATGGAGTATTTGATATGCAAGCAGGGGAAACCCTTGTGAAGGATATTGCACAGGCTCTTGAAGAGACCAAAACAGTAATCATCGACACCAGCAATTTCTCAGGAACCCTGGAGTTACTTATTGGCAGCATCTTGACAACAGAGATTTTCAGGAGATATAAGAATTACAAGATGAATGGTTCTTTAAAGGACAAACCTGTTATATCTATTGTACTTGAAGAAGCGCCAAGGGTTTTAGGTAAAGAGGTACTTGAAAAGGGTTCTAACATTTTCAGCACGATAGCAAGAGAGGGGAGGAAGTTCAATGTAGGCCTTACTGCGATTACCCAACTTCCTTCATTGATTCCGCGTCAGATACTCGCAAATATCAATACCAAGATCATCCTTGGCACTGAGATGAACAGCGAAAGACAGGCTATTATTGAATCAGCTTCTCAAGATCTTTCTGAAGATAATAGAAATATTGCTTCCCTTGACAAGGGAGAGGCAATTGTGACCAGCAACTTTGCAAGGTTTGCACTGCCGATCAAGGTTCCATTCTTTGATGATGTTGCCAGAGCAAAAATAGAAGGACGTGATCAGTTTTCTCAGGATTTTTCTGGATTAAAGAAATAGAAAAAGGAAAAAAAAGAAAAAAATTTAGTGGGTTTATTCGACTTCGATTGTCTTTTCTTCTAGACTTGCACCGCTATCTTCTGGTTTTTTCTGCTCTTTTGGCGGAGGAGTAATTATAACATTATCCTCTCCTGCTTGTGCCATTTCTTCTGCTTTCTGTGCCACTGTATCCTTAGCTGTCAAGACATGACTCTTGATATAAGGTCCAAGTCTTGTCCAAGCTGGCAAGCCTCCCAGAACAACTCCAAGCACTCCGCCACTCAAGAATAAAGGCACTGCAGTTACATAGGCTGCACCTTTTCCAAGAACTTTACCCTCTGCATAAGCAGGTTCTGCTGACCTTTCGCATGGCTGCTTGATAAATACATTCAGATAGCCATCCCAGAATCCTGCCTTCTTGGGTTTTGCTACTACATCCTTTTCGATTGCCGTATTTATCTTTTCGTCGTAGAGTTCTTTCAGCTTCTTCTTGATCTCTTTTGGGCCGCCTGAGGTTGTATCATAGATAGTCTGTAGGATCTGCTTGTAGTCACCCTCAGACATGGTCTTGATCAGGTCTTTAGCACCTTGTTGACCTAGTCCAACATATTTTTTCACTGCAGGAGCTCCTGTCTCCTTGTAAAATTTCGTTACATCTCCTTCGAGGCCTTCAAGAGTCTGTTCAACAACATCGCCGAATTTCTCGAATTTGTTCCCAATGTTTCGTACTTTCTTATTGAAATACGATCCAAATTTTCCTTTTAACGTTTTTTCTTCTGGTTTATAGTTTGGTTCCATTTATTACCACCTCCTGATGGGGAATAAAAAAATAAATAAAAAGGTTTCGGTTTCTACCTGTTCTTAGAGACCGCATAATTGGCTTTTTTATCCCCTGTCAACCCTTTGTTTATTTCTATGTTTTCTATGTTCTGAGGACCAAGATCCTCAATCATGCTGGAAAACTCCTGGTTCTTCAAGAACAGCGCTGTAGTTGGGTTATTACCAATAGCCTTGGCAAACCTATCTATAGACTTGAGTTGTGTACGTCTCCGCTCGCATTCATCCTTCACAGCACCAAGCTCTCTTTGGGCGTCCTTAATAATTCTCTCGCCCTCAGGTCCAGCACTCACAACATAAGATGGTCTCTTAACTCTTAGGGGTTTAACACCAGTCACATTTATACCCCATACATCTTCAAAGCTCTTCTGTTCAGTAAAGCCAGAAACAACACCGTCTTTATATACAGGAATTCCTCCTAATTTGAAGTCCTTTATATAATTTAAACAACTCTCTGAAAGTTCCTGCTGCCGGGCTTCTATGTAATCAATGGTCTTGGTCTGAAGATATGATCTAACCAGTCCGTCCAAGTTATGTTCCATAAACTTCATATCTTCGGGTCTATGTTCCACAAATCTCGCCCTAACTGCATCCCAGGTTTTTCCTTGCTCATAGGTTATGAGCATATTCTGGATTACAATCTGGTTCACACCATTTTTATTCTCAGCTGTCATGATGCTCTGCTGGGTTTCTGCTTCAAGTGTCAACCTGTCCTGACTCTTTTGTTTGCCATCAACAGTATACATATCTTCTTCAGCCAGGTTTACATCTTTGGGGAAATGCACCTGCTTTTGCATATGGGATACCTTATCCTGATCTTTCTCTCCAAATACATTGAACCATCTCGTACCAGGACCCATCCCTTCCCACTCAACCGAATTGTTCCAGTTAGTGGATATAGTGGACTCATATTTAGTGGGTCTGCTGCATTTAGAGATAGAACAGACGAAGTATAGTGCTGTAAAAGCCAATGGCGTCAAAACCGCAACTTTTGTTTTTGTTTTCATTCTGTTTACCTCCTCACTCCACATAGACCTTAAGGCTCAGATGCTGTTCATCAGCCTTTTTGGTCACAGCTCTTGCAGCTGTCAGTACGCCCTTGGTTGCAAGATAGTCTACCACAACAGGATGAAGTTTTCCTATAACTTGGTTGTACTCTGCATCAACAAGAGCTCTTTCCTTATTTGCTTCATCTATGTCGTTCTGGGCCTGGTTTCTTGCTTCTCTCAAGATAAGATTTCTCTGTCTCTCAAGATCTGCAAACACCGCATCTCTTTGGGGAGAGATGTTACCGGGGCACACATACCAAATGTTGTTGTTGACACCAAAGTCCCGAGCAAGATCGCTCTCATAAAGCTCTACATGCACCTGCTGATAGATCGGCAGCTTCCCATTTGCCTTAGCAAGGTTCTCATTGGCAATCTCATTTCTTTCATACTGCAAAACAGTTGATCTTGCAATACCATCAACCTGCTTTGCCAGTTCATCAAGTGCCTTATCACCCCATTTGTAGAACCAGTTGGTCAACGATGCTGTATCCTGTGCCAACTTGGTATAAACCACCATATCAAGGGTTATGTTCTTGTTGTCTTTGGTTACGTAGTGTTGGTCCTCCTCTGTCCCATGCTCGAGCGGCAGATCTATTGCAGTAAGGCCTGCCCAATGTGATTTTACACCAGGCTTTGCAAGCTTGAATTGTGGCGCCTTATATATTTCCAGCTCTCCGCTCAATCTCTTCCTTATACCTATGTTCCCCAACTGAATATCTGCACACGAGGTCAATCCCATAGCCAGTGCAGATGTTAATAATAGAGCACCAGCTCTGCTTATTTTCTTCTTACTCAATTTTTTTACCTCCTAGGTTATATACTTCTATCTAGGTGCAAGCAGTTTCATACCTGCTACCGCGTTGTCAGTTTCTCCTTTTGGCCAACTCTTTCATCACATATCCCCCTCGGTCTTTGGCCAGAAAATATTGGTTTGCCTTGATGAAAAGAGAGTTGAATCTACCCTCTCTTTTACCAGGACCATATTGGTCTATCAGATGCAGCTCCAAGAAAGTCTCAAACTTAGGAGCATTTGTCAGCTTAAAGGCCTCTTGGTTGATCGGATCCACAGATCTGACTTTCTTGTAGTCAGCCCAGAAATCATCTGGACGTTCGTATTGTGAGAGAAGCTTGTAAGCTTCTGCCTCTAACAGTTCGCCATCCATTATTTCCTGAAGAGCCCTGTGCCGATCCTCTGTCTGAATTTTCTTGGCAAGATTCTTGGCAGTAGTAAAATACTTGGAAGCAGCATTGCCAATCTTCTTGTTATCCATGCTAGGCCAGGCATAAGTATAGAGCAGCCAACCAACGTATATTTCAAAGACAGCACCAACTCCTAAAAATAAAAGGTGCCGGTGCAGCATGCCCCTGAAAACAGCCAATTCCAAAATATTCAGACCTATTACAGTACCTGCGATGATAGGCATGGCTTTTCTGCTTTGGCTTTTACGTTCTACCTCCTGCTTCTTGGCATCATAGACATCATAAGCAGGTAAAAGATAACTCTTGACAGCAGATTCTAACAAAGAGATATGGTCGTTGCTTATCACCTCGGCACCGATCTCTGCCTTCATCATCTCCTGTCTAAAATACTCATTTACCCGCTCTGGCCTATTAGTGACCTCCTCTGTCTCAAATATCTTAAATAAATCCACTGCCACATGCTCAAGGCTTTTCTCATTTATTGAGGAAGGGATATGATTCTTTTTTCTCTTCATAGTATCACCTCTCGTGATACTGCTCTTTCAATAGTCCTGCAGGCTTTTCCACTTCTCCAAGGCCAAGTTTTTGTATCATATCTTGGACATTCTCATGAAAGATTCGCTCGTTGTGTGCATATAATGTCACAGCTTCTGTCAGTTCATCTTTTGCTTTTTCCAATGTTTCAGGCTCAAAGAATGGATTCACCAAAACAAAGCCTACTCTGTCCAACATCACCCTTGTGCCAAGAGAATTGAAGATTTGGACATCATTCATCACATCTTTGTATGTGAAGTATGCATCCATAGCCCTGTCAGATATACCCTGTGCCTGTAACAGATGAAAGGTGTTGTATGCCAGATGTTTGGTGTAGTGAATATCCACATCAAGTTCCATGTGCTGGGCAGACATACCTTTAATGGTTTCCTCAAACTGCTGTATCTGAAGGTCCATTCCCTGCATCATGGTGTTAGCACCTTTAACTCTCAATCCTGATTCAAGATACGTGTCCTTGAAGTCGGCCATCGTCCTCTGCAGATCTGTCTTGACAACATACAGGTCTGGTTTTACATCGTCACCACCATCAATTCTCTGTATCAACTCAAGACACGCGAAAAGACCTGCATCATGGCACAATGCGAGTTGGTTCCTGAAATCTTTCTTGGAATAATCCTCGTCTCGCAGGATCTTATCCATAATAGTGTAAAGCCAGTCCAACTTGTTCAATTTGGCTTGCACTATTTTATAGCTCAGGCTATTGTCCTTGATGTCCTCTGCAGCCTCTTTGGCAATGTCAAACATCAGCCCTCTCTTATTCCTTAGAATCCCTAAGCTGCCGTGTACAGCACCTTTATGTTTGGTCTGTGCATTGTACAGATCAAGAATAATGTTCCCAAGCTTTTCAGGCGTCAACTGAGGTCCTTTGTACAGACCTCGCGTCATAGTTGTCAGTACCCTTTGGAAACCAGTGCTTGAGGGGTGCTTTATAGCAGCTTTGAACTTTTCCAGTGTGGTTGTCGAATCCGAGAGGTATCTTTCTGCCTGGTTGGCAATTGTGGACTGCAGAATCATATACTGCTTACACTTTTCATTATCTGCGGCACCTCTATCCAGTTCTGCCTGGGTTAAAGCCTCGTTCGTCTTTATGACCTCTACAAGGTCCTTGTCCTGCTTGTTATCAGATTTAGCAAGACCTCGCATGGTCTCTATAAATGTAGAGTCTTCTTTCTCCATGTTATCAACTCCTTTGTTTTTTTATTTTCAAAAACTAAATCCTTCTTTTCAGTAGATGCCCCACATCCAATCTTGTAGTGTTGCTTTTTCTTCTTCGGTATCACCTCCGTTGAAAATCCAGCTCTTTCTATCTGGACATAGTTTATCATTTCCGCTTCTACGGTTGGATATGCCAATTCTAATCAGCAATCTATTACAGCCTCTATTCATTTCATCTCACCATTTTTTTATCTAGTAAAACTTCAGTAGGATGTTGTTGTTTGCACCTCCATCTAGTTTAATCCTCTCTGAGCCACAGTGTAGCCTCCCCGCTAGTTAGGGAGGCAACTTGGGCTTCAGCTTAGGTCTTGGCCCCTGTCGGGGTATGCCATCAGCTAAACAGTTTCACCTCATTTTTACCAACTTCTTAGGGGTTTTGGGGTAGAGCATATTTTTGCAATCACCTCCGACCAATTTACACCCGTGGCCGAGTTTATAGATATAGATAGGTTAAAGAAATATAAGAAAGTTTTTAGGAAAAATTTAGGCTTTGACTATAAAAATTTTAATAATATTAGATTAAAAATGAAAATAAATCTGATTGTTAAATTAAGCTAATCCCAGTAACAAACCTTAAAAACTCCATTTTCTTCCCATTTTGTATGAAGTTTGCTCATATGGCAGATGTGCATATCGGAGCCTGGAGGGATCCTAAGCTCAAGGAATTAAGTGTTAAAGCGTTTACCAGTGCTATTGACCTGTGTATTGAGAAGAAGATTGATTTTGTGCTCATATCCGGCGATCTTTTCCACACATCCATCCCGTCTATTGATGGATTGAAAGCTGTTGTCAAAAAGCTGAAACAGTTGAAGAATAAAAACATCCCAGCCTATATCGTTGCAGGCAGCCACGATTTCTCTCCAAGCGGAAAGACCATGTTGGATGTTCTTGAAGAAGCAGAGTTGGTCAAGGATGTATTCAGAGGAGATATCAAGGACAATCAAATCTTGTTGAAGTTCACCAAGGATGAGAAGACAGAAACTTTGCTTACAGGCATGCTAGGTAAGAAAGGAATGCTTGAAAAAGAGTATTATGAAAGCATAGGCAACAGGGAAGAACTGGAAAAACAAGAGGGCTTTAAGATATTCCTTTTCCATACTGCCATCACTGAACTAAAGCCCAAAGAATTAGAAAAAATGGACTCCAACCCCATCTCATTTTTACCCAAGGGCTTCAACTATTATGCTGGCGGCCATGTTCATATCGTTGAACAGAAATCTCTGGAAGGCTACAAGAACGTTGTCTACCCAGGTCCAGTCTTCCCAGCCAACTTCGCAGAGCTCGAGAAGCTGGAAACTGGCGGCATTTACATCTTTGAGGATAACAAAACCAGTTATGAGCCAATTAAGATAATCAACACGTGTTCAATAAAAGTAGATGCAGAACACAGGACACCAGAACAGGTTGAAGCAGATATTCTACAAAAGATAGAACAACAGGAATTCATAAATACTATTCTACTTCTGAGGGTTGAGGGTAAACTCAAGTCTGGAAGACCCTCTGACATTGATTTCAAAAAGATATTTGCAGAAGTCTATGAGAAGGGTGCTTTTTTTGTTATGAAAAATACTATAAAACTAACCTCAGAAGAGTTTGAGGAGATCAAAATTACTTCTTCATCTGTCGATGAGCTCGAGGATACTCTTATCAAGGAGCACATTGGTCAGATCAATACCAGTTTCTCTGACAGAGAAGGGGATATAATCAAGAGTCTGATGAAAATTCTTGGTGAAGACAAGAATGAGGGTGAAAGAGTTCATCAATATCAAGCAAGATTGAAATCAGAAGTTCAGAAGCTACTAGATCTTTAACTACATCTTTTCAAGAACACTTAAGACCTTCAACTCTAATGGCTTCTTTCTATTATAGTTCATGAACAAACTCTTAAAGCCATTCTTGACTAGCATCTTCAAATCAGCTCTTGTAAGTCCCAGATTGGTTGAAGCCAACCACATTTCTTTGGTTATGTTTGTATTAGATATCAGTCTATTATCTGTATTTATTGTAACCCTTAAATTTTCTTGCAAGAATGTCCTTAATGGGTGGGATTGGTAACTTGCAGAAGAACAGGTATGGATGTTACTTGATGGACATACTTCAATACCTATCCTGTTATCTCTAATATAGTTCAATAGTTTTTCGTTCTGAAGAACCTTGGTCCCATGTCCGATCCTTCTTGCATTCAGATAGTTGATTGCATCTGCGATTGCAGTAGCATCACATTCCTCTCCTGCATGTATGGTAACATAGACAAAATTATCATGAATTATTCTAAAGATATCTGCAAAGCTCCTTGGCTCATTACCTAATTCAGGACCTGCCAGATCAAAACCTACGACACCTTTATATTGATAGTTCACAGCCATCTCAGCTGCAATCTCAGTCATGTGCTTATCAGAACGCATACCACTTAGGATCAGTCCTGTATGGATTCCGAATTTCTTCTGAGCTCTTTTCAGACCTCTCAACACCGCTTCGATGATAAAGGGTAGTTTCATACCATATTTCATGTAGTTGGTCGGTCCAAATCTTACTTCAATGCACCAAACATTCTCTCTTGCAGCGTCTTCTGCAAGTTCATATGCAGCCCGCTCAAGTGCTTCTTCTGTGCATAGAACACTTTCTGTTATATCAAATGATTTTAGATATTGAGCTAATGAGTGACATCCATTGTCCTGCATCACCACTAACTTTCTCAATTCTTTGGGATTGTAGGTAGGAAGTTTGACCTTGTTTTTCTTGGCCAACTCAATAAGGGTTTTTATTCTCAATGATCCGCCTATATGGACGTGAAGATCTGTTTTAGGAAGTTTCTTAATCCATTCAAGAGTTGGCGGTCTGTTATCTGATGGCTTTATGAACATATTACTAGAAACTAATAGAAAACTGTTTATAAATCTTTTGTTTTTTGCCACTTAAAAGTAGTTAATTTAAGTCTAGTCTCGAGGCTTGGTCGCCATGTAGCCCCCAGTTATCCTTGGGAGCTTCATTTAGGACTATATGCACATATTCAATAGGAATCCCCAGGGATTCTGAAACAGCCTTTGAGACCGACTGAATAAGTTCTCTCTTGACATCTCTTTCTTGTCCCGCCCACAAATCTATTTTTACTAATGGCATCGTATCACCTTCATAGTTTACTTGAAATAATTTTTCAAAACACCAACATCTTTTTTCTTTGAATCTTGATTGATACTGACAGTCGCTACCTTCTGCAGCTTCCCAGAGGCATTGAATGCGATTGAAAATCCTACTGCTTTGGCAAAAGGAACGTCGTTCGCCCCATCACCCACAAAAGCACATTCTTCTTTAGTCAACCCATGTTCTTTAATCACTAATTTCATAAAATCAAGCTTACCCTCGAAGTCGCTAGGCAACAAATTACAATGTATGAGCTTGCCTTTCGAATCCCAATAGAAATCACATGCTGCAAAGGTATGATCAACTCTAAAGTCAAGTGCGGCACGATCAGCTAGAGCCTTAAAGCCCCCAGATACTATCGCAGTCTTGTATCCTTTTTTTCGGAGATGATTAAATAATCCCTTCACACCTTTATGATAGTTTATAGAATTAATTATGTTCTCAAACGATTTTTTAGTTAGTTTGTATTTCTTATAAATCTTAAAATTATCTTCCATCCATCCAAGATACCCTGAATACGCTCCTTTCTTCCACTTCGCACTTATTATTTGTTTTTCCTTAAGGGCCGAAACACCTAATTTCTTTGCAACTAGAGTCCAGGGACTCGAAACATCATGTTCTTCTGATGTTTGCCGATATATCGTACCATCCATATCAAAGAAAACCAATTTTATTTTCCGCCTGGTTGTCATCATTACACGCATGACAAAGAGGATTTATAAATTTTATTACAACAAAGTATTCTCCATAACATTTAAATCTAACATCCAGTTACAGACATCATGGCCTATATCAACCAACTGCACCCAATCAAATATGGAGTGGAAAAGAATAAGCAATTCCTTGAACAGATCTATACAAATGAAGAGTTAGTTGAATTCACAAGAAATTTTGATTTTCTTGATTGTTCTGTTTCCTTTTCAAGACAACAAGATAAGGATATGACCTTAGAAAAGTTCCTGACTCTGATTGATGAGGAATCCTTCATACTACTACAACTAGCATCACCAAATCCATACGAGATTAGATATGGCATAAGGCTAGCAGATAAGGGGGTAGATAGATTTATCTTTATAGACGGCCCGTATACTGACCCCAACTTCGAGGTGGTCTCAAGATTATATAAGCAATCCTTTGGAAAAGAGTTAGAAGATGAACCAGTCGCTCCAGGATTGCACGAGTATTATCAGGCTAGGATCGAGAATTACCCTGATTTACGATAAATTTATTTAATTCTATATATTCCCCTATAATATGGGCGGGAAAGGTATGTCTTTGGAAACATGTGTAAGCAAGGCAAAAGAATTCATCTCTGAGAACAAAGTCTGCCTGCTGCTTTTTGATATGGTAGGATCCTCGAAGATTAAGGACAAGAAAGGTCTGGTTAACAGATTGTCTTCTATGATGAAAGATCTGAATGAAACGTTCAAGGATTACTTTCCAGAGCACGAATTAGCTGTCTATACCCGAAAAGAGAGAGGCTTTCCTTTCCTTTTAGGAGATGGTTCCTGGACAGGAATCAACTCTGCAGAAATAATACCCAAGATAATTGAATACCAGAAGAAGAACTATCCAGATATTCCATTATACTGGGCAGTGGCCAGGGATGGATATGATAAGGAAAACGTTAAAATTGTAAGATAATCATATGAAAAAGAAAAAATACCCTGTCGAGGAAGCAACAAGCATTATTCAATCTGATAAGAAAGTAATGCTCGCCCTCCATAGGATCTCAAGCAAGATTGTCCCTGATCATAGAGAAGTATTCCTATCTGGTGAAGGGTATGGCTATGTATGGTGCTTTAAGGATGATAACTCTTTTGACGATTCTGGTCTCTGCAGAATATGCAACGGAGAGTGGGAAGGCTTTAATCATCTTGCAGAAAAAACAGAAGCTCCAAAAATAATTTCAGATCTGAGGGAAGCATATAACAATAATGAAGTTACTTTTCGAAAGATAAAATTTGAGAATCCACACTATATTAGTTCAGATTTGTCTACACTCTTCCTAGGAGAGAATCATAAATTCAAGATTGATCTATATATAGCTTACAAAGGTGGTGACAAGATGGCACAGGCCTTTGAGCAAGTATTGATGAAATATGATGTTGATTTCAAGACTGGAAAACAGAAAAAATAAATTTATTTCAGCAAATTCTTCACTTCTGCCAATATCTCCTCAGGTTTAGCATCTGCGGCACCCATAGCAAAGTCGTCCTTGCCTCCACCCTTACCATCGAATTTTTCCAGAATTGGTTTCAACACTTCAATGCATTTCATTTCGGTTGATGAATGCAGAATGATCTGTACGCCTTTCTCCGTCTTGTTCAGGAAACAGACAAAGCCTTCTAACTCTCCGGACTGCTGTATCAATTGTTTCTTCTCAATGTTGTCAAATGTGCCGTAATGAAAGTCAACAGAACTAATCTTTTCTGTCTTGTAATTTGTAGCGCTCTCCTTGCTCAACTCTCTGGTCCGTTCCTTAAGAGCTTCTGCATTTTCCTTAAGCTGTTTCAATGTATCATGCAATTGATTGATTTCTGTGTTTAAAAATGACGCAGACTTCCTTATAGAATTCGCATATTCATACAATGCCTTGGCAGGATCGACTGTAAAGCGTATCTCATACCGGCCACCTTTGACCGCATTGAACTTAGTCACCAATATATCTCCCACCTGACCCGCAGACTCGCAATGGTTTCCCTTGCAGGCGCTTAGATCGTGTCCTTCAATTTCCACAACCCTGACTTTTTCATCCTTGATCCGATCAAGCCGTATCCTCAGCTCTTTTTTCTCAGCAGCCTTCTCCTTGGTAAGGTGAGATATAGTTACCTTCTTATCTTCATCAATAATTTTTCTTGCAATCTCCTCTGCCTTGATTATATCATCCCAGGTCAGCTCTTTGGCAAATACAAAAAAAGAAGATTCATCCTCTTTGAGATCTATCTTCTCCAGCTTAATATCTGGTTTAAGACTTTGCATTGCCCTGAAAAGTATGTGTTCACCTGTGTGCATTCTTGCCAGAATATCAGTCATTTGAATCCTCCTAGACCCAATCTATCTTCTCGAATACGACATAAAGTATGATTGTAAGAACTATCATGATGCCGCACAGATACCAAAAAGCATACGGGTCCTTATCAAAGGGAAGCGCAACATTCATCCCATATAAGCTTGTAATAAAGGTAGGCACCATGATGATAAGTGCTAATGCAGTTAGCTTCTTCATGAACGCGTTCAATCTATTTGAACTCATAACTGTCTGGAAATTGAAGAGATTAGTAATAACATCCCTCTGCACCTTTTCTGTGTCACGTATCTGTAACGCATCATAGTAGAGATCTGCATAATCCTCTAGATTATCTTTAGTGAATTTCTTGTAATAACTCTTTCTCAGACCATTTAAAACATCCACATTCGCTATAATCGATTGGTTGAATATAGAAAGTGTGATTGTAGACTGGTACAACTTGGAAAGATTATCTTTAGAAATAGTCATCTCCTTATGAGATAGTATTTCTGTCAGGTTAGCTATCTTCTCTATATTGTAAAGGAACTCATCATTTATCTTGTCAATCAAATAATGCAGGAAGTCACCGACATTCTTCCTGAGCAAGAATCTCAATTTACCTTTTTTCAATAATTCCGACATCTTGCGTGTTACACTGCAGGTCTTCCTCTCCAAAGTAATCAGCATATTACCTGAAATGAAGATGTTTAAGGGTTCAGTCTCAATATCTCCATTATCTTTCATAGGCACATGAAATACAATTTCAAGAAACCTTCCATGCTCAAGCCTCGAATGTTCTTCGTCCTCAAGGAATTCCTTGAATTCTTCCTGAGGTATCTTAGCCAATTCTGAAACAGCTTTTATCTGATCCTCTCTAGGATCAACAAGCCTAATCCAGGTCACCCTATCTGGCTGTATATGATGTAGATTCAAGCTTGCAATAATATTCTTCACGTCAAAACTAAACACTTCCATAGAATGAGTGGAGCTCATTTCTTTTATAAATTTTATTGTAAGTTGGCTTTGTCCAAAAAGGAGGATTTATCCCGCCTAACGTAGCCAAGTCTTCAGGATCTGATTAAAATAGAATCGGTTTACAGTCGATAACATAATGGGTGCGAAGCGCGGGAAAATTCTCTGCGTAAGCATTCTTAACAGAGCCTGTAAGTTAGAACTAAGGCAACCATCGAAGCATAGTCCGAGGGAAAGGTATAGCATCCTTGATGTTGTCGAGCTTACATATCCACTGGAGTACTCTTTCAAGCCCAACACCATAACCCGAATGTGGAACAGATCCATATTTCCTTAGGTCAAAATAGAATCCATATTCTGAAGGGTCTTCCCCATCTCGTCTCAGGTTCTCAGACATCTCCTCGATGTCAAGGCTTCTTTGGCTTCCACCCACAATCTCTAAACCCATTTCAGGACAAAGCATATCAAAGCACAGCGCTTCATCAGGCTGATCAGGGTCTTTGGGCTTATAGAAGGCCATTACTTGTTGAGGATAGTGAGTAACTACAACAGGTGTGTCGAACTGTTTCATCAGGGTTAGTTCTTCCACAGTTCTAAGATCCTTTCCAAACTGGACTTTCATACCTGCTTTTTCTTCTATAATCTTCAATGCTTCACGATATTTAATCGTAGGCCACTCTTTTTTGGCCATTGCAATCAATTCCTCAGGGTCTCTCCCAAGCAGTTTAAATTCCTCAGGACACTCCTCTGTCACCTTTCTTATGCAATGCTTGATTTCTTTCTTGGCAAACTCAGTAATCTGCTTAAGGTCCCACCATGCTACCTCTGTCTCTACCATCCAAAACTCACTTAGATGACGCGAGGTCTTGCTTTTTTCTGCTCTGAAAGTTGGCCCTGTATTGTACACCTTTTCCAATGCAAAAACTGCCGCTTCGCCGTATAGCTGCCAGGTCTGGGCCAGAAAAGTCTTGTGATTATAGTACTTCACCTCAAATACTGTTGAGCCGCCTTCAGATTGTGTAGGTTGAAGTACAGGAGCATCAAATCTATAGAATCCCTCTTGTTTAAAGAATTCTTCTCTCGCATGCCCATATGCACTCCTGATTTTCAGGATTGCGACCATTTTTCTGCTTCGAATCCAAAGATGTCTTTGGTCAAGCAGAAATTCCGGGCTTTGATCCTTGCTGATTGGAAAGTCATTGCACAATCCAACAATATTAAGCTCTTTGACAGCTATCTCATAGCCAGTTGGTGCTCGGTCGTCCTTTTTTATTGTGCCTGACATCTCAACAGATGTTTCGATGTGTAATTTCTGGGCATCTTCCCATATTTTTTCAGAAACATTCTCTTTTTCTATTATGCACTGGATAATATTTGAACTGTCTCTAATTACAATGAAACAATATTTGTTTGAGCCTCTCTCCCTATAGACCCATCCACGTATATTGACATCTCCTGAACCTTTTTTCATGGCTTGGGATATCGAAATGAATTCCATGACAAGGTGTAGACTGTGTTTGTTTAAAAAAGTTATGGCCAAGACATAAGAAAAACTATTTAAAAGTTCGCGGGCTGTCTTGTTAGATGTTCAAGATTAATTCAGAATCCAACAAGGCAAGAACAGGTATTCTTAAGACCAAAACATGTAAGATCGAAACACCTTTTTTCATGCCGGTTGCAACCAGAGCAACTGGAAAATTTATCAGCACTGATGACTATGAACAGGCAGGAGCAAACGCAATCATCTGTAACTCTTTAATTCTTTCAATGCAGCCAGGCACGAAACTTATCCAAAAAGCAGGCGGCATTCACAAGTTTATGAACTTCAACAAGGTTATCTTCACTGACTGTGGCGGCTTCCAGCGAAGCAGGGATTCTATGTATAGGGGTAACAGTAAGAAAGGTCTTCATTTCAGGAATCCGTATGATAATTCCAAGCACGTCATAACGCCTGAGAAGATCATGAGGATCCAGATGGATATTGGCTGTGACGTTGCTATGGCCTTTGATGACATGGCACCTTATGGTGCTCCGAAAAAAGAGTTTGTCAAGTCATTGGAAAACACACATAGATGGCAGCAAGATTCTCTTAAATATCATACTGATAAAAAACAGCTGTTGTTTGGCATCTGTCAGGGTGGCTTTTTTAAGGATCTTAGGGAAAAGAGTGCTAAATTCATATCAGGTCTGGACTTTGACGGTATTGCTATTGGCGGTGTTGCTATTGGCGAGCCCAGTAAAGAGATGTATAAGGCTATTGATGCTGCAATACCTTTCATCCCCAAGGATAAACCTCGCTATGTTATGGGTCTAGGCAGTCCTCTGGATCTGTTGAATGCGGTCGATAGAGGTGTTGACTGTTTTGACTCAGTATATCCAACAATGAATGCCAGACACAGTTCGATCTTTACGAGTAAGGGTAAAATCCTTGTGGATCAGGGAAAGTATAAGGAAGACTTTAAACCCCTTGATCCCGAATGTGATTGTTTTGTGTGCAAGAGATACTCTCGGGCATACATAAGACACCTCTGCAGGATCAAGGAACCTGTAGGCAAGAGATATAAATCATACCACAACATTCATTTCTTGATCAATCTTATGAAGGACGCAAGGACTGCCATCAAAGAGGGAACATTTAAGAAGTTCAAGAAGGACTTTGAAAGAGGATGGAAAGAAAGAATAAAATTATCAAAGGCTTGAAACTCAGCTATCTCGAAGAGGGCAAAGGCAAGGTCATAATTCTCTTACACGGTTTAAATTATTCAGCTATCTGCTATAAGGGTATTATTGAATTATTGAGTAAAAAATACAGAGTAATAGCCATTGATATTCCAGGGTTTGGAGATTCAGATTGCCCAAAAGAAGTCTGGACAATTCAGGACTACGCTTTTTTATTTTCAGAGTTTTTCGAAAGGCTTAAAATAAAGCATCCAATCATCATAGGTCATTCTGCAGGAGGTATGTTAGCGATCGAACTGGCACTGGAGAAAATAACAGGGACTTTAGTCCTCTTGGATTCTGCAGGCATGAAAAAACAGATCTCAAAAGACATTTTTTATAGATTATTTGTCACCAAAACTCAAAAAGATCTGGCAACATCAAGAGAAAAGAGCTTGATGCTGTTAGAAACTGCCATATCCAACATATACAAGGAGTTCTCCAATAAGGAACCTGTTATCGAGATTCTTAAAAAAGCCATGGAAGTCGATTATGAACAGAAACTGAAAAAACATAGATGTCCCCACAATCATAATGTGGGGAAAAGAAGATCAGGTCTTTCTCATAAGGCACGGAAAAAAGATGCATTCACTAATCAGACAATCAAAACTATTTGTTGTTGATGGGAATCACGATTGGCCGATACTGAAGCCAGAAAACATCAACAAAATCAAGTTCTGATATTGAATTTAAATTACCTTAAGAAATTTGAAAAAACATTATTATTTTGTTTTAATATGGTACTTACTTCTCTATAAAATACAATCATAAAAACTAGTTTTTTATTATTGTAGAGTGGTAAAAAAACGAAACTTTTATAAATGAAAAACATGAACATAAGCCTAAAAACAAGCAAACAACCCCATATTAAAAACAATTAAGATGCCAAAACTAAAAACATGGATAAAAACTGCACTACTCACTCTAGGTGTGGGAATAGGAATTGCCTTTGGACAAGAAGCCTATAAACCACTTGTAAACTTATCTCAGCCTCAGTATGACAAGGCAGTCGGACATATCTCTCTTAAAAAGATCGACTCAGAGAAGTATAGGACTGCAAAGTGGGCAAAAGATATTCCCCGGATAAAAGACATCCTGAAAAAGGATTTTAAATACCCTGGAAAAATCAGCAACTACTGGCTGGCTAAGTTTGCAGAAAACAAAGGGCTTGAGTTCTTTGAAGAGCTAGGTGCAAGACAAAGAGCATACGACAAAATAGGACAGGTAAAACCTAACCACTTGCCAGCATTATACACAGCCCTCGAGCATGAAGGAGTCTTTGTGCTTGAAAAATTAAACACCCTGTTTCAAGAAACAAGTATATACCCTCGCCATGATTATTGGAATTATGATGAAAACCCAAGAGGTATTGAAAATATAGAGAACTTTGCATATTTATGTAAGAATGGCGGAGCAGAACTCATCAGAGATCTTGAATTTCATATGAGAGCTGATGCTGAATGCTTTGATGCAACAATGAGTTTATTAAACTCTTCAAAAAAAGACAGTGTTAAAACAATCGGAAGAAAGATCTCAGATTATTTCTTCGAAAAATTCACATTCACACCACAAAACACAAGTCAGGCAATAACAATGATAGATCTGGGAATAGATGATAAGCTTGATTTATTTGATTATCTGTACAGTCTTGGACTTCGTAGCTTTGCCATGTATCCTGACATAAGAGATTGTTTAATCCAAAATCTGGCAGAATTATCAAGAACAGATTTTCCTAAAAAATTCAAATACTTTATTGAAAAGTTTAATCCAAACACTTTATGCTTTGGAAAGAAAACAAAAGAAGGTTCAGTAACATTCGCATTGTTAAAAGACAGATGTACCCTTTCACAATTAAACCATTTTGAAAAGCACGATGCTTTCTATACTAAGCTCTTGAATATTTGCCCAATTAGGACTAGTCTAGAACCCTCTTTTCTTATAAGTATCGCAAAGTCAGGCGAGGTACGTGCAAAGATGCTGAAACATGCAAAAGGAATGTATGAAGCAACTCGAGCATTAGGAGGCTCAAAAAGAATATCAGGACATGATCTGTTCTGGGGCATTGCTGCAGACAATGCAAAGCTCCCCACAAAAAACCAACTAGATTTCCTCAAAACAAAAGGCGCTGCTTTCTGGGAAAAACTCAAAACACAAGTCCCCTACATAAGAGGAATTAACATAAGGAGCCTTATCAGCCATCATAAGTTTCTTAACAACCCAATAATAGAGGATATAGAAAACGAACTTCCGAAAATGAAGGCAATCATGGACTTCATTACAAACAATTGGAAGTTTGAAAAAGTATATTCATCAAATGGGAAAGGAGGTATAGTGGACCTATATAATCTTTCAAAAAAACATGGCCTAGAAAAGATACACAAATTAAAGGAAACAGGATGGAAACAAAGAAACTTTTATTGGAGACCCGAAGTTCAAAATTCCTCTGTTCATGATTTACTGGAGTTCTTTGATTCTGATGGACTGACGTACCTGACTTTTCTTCGTGATGACCTCGGGATTGATATTTCAGAAAGTAAACTCGGATCAATGACTTTAGATAAGAAAAGAAGAGATATAGTCATGTCAAAAGGGAAAGAATTAATCAATTTTGCAAAAAAGTATAATCCTAATATTCCGATACACCCTTCGGATATAAACCGAAAAAAGGATGACTATAAAATAACACCCTTTATGTCTTTAATTTGCTCACCAGACAAAATTCAGGATTTAAAGACCGAAGGAAAAATAATACTTGAATATGCAATGGACAATATTGGTTTGGAAGATATATCCTTTCAAGAACTTTTCGGATTTAAATATGAACTTGGACCTGATTATAATGAAATTATTCGCCACTCCTTAACAAAAGTCTGCAATAACAAAAAATTTGAACAGTTCTTAAAAAATAACATGAAGCAAATACGCGAAATTTCAAAAACAAATTTCGGAATTGAAAAATGGGAGTTTGAAGTGATCAGCAAGTTATATGCAAACTACATTACATCATGGTCTGATTCAAAAAAGAAAGGAACTGAAATAAGTCTTGATCAATATCACGGAAACATCATAACTGAATTAAAAAAACTAAAAGATGCAAAACTCAAAAAAGTGAACGACTCAGAATCAATGTACCAGTTAATTTGGATGAGTAAAGAAATAGGTGCAGAAAACACAGCACTATTATACAACAAGTTCAACATCACCCATCCAAAAAGATTCACAAAAAGAGGACTTGAAGATCAGATCAAGCTCGCCAAAGGAGAAATCAAACTAAAAAAACCTCCTGGCATATTTGTTGTTACCCAACATGAAGATGGTGTTTTCAGACCAATGTTATCAAACCTCAAAAGAATTTTTCCTGAAAATAGCTGGATATTATATGAAGCAGGAAAAGAGACTGAATTTACTTACAGCATTAAAGACGCTTATCAAACATATAACGAAATACATAAACTAGCTATTGGAGGACACGGATATCCCGCAGGTACAATGCTTGATAAAAAGTATCAAGATGAATACATTTTGGATATCCATGATGAGGAAGAACTACAAAAAGAAAAGCTCTATAACTGCATGGCAAAAAACGGGCTTGCCTTACTTATAAGCTGTTTTACTGGCTGGAACGGAATTCTTGAGAACAATATGGGCAACATGACTGCCAGAGTATTTAGAACCATGACCTCTGCACCAGACCAAGCAGCTTCTTTAGCTACAGTAATCAGAGATAGAGACAACAGCATCACATATATAACTCATGGAAATTCAGTAATTGGTTACTTCTTTACGCCACCCACAGAAACACTTGGTGATTAATATCTGACTACTCTGTTTTCAAAACATCAACAACTTCAGGTTTAACAACCAATACATAATCTTTTGGCTTGATTTTTATTGAATGGTTATGTGTGCCTGCGCTAAATACCAACATATCAAGTTCAAGAATTGATCTGTCCAGATAAACAGGAATATTAAAAAGGATTCCAAAGGGAGGGACGCTTCCGACAGTACAATCTGTCTTCTTCAAAACATCATCAGGGCTTGCAAGCGCTATGTTCTTAACCTCAAGCAGTTTTTTAACCTTCTTTAGATGCAAACGTCTTGCTGCAGGAATAACAAACTGCACAAAGGCCCCCTCTTTTGATTGAAGAACCAAGGCTTTTGCAGCCTCTTCAAGCTTAGTACCTCTAATCTTGGCTGCATCTGCAGAAGTAACTACGTGCTCATGCTCCAGGACCTGATAGTTTACATGATGCTCATCCAACAGCTTCTTGATCTTTTCAAAGACTTCAATACCCATCTTATTTTTTCTTCTTCAGATCAAGCTTTATTTGTAATTCCTTTATCTGCTCAGGATAGAGCAGACCTGGACTGCCGTCCATTGGGCACTCAGCATTCTTGTTTTTAGGAAAGGCTATGACTTCACGGATATCGTAGTAACCGCACATCAGACCGACAATCCTATCAAAGCCAAGACCCACTCCTCCATGAGGTGGTGCGCCGTACTTGAAGGCTTCTAATAGAAACCCAAATTTCTCGTATGCTTTTTCCTTAGGAAGACCTATTACATTAAAAACCCTCTCCTGGATCTCAGGCCTATTGATTCTGATGCTTCCCGAACACAGTTCAGAACCGTTTAAGGCCAGATCATAAAGGTCTCCTAAAATCTTACCAGGATCTGTCTCAAGATACTTCAGATGCTCTTTCTTAGGATGGCTGAATACATGATGCTCTGGCTCCCATCTGTCTTCGGCCTCGTTCCAGCTGAAAAGAGGGAAATCTGTCACCCAGCTAAACCTGAACTGCTTTTTATCATATAATTCGAGATCTTCTCCTAGCTTCAACCGAAGATTTGCGAGAATCGCATTGGTCTTTTTCTGCTTACCTGCAATAAAGAATAAAAACGATCCTGGTTTAGCACCAGTCTTCTTAATAAGATCCTGCTGCAGTTTCTTGGAAAATAATTTTGCAACATTGCTCTCAAGACCTTCTTCGGTCACTTTCATCCAGACCATTCCTTTAGCACCGTCCTTTGTAACAAAGTCTTCATATTTGTCAACATCATTCCTACTGAACTCCTTCTTCGGATTTATGCATTTGACTATTCCGCCATTCTCAATGATGTTTTTGAAGACACCAAAATCACTCTTGGCAGAAATGTCTGTCACATCATATAAGAACAGGTCGAACCTTGTGTCTGGTTTATCAGTGCCGTACTTAGCCATAGATTCTTTGTAGGTGAATATTGGAAATGGTGTCTTGACATCATAACCAATGGCTTCTTTGAAAATTGCCTTGAAGAGACCTTCAACAATCTCAAATATATCCTCTTTTTCAACAAAGCTCATCTCCAGGTCAATCTGAGTATGTTCTGGCTGTCTGTCTGCCCTCAAATCCTCATCTCTAAGACATCTTGCGAACTGGAAGTACCTGTCACAACCACTGACCATCAATATCTGTTTGTAGAGCTGTGGACTCTGTGGAAGTGCATAGAACCTCCCCGGATTTACCCTCGAAGGTACAACATAATCTCGTGCACCTTCAGGAGTGGCCCTGACCAGCATGGGGGTCTCAAGATGACGAAAACCGTTGCGATCAAAGTACTTCATGGCTGCCAACATAGCCTTATGCCTTATTGTAAGGTGTTTTTGCATCAAAGGTCTTCTGAGATCAACGTATCTGTATTTCAATCTGACATCATCAGTCGCTATCTTGTTATCATCAACCTCTATTGGAGGAGTTTCTGATGAGTTCAGGATTTCAACTGTGTCAACCAGCACTTCAATCTTTCCAGTTGCGAGTTTCAGATTCTCCAATCCTTCACCTCTCGTCCTAACATGACCTTCCACTTGCAGCACATCCTCTCTTCTTAGGCTCTCTGCAACTGCATGTGCCTTTTTATTATGTGAAGGGTCAAAAACAATCTGGGTCAGGCCATATCGATCCCTAAGATCAATGAATATGATTCCGCCATGATCACGGCCAGAATGATTCCATCCCGAAAGCTTTACCTTCTTTTTAATGTCCGCTTTCTTCAACTCTCCGCATGTATGCGTTCTTAACCTTGTTGTATACATATTTTCACCTTTCCTTAGTTTTTTCTTATACGTTTTTATGTTTTGTTATTTTACTGGATCATTGAAAAAATTACAACATAGCCGGGCGAGGCGTAGCCGAGTAGCCCTCTCCAAAGAGAGCGTCCAAGCCAATGTTGTTGTGATTTTTTCTTTAAATGTTACTTATTTTACTCTGTCTTTATAGTCCTCTCTCATGTCAAGTTTTGCTTGTGCAGAAACTTGACGACCTGCTGTTTAGCAGCAATCGTCATTACCATTATTATTTGTATTGCCAACTAGAGAGAACTTCGCTGTATCATAACGATTTTTTATTGACATAAGAAAGGGTAATGGTTTATGTTATTTAAATATTGTCCTTAGGAACCTGGATAAGCTTATTTATCTGCTTAACCAAAGCAGATCCTATGTTTAAATAAGTAAGATGTATACCTGACTGTCCAAAAGTATGTTCCATATACTGCACTAATTCCTTTTCATCACCCAGGACTCTGGTACTGTCCAAGCGCCCCGGAATCACTGTATTTAAAATATATTGATCGGCACTATTTGTTTCTATTCTATACAATTTTGTCATTTTATAGTCTAGGAAAAATAATCTGTTTATTTATTTTCCTACTTGTTCCAGAACATTAAACAATAGAATTTCATTGAAAGCTGGTGCCATGATCTGGATGCCAATGGGTATATCATCAATCTTTCCACAGGGCGCAACTCCTGCGCATATTCCAGCAAGATTCGCAGGCGTTGTATATGCATCATATGCATAAGCTGCTTCAACAGATATCTTCTGACCTAGCTTATGTGGTAGAGTGGGGGTTACTGGGCAAATGATGATGTCCACTTTCTTAAATGCATTTTCAAAATCTTTTTGTATCAATTTTTTTGCAGCTAAGGCTTTTCTATAATATCGACCTCCATGCTCTGCTTTGGAAATCTCTTTGCCGCCAAGGATTCTCCTGAGGACTTCCTCACCACAAGACTCTTCAATCAACTTACCGTATCTTCTAGCATCAAACTTTCTAGTTCCAGAAAAGAACTCCACATAAACGAGAGGGTAGTAGGTCTGGACAGCAAGAGGAATGTTTTTAAGTTCAATATCAACAATCTCAGAGTTGGTTTTTTTTGCAAGCTCGTCCACTTTTTGTTTTACCAAACTATATATGCGTTTATCATTGCACATCATTTCAAAATCTTTACTAAGGCCAATCCTTACGCGCTCTATCTCTTTAAAATCTGAATAGGGTCTGGCTGGCTTGTTATATGTGGTGGCATCATGATTTGATATCCCTGCAATAACCTCCAGCATGAGAGCCGCACCATACACATCTTTGCATAAAGGACCGATTTGGTCAAGGCTCATACTAAGATCTACAAGACCATATCTTGACACCCTACCATAGGACGGTTTGATACCAAAGATTCCACAATGGCTGGCAGGATTTCTTATGCTACCACCTGTGTCTGAACCAAGTGCTATATCGCAGAAATCAGCAGCCACAGCTACTGCACTGCCAGAGCTGCTTCCACCTGGCACCCTTCCAGGTACTGCAGGATTTATAGTCGGACCAAATGCGCTTGTTTCTCCGCTGATTCCACTTGCAAATTCATCCATGTTGGTCATGCCGATTATAATACCATCCTCAGCTCTAATCCTCTTGATTACATCTGCATCAAAAGTTCCCTTATAGTTTTCCAATGTCTTAGAAGCGCAGGTTACTGGCAAACCCTTAACAGAAATACATGACTTGACTGCAATGGCAAGACCTGCGAGCACCCCTACCTTTTCGCCAGTTTTGATTCTCTTGTCAAGTAATGCTGCCGCTTCAATTGCTCCCGCTTCATCAACAAAGATAAACGCATTAATCTTCTTGTCTTCTTTTTTTATCTTCCCAAGAAAACTTTTGACATTATCAACTACTGAAAGTTCACCATTCCGGATTTTTTCAAGTTTTTCCTGTATCATTTCTCTTCTGCAACCTGAAACAGGTCTCTATTTGCATTAACCTGTTTTAGACATTGATTACATGCGACCTCGTAAATTTCTTTATCTCCAATCTCGATTTTTGGAGCACTTGCATCAAGATCTTTCCTGTAACCAAAATATGCCGGCTCCTTACCACATTTCTCACAAATGGCCGAATAATGATGAGATTGTATCATAGGATCGTACCTTTCCATATGTAAAAGTTCTATCATACTTCCAAAGGGCCTTTGAAGGTGATCATAATCCAGACCTGTGACATGCACATGAAGATTCATTTCAAACCTCATATGTTGGATGGTGGGTATGAGCTTTCTATTGAAAAACTGTGCTTCATCAATACCAACAACACCTATTCCATCAGTAATCAATCCAAGCATCTCTTCGGGTTTATCTACAGGCACACGTATTCTTGGTAATTTATATTTGATAACAGATCCTTTATGATTTTCCAGAAAAGTTGGATCATCACCCCTATCATCAATTGTTGGACCAAATAATAAAAAATCAATTCCCTTATAATATTGTATTTTACCTAAACTTACGACCATGCCAAGGGTCTTGCCTGAGTACATGGTACCAAAATGTATCTCAAGCTTTCCAGGTTCAAAAACCTTGTCATCAAGATCCATTCCGATCATACTAACCATCTTCTCCTCCCTCACCACTTCTTTTTTTCAGCCTGAATATAATCATCCTTGGTCTTTGGGGCATTCTTGAACATCAATTTTTTGAACTCTTCAGATGATTCTGGTTCTGCAGGAATTCTTGTCTCTTCTTCCCTCTCAATGCCAAAATTCTCATCCAAGTTCACCTTATCAAGAGCTTGAATGAAATCATCCATGATCTTCTTGGCCTGCTTTTGGACCTGCTCCTTGTTCATTTTAAAATACCTCTAATAATATCATTGACTTTTTTTGGATCTGCCTTACCCTGTGTTTTTTGCATGACATATCCGACAACAGCATTCAATGCTTTATCATTGCCTTTCCCAAAATCCTCAACAGCCTCGGGTTTGTGTTTTATTGCTTCCTCGCAAAGCTTGTTCAGTTCTGCATCATCTGAGACAGATGTCAAGTTCTGTTTTCCAACATATTCCTTCACATCAAAGTTCTCTTTTACAAACTTCTCAAGGATATCCTTGGCAACAACAGGACTTATCTCATTGGACTGCAAAAGCTTGAACCAATCAACAAGATAGTCTGGATTGATATCGAGTTCATCATATTCTAGTTCATGGGTATTTATCGCCGCAATGATATCCCTCCGGAACCATTTGCTTGCAAAGACAGGATCTATCTGCTTGATGATATTATCAAAGAGCTCTGCTAAAACAATCTCAGAACTTATAGTCTCAGCGTCCACCTTGTCAATACCCAACTTCAGATATCTCTTTAGCTTAAGAGACGGATGCTCGGGCAGTTCTGATTTAAGATGCTTGACCGTTTTTGGATCGACATGGATGATAGGCAGATCCGGCTCAGGTATGAACATGTAATCCTGGGCAGTCTCCTTGGTCCGCATAAAGACAGTCTCGAAATTAGAGTCATCCCAGGCCCTGGTCTGTAGTATGTTTTTCTTTTCTTTAGATTGGCGCTCAATCTCAAACTTGATGGCTGCAATTATAGAACTAAACGAGTTAACGTTCTTGACCTCTGTCCTTATGAACTTAGGAGCAATAGAAACATTGACATCACTCTTGATACCCGCCTTTCGATCAACAGCTCTTATATAAGAAAGTGTGGTCATAAGTTTCTTCAGCCACTCCTCAACTTCATCCGTTGACTTGAAATCTGGCTTAGTGACAATCTCCACCAAGGGAAAGCCGCAACGATTGTAATCAATTGTTCCAGTCCCCGGATCCCATCTCGCAGGATCTTCTTCCAAGTGAATCTCCTCAATTCCAATGCCCAGAAACTCTCCATTAAGACCAACGGGCATAGCGTAGCTGCCAGACATGGTCTTCTGGAAACCATTAGGCAAGTCCGGCCAGGAGTAATGTTTTCTCTGAAAGAGCAGCTTATCGTTTATCTTGCAGTTCAGCATCAATGCAATAGAAATAATCTTATCAACAGCCTCCATATTGGCAAGCATAGGCTTAGAACCAGGCTGGCCAGTACAGACAGGACATATCTTGGTATTAGGTTCTGCATCATGATCTATCCTACAATTACAGAAAAGCTTGCTCTTATTTTCCATATTGAGATAACCGTGTATCTCAAGACCAATTTTCACTTCCCCCATGAAAGGGATATAGAATTAGCTCTTATTTAAACTTTTCTTCTCATCTCCAGCTCTTGATCAGTTCTTTAAAAACATCCTTTGTCTTTTCAAGGCTTTTAACAGAAACCCATTCATCATCAGCATGCTCATTAGCGCCGACAGGACTATGGCCTATTGCAGGGATGCCTTTCTGAGAAAGAATATTCATGTCTGTGCCGCCACATATCATTATACCTTTGCCTTTGACACCATGCACTTTTTTTATTGCAGATGCCATCCTGGTCTGAATCAGACTTTTTGATTTCTTAACAGGCTTGGTAAAACCCATTATTTCAACTTCAATCTTCAGTTGCTTATCTTTAGCTCTAGCTTTCTTGATGATATCCAACAGCTCTTTCTTTATATGTCGGGAATCCTCTTCAGGCAAGTATCTTCTATCTATTGTGAATGTGAAGATATCTGGAACAGTATTCACTTTATTCCCACCTCTAACTTCACCACCAATCATCATGGTCGCAAATTCATCCCCTTTAGTCATAACAGGATAAGTGGATTTTCTTTTCACGATCTTTTGTTTCAGCTTTTGAAACTCAGTAATCATTGGCATAGCCCTTTCAAAAGCATTGATATTATCCTCAGTATGTATATGAGCAGCATGCGCAGACTTGCCTTTGACACTAACTCTCATATGAAGAGTCCCCTTGCCTGTTGCCTGAAAAACTGTGCCGGGATAACCTTCACCAACTGCATAGTCTGCTTTCACTAATTTTTGATTTACAAGATAGAGAAATCCTGCCTTTCCTCCAGTCTCCTCATCTGGAACAAAAGAAATCTGAATATTGACCTTTGGCTTGATGCCTTCTGCTTTTAATTCCTTTATGGCCTGTAGATAGACAGCAAATTGGGCTTTGTCATCCCAAGCACCCCTGCCATAAAGTTTATCACCTTTGAGAACAGGCTTAAAAGGTTCTGTCTTCCAATTATTTGTGACAGGTACAACATCATAGTGGCCGTTAAGGTGCAGCCATTGTTTAGCACCCACATCCCACTCTGCAAGAAGGTTTATTCGTTCATCACCATTGGGATCAGCCCATAACTCCTGGGGCGCCTTGACTCGTTTAGTCTTCAATCCTCGCTTTCTGCATTCTTTCTCCAAGACATCAACTATCTTCCCATAGTTCCTGCCAGGAGGATTGGTTGTGTCAATCTTAACTAGTTTTTTTAGTAGAGGTATCATTTTAGTTCACTTCAATATCTCGACATCGCAACCAGCAACCTCTTCAAAAAGATCTGCATCTGTTGGTGAACCGACTATGGCACCATAGTGCATAGGTATGGCCAGTTTTGGCTTGATCATTTCCACTGCTTCGGCAGCTTCTTCTGCAGTCATCACATAGGTTCCTGAGACAGGAAGAATTGCTATATCAATGTTCTTCAGATCCGCCATCTCTGTTATGACATCTGTGTCACCTGCATGGTATATGCGAGTATTGTTCATAGTTACTACAAAACCAACCCAGCCATTTTCTTGGGGATGGAATTCTTTATTAGTGTTATAAGCAGGTACAGCTTCTACAACTATACCATCAATCTCAAACCTGTCTCCAGGTTCTACCATCTTGATCTCTTTAGCTTTTAGATGATTCAACTTGCTAAGGCAATCAGCCACTGTTATGATAATTGTACTTTCGTCACTGATCTTTTTCACATCATCAGGACTGCAATGATCATAATGTGCGTGTGTAATCAGGATTAGATCTGCATGTTCTGTTTCTTTTATTTGAAAAGGATCTATATAAATTGTTTTTTCACCCTTGATTTTAAAGCTTGCATGACCCAATAATTCCAAGTTCACTCCATTATATTCCATACTATCACCTGGTTATGGCGAAAATCTCCTTGTTTTTAATATTTTTCGTCATTAAGACGTCGAGGAGTAAAATCAAAACATTTATATATAGATATTTGCAAGAAATCAATGTAGATGGAACAATCAGCATTTAGAGGAACTCTCGAGTTTTTAGCAAGGGTTGGCGTGTATGATGTTGTTCTGCCGTTCATACTAGTCTTCACCATTGTTTTTGCTATTTTGGAGAAGACCAAAATATATGGTGTAGATAATCATCCTGAACATGGCAAGACATCAAGAAAAAACCTGAATGCGATGACTGCATTTGTAATGGCTTTTTTTGTGGTGGCGTCTTCACAATTGGTTGAGATCATCCTGCATGTCTCATCCCAGATTATAGTACTTTTGCTATTAGGCGTATTTTTCCTGATTCTCGTGGGCGTCTTTCATACAGGTCCTGATGAATTGCAGCTCAGCGACGGCTGGAAAACGGCATTTATGATCATCATGTTTGTTGGTATCGTATTAATTTTCCTAAACGCAGTTGGCTGGCTTGGTTCTGCATATGATTATGTCGTGCATCATTTCAATAGCACAGCAGTATCTGCGATTATACTTATAGTTGTCATACTAGGTTTCATGATTTATATTATTAAAGAACCAGGTGGTTCAAAAAAGAAAAATAAAAAAGACAAAAAGGAAGGTGACTAAAAAATGGCGTATGGAGGAGGTCTTACCTATGCTTTACAAACACTTGAACATTGGGGAATCACAGATGTTTTAATTCCGTTCATTTTGGTTTTTACCCTAGTTTTTGCAGTTATGCAAAAAACCAAGATTCTTGGTAAAGGAAAGAAAAACTATAATGTTATGGTTGCTCTGGTGATGGCTCTTGCGGTAGTAATTCCGCATGTCATGGGAACATATCCACCGAACGGCGATGTTGTTGAGATCATCAACAAGGCGCTGCCCAATATATCTCTTGTTGGCGTAGCGATTCTTATGCTGTTATTGATAATCGGCACTTTTGGCGGTGAAGTCAAGCTAGCAGGGACTGGCCTGGCTGGATGGGCAGTAATTTTTTCAATCATCGCTGTTGCAGCTATTTTCCTGGGTGCATCTGGTGTTTTCGGACACAGGTGGTCCTGGTTTCGCAACATATTAAACCCCGAGACTGAGGCACTTATCATTATCATACTGGTCTTTGGCATCATCATGTGGTTTGTTACCAAAGAAGATGGTGAAGATAAAAAGAAGACCAAAGAAGGCGAAAAGTTCCTCGATAGCTGGGGTAAGGTACTCGGAGGTAAATCTGGAGACAAGATCGATTAATTAAAATGGCAACTTTAATGGATCTTAGCCTATTAGGCCATGTTAGGATAGTTTTTATTTTTATTCTTGTTTTTGCAATAGTCTACGCCATCCTTTCACGGGTAAAGATGTTTGGATCAGGCAATAACCAGGGAATCAATGCAATAATTGCCCTCGCAGTAGCCTTCTTGGTGGTGATATCTTCGAGTGTTGTAAAACTAGTAAGTTTTATGACCCCCTGGTTCATCATCATTGTTCTAATAGCCTTTTTCATTATTTTCGGCTACAGAATGTTCAATGTTGGAGAAGACGTCATTGCAGGAGCTCTTAGAAAGCACTATATCTGGATCATTATTCCCTGTATTCTACTCGTTGTCTTTGGTTTTGCCAATGTATATGGTCAAAGCCTGCTCGAAGAAGGCGGTGGCTCTGCAAACGATGCAACAGGAGATGGTAATGGAGAAACAGTAGATACTGGCAATGGAGGTAGTGGCGAATCTTCAAGTACAGGAAGCACTGCTTCTGGAAATTATCAAAGCAATTTTGTCACAACTTTTTTTCACCCCAAGATTCTGGCATTTTTCTTTTTATTCCTAATAGGACTATTCACAATACTTTTCCTTACTGGCAGGGGTTAGAATTATTTCTTTTTTAGAGTATCTGTCACTTTAGATAGCTCATTAACATTCTCTGTAAAGACTGGTAGCACCTTTGAGAATACTTTTTCCATAGCCTTTACCTCTGCACCTACATCAAGGATGTGTTTGTCATAATCAGCAATCTTGCCTATAACTGCCTGATGTAGTTTATCAAATGTTTCTTTTAGGTCAGTAAACTGCTGTTCCATTGTTATAAACTTTTCTTCTGTCCTTTTCTTCCATTCAATGATCTTGTTTATATCTTTAACTAATTGCTCCCATTTTTCATTGATAATGGTCTCTACAAGCTCTTCTGTTGTTGAAGAGCTGCCAATTGGTGGTGCAGCCTCAGTCTGAATTGGTTGCGCAGCCATCATGGGTTGTGGTTGAACTGGAGAACTATTGAAAGGTGATTCTTGAGCAGGAGGTGATGCTTGCGGCAACGGATCAGAGGTTATCTCTGGTTGAGGATTTGCTGGTTGCTCTGACGGAGGACTCTGTTGCTGGAAGCCTTCAGGAGCAGGCTCTTGTACACCCTGAGTAGGTGCTCCATTCCCCATTGGGGCTCCTGATTTAATCTCTGCCTGAGTCATAGCATCAAATATCTGTGAAGAATTAAAACCATCTCTCTGCAGAGTCTCAATTACCTGATTATTGTCCATTCCTTGTTGTTTCAGGTTCATGACTTGATCTACAGGTATGCCATTAGGCCTGTCCTTTTTACTAAAAAGAGCCATATTCACCTCTCCGTAAAAAATTCTTTTGCTCTGAATATTTATAAACTTTTCGTCATTAAAAGCTTCTTCAATTCTTCTCTGGTCACAAAGTTCATAGGTTCCCACAATGCAAGATATTTATCAAGCACCTTGAAATCTTGAAGACTTACCATATTTGACTGGTCAGCTTTCATAATTTCCAATTTCTCAACCAAATCATGTATATTCCTCTTCAGCTCCATAAGATCTTCATTGATAAGCTTGATCTCTGAATTGAGGTTCTTTTCAAAATCCAGAAGGTTTTGATCTGTTAACTGGGCTTTTTTCCTAAGGTTTGCGTATCTTTCCTCAAGTATTTTGACTCTAGAACTCATTGCAGCACTTTGTTTTGAAAGTTTTAAATGCTCCTGACTACCTGTTTCTGGTTTTTTTGGCATATTTGTTTGTTGATTGGTTGGAGAAAAAGGTTGACCTTCCATTTTAATAATAAAGTTTATATATCTATTATATTAAATCTTGTATTAACTAGATAATAAAGTTTTCGCATAGTAGGAGGGTGTTAAAAAGAGGTAAAATGACAGATAAATCTAAAAAGGATGTATTCTCCTATGAGTTTATCAGGCAAGGTGAAGATAATGTTATCAGAATTGACTGCGAAAATTGGGCAAGGGTACCTTCTATCGAAGATGAAGAACTCTGTATGAGCAAAGTCATTGACTATCTTATCAAGAATCCTTCTTCAACAAAAATAGCTTTCAGCCAAAAAAGGGATTATGTCTATGATTACACCCAGGCCAGGATGTTAGCTGAGATGGCTAAGGTTTACAATCAATTGGTTAAACAGAAAAAACTTTTCAGCTACCAGAGCTTAAAGACTGCAGGCCAAACCATTAATCTTGACGCTGCTTATAATGAACTCCATAACCTTATCTTCAATATTCTAAAAAAAGATCCTGTGGGCTGTTATGTCCGGCTAACCAGAACTATCAGGAGAGAAATCATCAGGATGGAAAAGACCGTCAATAATGATGAATTAAAGGCAAGAAAAAGCTATATAGAGCTGCTCAAATATATTATCAATCTTCTAGAGAACACCAAGATGATAACCATCCTAAAACCATTTTTACCCGGTTATAAGGTGGGAGATAGGGAGATATATAAGAGGGTGCTCAAACCGCTGATCAAACCAGATTTCATGTTTACCAAACTTATGGCCGAATATCCACGGAATGGCACAGAACTTGCCAGTTATAATGTTGGAGATTCAGAAGTCATAATATTTGAGTTACCAGACACCATCCAGTATTTGTACCATGTAACTCCCCCTGAATTCAAATTGACTGAAGAGAACTATGAGATTCTTGATATGGCCCGCAAAATCATGTCTGAACACAAGCCAGAGCGCCAGGAATTCGTAGATCCCCAAAGAATGCGAGAGGTTTTTTTCAATGTTGGCCATGACCTCATTGAAGAACTGGCAGGCTATAAAGAGATGGAACTAAAGCAAGAGGATATTGATGAACTAACCCAAATTCTAATAAGATATACTGTTGGTTTCGGTCTTATAGAGGTATTGCTATCTGATCAGAAAATACAGGATATCACTATCAACAGTCCAATGGGTCTGCTTCCCATGTTCTTGGTACATGCAGATTTTGGCGACTGTAAGACCAATATTCTACCAACAGTCACTGATGCTGAATCCTGGGCCTCAAAACTAAGGATGATATCAGGCAGACCTCTAGATGAAGCCAATCCTGTATTAGACACAGAAATCCAAATTCCCATGATAGCCAATGCGCGAGTCGGTGCTATTTCACAGCCACTCGCACCTCATGGTATTGCATATGCATTTAGAAGGCACAGGGATAAGCCGTGGACAATACCTCTTTTCATCCATAACAAAATGCTGACTCCTTTGGCAGCAGGCATTATAAGCTTCATTGTCGATGGCAATAGAACATTGCTTATTGCAGGAACCCGAAGTGCAGGTAAAACTTCACTCTTAGGATCTATAATGGTTGAGATAATGAGAAAGTTCAGGGTTATAACTGTAGAGGATACTCTGGAATTGCCCACAGGCTCATTGAGAAAGCTAGGATATAACATACAACCTATGAAAGTAGCTAGTGCTATGTCTAAGGGATCATCTGAAGTTGGAGCTGATGAAGGTATAAGGACCACTCTTAGACTCGGAGACTCCTGCCTGATAATTGGAGAGGTACGAAGTACAGAAGCAGCCGCGCTTTATGAGGCGATGAGAGTAGGTGCAATGGCCAATGTTGTTGCAGGAACCATCCATGGTGACTCTCCTTATGGAGTATTTGATAGAGTGGTCAATGATCTTAAAGTACCCAGAACCAGCTTCAAGGCCACAGACATCATAATTGTTGCCAACCCTGTAAGAAGCGCTGATGGTCTACACAGATGGAGAAGGATAACCCAAATCAGCGAAGTTAGAAAGACATGGGAAAATGATCCCTTAACTGAAAAGGGATTTGTCGATCTAATGAAGTATAACGCAAAAACAGAC
>CAZYIM010000006.1:0-89044 GCA_964647565.1 uncultured Methanosarcinales archaeon
AAACTCACTAACACTAGCACAACTAGCAGCACTATTCCCAAATAATGAAGTGGTATGCTTTGACGCAACACAACACGGCTTCCAAGACCAAACAGAAGAACAAGTATTACAACAGTGCATACAGATAACAAAAAAACAAAATCCAGACGTCATATGCATCTCCTCAGAATACCACAACCTACCATTCACATTCGAATACATAAAAAAAGTAAAAACAGAACTACCAGAAACAAAACTGGTACTCGGAGGGCTAGCAGCAACATTCCTAACCAATGAGGTATATGGCATAACTAAAAAGGTAGACTACATAGTACGAGGAGAAGGAGAAACAACACTTAAACAACTTATACAAAAACTATTAATAATTATTTTTCAATTCTAACTTATGGTAACAAATAACAATTCTAAAAAGATCGCTATTCTAGATGCAGGTGCACAGTATTGCAAGGTAATTGATAGGAGGATTCGAGAACTTAATGTTGAGACAGATATTTTGCCTCTGACAACACCTGAGAATGAGTTGAGACAATACAAAGGCATAATCATCTCAGGAGGCCCTCAGAGCACCTATTCAGATAGTGCTCCTGAATATAATAAGGAAATCTTCAACCTGGGCATTCCCGTCCTGGGCATCTGCTATGGTATGCAATTGATGAACTCTGTTTTTAATGGAGAAATCATCAAGCAAGCTCGACGAGAAGACTGTGAAACGGATATCATAATCAACACAAAATGTGAGCTATTCAAAGATCTTAAGTCAAAACAACAAGTATTGATGAGCCACGGAGACAGTGTAGAAGTTCCAGGCATTGGTTTTGAAATCATAGCCAAATCAGGTTCAATAATCGCAGCAGTGCAAAACCAAAAAAGGAAACTCTATGGTACCCAGTTCCACCCAGAGGTTGATCTGACTCTGAATGGAAAGAAGATGTTGGATAATTTTCTCTATGGAATATGTGGCTGTAAGGGTAATTATACGATGAATAATCGTATAGACAGTAGCATTAACTACATTCGCAAAACTGCAGGGAATACGCCTGTCCTGGTTCTGGTTTCAGGTGGTGTTGATTCCTCAGTCACAGCACTCTTGCTTTCAAAAGCCACCAAGAACACCTATGCAGTTCACATAGACACTGGTTTTATGCGAAAAGATGAAAGCATGAAGGTCGTCAAAGCTCTTAAAAACACAGGTGTCCAGAATCTCCATTTTTATGACGCATCAGAAGAATTCTATGCAGCTTTACAAGGTGTTATCAACCCTGAAACCAAGAGACAGATCATAGGGAACAAGTTCATAGAAGTCACAGACAGAGCAATTAAAAAACTTAATCTCGATCTAGAAAAAACCTTCATAGCCCAGGGAACTCTAAGACCTGACCTGATCGAAAGTGCCTCTGAACTTGTAAGCAAGACTGCCAACACCATAAAGACACACCACAATGATACTGAGTTTGTCAGGGAAAAGCGAAAAAGCGGTATGATAATTGAGCCCAATAAGGATTGGCACAAGGATGAAGTCAGGCTCGTCGGTAAAAAGCTAGGTCTTCCTGAAAATCTGGTCTGGAGACAGCCATTTCCAGGACCTGGACTCGCAATCAGGATCATATGTGCAGAGAAGCCATATCTCACAGATAATTTCAAAGAGCTTAATGAACGATTAAGAACTATTTCCAAGCCATTCTCATCCACAATATTGCCCATCAGGACAGTTGGCGTCCAGGGAGATGACAGAACCTACAGCTATGTTGCTGCTTTGTCTGGAAAACCAGACTGGAAAAAACTCAAAGCCCTGGCAAACGAAATCCCAAAACAGATTCATCAGATAAATCGTGTTGTCTATCTCTTCGGAGAATCTTTTGAGAATGATATTAAAGAGATCCCACCAACATATTTGGCCAAGAAGATCACCTCAATCCTTCAAGAGGCAGATGAAATAGTAAATGCATCTCTACTTAAGCATAAGCTTATGAAAAAAATAAGCCAGATGCCAGTAATACTACTTCCAATAGGTTTCGAACATTTTGGAAAACGATCTATTGCTCTTCGACCATTCATCACCAATGATTTCATGACTGGCATGCCAGCTATACCTGGAAATGATATCTCCTTAGATTGCCTAAATGAAATGGTCGAGAAAATCCTGAAGATAAAGGGAATCTCTCGAGTCGTCTACGATCTTACCAGCAAGCCTCCAGGAACAACAGAATGGGAATAATAATTCAAACAACTAAACCATACAACCATCTAAAGACGAGGTGCAATCCATGAAAAACAATAAAATAGAAAAAAGAGATGAGATAGAGAGGGATCAATTTCTTAAGGCTGAACATTTTCTTCATGATGAAACTCTGGATGAAGAAAAGAGCTACCAATGCTAGTATAAAAACCAGCTCTGATAGCGGAAAAAAATCTATGATCAACCTAATAAAGTAAATAATGATAGAAAAAAACAATGCAGTGATAAATTCTGTCTTCAGAGAGAACATTTTTCTGAAAATAAAGATCGCCAGTGTGGATAACAACACAACAAATAGTAATCTAATGAACTGATGCAATAAAAATGCTATTGTCTGATGCATATTAAGTCTATTAATATGAAATTTAAATAATTATCCTATTTGAACCACTCACGCAATCGTTTCTCTAAAGTTGGTCGGATTGTATAGACTATTGTCTCGAAATCCTTAGATTCTTCCTTGTATCGACGATAGAATTCATCAAGTTGGGAAGGGATGTGACCTTCTTTTTGATTATCAAGAAAATTTATCTTAAAATGTTCAGCCCAGCTTGAATAAACTTCCTTAACATGCTCATCCAGATCAGGCCTTATCGAAGTAGGGCTTGCAATTTCAGCAGCCTGATCAAGGTTATGACCCAGAGACATAACCCAAGCAATTGCTAAAGACGGAGATCTATTGGTTCCGCCAGCACAATGAAGATAAAGCCTCTTTCCCCGTTTATATGCATCGTCCATAATGACCTTGGTAAAGTGGAAAGGCAGATACCCCCAGTATTCCAGCTCAGGAACAATCTGCCAATGGCAGACAACATCAGGTCTGGGCCGCTTCAAAATATCAAGATTATAATCAGGAGTCTCTGAGATATTGACGAAAATATCAAATTTCTTAGCAGTTTCCATATCCATGCCTAAACCAGGATGCGCACCTACAGAAAAATTATCATATGGTTTAGAAAGATTCCATATCCTAAAATCCTTGCTACGTTTATCTAACCAAAGATCATTCATAAGAAAAAGAAATTAACAAAAAGATAAAAACGTTTCGCAATTACTTCCTTGCTTTTTCCAGCTTACCGCCAAGCAGAGCCTTTAAAGACTGGTCATTTACCTTGATGACCTGCCATCTAACGCCTGGAATATCTCCCTTAGCTCTTCCCTGTTTGCCGCCAATGCACTCGATGACAACTTCATCGTGCTCATCAATCAGCTTAGTAGCGCCATCTCCTGGAACAAATGCAGTCACTTGCTTGCCGTTTTTAACAAGCTGCACCCTGACACACTTTCGCATAGCAGAGTTAGGCTGTTTTGCCTCTAATTGCACCTTTTCAAGTACAATTCCGGACGCCTGGGAAGATCCTCTAAGAGGGTCGGCCTTCATCTTAAGGTTAAGAGTCTTGCGAACATATGACGATTGAGACCAATTGCCTTTCCGTCTCCTCTGTTTCAACTTTTTTGCAGCGTATAATCCTGAACTTTTTTTTGCCATTTTAAACCTCCGAGTTAAAGAGGAGGTGCCAGAAAACTTTTTTGTTTACTCAGCACCTCTTATATAACGCGAATTTCCTTCACTTTAAAAAATTTATTGACAATTCCTTCTAAATTCCTCAAATTTTGAGCCATTGCACCTATCATTAGGCCTTTAGTATGTGCATCAGGTCCTGTTATGGTAACAACACCATCCTCCTCCTTCATATCAACAACCTTTAAGGGATAAAGGATATTGACAATGAATTGTAGCATATTTGGACTGAATTCGACAATTTTTAACTTCCTATTGTAAAGCTTTTCAAGCTTTAACAGATTAGCTTTATTTTTTCCCAGTGACTTACCAAGATCTCCTTGGCCAACTATGAAGACCAGTTTTTCCTTCTGGAAAAAACAATCCTTGACATGCGCCCTTGTGATTCTTTCAAAGAGTGCAATGAATTTGATTAATTGAGTGTCTAACTTGATTCCCATCTTATTTTAAGATTCCTAAAACTGAAACAGAAAAAGGTTTTTTGCATAAAACACCTAACTCGTCATTAGGCAGCGTCAATTCCTCGATTTCTGTCTTTGAGAGTCCAGCGTAATATTTAATGTCTTGCTTCACACTATCAGGGCAGTTTAAGGATAAGAAGACCTTAGCTATTGAGCCGTTCTTCAAGGCTTTAATGATCCTCTCTGTACCCAAAATCAATTTCTTATTTCCCAAATTATTTTTTATTTCATCCTGTGCCATTTTATTTAACCTTTGTAACAAGCCCGGGTAATCCCGTCCCCAATGGAACTGGCTGGTTCAGCATTACATTCTCAATAACACTATTCAATTCGTCAATTTCACCAACCATGCTTGCATTAATAATATGCCGAATTGGAGTCTCAAATGAAGCTCTTGCCAACACACTAGGCTTTTCTTTAACAATACCATACCTGCTTATTCCAAGGACCTGACCTGACATAGTCATGGTATCAGCTATCAACAGGATATGCCTGATATCGATATTAATACCTTGAGCCCCAATAACTTTCTGGGTTTCTCTAATTATTGCTTCTCTTGCAGCTTCGATTCCAAAGATGTTCTGGATTTCAAAGATATCGTTGGTATTTATCCTTTCCTTATCAACATAATCAAGCTTCATCATGTCTTTTAGGTTTGAACCTGCAGTGATGATAACATGTTCTTCCCCTCGTTTAACAGGCAAAACCTGTTTTATATTCTTGATTCCACTGATATAAATGGTCTTGATCTTCTCTTTAAGCTTGTAAATCTGATTTAAGGATTCGTCTTTGGAGGTTGGCTTAACAACAATAATGTTGTCGCCTTGAACTTTGAATGAAAAACCCTTCACATTTTTTGAAAGTACCTTAAGCACAACTGCATTTTTCAAGCCTTTACGCTTGAGGATTTCCTCATCTAGTTCAATAGTCATGAAAGCTTCTGCAACATTAATTGAGATGTTTTTTAGGAATTCTTTGAATGTAGTTTCTTTGATGGATTCAGCCAGTTTCTTAATATCCTTACCTTGGGAGTAAGGCTTTTTAAGATAGACCTCCATCATTTTAGTGGAAATCTCTTTTCTTGCATCAAGGATCTCGATCAATCTAGGCAGACCTGTTGTAACGTTCATCTCTGCAACACCTGCAAAGTGGAATGTGTTCAAAGTCATCTGAGTACCTGGCTCCCCAATTGATTCAGCACTTACTAAGCCAACACATTCACCTGGATCAACTCTTGAAGACCGATATTCTTTGTAAACAGCCTCAAATATTTTCTTGGTCTTGGCTGCCGAGCAACCTTTGGGTAAATACTTCTTAATATCCTCTAAAATCGCATCAGGAAGCAAGTCCTTGTATTCCTTGAATAGTTTTTCCATTTTTATTAACCTTAATCCTATTTTACTGAATCAATAATTGTTTTAACATTAATTTTCCTGCTTCACTTCGTGAAACATCAATTCCATCCTCACCATAGGTGAACTGTACAACTCTTTTTGAAGCGTCTCTGACAGTAAAATCATACTCTACCTTCAAGTCCTGCATAGCATTAGCCAATCTTCTATAAAGATATCCCGATTTAGGAGTTCTGAGTGCAGTATCCATCATTGAATCTCGTCCTGTCATTGCCATAAAAAATAGTTCGGCAGGTTTAAGACCGCCCTTGAAGCCATTTTCTATGAAGCCGTGTGCTGATGCTCCCAGGTCACCCTTCTTGAAGCTGGATAGAGTTCTACCATTATAACCCTTATTGATACGTCCACCTCTCAAGGCTTGCTGACCTACACAGGCAGACATCTGAGCCAGGTTGATCAAGTTTCCTCTTGAACCTGACTTAATCATAACCATTGTATCTGAATGTTGATTAGCATGTTTTGCAACAGAGGCACCAGTATCATTTCTAGCCTTGTTCAACCTTTCAAGTATTTTCAGCTCTAATGTTTCTCTAATGCTTCTGCCAGGAAATACCTCAAGAGCTCCGGATTCAAAAAGGGTAATAAGTTCATTAACATCCCGTTCTGCATCTTCCTTCACTTGTTGGATCTCAGATTGCGCTTCAGGTGTTAAGTCAGTATCAGATAATTTGGTTGTAAATCCATATTTGGACACAACCTCAATTCCCAGCTTATATATCTTTCCAAGAATATCCACCATTGCATCCTGGCCATACTGTTTGTGAAGGTTTCTTAATAAAAGCCCAGAACCTTCTCCAAGATTATTCAGGTCAAGGATTCCAGAAACAAGGATCCCGTTCTTTATGATGACATCCTCCTCATCTTTACTCTCTCTTGACTTGCCCTTGAAGTTGAAATCTTTAGGCAGGATAGCTGAAAAGACATCCTTACCGTCTAGTATCTTTTTAGCAGGTAATCCTGAAAATTCGCTAACTCCTGAGGCTGCTAAAAGGTCTATAGCCTCTTCTCTTGTAAGCGTTAAAAATTTTGTGAGAATATAGTTGCCTGAGATAGCATCCTGGTTGCAACCAATAATACTAAGTCCATACCTTGGACTGATAAGCTGGGTTTGGACTTCCATCAGGATCTCTGCTTCAGCCCTGGCTTCTTCTGTCTGAGGAATATGCAGATTCATCTCATCTCCGTCAAAGTCAGCATTATACGGAGCACAGACAGCAGGATTCAGTCTTAATGTTAGACCTGGAAGAACCCTGACTCGATGACACATCATACTCATTCTATGAAGCGATGGCTGTCTATTAAAAAGGGCAACATCTCCATCCATCAGATGCCGCTCAATAAGAAAACCTGGCTGGATCTCCTCTAAAAGCTGTTCTTTGGTTTCATCGGTGATCTTTTTTCTCTTGCCATCTGGCCTGACAATATAATTGGATCCAGGATATGCATCCGGACCTTTCTCAACAAACGTCTTTAGGTAAGCAAGATTCCATGCCGTTACCTGTTCAGGAACTGTAAGTTTCATTGCAATGATTAGTGGAACACCAACTTCATTGATATTAAGCATAGGATCAGGGCTAATAACAGTTCTTGCACTGAAATTAGTCCTCTTTCCAGCAAGATTATGTCTGATTCTGCCTTCTTTGCTCTTGATTCTCGCAGTGATGGTTTTCAAGGGTTGTCCAGACCTGTGCCTGGCAGGAGGCAGCTGTGCTACTGCATTATCAAAAAAGGTTGTAACATGATATTGGAGCAAGTCCCAAAGATCCTCAATTATAATCTCAGGAGCCCCTGCATTAATATTTTCAAATAAACGCTGATTAATCCTAACAATATCACCCAGCTTATGTGTTAGATCATCTTCACTTCTCTCGCCGCTCTCCAGAGTGATACTGGGTCTCATGGTTACAGGCGGTATAGGCATAACAGTAAGTACCATCCACTCTGGCCGGATTGATTTTGGATTCATACCAAAAACACGCAAGTCGTCATCTGAAATCTTCTCAAGTCTGACCCTCAGCTCAATTGGAGAAATCCTTTTTTCATCCTCTAGAAAAGTGGTTGGTTTTTCAATAGTAAGTTTAAGTTGTTTAGTGTTACAATGGGGACATTTGGTGACTGTTCTCAATCCTTTGATTATCTCTACTATCTTAGTCCTTCTTTCAGCAGGTCCAAACTCCCGGCTGATCCTCTCGAGATCATCCATATATTTCTTGATCTTATTCTGAGGAATAAGGATTCTGCTACACTCCCTGCAAGTACATCTCAACAGATCGAGAATCTCCCTTATAAACTTGATATGAACAATGGGTCTGGCAAGTTCAATATAGCCAAAATGTCCTGGACATTCTTTTAGCTTTTGACCGCAAGTCTTGCATTTTAGACCTGGATCGATCACACCTAGTCTTACATCCATCAACCCTCCATCAACAGGATAACCCTCCTTATCATATAGTTCTGGAGTCACTATCTTAGCTGACGCCATGTCCTTTAGAAAACTAGGACCCATCATTCCAAACTCAATGGTTTTTACCTTTTTGTGTGCAAAATCTTCTTCTTCCAACTTATTAACCTCAATATTTTCCTTGTAATACTAGTTTAGGGTAAACTGTCAATGATTTGAATTCATCAAGTATTAATTTAAATGCATAGCTAAGCTCAATGTTGGAAATATCTACTGTATCTCCGCACACTGGGCAGTATGCTTTGTTTTTCCGGCCGTCAAAAATAGCTACCAATCCACAACTTTCACAAACAGGAACAATAGTCTTATCAGAGTCAAACCTCTCCTTCAATAGCAGGCTTGCACCATGTGCAACAAAAGTATCCTTCTCCATCTCTCCAAGCCTAAGACCTCCCTCTTTAGCCCTTCCTTCTGTTGGCTGGCGTGTAAGAAGCTGGATAGGTCCTCTAGCTCTTGAATGTATCTTGTTGGCTACCATATGTTTTAGTTTCAGATAATACATGTTACCAATAAATATCTGGACTCTCATTTTTTCTCCAGTTACACCATTATACATGGTTTCTGTACCATCTTCCCTAAAACCGGATTTAAGCAGTTCTAATCTTAAGTCCTCCTCTTTTTCGGAGTCAAAGAAAGTTCCGTCAACATATCTTCCTCCAAGCGCCCCTGTCTTGCCCGCCAATATCTCCATCAGATGGCTGACAGTCATCCTTGATGGAACTCCGTGAGGACTGAACATGATGTCTGGTTTGATGCCAGACGCAGTAAATGGCATATCTGCTTCAGGCACAATAGTGCTTACAACACCTTTTTGACCGTGCCTGCTTGTAAACTTATCTCCTAACTCAGGAATCCTTAAATCCCTAAGTCTCACTTCGACAAGCTTGTTACCCTCACTGTTCTCAGTAATGATAACAAAATCTACAATACCCTTTTCGCCGTGCTTTAGAGACATAGAAGACTCTCTTCTGGAACTGGCTGCAAGGTTATAATCTTCCAATGAACTCAGGAAACGCGGCGGACTGGTCTTACCAATAATAACATCTCCTTCTGCAACTTTAGCTTCAGGATAAATAATTCCATCGTCTTCCAAGAATCTATAATCGTGCTCAGATTTGTATCCCTTGGCATCCTTATCAGGAATAGAAACCTCATCAATCAGACCACCCGAATATCTGAGTTCTTCAGATATGACTGGCCTAAAATATGTACTTCTTCCAAAGCCCCTGTCTATTGAACCCTTATTGATTACAATTGCATCTTCCATGTTATATCCCTTATAGCACATGATGGCTATGGTCACATTCATACCTGAAGGATGTTTATCATAACTTAACACATCCTGCATCACAGTTGATACAATCGGTCTTTGGGGATAGTGAAGAATATTCACATCCATATCCATTCTAGTATAATAGTTTGAAACATAAACACCAATAGCCTGTTTCTGATTTTTTGAACCCTGCATCAGCCTAACACTATGGTTAAAATTACCAAAAGGAACAAGTGATGTTGCAATACCAACGGTTACTAAAGGCGCAATCTCAAGATGAGTATGTTCAGGAGTTAATTCATCCTCTGTAAAAGATACAAAAGCAGATTCTTCTTCAGCAGCATCAAGATACTCTATAACCCCCTGTTTGATCAGATCTGACCAACTAATTTCTTTCTTGGTAAGCTGATCAATATGTTTTTCAGAAAGACAGGATTTCCCGTCCTTGACATTAATAAGTGGTCTAGTGCATCTGCCACTACGGGTTTCTATATTGATACTATCAAGAGTTTCATTGAAGTTGACACTCAAGCCATATGGTAGACTGCCCATCCGCCTTTCAGCAATGATTTGCTCTATAAAGTCCTGTGCTACAGAAACAGAACCGACTAATTTTCCATCTATAAATACGTCTGCCATTTTATTTTATAATCTCCAATCCAAGTTTTTTCAATGCTTCAAGGATATCAGTTTCATGCTCAGGCGCGGATGTAACATTTGCCAACAAAGCCAAATTCTTCCTAAGGCCTATGTTGGTTCCCTCAGGAGTCTCGCTAGGACAGAGTCTTCCAAGGTGAGTGCTATGCAATGCTCTTGCCTCGAAATTCTCTTGTGATGATGAAAGTGGGCTGATAACTCTCTGTAAATGGGATAAAGTCTGGAGAAAATTAAGTCGTTCAATTCTCTGTGAAACACCTTTTCTTCCACCAACCCAGTTTCCTGTTGCCATTGAACTGAAAATTCTCTGGGTAAGCAATTTTTCCCTGATCAAAACCTTAAGACTTGGTGTTTTACCTCTTTTCACAATTCTTTGGAAATTATAAAGCAGGTCACCAATCAGGACCTTAAGATTGACCCTGAACAAGTCTGCAAGAAGATCCCCACTAAGTTTCAACCTCTTATTAAGGTAATGGTCTTTATCATCTTCTGGAAGATCAGTATTGGCCACAAGGATGAACTTCTTAAGCAGTTTGCATAAGTCATATGCCTTCAATATATTGTTCTCCCTAACTACGCCTATGTGAGGCATCAAGTATTTTTCAAGGATTTCCTTGACTCTTTCAAGTCGAATCTCTTTTGCCTGGGTAATGCCAATTTTTTTAGCAATATAATCCAAAGCTTCTTCTTCTGTCTTGATATCAATAAACTCATAAAGATTTACTATGATTGATGAATTATCTTCAACATCAACAAACTTGACAATATCCTCATCTTTAAGAAGACCTAAGGCTTTTATTATAACAACAATAGGTACTCTCTTGACACGTGTAAATGTAAGATAATATATACCGTCCTTTAACCTTTCAAATTGATGAGGTATCTTATAAGATCCTCTTTCTGAGAATAATTTTCCTACATATTCGCTAACTCCCACATTCACCTTTTCAACTGTCATCCTATTGGATGCGAGATCCTCTATATTTACAATGATTTTCTCAGTGCCGTTAATGATGAAATAACCACCAGGGTCATCAGGATCCTCTCCATTCTTGATAAGCTCGTCTCTTGTCAATCCATGAAGATGGCAGAACTTTGACTTGAGCATGATAGGCAGGTTGCCAATCTGGGTTTTGAAAGTCTCCCTCTGAATACCGTTGATATGTGCACTTATCTCAATAAAAATAGGTGCTGAATATGATAGTTTCCTGAGTCTTGCTTCAGCTGGAAGGATTACTCTTTTTGAGCCGTCTGCTTCTGTTATTAGAGGCCGATCTACCCAGATTTTGTCAAGCTTTATCTTATATTCATCAATATTTGGCGGAATAATAGTAGGTTCTATCTCCTGGTTCTCATCAATAATAAGCTGCAACTCTTTTTCGATAAAATGATTGAAGGAGTCAATATCAGACTTTATAATAGAGTTTTCTTCAAAATATTTTCTAAGAAGGAGAAGGGAACGTTCATTCATCAATAACACCTCTATAAAATATTGAATGCCCTGCAGAAGGGCTATTTCTAATGATCTTGACAATATCTCCCTCTTGCACATCAAGATGCTTGATTGCAGGATCAGTTAGATTCATCTTTGGAATATCTTTGAATCTAAGGGCATATTCATCAAAGAGACGTTTTTTTTCGGCGTCAGATACCTTAATATGCTCTGGCACCAATAAATGTTGAATTTTGTCTTTTTTTGCCATACTAGTTGTTCCCCTTTAAGTTAAAGGAATGGGCCGTACGAGATTTGAACTCGCGACTCCTGCATTACTTTCAACTTGTTGGAAGTTCAAAAACCGCCGGTTTTTGTTAAAAGTGCAGTGCTCTATTACCTAACCGATATTACTCAGTTACCAGGCTGAGCTAACGGCCCATATTCAATGCAGTTTTCAAGCCCATTATTGAGCTGAATGTCGCACAGCCCTTGTGATTATAAACGCCCTGGCTGGGACTTCCAAATCCCGAGGATTTGACCTCCTCCAGGATGTTTGAACCCAGGTCGAAGCCTTTCTGTAACAGTTTTTGTTACGACAGGGCTTCATGATAGCTGCCTAACCCCCAAGTTTCAGCTTGAAAAGGTTTGCCGGACTACACTACCAGGGCATTTTGTAAATATTTGAACATTATTTGATTTGTTAGGGGCTTGAGGCGTTAGCCGAAACCCCTGGATTTTGATCAAACCTTTGCGCACGCAAAAGTTTGGACTCCCGCACTACCAGGGCATTTTGTAAATATTTGAACATTATTTGATTTGTTAGGGGCTTGAGGCGTTAGCCGAAACCCCTGGATTTTGATCAAACCTTTGCGCACGCAAAAGTTTGGACTCCCGCACTACCAGGGCATTTTGTAAATATTTGAGCATTATTTGTGATACTTCCAGAGTATATAGGTTTCCCTCGCCCCAAAAACATCATATTACCCCATGCGAGAAAACCCACCACCATTTTTTCTTCTGTCCCTGTTTATTGAATATTATAATCTTTATATAAATACCTAACGAAACTGTTGGAAAATTGGACTGTTTAAAAAAGTTTTGTTTTTTAAGGCTATTTTTATCAAAATAGTATGATAAATCCTGTTTTTTTTATTAATTTACCCCATATTTAATGTTATATTTGTTTCATTTAAATTCGTTATTTTGAAGTGACCAAATGATTAAGGATAATCAATGCTTTTTAAAAAATCCATCTGGCAGATGGCTGTCTTTATGGACCTTGAAAACAGAGGTTGAACTCATGTCTTTAATTATGTCCTGCTGACTCTCCCTGAGCTCAAAGATGATGTTTCTTATCTCATCGCTGGTTTGAGTATGTATATGGAATACAATCACCCTCTGTATAGGACATTTGATTATTGAGATTATATTTAAATTGTTCTTGAGATAGCTTATCAGCCGCTCTTCAAGCTCTTTTCCCTTATTCTGCAGATATAGGTAGACCAGATCATCATCATACTCTAATTTCGAGATATCTAGTTTCGGTATGAACCTAAGCAAGATTTTCTTCTTTTTTAGTCGCTGGATCCTATATTTTACTGCTTCTGATGTCAATTTGGCCTTTTTTGCTATCACAGGTAGCGTAACTCGCGAATTATCCTCTAGTTCTGCCAATATTATCAAATCCTGTTCATCAAAATCCACTTTTTCAGTATGCTTACACTCTTCTAAAGCGTCCACGTTTTCACCGAACAAGTAATCTAAGGGCAGGACATGTTCTCTAAGTATCCTATCTACCTTATACCTTAACAGGTTTTCTCCAATTTCTCGCATAAATTCATTGATAAGGCTGTCAAAATGCTCTATATTCTTCGCACAAAATACCACCTCTAAGTCCCAGACTCCACTGCAGGAAGCAACATATTTAATGAAAGGGTGCTTGGTAAGGAAATCTATTAACTGTGTTTCTCTTTCACGGCTTATTTTCATCAGATCTATCATTATTATATATAGCTCGTATCCCATGCGCATGTTATCGATATAGGCTGTAAAGCCCTTAATCAGGCCTTCTTTTAGCAATCTGTTGATCCTATAATCTACAACCTGTTTGGAAAGGCCCACTACCTTGCCAATTTGTGATAATGGTTTTCTGGCATCTATGAATAGCTCTTTAAGGATTCTCAGGTCTTTTTTATCTAGTTTGATTAATTTAACCATTTTTATGTTATTTAGTGGTTTTTTTATATAAATTTTTTGTTTTTGTCAAAAAATTCTTGTGAAAAGTTTATATACTTATTTTACCTTAATAGTAGTAACAAGAAAGAGGCGACCCTAAATGAAAATCGTTTCACAAGAAAAATGGAAATGGTTGATGAAGGAAAACAAAGATGATCTGGGCGCAAGTGCCCAAGCAAAAAAGGACATTGTAGCAATGATGTGGGGCATCTACTAAGCCCAACAAATAACCACAACCCGAGGTGAGTTAAAAATGAACCAAGAACAACCTGAAAAAAAAGAAGAACATCCCTTGAAAAAAGGAATCGAATACATAATCCAAAAAGCAAAGAAACCCATACTATACGTGGCAAAAAAAGCAAAGAAACCTGCAAAATACATAGCAGAAAAACTTGCAGGACCTGCAGGTATAGCAATGGGAGTTGGAGCTGCTGCAGCTGCAAAGGGCGGCGCACTTGAAATGATTATAGAATCAGTCAAATTCCCAGCTCAGATCATAGGTCATGCAATAGCAGACCAGGGTCTTGTTGAACTGTTGGGAAAAGCAGCACTTAGTGTTGGTGTAAATCTAATAGCGCACCCATATGCTGTTGTTATTCCAATCGCAGCAGGATATATTGGCGGAAAAGTTGTGAAACACTATCTTAGAAAGAAAAGATTAGAAAAAAAATATGGTAAAGGAAATATACCTAAATCTGGCCAAAAAAGAAAAGGCCATAAACCAAAAATGGACCTAAAAGCAAGGATCAAGGATGGCCTTAAATATGTTAGAAACAAGGCAATCCCTCCTGTAGCTTTTGTGGCAGGTCTAGGAGCTGCAAGTGCAGCTCACAATGGAGTTTTAGAGCAGCTATACGCAGGTGTGAAATACCCTGTTGAGTTGGTCGGTTCAATTATCAAAGACCAGGGATATATTGCAGAGATAGGTGAGAACATCATCAATATAGGATACAGTGTAGCAAAGAATCCAGTTGGAGTGATTGTTCCTCTTGTTGGTTTATATGCAATAGGTAAAGGCGTCTCATACTTGTTAGAGAGACGAAGAGAGAAGCAGAAATACCAAGGTGTTTCTGCTTAATTATAAAAAATCAAAGGTGAGAAAAAATGAGATTAGAAAAGAAAATAGATTTGTACTTCGGAAAACACCCTATGGCAGGAAAAGATAAACGTATGCAACAGTTGTTGGCAGATGAAAAGGAGTATTGTGTAATCCTAGCTGATAGCGATCTGCCACAGGAATTACACCACAGATTTATCGATGAGTTAATCGATAGATACGGATCATTAAGTGAATTCGGAAAGGAGCAAGAATCATATATAAGGCCTTTAGTAGTCGAAAGAGAGAGCAAACTGGGCATAGCACCCCCTCTACAAAACATGAATGCTGATAGTCTTAGAGATTCAGGATATAAGATCGGTGCAATCTTTTTCAATGAAAAAATTGCTTCCGAAATAATTGCCGCTTTCGAAATGAAAGGCTACAGGATAGAAAAAAAATACGATTAAATTTGTACCCAACTCAAACCGAGGTGAGTTAGATGAACAAACGAACAATGTTGAAAACATTAGGTAAACTAGGTTTCGCAGGCATGATATTATTCGGAGGTATCAAGCATGGACTAGCACAAGATCCAAAGGATAAGCTTCCACCACATATTCAGGAAAGGATTGAGCAGATGCGAGACAGATATGGTCATCAGAAGGTAAAAGTCCATGGTTATATAATAGGAAAGGATGACCTGGAGGATGTCAAATACATAATCGGAATGGCTTCAGGAACTGTAAAAGTAACCTATTTCAATGCCATCACTATCGATGGTTACACAACCATGAGGCTTGAAACAGAAGGAAAACCTCATCCAAAAATAGTCAAGGAGACACTTGAAGATATGCTTGTATGTCTAGATCTCGATAAAGACAAAAAGGTCGAGAAGATGGAGGTCTTCAATGCCAAGAAATATTTTGCAGAACAGGCTTATCAAGAATATTTACAAAACAAATAAGGTGAGACAAAAAATAATTATCAGGTTGTTCACACTGATGGGTCTAAAGGCTGCCTTAAAAAAGCAGCCTCACCCTCGGTGCGAAGGAATAAGAAAAAAAAGATTAAAAGTGAATGAGAACCAAATCTGTTCCAATTTTAACATTGATAAAAAATCGCCAGATAACAGACGCTTTAGATGCTGTTTGAGATTAGTGATTTCAGTTATAAAGTAAAGACAGTTTCAAAACATTTGCACAATCTTAATATAAGAACAGGTTTTCTTGTTGAAAACAAGGACTGGTATAGACATAATTTAACTATACCTTTGCCCAAAGAGCTGGCGGGAAAACATCCAAAGTGTCATAACTTCAATGAATTTGAAGGAGTTAATTAAGATGCAACAAAAAACTAAGAAATTTTACACATTGATCGGCAAGGATATTGCCGATATTGTCGGTAATAGTTCCAAGAAGGTTTACGCAGGTATCAAGTACGCGATCGGAAAACTAGCATTTAACCTTGGAAGCAGTGCTCTAGGAGCACTCCCTCTAGAGGTTAGGATGAAGATGCTGGAATCCAAGTCGCCAATTATGAATAAGCTTGATGACCTGGTGGACAAATACCACGAGGATCCAAGAGAGAATCGTGAGTTTTACGATATGACACATCTTGAGAAGTATATGCATCAAGTACAGGCAACTACAACATGGCATTCGAATTGCTTGGGACTGGTGTTGCAGCGACATATATGACTAAGAGTGTGGGAGCAGGTCTTGTAAGCATGCTTGTAATTGCTTTCCCACAAGTCCTATGCAGATTCAAAGAGGACACCGATATGACAAGAGGCTCAGCTCTGGTTGGACTGCCTTATCATGCAGTTGCAATACCTGTGAAGCTGTGTAGAAGAGCAAAGGAAGCTGTCGGAAACTACATCGGTGCCAAGATAAGAGCAGCGAGAACATAGTAGCTGTTAGTTGAGGGTAAATTTATCACTCAATAGTAGTTAAAAAACGAAAGATTTATAAACTATAAATGCTTAAAATAAGCTATATGAGCATAGCTGAATTCCACGGGCGGTTGCAGAAGATAAACCAGGGCAGGATACAGGATATTGTCACTACCTTTAATCTTGCATGTAATCCTGATTTTGAAATAGATCCTGAAATGAAGCTTCTTTTGGATGGACAACATACTACTGCAAGAGAGCAAGCAGGACAAGTGGATTGCTTAGGCAAGGTTGACAGCCTGGTAATAGGCATTGCAGGCGCAGATCCAGCTGAAATAGCGCCAGAACAGACACTTCCCGAGCATGAAACTACAAGAAAAAGATTCTTTAATCCTGAAATTAATTCTCTTTCATACTTCCAAAGAATGATACGGTTGAAAAAACTGTTGCTGGCCGAAAACATACCTGTTGAGAAGATCGATTTTTTACCAGTTTTCCCACCTAAGTTCTATCCCACTGCAGAAGGCTTTAATCTTGAAGACAGGACCTTTCAGTATTTAGGTGTGGAATCAGATCACAATATGAGACGGGTCAACAATAACGAACATATGCCCTTTTTCTATCATGATTTTAGAGGCAAAACTAGCCCAAGAACAGAAGATGTAAAGCTTGACATATCAAAGTTCGGCGAACAGATCTACAATCTTTATGTGAAACGGTTTAACTTAATGGAAGATGGAACAACATTTGGCAAATCCACTGAGCATTCACTAGAAATAATGTTTGAAGATTCTTTAAAGAGCGGCAATGACTCTGTATTAGCTATTGTCTGCTATCCATTGCAAAGCGATAGGGAAGATGCTGAAAATAGATGGGGTAAACCGTTCAAAGATGTCATGAAACTAACCCCTGTTGAAAGATACGGACTTCTAAAGAAATATATAATAGACCAAGGAGTGAACCTTGAAAAGACACATATAACCTTCTTTTCCCCTGACACATTCAAAGGCGTAACACCCTCAAGGACAGAAGCGTACATGCCAAAAAAGTTTGTTTATTTCTCTGAAGAGCTTGACAAACCAGCCATAATCAACAAGAATGAAAAGTTTGGAAATCATCCAAACTGTATTGAGACTCGAATTACAAATAGATAGATTAACTGTATCTTTCTCTTAATGATTCTACAACCATCACTGTGTTTGGTTGGGCAACAAGGAAAACAATATAGGAAAGTGCCATTGAATGATAAATAATACTAAACTCTGGCTCGCCGCATTTATTTGAAAGTTTTGGACCATCAATAAAATATATCTTATTCCAAAGATCATTAATTTTTGTAAATTCGTCTGTGTTTGCAGTATAATACATCCTGGAGAACATATCATAAAGATTGGCTGCATCCTCATACAATCTAATGATCTGTTTCCTAATAGGTTTTGTTGTCCTCTTACTGCTCAATTTTTGATAAAGAAAATAGTTTTCATAGTTGGTTATCACAAGCCTCTCAAGCAGCAGGTCCATAAAGACTTCATCTGTCCTTGATATAATACTCCTCTTATGGATTGTTCTCCTACAGAACAGGGAGAATCGTCTGGTATCAGAGATAAGTTGGTCAAGAAGCTCCATGTTCTCGAACTTATTCTTCTTTATATCTTCCAGAACAACACTATGCGTATATTTTATTATGTTGAACAAGCGATTCAATAGGGTCAACAGCTCTTTTGTTGTTGGATAGGCAGTTTCTGAAAGCCGACAATAGTTTTCTTTTTGGTCAACAATTTCAAATCCGTTGAGATTGGATACCACTTCCTGGATGATTCGTATTGCTTTTTTATCTTCAAAGGTTATTTCTACAACATCTGTGCCACGGAGATAGTGGTTCTCAATCGGAATTCGGTAATAATGATCTATACCTTTCTTTAAATGAAGTTTGACTTTTTTTGATTGGCTGATCTTGTCAGTGGTTATCTTAAGGCCCTCTTCATCTTCAGTCAACTCTATCTCATCAGAAGGCTGAAGATTATGATCCCTGACCCACTTTATGGGCAGGGTTATTGTATATGCGGTCTTCTGGCGAGTTAGTTTTCTTTTCATTATATATAGTAAAATGAACTAGTATATAAACTTTTCCCGGGATTAATAGAAAATATACGGGAAACTTATATATTTCATTAAGTTAATCATTCAGAGGTGATAATGAAATGAAAGATAATCAAAACAAAGGAGATCATGACTTATTCCTTGAACTTATAGCAGGTTTTGTAACATGCGTCATCGAGCAGGAAGTAGCTATGAATGCTTATGAGAAAAGAATGGAATCCGAACATATGACTAAAAAAAGCTATGAGATAAAAAACAGAACCATATCTTTACCTGAAAATTTAAATACAAAGCAACATGTCATTGCATTCAACCATGTCGGCAGATATGTAACAGATGCAACGACCCCGGATACCATGCGTTCCTTCAGAGATCCCGATCTGGAAAGCTTTAATCCTGAAAAGGATTTCCATTTCCTTGAAGGAATCAGCCTGGACATCTGGCATGAAGTACTTTCTCTCTATGAATCAAAAGGAATCATCGCACCCAGATGGAGCCTGGACATCACAAAATATGCAATGGGCCAAGATGTTGGCTTTATAAAACCATACTGGAATTTCACAGTCCAATGGAACAGTCAAGGAAATCGCATTGAGATTCCCGGACAAAACGAGTATTCCGCCTGGGTAAAAAAACTTGATTATGGAGATGTATTTGATCCAACCGCATTAACCCATGCCCAAAAGGCAAAATTGATAGGAAAACCATATGCAACCAGGATGAAATTATCTGATGATCCTGTAGAAAAAAGGATCCTTGAAGAAAGCGACTTTACAAAGCTATATTACAGAAAAAGGGAGTATTTAACAGAAGAGCAAAATGAGAATGGATTTAGCTTCCTGAAAGATAAGTAAGAAAAAGAAAAAAAAATAAAAAAAGCAAGGATGCGATTAAATGACTGAAACACTATATGACGGAAAAATTGTAAAGGTCAAAAAACTAGGCCACGAACCAAAACATAAAAGACCTAATGAAGGAAAACCATATACGCTATTTGACATTGTAATCGAAGGTGAAAAAAACAGAAGAAATTTAAAATGCATTTGCATCCAGATCAGGTTACTGATAGGCAGATAAGATGCACAAAAAATATGGGCCCTTTCATGAATGGAGACTATGAGCATGTTATTCACATCCTCGACGGACCAAACGCAGGATTAGAATACAGCGTCTGGATAAATGTGCTCAAATAATAATTTTTATTTTTTTAAAGAAAAAAGAATCCCTCAAGCAGGTTTTAAATTCATAAAAGTTAAATAGTATTATATGAACTGACTTAACATGATCTTTGTTTTCCCGTGGCAGGTATTGGTATTCTTTATTTCATTCTCATTTATATCTTTTGCCCTGGAGCAGTCTGGTTTTTTCAGATGGTGTGCTTATAAGACGACTAAACTGGCAAAACATGACGGCGTTAGGTTATTCAATTTCTTATTTTTGGTTTGTGCGATCATCACTTTTTTTACTGCCAACGATATAGTGATATTGACTTTAACGCCATTCATCCTCCACATCGGTTTGCACCACGATAAGCATCCCAAGGCCTACTTGTTCATGTTATTCTTTGTGGCCAATACTGGCTCGTTAGGTCACTTGCTCGGGAACTTGACCAATATCATGATTGCGGATGTGATCGGAGTTTCATTCATGGGATTTTTAGAAGTGTTGTTCATCCCAATGATTGCAGCATTGATTGTTGAGTATTTGATCCTACGGATTATGTTCAACAACGAAATTAAAAGGACTTTTTCTGTAAAAGAAGTTGAGCTGAATAAACTGATAGAAAACAAATACGAGATGAAGCTTTCGTTAATCCTGTTAGGATTAGTAATAACCTTAGCAATCTTCGAGCCTATTCATAGACTTCCTCTCTGGGCATATAGTTTTGGAGCATTCATATTTATGTTGGTATTTACAAAATACAACAGACTGTTATTGGCAAAGAGAATGCCCTGGAAAATGCTAATTGGTGTTTCAATCCTCTTTGTTATTGTGAACTTTATACCGCTAGAAAATATAATCAGTCTTATATCTAGCAGTGATTCATTCACTGTCATCATATCAGCAGTCGTTATCAGCTCACTTCTATCTGCGCTGATTAACAACCTGCCTTCAACTATACTGATGAGTTCTGTATTGGCAGGACTATCACTATCAAATATCGAACCTCTTGTCTATTCAACCATAGTCGGCTCAAATATCGGAGCCAACCTTATCATTTCAGGCTCGCTAGCAGGCTTAATGTGGCTGCACCTGATCAGGGAAAAAGGTTTTAAGATAACCTGGGCAGAATTTTCTAAAAGAGGATTTGCTGTCACAATACCTGCGATTATTGTAATATCGATTGTTCTTTGGGTGATACTTTAGTCTTAGAAAAAAAATCTATTTCAGCTTCTTTGCCAAATTAGCCATGTTTTTTTTATTATAATTTAATACATAGTCCATAAGCTGACTGACTTCGGTTCTGAGTGCATCTCCATCATAAAGCTTCTTCAGCCTGGATACCCTATCGCATATTGCAGTATACACCTTAAGCCGGTCATCAGAAGTATAAGGCTGGGATGGAACAAAACTGCTCGAAGGCATCTTTTCGTCAATTTGAGTAAACATCTTGTTATATTTACCTTTCAAACCAAGCTTGTTGATAAAATCATAATGATAATCAAACAGTGGCACTTCGTTGAACCATTTAAATCTCACCCCATCCCTGGAAAAGTAACATGATTCAAGAACCTTTAAATCTCGTGCCCTTGCATAAAAGTTCTTATCATAAAATTTCTCGAACAGTATTGGTTGATCGTGCCACCCTCCAAAAAGATGCCTGCCTTCTCTGTCAACTACAACAGCCCTATGCTGGTCTCGATCCAAAGCAACTAAAACACTCTCATCTCCCATTGGCACAAATTCCAAATATTCTTCGTGAGTTTCTCCATAAATTGGGTTGCCATCAACATCCTCAAACCTCACATTCCATTGTTTGCTACTATCCTTGAAATAAATCTCAGTGATCTTTTCAAGACCCAGATCAATAGTCCTCTTAGTTATTTTCTTGAGAGCTCTTGGAAGCATGCAACCACCACCTGTTATTGTTATTATAATAAATTAGGAATTTATTTATATATAAAAATGCTTTGAATATGTTAGAGCAAAAAAGAATAAGAGCTGCAATTCTATATTCAACCAAAAAATTTATATATCAATTATGAATAATATTATTCAAAAATGAATAACATACTTAAAATACTAAATTATCTTGGAAAAAACCCTGAAAAGGAGTTTACAATGCATGAACTCAGCAAAATCCTGAAAATACCCTATGCAACATTTTACAGGAAAATACTCAATATTCAGGATATGCTGATTATTAAGGTGGTGGGTAACTCAAAAGTGATACGGCTTGACAGAGAAAACAAGATAATACAATCCTACTTAACCATATCTTCAGAAGAGGAAAAAAAGGAGTTTCTCAAGAATCGGCCCTTGATAAGAATTATTGGAGATGAACTGGATACTGATGATGTGGTGCTGATCTTCGGAAGCTACGCCCTAGGAAAAGAGTCAGAAAAAAGTGATATGGACATTATGATCATAAATAAGAGCGGAAAAAGAACAATCTCATTCTCCAAATATGAAACCATCCACGATATTGAAATCAATCCATTATTCTTCAAGGAAAAAGAGTTCAAGACAATGATAAAAGAAACAAATGAAAACGTGGGAAAACAAGTGTTGAAGAATCACATAGTCCTAAACAATCCAAAGCGATTCTGGGAGGTGGTGCTGGATGCAATTCGATAAGAAAAAATACAAAAAGCTCTTCGACAGGTTTATCAGCGAAAACAGAATCAAAGACTCAGATCAATTATTTAAGATAAGGCTATTTCTAGAAAAAGCAGAAAACAGCCTGCTTATCGCTCAACATCACAAGAACCTAAAACCAGAAGAAACAAAGCCTAAGAAATTGCACTGGAACTATTGGGCAATAACCATCTCATACTATTCAATGCTCTACGCAGCAAAAGCAGCCATTCTGTCAAGGGGCTATGAGGTCAGGGATCATCTCTCTGCGCAGATAGCCTTAGGACATCTAATGGTTCCTGACAAGATCAAGAAAGAGGACTTAGAACTCCTTGATCAGGCGTATAAGATATTTGAGGATGAGTACATCAAATATTTTGAGGATGCAAGAAAAGAAAGCCACGCAGCAAGATACTCAGCAATAAAGACCTACACTGAAAGGCGCGTTGATGAAATATACAGGCATGCCCAGAAATTCATTTCAAAAATAATCCTGATCCTGAAAGAGTAACCAAATTTGTTTTAACTTATCAGTTAATCATACTTCTTAATTTCTATCCTGAATTCATAAAGTTATAGGGGGATTTTATCTGAGATGTAGTTTCCTTTAAGGGACTTCACCCCATTTCAGATAAGTTTTCTCGACTGAAAAATGTTAGAAAAATGAAGAAAATTAAATCCCCCCTCCAGGACTCTCAAATCCTGAAGGATTTGTGGTCTCCCTCTGGGATATTTGAACCAGGGATCTTCCGGTTACAACGAGCTGATTGCTTTTCATTCATGCCCAACTACATTTGGGCTCGTCAAGCAACTTCTACAGCCAGACGCTCTAGCCACTAAGCTAAGGGGGGATATGCTATTTAGGGGAAAGAATTGTTTTATAAATGTTTTTCTTTGGATTACCCTATATATTCCACCTTGCTCTCTTTCTTGGCTTTTCTTGCAGATTCAACCTGTTTCTTCATGTTGGCAGGTATCTTCTTGGACTTCATTTCCTTAAATAGCTTATTGGTGCTCTCACTCAGCATCTTAGAAAGGTTCATTGCAGTGAATGGATCTATAAGCATCCGGCCAATAATGTTCCGCGTATTCTTGTCTATAAAAAGCAGTTCAACCAAGGCCCACTTCTTGATCTCGTCTTTGCCTTTCTTGTCTTTGGCAACATTGACCTTCATACCGATGTTCACTGAGACATCTGTTGCAAAGATTGGTTTTACATCTGGAGGAATATTCAATTGCATATTTGACATTCTATCACCCTAGCGAAAGGTTTTTATATCAGTTTATTAATATTTGTATTTATATAGAGGTGTGTTACTATGAAAAAAAAGGATTCAAATTATTATCTCTTAGCAATCGTTGCAATTGTTGCAGTGGTTGGCATCATTGTTATGGTCTTTGCAAGTATGCCCAATCAAAAGACTACAGTGGCGTTAAGTTCTGATGCAGAAGCTGCTAACACAGGAGGTATGGCAAGGGTTTTGTTGGATAATAAAGAAACTAGTTCTGTTGCAGTAGACGAAACCTGCATTTGCGATCTAAAGGGCACTTGTCCTAACAGAATTTTCACTGTCCACAATATGAAAACAGATTTCGCACTAGATAAATGTTCTAACCGTGGTGAAACAGAAGAAAATTGCCATCTCTACTATTACGATTGTAAGTGGAAATAAGAAATCTTACCCTATCCTATCATATAGCTCTGCAGGATTATATCTTTGTAGACTGTGGCATGGCCTAGCACCCATGTTTCTACTACAACTCCTATGATCAGGATCAGGATTGCAAATATGAAAAGCATGAAGTTGTACATAAATACTCGATTGAACCTGGCGCTTTCGAACTTCTCAAGAATTACATCCTTGGATATAACTCCTCCAGATATGGCTCCGAGTATGTATGATAATATCTCCAGGAAAGCATGAGGTAATACTATCAATAAGACTAACAACAAGTAATACATGATAGGTACATTTGCATATAGCGCTGCGTTCCTTGCAGTGACCCCAAATATGGTGCCCCATAACGAGGCGTTCCAGGTTATCAGGAAGATGGCACCGTCTCCTGTCAATAATGAGACAAAAAAGCATGCAAACAAAACCCACCAGTTGTTTTTGAGGATCATCCAGAACAGGCCGCCATTTAATGAGAATATGGATGCCATGCCACTTGATAACCCTGAAGGCTCCTGGATCATCTTGCCAGTTGCCCCTCTCATCTCAAGCTGCTGTTGGAACAATGTGTTTACTTGAAAGCTGGGCAATACAGACGCTGCTATTGCATATACAATGAAGATGCCTGCGGCCAATAACAGATAAGTCTTGACAAAGTCCTTGTTATCCTTGAAGAGCTCTTTGACAGAGAATCTTTTCTCTTGTTCCTCCTTTTTCTCCTCTAAGGAGAACATCTTGTAGAGCTCAGGAAGCATGAGTATGGCAGTGATTGCTACTGCAACCAATGCTGGGTCTTTGGGAAATAATATCTTGGCAAGGATTATTCCTATAAGAGAATAGCCAGCACCCAGTATTAACGCATACACGCCCTTTTTTTCAAGCCATTGCTCTGGAAACAGGTGCTCTAGAACCATGATCTGATATTAAGAACGAAAGTTTTTAAATTTTTCTAATTGAAATTTTATTATTGTGGAGGGGTGACAATGGTAATATTTAAATAAAGTTAAGTGTTTCCCCTATTAAAATGAAGCTTAATGAATCAACAAAAGACCTAATAGACCTAGGTGTTGAATACGATGAAATCAAGATCCCTCCATTCAAGATAATAAATGCATGTACCTTGGGTTATCTAAATAAAATGTCACATGAAGAAATGGAGCCATTGATCGATGATATCTGCAATATTATTAAAAAACAGGACTCAATTAAACATTATAGGAATAAACTAGAAGATTACAGTCTTAAACCTGCTGATATTGAAAGGTTCTATGACATCAACTTCGCCAAGGTAGTATTTAGGGGCGGTACAGAAAAGTTCCCGTTTGCTCTTGATGTATATTTCACTTTCAATGAACAAAATCATTTTCTACAGATAGGCCACAGGAGACAGAAACAAGATGAAGCGACAATGGGTTCACGCTCTAATGTAACTGAATATCTATTGGATACACAGCCATTAGGAGAAACTGTTGAACATAGGAAAAACCTTACTTCAAGAATCAAGGCGGCCATCGATCACTCAGTCTATATGGCAGAAGCAGAGAAGTTTGCACAGGATAACAAGCAAAGAATAGGCGAATTCCTATTAGGATTGATCGAGAATGATCCGATCGTGAACATCTTTGGAAATGCACCTACATTTTCAATTGAACTTACCAAGAATACAGAACTCAGCCATCTTAAAAAAATGCTCTATCCCGGAGCTCCTACTATTGTGACAACATTAAAGAATACCATGCCTAGCGGAGCAGAAGTCAGCACCAGCATAAAGGGCGATGTATTCTACATCCCTGGTAATCGTTTTGGTCTGTTTGGATATACTAAAGAGGAAAGAAGACTTATGTCAGGTGATTTCCAGTCTGAAAACGGTCAGGAAATGATCATGTACTTTGATAGGGATGGAACAGAGATTAAGAATCCGGTCTATAAGGTAAATCTGCTGGATTCAAAGATAATGCACACAACTAAACCTTATTCAACCTCTCAAAAAGCCAATGATGCCAATTTAGTGATGGCAGAAAATATAGGAGAGACTAGCAATTTCCTTCTTGATGTTCGGTATGATGCTAAAGTCAACGACGACCATTCCATCAGTATTACAGTAGATCTTTCACCCAAAGAAAGAGCTAAATATCATGAGCTGCTCAAAGAAGGACCAAGTTTAAAGAGCAGGGAACAGTTTACAGCGAGAGCATTTGAACTCGGGGGCAATCTCTCCAGATACAAACCCCTAAAAGATGCAGTTGTTAAGATAGATAATATTCTCGGTGGCAACTAACCAAACAGCTTTCCAAAGAAGCTTTTCTGGGGCTTGACATCTTTGCCAGAGGCTTTTGCAAACTCCTTTAGTGCGTCTTTTTGTTTACCAGAAAGTTTCTTAGGCACTTGCACGTCCACTCTTATAAGCTGGTCTCCTGAGCCATAGCTGTTTAAGTAGGGTATTCCCTTGCTGCGCATCTTGAATATGGTTCCAGACTGGGTTCCACTCGGGATCTTCAGATCTGCCTTACCCTTTAATGTCGGCACTTCAATCTCATCACCCATCGATGCCTGCACAAAGCTGATTGGCACCTCTAATAGAATATCATTACCATGCCTTTCAAAATATTTATGAGCTTTCACATGTATGAATATATATAGATCTCCTGTCCTTCCATTCCTGTAACCAGCTTCACCTTCTCCCGAAAGCCTTAGCTGTTGGCCATCCTCCACACCTTCAGGAATTGTGATTTCTATCTTCTTGGTCTTAACAGACTTGCCTGTACCCTCGCATTCTGCACAAGGATTGGTAATTACCTGGCCTGAGCCACTACAGTTTCTGCAAGTGGTGGTTGTCTGGAAGAGCCCAAATGGCGTCCTCCTGGTTTGTCTCACATGACCTGTGCCCTGGCACTCTTCACAGCTTTCTAAATTAGTGCCTCCTGCGCCATTGCACTTATCACATTTATCAGCTTTCTTTACTGATATGGTTTTCTTGATTCCAAAGGCAGCCTCATTAAGGGTTATCTCAATATCATATCTAAGGTCATTACCCCTTCGAGATGAGTTTCTTCTTGAACGGCCGCCACCTCCAAAAAAGGTGTCAAATATATCGCCAAAGTCAAACTCTCCTCCAAAACCAAAGTCCCTGAAGTCAAAATTATTATAGTCAAAGCCGCCAGGACCTCTCTTCAAACCCTCGCTACCATATTGATTATAAGTCTCCCTTTTCCTATCATCACCCAATACAGACGCAGCCTCATTGATCTCCTTGAACTTCTCCTCTGCTTCTTTCTTTTCTGAATCTGAAGCATTTGCAATCTTATCAGGATGATATTTCATGGCCAGCTTTTTATAGGCTTTCTTAATCTCATCTTTAGTTGCGTCCTTACTAACACCCAGAATCTTGTAGTAGTCTTTCTCTGCCATCATAATGCCTCAATAACTTCTTTGATGTCTTTCATCCTGTTTGAATTGTATTCATCCTTTGTTATATTATGGGCTGCATACAATGCATCCAATGGTTTGGTCTGACCTCTCCTGTATCTTACAGGATACGATTGCTCAAGAGCTCCCTTTGAAAGCACAAAGATATTCTTTGTCTTCAGATATGCAATCCTCTCATTCCTGGATTGAATCTTCTTTCTTGCTTTCTTGAGCTCTTCATATATTACTTTCGGCCAGAACCTGCCTTTGATAGAATCCAGGTCTGTCATGATCATGTAAGGTATGTGGAATATCTTCAGTAGAGCAACATAAACAGTGAAGTTGTCCTTACTGTAGCTACTGACTACTTTTATCTCTTCAGTTGATTTTGAGAACTTGCCCATCAGGATCTCCATGAACATCTTATCTGATATTCCTTCAACCAGAAGCACTTTGTCGGCAAAGAACATCTCACAGTTCTCTGCGTTAAGTTCCTGCTCCAATCTGTCGACGTTGACAAAATCCTGTTCTGCCATGCCATAGACAAATGTTTTCTCATCTTTTTTTATAACCCTGTAAAGACCTCTGATAATCTTGGGATCTACAAAGACAGACGAATGAGTGATTAATATGATTTGGGAAGCCTTTGAAAACTCTGCCACCATATCGAACAGCTTTCTTTGGGCTTCAGGATGCAGATGTATCTCAGGCTCTTCAATTGCAATAATTGAACCGCCAGACATAATAAGAGCATGCATCAAGAGTAAGAGTTCATAATTGCCACCGCCTATCGAGGTTAGGGGTATTTCTACGCCCTCGTTGGTCTCAAACCTGACATCAACCACCTTATTGCCTCTTTTCACCTGCACGACCTTCTCAATCAGGGTTGACATCCTGTTGATGAAGCTTGTGAACTGTTGAAACATCAGCCTCTTGTCCCTGTCCTCACTGTTGGCAAGATTGATTAAAGAAGTTTTTATGAAACCCTCTGCTTTGGTCTTCTGTGAAGCGGGCATAGGATCCCTGATAATATTTCGCTCAGCAGGAATGAACTCAAAATGGTTGCCAAGATTCTTAAGAAACGTCTCTATGACCAATCCTTTTTTCTTCACATCAAAATCCTTAAACTCGATACTCTTATCAGTATAATATAAGACTCTCTGTTTTTCATATGAGGGTTTTACGAGCATTATACGGTCCAGGCTTACAAAGTCAAGATTGCACCTGGTTTTATTGCTTTTCGAGTCAGTGCTTATCCGTCTCTTGATCACCAATTCATGACCTGATTCATAGCCAGAAAAATTAGCCTTTTCCAACACTTTAGACAAGTTAAGTTTCTTCAATTCAATTGTTGACAGCTCCAGATGTAAAGAAATGTCAAAATAATCCTTAAGCCGATCATGCAGGATAAGAGATAGATCTCCCTTATACCGTTTTGCAATCAGGTTTTTTTCTTCTAACACCAATTCAGGGAAATGTGTCTGCAGGTCTGCATTGAAAATAATGTCAATAGCGTCTAGAATATTAGACTTACCTGCATCGTTCTTGCCAATAAAGATGTTAAGATTAGAGAGGTCAGTGATCTCTAAATGATCGATGCTTTTGAAATTCTCGATAATAATCTTCTTAATCCGCATATAACACCTCTGATGATGCATTAATGTCTGGTAATTAAAAAGGTTACGAAAAGGAAATAAGTTAGCATTAGGAAAAATAACAACAACAGTGGCACAGACGGCCAGAGCCTAGCTCTATCCTACTCCACTTACTCGAACACCACACTCCGCATGGCAACCGAGTAAGCTGCGTCTGACCAGGTTGTCATTTTTCTAATTACTTTTTATCTTCTTTTTTATCGTCCTTTTTATCTTCTTTCTTTTCTTCGAATTCTGCGTCGACAACCTTTTCTTCTTCTTTCTCTGACTTCTTACCTTTTCCCTTTTCATCAGCTTTCTGTTGAGCTTGCTGTGCTTTTGCCTGCTCTGCAGCAGCCTTTTGGTAAAGCTCAGTTGAGAGTTTTTGCATCCTCTCGTTGATCTCATCCATCTTCTTCTTGATGGCTTCTGTATCTTTTTTCTCAGGTTCAAGAAGTTTTTTCACTTCTTCAATCTCTTTCTTGATGTCGTCAAGCTCCTTGGCATCGACCTTGCCTTCCATCTCCTTGAAGATATTGTTCGAAGTATGGACCAGAGTCTCTGCCTGGTTAATAACTTCAGCCTCGTCTTTTCGCTTCTTGTCTTCATCTGCATGAGCCTCTGCATCTTTCTTCATCTTCTCAACTTCATCTTCTGAGAGCTTGTTTGGTGCAGTTATTTTTATAGACTGTTCTTTGCCAGTTCCAAGATCCTTTGCAGAGACATGCATAATTCCGTTTGAATCAATATCAAATGTCACCTCAATTTGAGGTATGCCTCTTGGTGCAGGTGGGATTCCCACCAGATCGAATCGGCCTAATGACTTATTATCCTGTGCCATGCTTCGTTCACCTTGAAGTACATGTATTGTTACAGCTGGCTGGTTGTCGGCTGCTGTACTGAATGTCTGGGATTTTTTAGTCGGGATGGTGGTGTTCCTCTCTATCAATTTAGTGCATACACCTCCCAATGTCTCTATTCCAAGACTCAAAGGTGTTACATCCAGCAAAAGGACGTCTTTTACATCACCTGCCAAGACTCCTCCCTGGATTGCTGCACCCATTGCAACACATTCCATAGGATCAAGACCTCTTTCCGCAGGTTTGCCTATTGTATCTTCAACAAATTTTCTTACACTTGGCATCCTTGTTGGCCCACCTACCATGATAACTTTATTGATATCACTGTTTGACATCTTGGCATCCTTGATAGATTGCATCAATGGATCCTTGCACTTCTGGATAATCGGGTAGACCAGCTCTTCAAGCTTAGATCTCTTGATCTTCATGACCAAGTGCTTTGGACCTGAACCATCTGCAGTTATATATGGCAAGTTGATCTCAGTCTCTAAAGTTGTAGAAAGCTCAATCTTGGCTTTTTCAGCAGCTTCTTTTAGCCTCTGAATGGCAGTAGTATCTTTGCTAATGTCAACACCCTGTTCTTTTTTGAACTCTTCAACAATGAAATCTACAATGGTCTGATCCATGTCAGTACCACCTAGCTTGGTATCTCCTGATGTTGACTTTACTTCAAAGACTCCATCTCCAAACTCCATCACTGTAACATCCAAGGTTCCGCCTCCAAAGTCAAAGACCAAGATCTTCTGTTCTTTGGCATCTTTGTCCAAGCCGAATGCTAGGGCTGCAGCTGTAGGCTCGTTTATAATTCGGATAACTTCTAGGCCTGCAATGGTTCCTGCATCTTTGGTTGCCTGCCGCTGGTTGTCATCAAAATAAGCAGGCACTGTAATGACTGCTTTTTCAACCTTGTCTCCTAAAAATTCTTCTGCATCCTTCTTTATCTTTTGAAGGATAAAAGCAGATATTTGTTGTGGAGTGTATTCCTTACCATCTACTTTATATTTATCACTGGTGCCCATCTTTCGTTTGGCAGCGGTGATTGTACCTTCAGGATTGCTTACAGCCTGCCTCTTTGCAGGCTCTCCTACCAACATCTGACCTTTTGAAAAGGCCACTACTGATGGAAATGCTTTTCCGTATTGACTTGCTCCTTCAGCGCTGGGTATGATCTTAGGCTTTCCAGCCTCTAATACAGCAGCAGCCGAGTTGCTTGTTCCTAAATCTATTCCAATAATCTTAGACATTTTTACCTCCTGACTCGTCTGAGTCTTGTTTTTTTGTTAATGCTAATTTTCTCAACTCTTTAACCCTATCATGAGTGAGTATGATTTTTTCTTTTCCAGGCATAAGCTTGATTTTTTCAAACAATTTAACCAGTTTGGTCCTGTTGAACTCATCTTTATCTTCAATCGAACCTAGCGCCTGATATATCTGGGTGTCTGTGGAAACAATATCCGGTCCAGATCCCTGATATATTAACAGATTGTTCAGTGTCTCGTCCTCGGTTATAAAGAATCTAAGGATGTTCTCAGCATTCAGGAATATCCTTTTTCTTGGTTGAGTCGGTTTTGGTTGGTTCATTTTTTTTTGCTATTTTTACCTTCGAGTGTCTTATAACTCGATCCTTGAAGCAGTATCCTGACTGTAATTCTTCAAGGATAGTCTCCTCTTCTTTGTTTGATGGTTCTGTTAAAAGAACTTCATGAAAATAGGGATCAAACTTCTTATGATCACACTCTATTTTCTTCAGGCCTTGCTTTTCAAGTAATGCCCTGAATTGTGCATATACTAGTTCCATACCTTTTATGAACTCTTCTGGCTTGGACTGGCTCTTGAAGGCTAGTTCAAAGCTGTCAAGAATAGGCAGGATTTGGCACATGAGTTCTGCCTGCGAAAAATCGCATAATTGGCTGTTCTGTTTTTCCTGTCTTTTCTTATAGTTCTCAAACTCAGCCTGCAGTCTTTGGAGCATATCTGTCAATTCGCCTATCTTCTGTTCTTTTTCTTCCAATGCTTTGTTTTTTTCTTTCATTGTCTCACCTGTAATAATAAGAAAAAAAAAATTAATCTATGTTGATCTTTGTTGCTTGGTTCTCTGGTTTAGCTTCTTTCTTGGCCATCTCTACCTTCAGGATGCCATCCTTGAATTCAGCTTTTGTGTTATCTGGCATGACTTCTGCAGGCAAAGGCATTCTTCTATAGAAGCTGTTTGTGCAGCTTTCGAAGCGGTAATATCCTTTCTTTTGATCTTCTTTTTCCACTTCAGACTTTTTTTCTACCTTGACCTCAATCTCAGTTTCAGTCACGTTCAGCTCAATATTTTCTTTTTGAACTCCAGGCAGCTCAAAGCTTGCTATAACTGCTGTTTCAGTCTCGTAGATGTCTGTTACAGCACGTCTGCAACACTTGCCATTCTGGGGACGTCTTACTGGTATTGCGCCACCTCTCATTGTTTCGTCAACCATATTCCAAATACCCTCGGGTATTCTTCCAAGTTCCCATACTGAGTCACTCATATCAATCACCCCCGAAGCTTTTCTCGTCGAAAACTCCAGTGTTGTTTTGTGTATATTTTTCGTCGACTTTAAGTCAACAAAGAAGGGGTAGAATGTACTTATTTATAAATATTTCGGTTGGCGGAGCTTTGTGTAGAAACTAATTATGTTTTTACACAAGATGAGAACGTTTTTACACAGGATTCATTTGTTATAAAGAGAAAATCGTTTGAAGGTTGGGCAGAATGTGTTGCCTCCTTGGATGACAGAAAATTCAGTTTTCTTGACAACACCTAAAATATGTTTCAGCGAGTGTGCATAAAGTGTTACGCCAAGATACTGCTTTGAAATAAATAATCGTATCCTGTCAATGATTCTTCCCCAGAACGAGCTACTGGCAAAAGCGCGTAAAGTAATTATCCCATCTATTTTTAATATTCGTTTCCATTCCTTAAAAAGAAGATAGATATCCTCCTTAGAAAAATATTCTAGGAGTCCATCTGTCTCTAAATAATCTATAGAATTATCCTCAATTTGAGTTGCTTTTGCATCAGATAGAATATACCTTATTTTCGCATTCAGGAATTTCTCAGAGAGTACTTCCTTGCTCTTCTCTAGCTGTGTCAATGAAACATCCAATATCCTAACTTCTGCGTTAGGATTTTTAGAAAATACGAATTTTACAAACTCCTGCGAAGTAACGTCTCCACTTGTACCACATAATAAAGCTGTAAAATCTTTTTTCGAAAAATTAAAATCATGAGATACTTTCTTCAAATCCTCAATACACTTTTTATAGGCCCAACGTAAATATATCTTCCAAAAAAGATTATGACTTACAATCTTAAAACGAGAATAATATTTTTCATGCACGAGTACTTTTTACGATACCATCTATATAAATTATGTGTTTCGGTATTTTTACACAGAATCCTTTCTTTTTACACAGAACCCAGTTTTTACACAAAGTCGGTATTGAGCACAGTTTCATACTAACAACACATATCCTAAAATCAAATCACAGAGGCTAAAACCGCAGAAATAAAACCTACCACTGGCAACTGCAACAGGGGCGAAACACCAACACCCAAGATCAAAGGCATCTTGTCTGTATATTCCCAGAATTCAAAGCTAAGAGCATCTTTCTCATAGATGTATGCAAAACCAAGACATAATACCAGGAACAGTATGATGCTGCCTGCCTGTTCAAGAATCATCTCGTTGCCGAATGCAAATATGGATATCACTGCAAAGACAACAATCCAGGCTCCGTCAGACAAGGCTGCCAACAATATCCTGTTGATTTTCTTTTTCTTTGAAAGCCTATTGCAGGTTATATAAAGAGGTGAATGCAACCATTCCCAGATGAAATTAAGAAAAAAAGCTATTATGAACATTTTGATCAGTAAAATAAACATATTTATTCAAAAGAACTCATCTTTTTATATTTTGTGCGTTCATCAACCACACAAAATATGCCTAATAAACCGAAACATTTATATACTAATATTACAAATTTACTACTTATAAGTCATAAAAAGGTGATAATAATAGCCGAACTCAATCCAAATAAAGTTTATGCAAATGATGTCATGATGGAAGACAGCGATGTTGTTACAAAAAGTGAAGGGAGATTTTTAAAATTCCCAACTTTAAGAGAATTCATAGGGAACTATGGAACTCCAAGATTGGTACATGGTAAGGTTGTCAAAGGATTCTATGGAGGCACCGTAGAAACACTGGCAAATCTAAAAAAACTCCACCAATTATACAACACAGCAATATCTAACCACATGAGTGTTGTTCCTAGTATCCCAATTATCGACGGCCAATTCTTCCACATAGAACAAGTGTTTGAACAAGGAAAAACGTTTCAAACCATGTTATTAGATCCAACAGTATCAAGCAAAAAAAAGGAAGAAGCCTTTGAAATCATCCTCGATAATTCGTTAAGATTAGTCACCCAATCTGACGAGAAGATCGGTATTGATTGCAAGCCAGAAAATTTTATCCAAAAAGAGGATGGATCATGGTATCTACTCGACACATTTCCACCCATCATTAAAAATAAGGATAATTTGTTAGGACAGGTATTTACAAGGTCCTTTGAGTCACAATCAGTAAAGAAATTTGAAAAATCATTCTATAGCGATCCAATAAAGATTTCTAGGCGTTTATGGTTAAAATCACAAGAATTTGATCCTAAACCTGATTTTGGAGCATGTGCCATCTCAATTTTAGAAAAATATCATCCTCCAGGGGCAAAGGTATTGGTAAGATTCTATAATAATTAAAATGGCCCAACCACAAGTTACTCGAAGAATTGAGGCTAGAGAGATGCTTTTAGAATGTCATAATAAGATATTGTTAAACATCTACGGATTGCCAGAAGGAAAACTTCATTTTGACGATGCAATTATAAATGTACTATTTAATGGAAAGCCTGTAGAAAAATTACTTGTCCCCAATTTTCTAGATGATCAAAGAAGAGAAACAATAGTAGAAAAAATTTCGCAATCTAGAGAAAATGCGGAAAATTCAATAAACACACCATCAGGTAATAAAACAGATAAATTAAACAGGCATTTAGATTATGAGATGTTTATCATTGACAAACTAGTTGATTTATCAATTGTCCCTTCAGACATCCAGATGCCACCCTCAGGAAAAACATTCTACAAGCAATTTATCATGTACAGCCTAATGAATCAAGGTTTTCAGCTAACCAAGTACGAACCTTATCATAAATCTGCACAATGGTTTTCACAATGGACAGATTCATGGTTTGTCAAGCACACCCTTGCCAGGTATGGAACCCTTCATATACTCGAAAACCACCAGAATGATTGGCAAAAGAAATTTAGTGAGAGCAACACGCCAAAACACAAGGACTTAGATGGCACATTCGAAGCGATGAAAAATCTTAGGCGAGAAATGATAGAAACGCAATCCAAAGCAAGAAATGGATATAAAACCTTTATCCGTCAAAAACCTGAAATGACAGGATATGCAAGTCTTGTGGCATTGTCAATGGAATACAACGAGCATCTTCGCTTGGTAAGAGGGCCTGCAGTTTATAACTTTATCAGACAATGTGAAAAAGAAAGGCTCGAACCTTTAACAGAATGCAGAAGAATTCTTGCTCAAAGGAGAGAATCTCTCCAGCAAACAATTATAAATTAAACCTCATTACCTTTATCTGATGGTCAGCCTTAAAGCTATACGGACTATAGGCGTCACTTTATCTATCAGTGTTTTGCTCTCATATTCTGTGTATTGGGGTATTATTGAACCTCGCAATGACAAGATAGACACTATTATCCAGACAACTGGTATGAGTAAGCATATGGTGGAAAGCTATCGTGATGTTGGTGTTGATTATGATCTCATCTCTGCGTTTTATATCAGAGAGATCGACCCCGATCTATGGTATGATCTACAGCAAGACAGCACTGCTACAAAAGACGACCAATATCGAGTGGCTGATAACAACATATTCTATGGAAATGACTATGTTAAATGGGCAGAGGGTGGTTTTAATGTTGAAACAAGCTGCAATTTTGCAGATTATGGAATAAATAATCTTGAAGATGCAATAGCCATCAAGAAGAGGATAGGCATTCCTGATCTTTCTAAGTTAATCCAGAACAGGATTTCGGCAGACGAATCAATCCCCCTTATGCTTGAAGGAAAGAGTGTTGACACTATTGTTACAGAATATCTAAAACAGAAAAAATAACATCATTCCTTAGTCGGGAAATCATATGTTCCATGTCTAAAGTTGACATCTTTGGCAATGAAGTTGTGCATGCCGAGAGGTGGAATGTCTCCATCAACTTTAATCCCTTCTTGCTTATCAATCTTGACAAATTTATTATCGTCAAGGATAGCATCCAGATACATTGTATCGATGAATGTGCCTCTTGCAGCTGCACGAAGCTGTTCTGCTTTTTGAATCGTGTGCTGATAGATAGCTGTTGGTTCATCAAGCTTTTCAACATCATCCATTATCATAAAGGACTTTGCTATCTGGTAGAACTCCACAAGCTTATCATCACCTTCTAATTCCCTCGGTGGTTTTGAAGCCATATTCTTTTTAACTGTCTGGACAAAGTTATCCGCCATTTTCCCATAGAACTGGTTTTTAGATTCTTCTAAACTCTGGGAATATGCCATTGCTGTTGCATCGAACATATTCTGGAACATTCCTGAAGTAGTTTTTAATGTTTTCATAAAAGCATGCATTGTTGATTCGAAAATCCTTTTCTGCTTATCAATATCGCCATTTTCCTTAGCTGAATCCACCATCAAGTTAATCCTTCTTTCAAATGCTTCATATCGCTTTGTCAAACTTTTCATCGACGCTTCAACCTCAGGAAACTGCATAGCGGGCATTGAAGAAAAAATCACACATTCATTGTACATCTGACGGGTGCCTTCAAGGGCTTTATTCACTTGTTCAATATTAGGTTCCATTTTATGGTGGTGAATCTTAGTTTAAATATAAAGTTTTCTAGAAAATAGAGAATTCAGCTCTTCTTGTAAATGTTTTTCCTATGGCCGATCTGGATTATAAGTATAATAAGCCTCCCGTTATCCATATCCATAATTATTCTATAATTTCCGATCCTAAGCTTATAACCAGGATCTCCGACCAGCTTAGTAATGAATGAATAAGGTCTTATCTTTATACGATTCAAAACAGCATATATCCTTTCTCTGACTGCTTTATCTAATTTCCTTAACTGCTTCGAAGCTTTTATCGAATAGATTATTTCATACAAATTAATACACCATCATAGACCTAGCTCTTTTTTAACTTGCTCATGAGTATAAACTTTACCTTGTGCTATTTCTTTTCGTGCTTCCTCTAATTCTTTCTTAGTCTCTTCAGAAAGTTCCATAGTATCCTCTATCAGATCCCAAATAACGTCCTCATAGCTTTCGTTATCAAATTGCTTTCTTTTGGCCAGCTCTTTTTGCAATGTTCTGCTTATCTGGATTGTAGTCACCATACCAATCTATAGTCTGCTATAGTTTTAATAGTTTTCGGTGATATAATGCTAAAGTTCAGCTTAATAATGATTACTTAAGAAAAAACAGAAGATTTCCGAATCTGAGAAAAGCTTATATATTTAGCTGTATTCCCTTGTTAAAATGACAATCAATCTTGATGATCTGATGAAAGAAGGAGCACTGCAAGTTGCCATAAACTATGCAGTTATTCCGGGCGGTACAATTGACACAGACCAAATAGGTATTGATAGAGAGCACTTCAGGCCTGATGGAAATTCAGAAAGAGCACCTGAAAAATGCCCATATAAAGAAGGGGATGAGGTTTATGCTTTCACCCCTACTCAAGCCTCTAACTTCAAATCCGAGATACTGAAGATTGCTAAGGTCTATAAAGTTACAATCATCAACACGGGTGGAGAGGTGGAGATGCCTGATTTTAAGGCAGCCTTCAATCCTAAGGTAGCTGCGTTATATCATTCTGTAAATATCCAACAGCTCTTCATTGTCAAAAAAGATGATATGGACAGGGTCTTCAAATACAGTAAATAAATATTTTCTATTGACAAACTTTATATAATTAAAAGTCCCAGTTCTATTAATGAAGAAATCTCTGTTGAAGATAGTGGGAATTACCGCTGTTGTAGGTTCTTGCTTATTATCTTCTGCTTCTGCATCTGATAAGAAACCAGGCGGTATAGTTGGAAATCCCATATCCAATAGAATAACTCTTCTAAAACCATTGACTCTAGCTGCTTATTATGAAAAACCTGCATTAGAGATACCAATCTTGAACTATCAAAGTCCAACAAGACCAGCAAAGAAAGGAGGTTTTTTATCAGATATTACAGAAAAGGTCGATGAATTAAAATCAGTCTTAGATTTTACACAATATCTGAAATTCCCGCTCGGTGAATTCAGAAATAACACCTACTATATTCGATTTAAAGATATCACTTTCGAACCGCGTAAGAATAAATATTTCATCGGAGCTCAGATATATTGGGCGCCCAAGAGATAGGCTAGTTAATTTTATCTAGGAATACTCCACACATGCTGCTGCAAGATCATGGAAGTTTTTCTTTTGCTTGCTAAGCATCAGTTTTATGGGTGTTTTGAGAAATACTGTTTCTGTCCTATTGGTTTTTGTAGCATCAATAACCTCTGACTGTTGTTGTATGAGATCTGCCATCTTCTGGAAATACGCTCCGTAATTTTCAAGGGACCCATAGACATCTTTAATAATCTCAGGCACTTTTCTTGAAAACTCTTCTCTCGAAATATCGTTAGCGAGCCTGGCCACCTCATACTCTTTGACAATCTCTTCTCCAATCTCATCAACAGGTAGAACCACACATTTAATATAGAGCTTTCTGCCTTTTTCCCAATCAACCTTGGACCTAAGAAATTTAGGTCTTACCAGTTTTTTAGCCTCAGCAATGCCTGTATCAGCGTAGCCTTTGACATATTCCCTAAGATCGTCAACTGTCTGAATGTTCTCTTTAAAAGAAGGATTTGAGATAATTTTTCTTATTCTTGCTTCTAGGATATCCATTTTACCACCTTGAACAGAAAGGAATGTAGATTTATTTATATAATTGTCTCATTTATGAATAAAAAAAGAAAAAAAATTAGTTCTTTAGGACAGCAGTCTCAGCTAACACCGTAACAACCAGGTGTGAAACTGTAGCTTAGGGTGTAGGGCTCACAATCATATGCTGGCGAGTTATCGCCGTAGACCCTCACATATCGATCGTACTCATCGTTCAATACGCAGGCACCATCCATCGACCAGGTCCATGAACGCGTCTGCCCAGCTAAGACTTCTTGGCAATTGCTGCCGACGCTACCGCAGGTCTCACCTGTGCAGAACATGTATGATCCTGCCCCTGACGGTACAGTTAGCGTGATTTCAAGCTGATAGTCCTCGTCCAAGCAGAAAGCGTCACAGCACTCGCAACTGCCATCACTCTCTACAGCGTCGATTCTATAGTAATCATTATCGCCTAATCCAAAGATTGTCTTGTCTGTATATGTCCTAGTCTGATCGCTGCCAACAGTTGCAAGTGTTGTTGCAGAGCTGCAGGCGCCGTTAGGCTCGGACGAATCACTGAATGCACCGTTATCTACAGGTCCATCACAGTTATTATCTAAGTCATCACAGACCTCAGGATTTCCAGGAAATATATTTGCATTAGCATCATCACAGTCTCCTCCTCCAAATGGACAATCAGTTCCAGTACCACACCAACCGTCTCCATCCTCATCAACACTTGGCGAGGTGCATACTCCCTCAGTACAAAAGTCTCCTGGCGCACACTGAATACCGCATCCACCACAATTTGTTACAGTTGTATAATCTGTCTCACAGCCGTCGCTTCCATCGCTATTGCAGTCACCCCATCCTGTCTGGCATATTGGATCACATAATCCTCCAGTACACTGCTGAATCGCCACATTTTCTGTACCACATGCATATTGGCATGCACCACAATGGTTTATATCACTCCACATGTGTATTTCGCAACCATCACCCTGGTCACCATTACAGTCATCCCATTCTGAATCACAACTCCAAGCGCAATCTGCTGGTATCTCCCAGCCTGTTGCAGCCCAATAGAATATGGTCACAGGTACAATATTCGAAGATGAGTGCAAGGGTGCAACGTCGATGCAATCAACCTGTTTTTGATGTATGCAGTTATCTCCTTCATACACATAGTCAGCAGGACATCCAGATACACAGTCAGAGTCAGCACCATCTATGTCGTTGTCGCAATCATTGTCTAGACCATCATTACACGTTGTTTCAGGAGTCTCAGTTGGTACGCCTGGATTACTATTGCAGATTGTTGGACCGTCAGGGAATGCTACATCGCAGATATAATTACCCATTCTCTGACAAACTCCTGCACCAACAACACATATCTCTCCTTTATTGGTCCATAACGGTCCCTCATCTATTTCACCATCACAATCATTATCATCACCATCACAGATTTCAGGGCCAGTTGATACGCATTGTCCTTCCAAAGCCTCAAGTCTTGATAACAAATCAGTATACATCTGTATTGTTATTGGACAGTCACATTCACCTGTATCTCCTTTATCACCAGGCGCACCATCCGCGCCAGGAAGACCTTGAATACCCTGATCACCTTTGTCACCCTGGCAATCATAGGCATTGCAACCTCCGTTAGCATCTACGTCTTCATGACCATCACACGCACTATTTCCATTTAAATCCCAGCAATTAGTTCCGTCAACACCATCCCGACCATCAGCACCAGGGATACCAGGAAGACCATCAGTTCCGTCCTGACCATGTGCGCCAGGCAGACCATCTGCACCATCAAGTCCGGGTTCTCCCTGTGGTCCTTGATCACCAGCGTCTCCTTTGTCACCCTTATCTCCCTTTTCACCAAGAGCTCCATTTGCACCATCCTCACCATCAGCACCAGGAGGACCGGGTGGACCTTCAGGACCAGGTGTCAGCTCAATCTCATCGATCTGGCCCTGAAGATTCATGATTATATCAAAGAAACTGTCGACTTCATAGTAATTATAAGCAGTTGAAAAAACAGGAAGACAATTAACCAAACATGACTGGTATTGGTACTGGGCTGCAAAATCATTTCCATTGGGCGGATTCCCGCAACCATCAGTACAGTCCTTTGAACCCTTCAATGCCAAAGCATGGAAGTTTGAATCATCTTTTGCTGCTGTTGCAAAACCAGAAAAAGCAATAAACAATAGAATACATACAAATATAATAAGAATTTGTTGTCTCATCTAAACACCCCCCACTAATTTATGCTTGGGAGAGATTGAACTATAAATATTTTTCGCAAAAGCCAAAAAGGAATGTAACAATCAATAAGAGACAAAATTGAGGTAAAGTTTATATAAAATTTCAACTTCCCCCTCCTCTATGATAAGGTATCTTTGCAGGCAGGGCCAAAATCTCTTGGTTTTGGATGAGATTAAGCAGCATAAGTGGAAGATCAAGTGCTATCCAAAAGGTCTGACAAGAATCAAGAAAAGACTTGATGGCTACTTCGGAGATGAATTCAGAGATATCATCAACATCCCCCACGGTTGTAGAGGTACTTTGAACCCAATACTGTCCAAAGCGCAATATAAAGATGCAGAATTGGTTGATGTCAGCAGAAAAGTGGCTTTTTGTTTCTATAGGAAGTTCATCGATGATATCTTTTTGAAAGCAGATACAGATAATTCATTCGAGGTTTTTCTGACTCAAAACAGTGAGCGCGGATCAGGTTATAGTTCTCACATTATTAGACGGATCAATGAAGATCTCAATTTTGAGATCGAAAAAACTCCTTACATAATCGGCATACCTGATGAGGATAGGTTAGCCTATCATGAAGTCTCATTGCCTAACAGATTATCCGGATGTTTTGATGACTTACAGGAGTTCCGCCGCTATCTTAACAATGACATGGAACCTACAATTACCAAACGTATGGGTATTGCAAAGCCAGACCTTGTTCTTTATTCCCCTGGAAAAGTATATATCATTGAGATCAAGACATTGCATAGCTACAATCCTAAAAAGATAACTGAGATTAGAAGAGTTATGCGAAAGCAACTGCTTTTATCTTCTTTATTTATTAAAAAGAATTTTGATATCCAGGTTGTACCTGTTGGTGTCCAGTTCTGTTATACTGGAAGTAAAGAGAGTCTCAGGTACACACACTTCAAGCTAAATGAAGAGGAAAGGAAGCTTGAGGTCAGGATTGATTCAAGTGGGTAATATAACCACTGCGAAGTCTGTCAGTTCACGATGTTCTCTGTCACTTCGTTGCACTCGTTCCTTGACTTTTGACTCTTCATATGAATCAAAAGTTTCCTCGACTTCCAAGTTTTTACAACTTAGAAGTAGTAAAAAAGCGAAAGGTTTATAAAGGGCTGAGGTTTCTACTGACTTATGATCTCAGATATAATTGAAACAATCCACAATGGAGATGGTCGACAGAAAAGAGCATGGTCAGAGACTCTTTTTAACAATATCCAAACTTATTATGACAAAGAATCTGAGGATTCTGTAATATCAAATGAAATGAGTCAGCTTCTAGCCAAGGGCAAGATGGAAGAAACCATGAACAATGTAACTGTTGCATTGCTGAATGTTGCAGGATATGAGGATCATGCTGTCAAGCTTGCAAAAATGGCAAATATGTCTGTCTATTCCGGACCTGCACTGTCCTCACTACCTAAAGATATGAGGGCAAAAGTCGTATCGATCATAAAGAATTCTATTACACTTCCTGGAAGCAATCTTGGCGTCAGTGTCAGAGACATGAGAAATAAAGACGACGCAAGAGGTGCAGAAACAGAAGATGTAATTCGTTTTGGAGAATTCGAAGATATCTATGTATTTGATCATGGAAAAGGCCATTGTGATTATGCATATTTTAAGGAGGGAGATAGTTGCATAGAAGTCAGTTTCTGGGGAAGCTCAAATTGCGGAACCAAGAATCATGTCTTTGGACTGGATATAAAAGAAAAACCTCCAATATATCAAGCAGGCGATGTCCGCAAGAATGGTGTCAAGCTACAGATGATTCCAGGAGAGGGATTTTCAGAAGAACTTCAGGGCGATCCCACATTCTACCTGAGGTTTGAATATCAATGCGGCGCTTCAGGACCATATCTTAAGTTACCTGTAAGAAAAGCTGCTTGAACAATGATTCCTCGTCCAAAAGAGTTTCCTAAAAGCAAGTACAGGCTAATCAGACTGCCTGGCGAAGAAGACTCGCAGTTGCTCTATCTGCAATTCAAAACTATAGAAAAAAAAAGGCATACTCCCAAATTCTGGAAAGTAAGTGAAAATGAAGTCTGGCGATTTGTGCCAACTCCTGATGCTTATACTCTCAAAAACATTTATTTCCGGGAAGATAACTGTCCAGAATGGGATGAGAAACATCGCAAGTTCATCAAAACAAACTGCATTGGCACATTCGAACCACATATGGATCTTGCCTTCAGACTAAACGGCATAAAACCATTCCTGGACAAATTCCCTGCTGTTGGCGAATATCTCTATCAGCTAAGATCGCTGGCCGCAGATTATCATTCCAGTGGCAAAAAAGGAAAGATAATAATTGATCAAGATGAACGATAAAAAATTTGAATATTCAATATTCCTAAAAAAACTTCGACTTACAGATGATGTTAGAAACCTCAAGCAAGGTCTTGAAATAGAGTTCGATTCGCCCATAACATTACTTGTTGGAGATATAGGTGTTGGCAAATCTACTCTTCTCGACCTGATAAGAAGTCAGTATAATATAGACAGCGGATCTTATATGAAACAAGATATGGATAAACATCTTGAAGTTGAGGATACGGGTTTTATAACAGAGAATATAAGATACTACGATTTCCATTCCCAAGACATGAAGTATTCAGGAAGTTTTGGCTCAGACATGGGCAGCCAGTTACAAGCGATGTGGCAATCCTCTGGACAAGGCGCATTGAGCCAGTTCGCAGCTACAGGGCTTCAACATACAAGAGAATCACTGATAATATTGGATGAAATCGGAAGAGGAGCATCGCCAAAACTGAAGTATAGATTTAGGGATTTTTTAGCTAAGATGGCAATCATGAAAAATCAGGTCATTGCCTCAACACACTCGGTAGAAATCATGAACATGGCAGGTCTTGATATATGCAAACTTTATTCTGTAGAGCACCTGCAATACATGACCTTGGATGCATTTCTGGATGCACATCTTAAGTTGGATAAGAAATAAATCAGGAATACCTAAAAAGAATTGTCGTTCTTTTATACTTTTCTTTCTACTTTTCTCAGCCAGCCTTTTGGAGCTACTACTCTGCCTCTCTGGATACCTGTGATTGTGTCGTAAAGGTACTTGGTGACTTCTCCGACGTTGCCATCGCCAACAGTTATCTCCCTGCCATTGTCAAGAACATATTTACCAACAGGCATTACAGATGCTGCTGTGCCAAGTCCCATGGCTTCAGGGATCTCTTTTAAACACAAGTCAACAATAAATTCATCATAGTAAACCGTCTCTTGACGGGCCCGGATTTCATATTCTGGCATCGTAGCTAACTCTAGTACTGAACGAGAGGTTATTGATTCTAATATGTTTTCTGTAAATGCAGGAATAATGATATCTCCCGCCTTGGTCACATGTGCAATATTATTGGAACCTGCTTCTTCCAAGGTCTGGTTCGCGGGATCCAGATAGACTACCTGATCAGCATCAAACTCTCTTTTAGCATATTTGCTAGCAGGAATAGATGCATTATAGTTGCCTCCAGTCTTGGCCTTACCTGTACCTCCCTGAGGCACTCTTTTGAACTTCTTGGTTATAAGGAATTTAGAAGGGTCGTTGAATCCACCAGGAAAATACGACCCGCTAGGGCTTAGAACAATAGCAAATATGAAATCAACACCAGGTTTGAGGTAAAGTTCCTCTGTAACCCCTATTATATATGGCCGGATATATATTGATGCATCCTCTTGTTCAGGATACCAAAGGCGTTCAACATCAAGCAAAGTATGCAGAGCCTGGACCTGATCCTCAACAGGAATTGTAGGAACATCAAACATCGCACCAGTTTGGTTCAATCTTTTAGCGTTTTGTTCAAACCTAAATGTGTATATCTCTCCATCTTCATGCATAAAGGCTTTTGAACCTTCGAAATACTCATGAGCATAGTGATAGACCTTGGATTCGGGCATAATACCAAATGGTCCTCTGGGCTTGATAACCGGATTTCTCCATTCCCCATCAATATGTTCCATCATGAACATATGATCAACAGGGATCTTACCAAAAGGTAATATCTCTTCTGGTACAAACTGTTCTGTCCGCCTCTCTTGTTCTGGTTTTAATTCAATAGAAATTTCCATATTTCGCGCCCGTTAAAAAAAGAAAGTACACTAAATATTTAAGCTTTTAGGTCGAGAGCCTGCTAAGGACGTTTCCCAGTCCTTGCTGCATCTTTTCCCTGGCTTTGTTAATAGCATTTTGGGCTTGTGTAGCTGCAAAACTCTTGAGATATGACTCTATATTAACCTCCTTTTCAAAAGGCAGCGTTATTGTGAAGATAAAAAATTTTAATGTGATTTCACCCTCCAAAATGGCTGTTGTCTCTCCTGCATTAAGCATATCCCAGAAAAGAGCGACTGTTCTCTCCCAGCTTGATTCAGATGAGAACTCTAACTCTGTTTTTGTTTTGGGAGATAGGGTTTCGCCTTGGACAGTCCCTTTATAATAGCTCTGGTTGTGCAGATAGACATCATAGTCCACGCTAGTTAGTTTGATTGCAAAGATTGACGGATTCTCAAGGGTTAAGGTTCCTGCTAATGTAAAACCTGACAGATCAACACTCTCAACATTAGTTATTTCAATCTCAGATATTTTGACTTGTTTTAAGGATGTATAAGAATAACTGAAGAAGACAATGATCAATAGAACTAATATTCCTATTCCGATCAGCCAAACACTCTTTTTCATGTTCACATGTCCTTTAAGGTATCGAACAATTTCTTGATCTCTTCATAATGGGCCTTTTCCTGCTCCATCATAAACCTAAAGAATGTCTGTACATCTTCACCCTCTGCTTCTGCGAGGTTGCTGTTGTAGAAATCATAGGCGTTCTGTTCTAAATCAAGAGCTACCTCTAATACCATCATCTCATCTTCTGCAGCCTTAACCTCTGCACTGAACTCATCTGTTGTTGTGCTGAAGAAATCCTTTATTGCTTCAGGATTGTCACCTGTCAATTCAAACTTGAAATCGTTCTGTTCGACGGCCTTAGAAATGGTGCCTACGTGCAAGACTTCCTGGTCTGCAAGATACTGGAATATTTTCTGCAGCACTTCATTTGTAGCAGTCTTAGCTGCATCAGAGTACATCTGATATCCCTTTCTCTCGAATTCCAGTGCTGTGTGTAGTGCTTGTTGAATGTCCATAAAATCACCTCAATTATTATCTTAAATATTTAGTATTTAAATTTATTCATGTTCATAAAAAACATCAGCAGTATCATATTTAGGATAGGTAACCACAAATACTTCCAGGGGTTCTTCCCCAGCTATACTTTCAAGATAATGGAATTCATTCTTGGGTAAAGGGATGATGTCTCCTGGTTTAACATCAAAGCTGGCATCTCCTATATGACAAATTCCAATACCCTTTTCTATAGAATAGACCTCTTCCATCTTCTTATGCATATGTGGTCTGGCAGTGCTTGTTATGATTGCATAGGCAATGCTCATATTATCTGAGCTGTATAATTCCTGCAGTTTACCACAAGCATCATCGATGAACTCAATCTCAGAACGGTTTCTTATTTCCATGATTCTATCTCATTGGCGGCATAGTTTGGGGCTGTCTCGTAGGAGTTTTTCTTACAGGGGATTTGGCTCTTGTCTCCAGAGATGGATCTCCCATATCTTGAAGAGGCACAGTGGGATCTCTCAAAAGTACTCTGTCACCTTCTTGCAGGCCTTCCAGTATGACAACGCGGTCTTTTGATCTCGGCCCCACTTTCACCGGAACTTCAGTCCAAGCAGGTTTAAGCATGTCATTAATCATATACCAGCCTAATGCAATCTCCAATGCAATGACAGGATATTGGTAGTATTCCTTCACATAGTATAGAGCTTTTTTTAGATAGGGTATTGCCATTTTAAAACATAAAGAACTCGGAACTTAAAAATTTTGTTTATTTTATTGTTTCAATGCCTGAATGTATGGCTCCCTGCCTCTCTGAACAAGAGTCCATCCAAGAAAGTTCTGGTCATCCTGCTCAGGATAATCACATCTGACATGGCATGCCCGAGTCTCTTTTCTCAGATAGGCACTCTTCATTATCTGCTTAGCCAAATCTGCAATGTTCCTTAACTCAAGAAAATCTTTGTTGACATGGTACTTCCAATATAGTTTATTGATAGTTGTTTGAAAAGAATCAATATCTTCTAATCCTGCTTCTAATCTCTGTTCATTCCTGACCATACCGCATAACGAATTCATGGTCCGCCTTATACTCTCCCAGTAATGATTCACAGTTGTCTGATCTCGTGACTCAGTGGCTTCCCCCACATCCCAGAGAGGCACTTTCTGGATATTTGACTGTTTATCGACATGTTTCAGGTAATGATTTGTTGAGCGATCGGCAAACTCAATACATTCTGTGCCTGAGTTGCTTGCAAGCCTGGTTGCTCCATGAACTCCTGTGTAAGCGACTTCCCCGACAACATAGCAGCCTTCAAGAGCGGTCTCGCCATGATGTCCACAAAGAACACCCCCATTTGAATAATGGACAGCATATACAACTGGCACAGGTTCTTTTGCAAGATCAATTCCTCTTTCCAAACAAAAATCATAAGCACTCTTGAAATTCTTCTTAAGCCGTTCTTCTCCAATCGAGGTGCAATCCAGCCAGACATGGTCAAGGTTATGCTTTCGCATCTCCCCATCCTCTGCCCGGGTCACTACGTCCCTGGTTGATTTTGATCCATCAGGATGATATTTTAATACCAAGTCATCTTTTGAATCCTTAAAGCACTTTAATATTGCACCTTCCCCCCTTAGACCCTCTGTAAAAAGCTGTCTTCTTCCAAATTCACCCTTTGCCGCAACATCATAATAGACTGATGGATGGAACTGGATGAATTCCATGTTGGCCAAAGGCAGGCCTGCCCTGTAGCAGAATGCAAAACCATCACCTGATGCGACATCAGGGTTTGATGTGTACATGAAAACCTTGCCCAGACCACCTGTTGCAACAAAGGTTCCTTTAGAAGCGACTGTCCGGACAGTTTCATTTTCTATATCATAAACATAAAATCCTCTGCAAGCATTCCTGTCCCTTAGAACATCATGAATCTTGTTATCAGTTATCAGATCAATGACCATATGATTCTCATGCATTGTTACATTCGGATGCTGCCTGAGCTGTTCATCAAGAGTCTGCATAATTACAACGCCAGTAGTATCCTTACTATGTACGATCCTTTTGGCTGAATGGCCTCCTTCCTTGTGAAGGCTTTTATCAAATGAAACTCCCTGAGATCTAAGCCATTTTATATCCTTGTTGAAATTTTTCACGCAGAAATTCACAACCTCTTCATCACACAAGCCTTTCCCGGCTGCAATGGTGTCTTTGAAGTGTTTCCCAAATGAATCCGGAGGTATTGCCATACCAAATATACTCTTTACTCGTGAAAGGCCGCCAGCTATAAGGTAGCTGTTGCAGTCCTCAAGCGAGTCTGTCTTGGTGAAGAAATCAACTTTTTTGTCTTTATCTGCCAACATCAAAGCTGTTGATTTCCCTGCAAGACCGCCGCCTATGACTGCACAATCTGTGTTAAGGGGTTTTTCCATGGTTTCAAACTGGAGGAAAACAAATACAATTTAAAAAGATTTAGGAAATAATCATCGCTAAGTGATGAATTCTCAAAGACACAACTATGAGAGAAAAAGAGACAAAAATTTTATAAAGCGCTACTATTGAGAATGATGTATGGACTGGTTTACGCATATCTCCTTACCCACACTCTTGTTTATTATTTTTTCAAGCATCTTCAAGATAGAATTCACCCTTATTCATTTGATGATAATCATGTTCTTTGCACTGCTTCCTGATCTGGATTTTATTTATGCTATCCTGACGAGCAAGAAGTATGATGACAATTTTCAGCATCATAACTGGATTAGCCACTGGCCTGTTACATACCTGCCTTTGCTAGCAGCAGTATTGTTCTTTCCCAAACTGTCTGTAATCATTGCTTGTTTAGGTATATTTTCCCATCTGATCATGGACACCTTCCTCGCAGGCGACGGCATCATGTGGTTCTATCCATTTTCAAAACAGTTTTTCAATTTCTATGCAAAAGACCTAAACGGCCACCATGGCAAGGATTGGTTCAGGATATACAGAAGGAAAAAGATTTTTAAGGTGAATGTTGCTGCCTTCACCATATTGATTGTTTTGATAGGTTTTAGAATATGATACAAGCTGTAATCTTTGACATGGATGGAGTAATTATTGATAGTGAGCCTTTACAGTCACAGGCATGGGAATCTATAATACGACAGTACGGTAAGGAGCCTGAACTTAATTCTGCAGGATTGGTACATTTTGTCGGCTTTAGGATCAGGGAAAACTGGGAGATCATCAAGGAAAGGTATGAAATAAATGAGGAGATAGAAGCTCTTGAAGAAAAAAGGAGTCAGATCTATCTTATGCTACTAAGAAAGAATATGGCACCTATGCGAGGATTCATGGATCTGATTAAAACCTTAAAAGATAAAGGATTAAAACTGGCCATCGCATCTTCATCCCACAGGGATCATGTTGAGACTGTCTTGGATGATCTTGGCATCAGGGAATATATTGACGAATTTGTTTCTGGAGACATGGTCAAGAAAGGAAAACCTCATCCAGACATCTATCTTGAGGCAGCCAATAGGCTAGATGTCGAGCCTGAAAAGTGTGTTGCCCTGGAGGATTCTGAGGTCGGGGTCGAGGCTGCCAAGAATGCAGATATGAAAGTGATTGCAGTACCCAACAAATATACTCGTTCTATGAACTTTTCAGATGCAGATCTGGTTCTTGAGTCTTTAGAAGATATATATTGGGAGATGATATTGGCGTTAATCTAAAGCAGCCTAATCTGATTATTTTTGATTTCTATCTTTTGTCCAGTTTTCAACATCCTAGTTGCTATCTTGGTGTCTGAGATAAAAGGCTTCTTGAACTCCTTGACCAAAGTATGAATATGCGAAAGGAAGCCCTCTTCATCAACAATTATAGCTGCCACTTTATCAAGAATAACAGTATATTCAGGAGTTATCATATTGCTGACCAGGATTTCCCCTTTCTTGACTTCTTTTAATTCAGAAAGTTTGCGTACCAATCTCACTTTTCCAGATATTTCACCCTTGAAACTGGACTTACCAACAAATTTGTTAAGTTTCTCAGCTTTAAATTCTGTGTCCAGATTTTCATTAAGCATATCCAGTATCGTTTCTATCTTAACTGCATCAGTGGTTTCGTAATGTTTTTGACCATCATACCAAAGCAGGAATTTGTTTTCTCGTTTTGAAATTGTCTTTTTAATACTCTCACTGAATTTTTTGTTTTTTACTATTTGCATCAATTCTTCAGGCGTTGTAAATTTCAAGGCAATATCTTTTTTCTCTTGGCTCAGATCTGTATCGTCTAATATCTTTTTGAGCAACAGCTTCATTTTCTTGAATACAGGATAGCTTCTTACAGAATCTATTTCTTTTTTATACCTCTTTATAGCTGATGCACGTTCTTTGGAGCTGATTGATGTATCAAGACCCCAGAGTTGCAATGAAAGATGCGGTCCAGCATATCTTCCTAGCCAGTTATCCAATTCGCATAACGTTTTGGATGCTAAATCAGGATCATTATAATCTTTATTGATTCCATCTTCTAAAAACCTAACAAACTGTTTCAATAGTAATGCTGTTCCTTTGAAATCAACATTATGTCTCTTGCTAAAGCTTCTTGCAGTATCTTTTGTCTTGTACCCGGTAATTAATCCGTTTTCTGCATATGTAATCATTCCAATCCCGAAAAAGTCATTAGCTTCGATGAATCTTGGTACTAGAAAAAGAGGTATCTGGCCAAGATCCCTTGTGGCGTGTATCCACCAAAGATTGTTCTTGATGGTTTTCTTAATTGCATCAAACTTGGTTTTTTGCATTTTGGATGATTTTGTTTTCAGTGATTAATTAATATATCCTTATACAACGTCTCTTTTTTGCCTTCTTTGATCTCTTTTAGCATCTCTTCATATCGCTCTTTGTTTGAGGCATTCTTGGGTGACTGTGCAATACATTGTTTGCAAAAGTCGAATACTGGATTGCCTTTCGAAAATTCATTTATTACTTCTTTTGCTTTATCTGATTGAAGGACGTCCATTAAGGGTTGTTTTGTAACATTACCTATAGCTGTCTTGCCGTCATAATCCACACAGCACAATGTTACATCTCCATTGGGCAGAATTCCAAAGGACTGGATAAGTGCCCTTTCACAGTAGCCGCTTTGGGCTTGGTCTGGTTTTAAACCAGGCCAGGTATACTTGCAATGGAGTTCTAGGTAAAGATTCTTATGTATCTGGATCAATCTTAACTGGTCAATATTTCCAACTTGTTTTAACTTTTGGAAGAACACCTGCTGGCTGTCAAAAGGGATTTTTAAGTCATTGCAAATCCTGGCCAACAGACTCTCAAAATCATTGTAGCTGCTTGAGTCCTTAAGAATCTTGTTGTTAAACATCCAGAACCTTAACGAGATGTTTGATTTGCATTTGAATCCAACATTTCTTATGAAGTCAAGAATTTTTTCATAGTACTGATCAAATGTAATGTCCTTGGCGTGTCTGCGCTCGAAGTTTTTATAGCCGACTGACTGGAACGATATTATAAGGTTAAGTTTGTGGAAATCCATCCTCTTGATCTCTTCTGCAAATGTCTTGTCCAAGAGAAGTCCGTTGGTACAAAGGCCGAGTTTTAAGTCCTTTGATAATGCATATTCAGTTGCTCCTAGAATTTGAGGGTATAATAAAGGCTCGCCCATGTTATGGAAGGTTATGAACTCTACAAGATTGTTTTTTTTAATCTCATCTATCATTCTCTTGAAGAGATCAAAATCCATGTGCGCTTTTTTTCGTTCCATAACACTGTTTATGCAAAAATCACAATCCATGTTGCAGAAGTTGGTCAGCTCCAGCATAGCAGATTCAAAAGCAGGCATGATTTATAGAAAGATGAAATGTTTTTATAATTTGTTAAAAATAATTAGCTTTTAGGAAAATATGTGGTCCTAATCCGTTCAATAGTCTGATTGATCGCCTCAGATTTGTAGCCAGATGTTTGGTTTATGGCACTGATGCCATCAAGATAATATGATATGGCTTCCATTTTTCTTGGATTCTTTTTAATCCTTTTTTTGGTACTCATCAAATTTTCAAGATCATCTAGTTTTCCTATTAGTTTTCTTTTGCCAACAACAACCACATCATCGACTTCGATAATTCGTCTTGCTGCGTCTCTTTGGATCATATAGATATAAGGGCCGCCAGATCCACAAGTATCACCTGCATAGCCCATCTTCCTGGCATGAGAATTATTATCATCGAACAGTACTTCTTCCTTAAATCCGAATTTTACTGCCAGCTCTTGTATTTCTCTCTCACCAATACCGATCTTCTTGATTCCATATTTCTTGGCGACATAGATAGCTGAAGCCATAGAATATAGTAATTCTTTTCCACGATTTGCATTTGTCCATTCTTTGACTGCGTTCCAGCCAGTATCTCCTCCTTCGACTGCGTCGTAGAACAGGATGGTTTCATCATCCTTGGTCTTTGCCAGGTAAAGTCTAGTCTGTACATCTCGCGAAAACTTTTTTAGACTTTTAGGAGTTTCGCTGAACATCATCACGCACGCACCTATATCAATGTCCTTTTTCTGCCATCGAAGTTTTTTTCTGACATCTCTATCTCTTTTATTGCCAGGGGAAATCCAACAGTTTTCAACTGATGCAAGATCTGTTGCCAACCTGGCAATAGAATATTTTGGCTTGATGATTCTGACCCTGTATCCTGATTTTACTGTCTGTTGGAATAGTCCTTTCATGGAATCGTCCTGTTCAACTTCTGCGCCTTTCCGAAACTGGCTTTGCACCCTTTCCCGCGTGTTTTTATTCAGATCTATTCCTTTTTGCATAATAACTGGCTCCAGCTCTTCAATTGCCATCTTGTAGAAAATAGTGAACAAACCTCTGATGATCGGTTCGATCTGTCGCGACGTCAAGTAATCTGGTAGACGTTCTAATTTTCTTTTATATTGGTCGCAAATTTCTGGATAAGTTAAGGCTCCAGTCTGTATTCTTGGAATAGGCTCAGGAGTTATTTTCTGTGGTTCCGGAGTTATTGTGATTTGTTCAGCTATCTCTGCAATTGTTTTTGTCTCATCTTTTACTATCTTTTCAGGTTCTTTTTCTTTTTGAGTTATTACGTTCTTTAAAATTTCAGGATTTTTTGGTATATAGTTTAGATTTTTAGTAGTATTAAGACATGTTAAATATTCTTTAACTATTGTCTCGTGGTCTTCTTCACTCAGGCCAGGAGCCAAATTAAGATGCTCTTTTATTGTTTTTTGGGGAGTATGAGAAGGCTCTATTTTCGCCTTTTTTAGAATGGTATAATTTTTATGAAAGTATTTCTTGATGTAAGGCTCAGGCTCTATCTCTTCTTTAAACTCCTCATCAAATTTAGATAATTTCTCTGGTTCTATAGATTTTGTGATGTTTTTAGAAACAACAGTATCTTCCTTTTTTCCATTCAATAATGCATATATCTTCTCTATATCTGTAACTGCTTCCATCGGTCAAGGAAAACATTTTTTTATTTATAAATCTTTCGGTTTTTAACCACTTAATAGTGGTAAAATTACTAATATTGAGCACTGGACATCATTAGAAAAGCTTTTTAAAGCTTGTTCAACTTTAATTTTTCATGTCGAATTATTCACATTCTAGGATATCCACATATGAGACCTGCCCTTTACAGTTTAAGTTCCAGTATGTTGATAAAACTGAGGTTGAGATCGAGAACACTGTTGAGGCATTCCTTGGAAGCCTGGTGCATGATGTACTTGAGAAGCTGTACAAGGATCTGACCTTCCAGAAGATGAACACATTGCAAGATCTGCTCGACCACTTCAACAAGCTCTGGGATGAGCAATGGACAGACAATATTTTAATTGTCAGGAAGGAATATACTATTGAAAACTGGAAGAAGATGGGCGAGAAGTATATCACAGATTATTATGAACATTACAAGCCATTTGACCAGCATAAGACAATCAAGCTAGAGACAGAGGAGTTTGTTGATCTGGACGAATTTAAGTTCCATGTCAGGATCGATCGATTAGTCGATGCAGGAAACGGAGTCTATGAGATCCACGATTACAAGACAGCCAGGGACCTACCCTCTCAGGAAAAACTTGACCAGGACAGGCAGTTGGCATTATACTCATTATGGGTGTTCCAAAAGTACAAGGACGCCAAGAAAGTCATCTTGATCTGGCACTATCTGGCCTTTGACAAGGAAGTGAGTTCCCAAAGGAGCTCAGAGCAGCTCGAGCAATTGAAAAAAGAGACTCTTGAGACCATAAGGGAAATTGAGAAAGCAACTGACTTTCCTGCAAAACAAAGCGCACTTTGCAGCTGGTGTGTCTTCAAGCAGCTATGTCCTAAATTCAAGCACCTCTTCAAGACTCAAGAACTGGAAGAAAATGAATATCTTAATGATCCTGGTGTTAAGTTGGTCGATAAATACATAAAGGCGATGGATAAGAAAAAAGAGATCAATGACAAGATAGACATAATACTTGATAAGATCAAAGAAGCTATGTTTAGGCTGGGCAAAAAAGAAGGTGTCAGTGTACTCTATGGCACGGATCAGCGAGCAACTTTATGGAGCAAGAAAGTCTCTAAGTTTCCCCAGAAGAACACTCTCGAATATATCAAGCTTGTAAAGAAGCTTAAGGAATTGAAAAAATTCGATGAAGTGGCCCAGTTAGACAGCTTTGCGCTCAGCAAGATAGTGCAGGACAAGCGATGGACAGCAGATATCCTTAAAGAACTCGAGCCTTTTGAGACCAAAGAACAACTTGAAAGGATATATGCAGGAAAAAAGAAATAAACCAGAGGTTTACAAAACATGCCAGCAGCACAATACAAGCAAAAATGTATAAGGTGCAGGAAGAATTATGTCCTGGTCACCTGGAGATCCAAGAACAGGATATGTTATGAATGCCTGAAGAAAGAAATGCAAGGGGAGATCAAGGATCCTAAGATGAAAAAACTCTTTGACCTGCCAGAGCAATATTATATGGACGTTCCTTTCTTATGCAGCATAAGAATCAACTATCTTAGATATGGCAACCTGACTGAAAGACAGATCGAGGCTTTCAAGGAAACAGTAAAGAAGTATAAAGAAAAGAAAGCAGGTAACAAAATATAAAAAGCAGGGCATATCTATATAATATATGTCTAAAGATATTGATATTCTTCATACAGCTTTGTTCATGATATTTCTAGATGTAGTTGCTATAGTTATCTATTATCACATCCTTAAATTTGGCTTAGAGGAACTTTCAATACTGGCCATTGTTGTGGCAGTGATGATCTTAGTAATATTTCTGATATTCAATGTCCACCTTTATGATCGTATGAAGCGGATCAGTCAATAGAGCTCAATCTATAGAACCTGTATTTTTTAGCTGTTGCCAACAGCTTGAATTCATAATGGCTTTTCAGATGTTTTTCTATCTTTGCAGATGTTTCGGGCTGTGCATGCCAAGGTATATCCATATAAAGATATAACGATTCAGGTGCATATCCCTTTTCATGTAAAAGATCGAATTTATGGGGGGTCATAGCTCTCCTATGGGTTGTTGAGATAATGATAGCAGGATTGTAGGCAATTACAACAGCCTCCTCAGGGAGCTGGCCTCGTATCTTGACCAATAGCCAGTGTTCAGCTGTGAATTGGCTGGCTGTAAATATGAAATTAAAAGTTGGTATCACACTGATCAGTAAAAATATTGCTATGGCAATAGAGAGCATCCACTTTTTCAACTTGATTATCTTCAATAGATACCGGCAACCTGCCCCCGCAATTAAAATCAGGGGGATATATAATACTAAGCTATATCTAACTGTGTCAGCAGGTTTTCCAATCAAGCTGCCGATGCTGTAACTCGAGTATAGAATAAGGAAAAAGAAGAAAAATATGAATAATGAACTTAATAATTTCTTATTGGTCTGGAAAAGATTCTTTGCACCAATAATAAAAAGAATTGTCAAAGTAATCGGAGTGTATATATAATAGAAGAAAAACAAAAGATTGTGTCCTAGTTGGTTACTTAGGTAACCCAGTCTTTCTGGTAAAGGATCGTTCCATCCTGGAGAGTGCACTATCTCTTTAGTATAATACAGGGTCAGGATCGATGGGATAATTAATATTAATAAAACAAGGGTAAGCAGGATATGCTTAAAGTTCAACAACCTTATACGCTTGGGTTTACAAAGCAATATATAGATAAAAAAACAAGGGATGAATAAGAGGTTCTCAGGTCTGATATAGCTCAGATATAGTAAAGAGGTAAGGAACAACAGCAGACTTTTCAGTTGTCTAGAGCTGAAATAATATTCAAGGAACAAGAAAGTTAATAAGAAAAAAAATATTGAGAATATTCCAGTGGATGTTGTACCTGAGAATTTCAGATGTACCGGAAGCACGGCTAACATCAGGCTACCAATTAGTGCTGAATTTGTATCCTTTAATAAAAGGTACAACAATAAGAATATCAACAAGATAGACAGGCTTCCTATCACCGCATTGGTCATGAAAGCTGTATTCTCTGAGTCTCCAAATACTCCTAAAGTCATGCTCAAAACAGTATGATATCCTGGTGGCCAGGGTGTCAATGAACAACTGTTGCAATCTATATTCGAACCATCCAGACATCCACAGGCACTACCTGAGTAAAGTATATTCTGGGCAATGTTGATGTGTTCAAACTCATCGAAATATATATGGTGGGTGTGAGGAATTACAAATATTCTTAACAACAAGGCAAAAAGGAATATGAAAAATAGCAGGATCCATGTGTTCTTGGTTATTTTCTTAAAAGGCTTAATCAGAATCTTGAAGTTGAGCACTATAAGCAGTGCTATTATTATTAGAATTACTCTCATGAAGACCGGATAAAACCCAATTAGGAAGTCCACAAAGGATTTAGTCTCTCTGACTATAAAAATGTTACTTCAATAATAAAAAAACTTAAAAGATACAATAGGTTAACCATTTCTAAATAGTAAAAAAATGACCAACATATATTATCCGCATTCCCAGACAGTATGTCATCACACATATAACAGAGGAGGCTGCTATTTTTGCGGTTTTAGATTGCAGAAAAGAAGTCTGTCTAAAGAGCCTGTTACAGACAAAGAGCAGATCAAGCACTTCAACCGGTTTGTCACAGATAAGAAAAACAGGGAAGACATTGAAAAAAAAGGCAGGCTTGTGATTGCACCTAATGGGAGCTGGTTTGTTCAAGTACCATTTAAGTTAAGGGAACAGGTCTATGAATTTATTGAGAAGAAAGGTGTGCCTCTGCTACAATACGAAACTAGGGCAACCTTGTTCAATGATGTGAAAGCTGCCAAAGAATTTGAGATCATGTATAGTGGTCTCATCAGGACTGAGGCAGTACCAGAGATGGCTAATAAATCATTAATGTATCTGGTTGAATCAAGGCAAGAGATTGATAAGAATCATGTGGTTGCTTTTGGACTGGAAGTTGCTAACAATAGAGATCTTAGGAAATTGAACAAGGGATGTGAACTCGATGATTATATCCATGCCGCAAATCACATTCATGGAAGAGGTGCCAGGGCGTGTGCAAATATTCTGTTAAAGCCACCGCGTATTTTGAGAGCTGAAAGAAAAGCACTTCAGACAGCTAAATATGCAGCAGAGGTCCTGAAAGTTGAAGAAATACTGATACAACCCTGCATCCCAATGCTTGGCACTCCTGCCATCGAAGATTGGCGAGAAGGAAAATGGAACCCGATAAGTCCTTCAGCAGCCTCCCAGATTTACAGGGAGATAAAGGAAAAGTATCCCAATATTATCTATCAATATATCGATCTTGGTACCAGGAATTTTTCAGGTAGGAAAGGCAAGTTCAAACGAGACCATCTTTGGACAGATGAAGAGAAAAACAAAGAAAGGGAAAGGGTTAAGAGGATTGCTAGAAGGGTGTTCAAGAAATGAAACTCTTTAACGATCCATTCTATCATATCTGCATAAGTCTTGCGACATTCAGTAAGAGCGAAACTGAAAGATACGGCAGTTTCCTGATTGATAAGAACAGGTTCATCTATGGCATGGGATTCAACAGGGCCATCCACCACCCTAAGTTCCACTTACAGAGGGTCATCAACATGGGTTATGCCAATCATGCTGAGATTGAGGCGATGGATCAGGGAATACGGCTGGGTGCTTCTCCTGATGACTGTGATATCTACGTTGCAGGTTATTTTCCCAAAGCACACAATGGTTTTAATGGAAAGAACAGGTTGCTGTTGAAAGATGATGCCTGGTTCACATGCGATAGATGCCCACCTATAATGAAAAAGTGGGGGATAAACAAAGTATATGTGCCAACACTTAATGGATGGCAAGGCCTAACAATTGATGAATCGATGGAATGTGGAAAATCATTCTCCAAGGGTAAACATGAAAAGAGGATTGCGGCTGTCAGCACAGAATATACCATCGATGTGCTAGCTGGCAAGTTGTTTACAAAAGAAGAACTGGGGGTAAAATGATTACACAAATAGATCCTGGGATTATTCAGTACAACAAGAAGATACAGGAATGGTGCAAGCTGCCCTATCCCAAACACCCCAATGGTTGTCCTAATTATGGATCTGAAAGATCTTTAAGAGGTATAAGAAAAGATCTACAGGAAAGAGTGATAAGGGAGTGCCCTCCTGTTGACCGACTAATAGATGATATTTTTGATTTCACTCAAAATGTAGCTATTATATACAAGACATATCCTGTTGGCCTGGATGCCGAAAAAAGAAGGATTTCCAATCCAAAACTCAAGACACCCGGCGATTGGTATAACTTCAGGTATTGGCAGGACAGGGCCCGAAAAGAACTTTATGCAGAGGTGGCAAATTATTTAGATAGGGACGAAAGTACCATTGTTGATCTCTGCCCAGAAGCGCATGGCGTTAATCTTGTCAAACTTATGAGACAGGTTTGTGTCAAGTTGGATTTTGGGAAGTGGCCCCCCGAACATAATCTAGACAATATCGAGTACCAGATTGCTATGGGCGGATATGCTCCAAAGAAAAAGAACTAATAAATAGATTTATAAAAAAGTTTCTTCAGAAAGTTCTATATGGGCTTTTTTAAGAAAGGCGAATGGAAACTTTTTGGCAAGATCTATTCTGCGATGTTCTTTGGCATTGCAATGCCCGATATTGACATTCTCTTGATGCTGTTTTTCTTTGCCAAGGGTTTTTCTGCAACGCAAGTTGGTATTGGTTTTGGCTTACTCTCTTTGTTTGTCATCATTTCTGAAGTTCCTACAGGAGCAATTGCAGACCTTTACGGAAAAAAAGTTTCGATTCAGATCCATTGGCTTGTCCACGGCATCTCCACTATCATGTTCTTCTTTGTGACAGAACCCTGGCATATGTGGATACTGTTTTCGATCTGGGGCATATCCCAAACATTTGCGTCAGGGGCATTAGATGCCTTACCTGTTGATATCGCTTCGGAGGCCAAGAGAAAGGATCTGATCAAGGAATTCTACTCCAAGATGTTTATTGTTTGCAGACTTGCCATGTCAGTCAGCTACTTTCTGAGCCTGGGATTCCTTTTATTGGTGGGCTCAACAAATACATATCAGTTCCTTGGGGAAAGACAAGGACTTGATTTCCTCTGGTTCACAACAGCCTCAGGTTATTTGGTAGCTTTCTTCATTATATTAAGACTGAAGGAAAAAGTAAAAAAGAAAGCATTCAGTCTCAAAAAAAGTTTCAAAGAAACCTACAAGCAAAGTATTGAAGGTATAAAATACTCAAAAAAACATCCTGTGATAAGAAAATTGTTCCTTGCAAGTTTCTTTATGGTTATTGCACAATTGTTTTTTAGTGATATTGTATTTCAACCGTTTTTAATTGATATAGGATTCAAGGCTGAGAATATCGCCATGCTTATTGCGTTTGCTTCAATCCTGGGTGCAGTCTTCAGCTATATTGCAAATCACATGGAGAAAAGATTCAGGACAGAAAAACATTTTCTACAGGCAGTAATATTAACCGAGATTTTAATGCTGATATTATTGTTCTTTTTCACAGGTCCAATATTCAGTATAGTATTCTTCTTTATATATTATAATCTAAAAGATTTAAGATTACCTCTCTGGTCATCTTTCAGCCAACTATTTTATAAAAATGAACTAAGAGCAACCATAGGATCTGTGGGCAGTATTTTTAATCATTTAGGTAATGTTATTTTCATCCCGTTGATTGGCTTCTTAGTAGACAATATAGGTGCCAAATCAACAACAGTCATAGGAATATTGCCATTCTTTATAGTATTCTTTGTCCTCAGATCTATTAGACATGAAAAACGTATAGAACATTAACCTGTAATAAAATTTTTAAACAGTTTGTGATTCTATCTACTTATGATAGTACTAGGCATTGAATCAACAGCACACACATTCGGAGTGAGTGTCATCGATAATAAAAAGGTCTTATCTAATCATAAGGATTCCTACTCGACTATGAAAGGAGGTATGATACCTGCGAAAGTTGCGGATCATCACATAGAGGTTTGTTCTGATGTTGTTAAGAAAGCTCTTGAGATTGCCGGGAAATCGATTAAAGATGTTGAATTGATCGCTTATTCAAGATCACCAGGCGTCGGCCATAGTCTAAGAGTGGGTGCGTTTGCTGCCAGAACATTATCTTTACTTCATGATATTCCTCTTATGGGTGTCAACCATTGTATTGCGCATTTAGAGATAGGCAATATGTTGACTGGCTGTAAAGATCCTGTGTTGTTATATGCTTCTGGAGCCAATACACAAGTCATTGCCTTTGATGCTCATAAATATCGGGTTTTTGGAGAAACCCTGGATGTTGGTATAGGTAATTTTCTAGACACTTTTGGAAGAGATATGGGCCTTGGCTTTCCTGCTGGGCCTGCAATTGATAAGTTGGCAAAGGAAGGGAAGACATACATCAATTTACCTTACTCTGTGAAGGGGATGGATGTAAGCTTTGCAGGAATGAGAACCAACCTAAAACAGAAGATCGAAAAATTCAGTAAAGAGGATCTGTGCTATTCAGTACAAGAAACTGTGTTTGCAATGTTGCTAGAGGTCAGTGAGAGGGCGATGGCACACTGCGATAAGAATGAGTTGCTGCTGGGCGGAGGAGTGGCTTGCAATTCCCGGTTGAAGGAGATGGCCCAGATTATGTGTGAAGAGAGGGGTAGTAAGTGTTTTATTCCTGAAAATCAGTTTTTGGTTGATAATGCTGCCATGATAGCCTGGACAGGATTGGTGATGTATAATTCGGGTATAAGGATGAAACTAGAGGACTCAGATATAGATCCTTATGAACGGACTGATGATGTAGACGTTAGTTGGCGATGAGGTGTTAAGTAGATAATTCTTATTTTAAAAATAACAGCAGCAATGGCACGGACGCGCTTTATGTAAAAGCGCTCTTTCAAATCCTTTGGATTTGTAAGCCTTCACCTTCCTTCGGAAGCTGAAGTATTCGCCTTCGGCTCACCCAACCATGCTGTTATTTTTCCTGGCCGTATTGTGATTTTTAGCCTGTTAAGTCCATTATCAAGAAAGGAGTCTTTATCTTTGGTGTTTTTGTACGACCATTCTTTTCAAGGTTTATTATATCTAATCGTTCAAGTATCTTTATGTCTCTGTCTACTGCCTGCTTGGTCCTGCCTGTCATCTTGGCCATCACCACTATCGAAGGCGGTTTCTCTTTTCTGATCAGATCTATTAATTCCAATCTTTTAGTCGTAAAGAATTCTTTAAAGTCGTCATTATCTATGATCAATGAATTATTAGGTAGGTCAATTGTTTCATTAATCGTTGCATCTACAAGGGCCATTATCTGCTGAAGTTTTCTTTCTCTTTTCTGTTTTGAAAGTCCTTTTTTCATTTTATTTTCTTAATGATGTTTTATAAAACTCTTTGTATTGTTTAAATTCTGATAGGATCTTATTGGTATATTTGAATACCAATAATTTTATTGGTAAATGCTCGTCATGTCTTATCGGAATTGGTTTTTTAGTCCTCCATAGCATCTGTTCATGTAAAAAACCATGGTAATTATCAACTCTATATATTTGTTTGAAGTTACCATCAATCAAACTTCGATAGTTCAATGCAAATTTGAACATTTGGTTATTTTGCCAAATAATTATTATATCGAGTAGGTCATCACGTTCAATGGTGATCGTGTATTTTACTCGTTTCATTCTTCACAAGCATCACCATCCTAATCTAACAGTAAACATAAAATGATGACGTTTTATATAAATTTATCGTTTTTAAGAGTTTGAATTTAAAGCTTAAATAAAGTTATCATAGAATGATCGGAAAGATTCCGGAGAAAAGTTATGGTAGGCTATTTATTGTTAATTCTTCCTCTACAAATAAATATTCGAAGTTTTTTAGCTTGACTTCCGACTTTATATTATCTATCAGTTCTAAGAGTTCCTTTGCACTTTTGAACTCCGCCTCAAACTCAAGATCATACTTGCCGTATGCCTCTGTAATATAGATCACACTCGGCATCTCTTTTAGTAAATTGACCAATGCATATTTATTATTATAATCCATAAGTTGAATCAAGACCTTATAATGATCATAGCCTAATTCAGATACGCCCACTTCTGCCCGGAACCCAAGAATTACTTTTTGTTTTTGAAGAGCCTCTAATCTATACTTGATTGCATTTACAGAAACATCAAGTTTATTTGCCAAGTTGGTTAAAGACATCCGGCCGTCTTCGAATAAAAGCATTATCATCTTTCTTGAAATTGGATCAAGTTCAAAGTTGTTCTTATTCTTGCCAACAACATAGTTCACATGGTGTGTGTTGATGGTCGGGAAAAGGTAATTATGAGGTAAGTGATGGATGTTTTTCAACATGTTAAAGCTTAGTTCATCAATGTATGTGCTATATTTTTTCATCAAAAGATCATATGTGTTAAAGAAGTCTTGGGATTCCTTGGCAGCAATGATTAAGGAAAGATCCCATCTGCCTGCGAACTTGACAATCCAGACCACCGAAGGGATTTTCCTTATATCTTGTATGAATTCTTCTTTTTCCTGATCTGTTATTGACTTGAAGCTTAACAATATCCTGTAGTTGGTGCAACCAAGGGCTGTTTCATCAATTATAGGGATTATTTGTTTGAGATAGCCTTCTTTTTTTAATCGTTCTAGACGGTAGTGCAGTACTTCCTTGGATACGCCTATTCGTTTTGCTAAGGAAATCTTACTTGCTCTGCCGTCTGTGAAGAGTTCTAGTAGTAATTTCTTATCTTTAACGTCTAATTTTAACATTTTTGAAGTAAAAATAAGTAATTACTTCAAATATATAAATTTTTCGATAAAAAGTTTTATATATTAGTTTTCATTTTATAGTAGTAACTTGTTCGACCGAACCGGTTGTGGGCTTCCTTACTAGAGGGAGTATAAGGGGCTCTTACCCGAGGGCCCCTTTATTTTTTCATGCTTACAACGGCCTCCCCCACTATAACCTCTTATCTCGGTTTGCCACCGGTGGGAGGCCGATCCTTATCCAATAAAACCGAGGTGAAAAAATGAAACTTTCAAAGAAAGGTTTAGGAAAGAAAAAATCTTTTCAAAAACTAAAAACATTGGGAAGAATAATTACAACAGCAGGAATAATCGGGGCGACTGCAATTGCAGGTGCACAAGAAAAGAGCAACAGGTACACACAGATGTTATCCGGGAGCACTGCTAAATTAGCGCCGTTTTCAACTGCCAAGGTAGAGGTTGGAATCAGGGATTTCAACATCAACAACAGCTTTGCCAATATCAGCGTTAGAGGTATGGATAATATCGAAGGAATCTATTACAACTACAACTCCCTGGTCAACTCTTCAAGAGAGAAGAAGGCCAACAGCCACTGGCTGGGCTTTAACTACATCCTACCCTTGGAAAAGGACGGCACAAGAGGGATACTGGCTGCAGAATTACCAATCGGCAATCCGTTCAAGGCAGAGGACGTAAATTTGAACATAGATCAGCATATTACTTCTTACGGAGCACTAGGCTTGGGTTTTGTAATGAAGGAAAATGCTTACTTGCTGGCAATGCTTGACTTCTTGGATAAGGATGCTGACTTGGTCTCTGCATTGGCTGAAAGCAGGCCAGCTTTTGTCCCAAGAGGCATTGCAGACAAAGTAGGACTTGGTGGCAGAGTAAAGGTATCAATCCCAATCACACCAAAAAAAAGCGATATCCAAGCATATCTTAATCTATATGGCCAGATGGTTTGGGCTGAGGGTTCTGAAGATAAGAATCATGTTGGTAAAATAGGATTCAATGTTGAAGCTTTCCTGGGAAAGATTCATCAAGTTAGTTTAAGGCTGGGGCTTGAGAAATGTACCGGCATACATGATTCTGTCGTTGGCAACGTAGGTCTAGCATACAGTTTCTATCAACGTCCATGGTATGAAACTAAATACAACTAACGAGGTTAAAAAAACGAGGTGAATAACATGTTAGGACATCCATTAACAGCACATAGGAGCATGAGAAAATATCAGATAAGGCGGATTGGACGGGCCAAGGCCGCTGTCAAGGCAGTTAAAAGGCGAAGAAAACTTGTTGAAGAGCAATCTCTCGAAGGCTCAGTAAACAATGCATTGCCTGAGCAGAAACAAGTTCCAACACAGGATAACAACACTAGCGTCCCCTATCTGCCTAAGGATAACAAAGACTACAAGGTCTAATTAGATTGTTTTTTATTTTTTTCTTCTTCTCGTCTGAAAAAACCAAAAGTCTGTCATCGAAAAATCGTTCCTTGACTTTCAATTTTTCTTTGAAAAACCGAAAGCTTTTTATAGTAAATTCACCACTATATAGTAGATACTATTTAAAATGACGAAATATGTGATTGAGAAGACAAAATTTGGAAAAGTTATGGATAAAGTATTGATCGGATTAGGTATAGTTCTAGGCGTATACGTTTCTGCATTGGGCATCAAGAACAAGATAGAATACGACGCTGCAGTTGAAAGGGTAATTGAAAGATCTGAAGGCCACAACATCATATTGACAGGAGAAGAGCATCACAACGGTCAGCACAAGAAGCTCATAGGCATGCTTGACGACTTCAAGAAAAAAGGAGTAAATGACCTTGCTATAGAAATAGACAGAGGATACCAATCAGATGTCGATGCATACATGCGAGGCGAGATGAGTTTTAAAGAGATGTGCATTCACAATATAAACTCCCCAGAATATATTTTCGAAGTTGTCAAGAAATGTAAAAAGCTGAAAATCAACGTACATTGTATAGACTACAAACGAAAAGAGGCTTGGACATCCAGATATGGTGTCTTCATAGATCAACAAGGAACATACATCCGGGACAAGAAAATGTTTGAACAGCTAGATGAGCGGATTTTCAGTAAAAATCCTGATGCTAAGTTGATATACTTCGGAGGTAGATGGCACATCCACAAAGAGCCATTGATCTGGAAAAGGCCAGCCACAGAAGAAGAAGCTAAGAAGTATGGAAGGACGTTTATTTATGCAGTAGAAGAAGCAGGTCCAGACACAACAATCGGCTGCTATTTGGCAGACAAAGGAAAAGTATTCTCGCTTTCTTTATTAGAGATGCAAGACAAGAAGACCATAGACATGGTCTTCGGCGAGTAAGTTAGTTCTAGGAAAATAACTATTCTTGGCCAGGCGAACCGAAGGTGAGTAGCATTCTTCACGGGAGTGCATCTGTGCCAGAAATAAATTGTTATTTTTCATTTCTGAATAGTTCCTTACGCAATATTTATAAATAAGTCCTCATCTTCTCGTCTTATGGCAAAAAAGGGTGAGCTGGCTTTTAAGACTACAAAGGAGATTAAAGTTTCTAAAAAGATCGTCGACCAGGTCATAGGCCAGGAGGATGCTGTCAATCTTATCAGGAAGGCATCTGCCCAGAGAAGGCACGTCCTATTAATAGGTGAGCCTGGTACTGGAAAGAGCATGCTTGGCCTTGCATTGGCAGAGCTTTTACCAAAAGAGAAACTGGTAGACGTCCTAGCATTTCCAAATCCCAACGACGAGAACCAGCCTCTAATTCGCACTGTTCCAGGCGGCAAGGGCAGGGATGTTTCGATAAAAGCAAAACTACAGGGTGGCGGCGCCTTCAAGAACCAAAATATCCTTATGTTTGTGATTGCAATTGCAGCCATGCTAATACCCTGGTGGATCCGTACCAAATACAATTCTGATATCATGTTTGCGGCATTTTTCCTAGGAGGTATGATGTTTCTTGCTGCTTTCATAATATTCCTTAATCTTGGCAAGAGAATGGATAATAATAAGAATGGAGTGCCAAAAGTCATTGTCGATAATTTCAAGAAGAAACAAGCGCCTTTTTTAGATGCTACCGGAGCACATGCAGGAGCTCTTCTCGGCGATGTACTTCATGACCCGTTTCAGTCACTGGGAAAAAGTGATAGATTGACAATTCTCAACGATGATTATACCCTGAAATGTATAACTGTGAACAAATTAATAGACTCGCTCATGGTAAAGAATAAAGAAAAAATCATAAAGAAAGCAAAGAACAACTATGAAGCCATCTTCCTTCCAAAAAACCAGCTTTTTATACTGGGAGAAAATAATGGCTTTGGGTCTGCTGTTGAGGTTTTATCATCCAACAGATATGATTACAAGGGCGAAATGATAAAACTCATAACATCTGAAAACAAAGAAATTATTATCACCCCCGAGCATAAAATAGCTGTTTGGAAAAATAATAAGATCACTTATATTGAAGCGAATAAAATAAAATCAGGAGATGAAGTTGTTGGAAAAGCAGAAGATATCATCATCGATGAACAGGACATCATCAACACATACAATGAAAGACAGCAAGAACAATGCAGATTATATTATCAATATTTGGAAACCAAAAAACAACATCCTGATTGGGGTTATAAGAGAATCGCCAAGGCAATGGACCAGCCAATAGGCAAGACCAGATGGTGGCATGCCAAAAAGCACATCCCTGTGCCAATACAGACAACCAACTGGCTGAAAGAAAAGGGCTTGCTGCCTCTAAAAACAAATAATCCTAAATTAGCATTAATATCAAAGGTTCTAGGAACAACATTTGGAGATGGAGGCATCTTTGAAAACCTAAATGGACTTTTCCTATCAAGCTCTGAGAAGGAAGCTGTAAAAGAGTTTGGAAGGGATATTGAAAAAATCTTTGATTTAAAGCAAGATTCAAATTCAAGGATTATTGAAGGTGGAGAACATGGCCATTCATGGTGCTTCCAGAATACCAACAGAAACATCATCAGATTTTTTCTTGCAGCAGGAGCTCCAAAAGGCAATAAGACCCAAATTCCCTTGAACATACCAGGATGGGTGAAAATTAATCAAAACCTGGAAGATGAATTCTTTGGCTCTTTATTTGGCAGTGAGATAGGCATTCCCAAGATTCATATAAGTGGAAAGCATACCAACACCTTTGATTTTGCCATCACAGGAATAGAAAAAACCAAAAAAAACAGGCAGCAATTCTTGCAGGAGATTAAACAGTATCTAAATAAAAAAGACATTCAAACAGGCAAGTTCATCCAAAGCAGACTCAAAAATCAAAACACACTTTTCCGCCTCTTAATATCTATTAAATTTACAAACATGGCAACGTTCTACTCTATATGTAAATTGAATTACTGCAACTATAAAAAAAAGAAGCTAGAAAAATGCCTTAATGAATTCAGCCAAATTAAAAGAGACAGCTATGCAGAACTAATTAAAAGAGGCTATGGCGCTGAGCATGCCATGCACCTCTTGAACCTTGATCCTACATCACTTTATATAATACTCAATTATGAAAAATTTGGTGAAACCGCATGAAGCTTACTAGGCAAAAAATAAGTAAAGTTGAAAGGATCCCTTATAATGGAAAAGCCTATAACCTCACCACCAGCTCAGGCAATGTCATTGTTAATGGTATTCTATGTTCCAACTCAGGAGGCCTGGGCACACCTGCACACGAACGTATCGTTGCTGGAATGATACACAAGGCTCACATGGGAGTATTGTTTATTGATGAAATAGCCACGTTACAACCCGGAACACAGCAGGAGTTATTAACTGCAGTACAAGAAGGTAAATACTCGATAACCGGCCAATCTGAAAGAAGTGCTGGCGCCATGGTAAGGACAGAACCAGTTCCTTGCAGGTTCATCTTGGTTGCAGCAGGAAACATGGAGACATTAAAGAACATGCATCCAGCTCTCAGATCAAGGATCAGGGGCTATGGTTACGAGATCTATATGAAGGAGACCATCGAAGACAATGCTGAGAACAGAGAGAAGATTGCCATCTTCGTTGCTCAGGAGATAGTCAAGGATGAAAAGATACCTCATTTCTCAAGAGAAGCGGTTCTATATATAATAGAGGAAGCCAGGAAAAGAGCCAACAGGAAAGGTCACCTAACATTACGATTAAGGGATCTTGGAGGATTGATAAGAGCTGCAGGAGACATTGCCATGGAAGAAAAGGCCAAGGTTGTTGAGAAAAAGCATATCATACAGGCCAAGAAGGTTGCAAGAACTCTAGAGCAGCAGATTGCGGACAAATACATAGAACGTAAAAAGGAATATGAAGTTATTATTGTCAAAGGTAAGGCAATAGGACGAGTAAATGGTCTTGCAGTCATTGGAGGTGGAGGCAGCTACTCAGGAATCATTTTACCGATCGAGTCAGAAGTCACACCTGGCGGAAAGGAATCCGAGATCATAGCCACTGGAAAGCTTGGTGAAATCGCCAAGGAAGCTGTCAAGAATGTATCTGCTATAATCAAGAAATACTTTGGCTTGGACATCAAGGAAACTTATGATATTCACGTTCAATTTTTACAGACATATGAAGGTGTTGAAGGAGACTCTGCATCAATTGCAGTGGCAACCTCAATAATATCCGCCCTTAAGGGAATACCTATCAAGCAGAACTATGCCATGACAGGTTCACTCTCAGTAAGAGGGGAAGTATTGCCTGTCGGCGGAGTCAGCAGCAAGGTAGAAGCTGCAATAGACGCAGGCATGGAAAAGGTATTGGTTCCAAAAAGCAACCTTCAGGACATAATCATAGACAAGGACAGGATTTCCAGGATAAAAATAATACCAGTCGATACTATCATCGACGTTCTTAAAGAAGCTCTTGATTGGAAAGGCAAGGAAAAGATCCTAAAAAAGATCGTACATAGTTCTAAGAAGAGTCTGATCTGAATTTAAGAGGTCGCTGTCTTCCAGAGAGTGTTAAAAAACTTCCTAAATGAGTCTGCAGCTTCTAAATTCTTAACTCTTATGATTATTGGTTTAGATAGCAACATAATAAAATTCACTGTGTCTTTATAGAAGTTGAATTCAGCGAATGTATCCTGGTAAAGATATTTAACCTCGTGCAACTTGCTTTCTGAAGGATAACCCATTCGTTCCTTATGGCCCCTGACATTCTCATTAAATATTATCTTGATCTTATATCCCGCGTTTTCTACTTTTTTATAATATTGTGAAAAAAATATGTCTGCCTGTCTTGAAGCTTGTCCCATGCTTGCCCCAAAAATATAGTTTTCATCACCTTTTTTCAGAGTCCTGGCAATATCATAGAAAACTGTTTTCATACCTTCCCAACCATAGAACACCTCTACATCAGATTCTTCTTTGGTTTTCTGGAACTTGAGAAGCAGCTGCGGCATTATTTCGTCGACTACATGCTTCTCTTTTTGTAGTTCTTCCTCTTTCCTTTCAATAAAATCTTTTATCCTTTCTGGATCTGCAGCGCTAAAATGGATGACTCCTTGTTTTTTTACAGAGGAAATGATGCCTTTTTCAAGCAACCTGTTGGCAACATCATATATCTTTGAGGGCGAGATGCCTGATTTCTTTGCCAGTTTGGTCCGCGTTGTTTCTCCCAATTCCAATAAGGCATCATATATCTTGATCTCACCATCTGTCAAGCCAACTCTCTTAAGCTCTATTAACTTCATAATTGTCCCCTAAAGGGACACTAATATTTAAATACTTGCTTCCACTATATAGTAGTAATATAAAAGAGATCGAAAATGAGGTGAAAATAATGGGAAACAACAAACAAAAAAAAGAATATCCTAAGTTAGAAAAAATTTTGAATAATGTGCATAAAATATTGCATGAAGGACACTATACAAGAAAAGCAATATTAGATGCTGAACTTGAATATTGGCATGCAGAAAGGTTTCTTCGAGATTATGTCACAAACCACTCAATGGATGCATATGGAAAACTAATGATGAGTTCTACATATAGGAATTTCGAAAAAGTAGGAAATGATCTTCGAGAAAGACATGCAGAATCAGATTTTCAAAAGAGACACGGTTGTGCGAGTTGGTGTTTCAAAGATAGTCATAATGGATATTTAAGAGACTAAGACGCTGAGCAGTAAGCTACCAGCATTGGAAAGAGGTGATACCTATGATAGAAAAACCAAAATTTAACCTAGAATTTGTATGTACAGGCAACAACGGCAGGAGTACGCTAAGTTCTGCAGCAGCACAGGCTCTCCTTCGGGAAAACTGCGATGATGACATATTTCAGGCAATATCATCTGGGACTCATGTAGATGCAATAATGCAAGGCACCTGGCCAATAGCTCTGAAGAAGAAAACATTCGTATCGGGTGCTCAATATGGGATATTTGATCCTTCAGGTAAAAATGAGGCACTAGTAAAATATGTTCTTGAGCATGAATCTTATCAGCTCGAACAGAAATGCTTCGAGGATAATGACTTCAGTTTAGAATTCAACAACTTGGTCGAGATATCAAGACAATACTATGCAAAAGATGAAGAGAGCCATTGCCTGGAATTGGCAAAGGATCTTTGGATAGAACCGTATCTTGATGGCAACTTCAAACAAACTCGACCTAACGAACAGACAGTAGCGATTTTTACAATGGGCGCTAGTAACTTAACAGAGGTTCAGCGAATCTACGATCAGGCAGGATGCAAAAGGCCATTGGTTATGGATGTTATCTCTAAATATGTTGGAGGCCAAGATGCTAAAGATATACCAAATACCTTTGCTCAAGGCCGAGATGCCTACAGGAAGATGGCTGAAATACTGCTGCCCATGGTTGTTGACGCAACTGAAAAGTTTGTCTGGGAACATAATCAAGGATAGACTTGTGAACCTGGCAATACTGAATTGAATATTTAAAAAAAGAGGTGAATTAAATGACAAAATCAGCTGATCTGACCATTCCGAATATACTGAAAAACACCAAGAAGTTTTTCACAACACACGGATTGATCACATGTCTGCAATCAGACTTCTTGATGAGAGGATCATTGGGTCAGACAGATATGGTCCTGGCGTTCAAGGATGGAGTCTATAACATTTTCCTTGGTAAGAGCGTCCATAAATGCCATGATGCAGGAGTAGAGCTGTTCAGTAAGAAAGAGAATTTTGAGAGATACATCTCTGAATTCAAGGCATATGTAAAAAGGGTTAAAGAACACATAATTCCCAAGTACAGTATTGTACCTGAAGCAATGAGCAAGCAGGAGTTGATTGAAGATGTCAGGTTCATCGGTAAGTTCTGGTATTACTACGGCATAACAGAATTTCCATACTTGGACAAGGCCCATGCAGTCATGGAAAAAACTAAAGATCAGAAGATGAAAGAAAGGCTTGACTTCCTAAGCAAGTATAAGTTCAAGGGAAGGGATATCCTCAACGCATTCTTCTTTAAGAATGGTGTGCTTGAAAACCTGTTGAAATATATAACACTCAAATATGACATCGATGCAAGATTCTTGTTTTTAGATGAGCTTTTTGAGATATTTGATGGTAAGGCATTTGATAAGAAACTAATAAAAGAGAGATCTATATGCTATGCCGCCTCCATAACTGACGGTAAGATTCAAAAGCATTGTCTAAAGGAAGCAATCGAAGTCAACAAATTGCTTTCTCATGTAGAGGCTAAGGACGAGATCAAGGGTATGATTGTCAGCCCAGGTAAAGCCAAAGGAAGAGCCATCATCTGCCCTATGCTTACAGATCATGATGAGATTGCTAAATTGGACAAGAGAATGAAGAAAGGAGATATCCTGATAGCTGAAACCACCTCTCCTGATGTCATGGTCTTAGTGAACAAGGCCGCTGCCATTGTTGCTGAACAGGGAGGCGTCCTAAGCCACGCTGCTGTAGTCTCAAGAGAACTTGGCCTGCCATGTATTGTCCAGGCTAAAGATGCAATTAAAATCTTCAAGGACGGAGACATAGTCGAGGTAGATGCAGAAAAAGGGATTGTAAAGAGAGTATAAAGTCTCAATCCAAAACATATAAATACTTCATTATTCTTTCGATTGGAACAGTGGTTGTCAATCATACAAAACATGAAGGAGAAGGCAGTATACGGAAATTAAATCAGCTTAGTTTCAGCAAAGCCAAAAGAAACTCTATTTTACGAGATCAGTTCTGTTACCAATTGGAGACTAGAGTCACAGATGCAATTGGTTTTCAAATCTTTATCGAATATGATCCTACTAGAGAGAAGCTTATCAATCTATGCCAGTATCAGCTAGAACCATATTTTAAGGATAAAGAGGACGAACTACATGATCAAGTCGACCAGGCATTCATGAAGGCATTGACAGGAAACCTTTATGTGGGTAATGTCAATAATGAGACAGGATATGCACTGCCTCAGTGGATCATGACAACAGCAGGGGCATTCAGGCTTAGGCTGCATGATTTTTTAGGAGGTTTGGCCCACGAGATAATACACTGTGAACAGAATTATTATGGTATGTGGATCTGTGACAATAAGCTCGAGAACGACGATGATGACAAGGATAAACAAAGATTCTATGATGCAGTAACCGAGACTGGTGCTCTTTATACTGAAATCATCTATCACATACATAGCCACAACCATAACTCCAAGGATTTTGGTTCTACACTGAAGCAATATTTTGACAAATATATGATCCTAAAAGATTTGTCAGAAGATCCTGAATTTCCGCAACAAGAGCTTGCACTAAAGCATATCGAACATCTAGAAGGTATCACTGCTTTTAAGAATAAAGAAGGAGACTTTGTGGATATAGATGATAATATCCTTGATAAAACTCCTCATTGGTTCAGCCATTTCTGAGAAACTTTATAAATATTAATCATTTCTTAGTGGTGAAATGAAGTGGATTAAACGGGCGACCACTACTGTCTTGGCAATAGCAGCTTTGCTATCAACATCATGCGCAGAAAAGGAACCTTCAGACTATTGGTTCCAAGTGGCCAAGAAGCATGAGAACAGAAGAGTTGAATTTGTAGAGAACGTAGAGAAATCTCTGGATGAAGATATGTATTATGATATAGATGTAATCTACGATCCGGATAATGAGCAGTATAAAAAAGACTATTTTGAAATTTATAAAAATGATTATCCTGAGTTCAGCAAAGAAGAAGTGCAAAAATTCTACGAGGAAGGACTAGCTAAATCAGAAATAATGTTCATGCACACACTCTGCTCTCCAAAGGCACTTGGGAAAAAAATTGAACCTCAAAAGATATATGTATCACCTAACAGTTTCGGATCTAATTTTACTCTCCAGAATTTCTGGACAGTTATACAACATGAAATCGCCCATACCAAGGATCATTACGAAGGCATAGAACTTGTAACAGGTAAAATAGATTATCAGAACGAACAGTATATCCAAAGCAAAACAATAACCAACCTTAAAGAGATCAAGGCATATTTCTTTAATATTGAGCAATTATTATCTCAAAATCCTTCAGATACTTCTTCAATTTTCTATGATGTATTAAATCGTTATGCAGACCATTACTATAATCTTGTAAAAGACCTAAAAAATGATGCTCAACTGGATTCTTCAGCATATTATGTTGCAGCAGCACAAGTCTATTTCGGAAAAAGAATAAAGCCTACAGCCAAACTTGCAAAAGGCTATGCCTTCGAGGTAGACAATGATTGGTTAATACAGCTAATTGATCCAGAAGGATATGCAAAGATTACAGATGAATTTGACAGCGGCGGCATCATAGTAAAACAACAGTGGAGGATTTATTGATTAAATAAAAATGAAATGGGTAAAAAAAGCTGCAATAACTGCATTGACAATAGCCAGTGTTATGGCATCAGCACAATCTAAAGTACTGCCTCAAGATAAGAACAACAAAGCTTTCCAGATAGCAGTTGAAGACAGCACAAAAAGAGAAATGTTTGTTGATCTATTCGATAGTATATTGACAAAAGGATATGGCTTTGAAATAGATGCAGTCTATGATCCTGACTTTAAGAAAATAAGAAAATATCAAAGGGACAAACTAAAAGAGGCTTTCCCCAATATGACTGAGACTTCCATTGACAGCAGCATATATGCTACACCGTTAAAAACTAATGAAGCAGCTACACCCACATTTTTATTTGAACTAGGAGATCATAAGGCCCAGAAGATATTCGTTAGCAGATATGCATTTGAAAAACTACCATCTTATGCGGATTTTAAGGCTGTGATAAAACATGAAGGCCAGCACTGTGAAGATCTCTATCATGGCATAATAATAGGTAATGAAATAATAACCAAGAAAAGTAGCTCTTATTTGAACATAAAAACACTTGTTGCTCTATTCGAGATCCGAGCACAAATGGCAACCATGGATCACATCAACGAACACAGTCCAGAAGCCATATATGCTTACAAAAGATCCCATAAACAATATAACCTTCTCTCTTATCAACTAGCAATCACCGCATTGGACACAACCAATATCAATGGACATGTTGCAAACAAGCAGCTTAATGAAATTGTGAAATAAAAAGAGCTAATTAAATAATATGAAAAATTCCCTAAGAACTAAACTCGCATCATTAACCCTAGCAGCCTCATTAATTATTCCATCTCTAAACATCCTAAGCCAAACCAAACCAAACCAATCTTATTACAAACAGGCCCAGGATAATCCAAAACAAAGAAAAAAGTTTGTTGATCAATGGGATGAAAAAGCAAGCCAAAAAGCAGGATTCCCTATCGACTTCGAGTATGATCCTGACTTCACAACATATGATAGCATATATACGATTCGAATAAAAAAAGCATATCCAGAAAAAAGCAGTGATGAAGTCAAAGAGATGCTATCTGAAGTACAACTGGCAACAAAAAACTTTTCTTTTTATACACCAGTCATCTCAGCAGAAATAGGAAAGAAAAAACCACAGTATGTTTTTGTAAAAGAAACTGCGTTCTTAGAAAGATTTCTCGTTGATTTTGAAGCTGCAACAGATCATGAGATTCAACACTGCAAAGACATTCGCGATGGGATTAAATTAGGAAAAATAGTGATTATAGATCATTCAATGATAGACAAATTTAATTATGAAACCGCAGAGGCTTTGTTCGAATCAAGAGCATACCATAGTCAGTTAAAATTTTATCATCATAATCAACCTCTGAAGGAAAGCGGATACAACTCAACAGTCCGAAAATATGCACAGCATTACAACCTTCTTAAAAACCTTGCACAGAAAGATCCTACTTTCAGCAGTATGTTTGCAAGATTACAACTCCAACAATTACAAGACATGATTCCGACAATCAAGCAGGATGGTTCAATTTATCTGGTCACTCCAGAAAAAAAGTTCTATATTCATTGAATCTGATTCTAACGACCCTGGTCTGCTAAGAATCACCAAATCAGGAAAAGTTTAAATAAAACAATAGCATCCTATACAGTTATGTTAAGAATCTACCATAGAAAGCTTCTATTGTCCCTGCTGGTCTTTCTTTTCATGTTTGCAGTGATAACCATAGCTGCACTGCTACATCTGAAAAAAGGAGTGGCTCTTTTGGGTACAGGCCTGGAAGCTGCAACTGAAAACTGGATCATAATGGTGCTTTCGCTATTATCTCTAATTAAGGTAGTGCATGAGATCTGGAAATTAGAGCACCCTCATGAACTGGAATAAATCTAGCTAACTGTCACCTTGCCATTAACAGGAGTCAGGATCAACTCATTAGTGTCATAATCAAGCACCTTGTAGCTGACAAAAGAGACAGCTGCTTCTCCCTGTGCTTTTGCTTTAAATTTAAGGATTGCCAAGGTTCCGCTGCCATCAATACCAGTCTTTTCCATCCTGACATTGGCAATCTTTCGTATAAATCCAAGCTCAGCGCTGCTAGGGGTTATCCAGAAAGTACTGGCTACACCTTCCTCATTTAAAAACGATCCTTCACTTATAGAAACAAACTCAAGAATAGCAGGATCATAGGATACGTCCATCTGGTAACCAAACGCATTAGTTACTTCCTGTAGGTCTATGTTGACCTCGACCTCTTCACCAACAGCTGCTGCGCCAGATGTAAGTTTTAAGGCTGGTCCAGCAACTTCAGGTTCTGGTTCAGGAATGTTGCATGCCGCAACTAAAACCAGCATTGTCAAAACAGCAAGTATCGTCAAACTTTTTCCAATTCTCATTTTTTAATTACCTCTTTTTTTATTTTTAGTTTTTTATCATCAGCTTTAAACTCTTTTTTAATATTCTTAAGGTCTTTTTCCATGCTAACAAAACCATCAACGCCAACATCTTTCATGCTATCGATCATCTGGTCCATCTCATCCAGCTTTTTGGGCGGCGGTGCAGGAGGTGCAGATGGCTTATAGGCCTTATCTTCTTTATTCTGGGCTGAGATGTTCTTTCGCATCTTAGTAACCACCTGTTTATGTAGATTTTGATTCATCTGTGGTCCCTGCAGCCTCTTTTTCTGGTTCAAAGCAAAGGCTCCTTTGAATATCTCATTGATCACCTTATCATCCCAACCTTTGTCAACAAATGCCATTCTCAGAGTACTATAATTGCTGCCCTGCACCAGCATATCAGCCACATAATCCCTCAATCTGACCATATCACTTACAGAAGGCTCGACAGCTGCATCTTGAGTATGGAATCTGGAATATGCGAAGTATATTATTGCGCCTGCTATGACCAAACCAAGAAGGATCCAGATAATAGTATATGCTGTACCTCCGCCAACACTACCCTCACCTCCAGTAACTGTTCCAGGTTGCTGGACTGTCCCATTGGTTTTAGGGATGTCACCAGGTCTTGGAGGCGGAACAGGTGGTGGCCCTCTACCATTACCCCCTGTCGTTGTTGTTGTCTGGCACATCTCATCAACATCGCCGTCACAATCATTGTCAAGAGTATCACATGCAGTTTCAATCCTCTGATAATTTCCCCCATATGTAGTCTTATCGCATGCAGACCATCCAAGCATACCATCACAGCTCTTTGTGGTTCCTGCACACACACCTTCTGTCAAAGGACACGCCATTGAAGAAGGGAAATTATCTGCACTGCCATCACAGTCATTATCCAGACCATCACACTTACTCTCTTCAGTCTCATAATTAGGTCCATATGTTGCTACAGTACAGGCTGCCCAACTACCATTGACACAACTCTGGGTTGTGCCTGTACAAACACCCTCAATCAGAGAGCATTTTTTAACCTCCAGGTTATTATCGACTGTACCATCGCAATCATCATCAAGATTGTTGCAAGTCTCATTACCAGGGAAAGTACCATTACATTCTGTCCAGTTACCATCGAGACAAGTCTGGACGCCCATCACACAAGTTCCTACATTGACACTGCAGTTCCTGGTTGTATTGTCCTGGCAGGAACAACCCTCATCCACAACGCCATCGCAATTATCGTCTACGGTATTGCAGAGTTCAGTAGCTCCAGTATAGATGTTAGGATTTGTATCATCACAGTCATCTGCATTCGGACAGCTGCCAGACATATTATATGTGTCGTTATCATCATCAAGGCATCCAGGTGAATTGATAACCAATGCCGCAGTTCCAGTAGTAAGTGGAAGATTTGAACCATTCAACATAATCAATTCGGCATTGGAGAAACTCAGAGTTGAGTTTCCTGCAGACTTAGGTGTGAATGTGAATGTAGCAAATTTGCCAGAACCATTGACTCCGCTGTCATAAGATCTTGTACAGTTGATGTTCTTGACAATCCCAGGAGTTGAATTATCTAATGGCTGACAGTTCATTTGGACTGTACCCTTGGGAAATGGTCCGATAACAAAGGTTTTGAAAGTTAATTTAGTACCATAGTTCAAATCAAAGATGACAGTCTTAAGATTAGTTGCATTGGTTATCATGACATCAAAATTGATGTCTGCTAAAGAATAATTTTTTACGAGTTGATCAGGATTAAATGAAAGTCTTGCTGTTTGCAACGGAACAGTTGCAGTTGGGGCAAGGGTTGTAAAAGTTTGATCCGAAGATAGTTTGCTTGTGCCTGACGCTGTTGTTGCATTGATACGATAATGATATGTTGTATTCGAAGCAAGTCCGTTGAGAGTGATACTATGATCTGTCAGCATACTGCTATCGATTTTGTTGGATCCATAATTCGTGTCAATACCATATTCTAAAATAGTGCTTGTAGAAACATTGGTCTTCCATGTTATCACAGATGAATTCTTAGTAATCTGAGTTGCTGCTATATCAGTAATAGAAAATGTTTCAGGAGCAGTGGTTCTAATAGTAATGGTAGCATTGACCAATACAGGGTTAATCGAGTTGGTATCATTATCAGTGATCACACTATCATTGGTGAATCCTAAAACAGTTGTGCTCTCTTTTAAGGTCTTAAAAGTAAGTTTTCCAAAAACTCCGCTGCCAGTCACCAGATCGGTTGGCAGAGCAATAAACAACCTCTGGTCATCCCAGTACTGGTTCAGCATCGAAGGCTGGACAAATTCACCCATATCAGGCCTGACGAACTCTAAAGACGTGTTATCATAATCAATAACAGCTATTATGGACTTGGCATCAGCAACATTCTCAACTTTCAACTCAACCTCAAATGTTTCGCCTACAAGCTTATCAATTTGTGAAGGTACAAAGGACATCTTCTCGGTACCTGTAGCAGCCATACCTCCAATACTATCCTGCTGTGGAAACATGTAAAAATAACCTACCAGCATGACAAGAGCAAGAAGAGATATGGCCAAAGAAGTCTTTAAATGGGAATGGAAACTAGAATTATCTCTATTTGAAGGTTTTTTCCCTTTCATTCTACTAACACTACCTTACTATCCTCTCCGACATTAGGATATATAAAGTTTTCCCAATTTTTAGCTTGAAATTGTCTCAAAGATGGTTGATTATCACCAACAGATCATGCACATCCACTACGCCATCATCATTGATATCATGTGTTTTTCCACTAATATCCCTGATTACCAGTATCAGGTCAGAGATATCAACTGAGCCATCTTTGTTTACATCAGCTTTATTGGGCGGATTATTTGATTGGTTATTTAGAGGATTTGTTTGAATATTTTTAAAGCAGCTGTTACAATTCTGGACATGCAATGTTGTAGGATTGATAACATCCTCTGCCATTCCATTGTATCCAATCCTTGCTTTACTTATCGCGTAGCTCCCATCATTTGTTCTAGTAGCAGTCAACTCGAAGGTCCTGTAGGGTCTGAGCCTCACATGGAGTGTTTTTCCGTCAGCAGACAAGCTGAACAGGTCATTCCCTTTTCCTGCAGAACTCTTGCTCAGTTTATATGGTATATTTATTTGATAAGCATGATAAGTGGCCTTATTGGCAGGGACATCATAATCAACCTTAGGAGATACTGGCGGCCAGCCAATAGTAAAATTAGCTAAGGATTCAAGATGAGGATTATGGACTGATAAACTGAATCTGTCATCACATGAACGATACAAGACATATACAGGAAGGTTTGAGCCAATCAATTGATGGTTGAAAGGTTCAAAAAAAGCAGCTCCTACCAAACATTGCGTAGTCTCCCTAACAATATGCGCTGTTTTATCATGCTTTATGATATCAATATCAGGATCAGCAGCATAACTCTGGGTTGCAGCGGAGTTTGCTGCAGGCAGGTATATCACTGCAAACTTACTATCAACAGGTTTAATCCCATGATCAAGATAGTATCTGCGATGAGGAATCCTCTTATTGGTAGGGATGTCAGCTATGTTGTCATCGACCTTCTCTGCATTTACACTTAAGGATTCAGGAAATACAATCCCTGTTTCATCATGATGCAACCAGTCCAGTATTCCAAGATTCCCTTCGAAATCAATTGACTTTTGACCTCTTGAAGTACTCAGAGAGTTAACTTGCTCTTCAAAGGTATCCAGCCAAGTCAGCATCCTTTTATCGTTCGCATCTGTCGAAGTTATTCCACTGGCCAGGGCTACGATCTCATCATCTAAGAAGAACCAGGATTTTCTCATCTTGATGCTCTTGCCCTGTAGATTCTCAGCAGCAATCCCGTAATAACCCTCTAAAGTGCTTTGGCCATAGAAGTCCCAGCCCCCTGATTTGACTATATAACACCCATAACTACCCCATTCCTGCTTGCCAGGAGTGTGTATCTTATCCTCACAATTCTCTGCAAAGGTCACGCTTTTCAGCAGTACAGAAGGATAGTATTTGATGGCGTCTGTTCTCATCATCTCAGGATGGTTTGCAGTGACAAAATTGATGTTTCCAAAGATCGACTTAAATGAAGAGAACTCCTCTGCAGGCTTTCCAACGTTGGCCATCCTAACACTTGCAAAATAGTTTGGTCTTCTTACGAGAAGATAGTTTGCCACGGGATAAGCCATCGCACCCACAAGATTCTGGTTTTTGTCAATCAATTTCTTCATTTCAGGATGCAGAGGTTTCAGTTCAGAATAATCAGTTTCAAGAATGGCATTAAGGCCTCGTGTTAGATATGAAAAACAATTTCTGGGTTTCTTTGTGTCAGGATAAGGATCTGTGTACCCTTTGAAAGCCAGCCACCTCAAAAAATTAGTATACCAAGCTCCAAACAACTCAATGGCAGTCCTTTGCTGCGGATCATCAGGGGTGCTCCTGGCCACTAAAGACAAACTGGTGCCTTCTGTTATCCTCAGATAGTATCCAAAATCCCTGACACCAGACGCCCCGTAATGAAAGTTGGGCATCATGCCATGCTCAAAGAAACTCCAGTCTTTCTGTATATTTCCATAGCTCAAGCCTTCATCAATTGTTACAATCTGTTTATTGGCACGACTTGCTATCTCAGCTGATTTCTCCAAAAGGGCATCATCATCAAAATATAATCCATTTATCAGTTTAGCAAAGGTTGGGGACATCACATTGTGGCCTCCATATTTGGAATATAGAGAGGAACCAGCATTTCTTTCAAGAAATTGCTCTACTTTATCTCTTGATTTAGAAGATATTGCATTCATATCGTAGGATTTCAGTTTAAGAAGAGCTTTTCCAAGGTTTTGAGGAAGGCCATAGTATTTTGAGTACCAATCCATACTTATGCAGTCATCAGAATACTCTACTGCCTGATCCAGCCTCTGGTTAACTGCACTAGATCCATAACCACAGCCTATTGCATAGATCAACTCAGCAGCTCTGTACCATTCTTCAGGAATTGCATCCTTTTTGTTGCAGTTTTGACCTTGACCAACAGGCATGTTGATAAGTTCATTGGCCCTTAATTGCAATTTGTTTGAGCAATCAAGATGGTAATCGATATATCTCTGTCTTATAGTGGCCTTGTCAGGGGAGCTGATTGAAATGACCTGCACACTAACCAGGGCTATGATCATTAACATGATGAAAAAGCCCCTGGAATAATTGTGAATCTTCATTGTTTTCTCAGTTATAATTCAGACAGTCTTAAATAAATTTGATTATTTTAAGAAGGTCCTGCACATCTACATTGCCATCCCCAGTAAGATCGTACTGCGTTGTTCCAAAAGACCTTATCAGTAAGATAAGATCAATAATGTCAACAATACCATCATTGTTGATATCTTCAGGAAGCTGCACAGAAGAACCATCATACACCCCATCCAAGGTCTTCCATAATCCGCCAGTACATTCATTGCCATTGTCTTCCCATGTTACAGAGATTCCAAGTTCATCACACACTCTGTCTTCCATGGGCCATGGCCAGAGTCTCTGATTGGTCTTTACTCCATCTATATACATATATCTTAGGTCAGCACCAAGATATGTACCGTCCCCGCCGTTCATCCGATCTCCTTCAGGGAACATATACGCCCCCTTACCCCATTTGGCTGTGTTAAAAGAAGGATCTTTCATCTGCTCATTAGAATTTAGAGTGAAAGCATTGCCATACATATCAACACCAAGACTGCCAATATTCCAGTACTGGTTATAATCATGTTCCACAGTTTTGGGTTTGCCTTTCCATCTAAGCGCATAAACTTCTTCTCCAATGTCTGCAAAGATTGAATTGGTAAAGGTTGTTTTCAAGCTGAATCCGGGTTCATAACCATCAGCATACTTATCTTTGCAGTTGTATATCCATTCGTGGCCCGGAGGGCCACTCTCAGACATGTAGAAAGCAGGAGTTTCTTCACCATTGCCTACTGCAGTCATGTGATTAACTACCATAGAGCTGTCGCCCCTGTTTAAGTGTTGATACTTGTTATTCAATGATACAATATCTACAAACTGATTGTTCTCAGAGGCTTTGCATGTTCCAGAATCAAAGAAGCCATAATGGTGTCCGACATCAAATGTCATGCTTCCAAGTATTTTATTATTACTGCCTACCATTGTGTTGTATTCATGGTTCCATATTCCTATACCCTCCAATGCTATATAATAACTCGGATCCCTGGTAGCTATCACATTCTCCACAATGCTGTCAGGGGTTCCGTACAACTGCAACACAATCCCATATATACCGTTACTGCCTTCATAAGGATGGTCCTGCCAATAGCCAAACATTCTTCGAATAGTCACTCTCTTGCTGCCCAGGGCACTCATCTGGGTCCGGGCTCTTCCGCCTGCAATAAGATCTTCATAAAGTATATCCTCAGAGTTCCATGCGAGGAAATTATGGCAGTTGCAGTCTCCATCCTTAGTGTCATAAGAAGACACTTTCTTCACCTCTACAAACTGCGATTCAATTACAGAAACAACACCTTCTACAGAATTCCTGCAGACCAATCCTTCAAGATGAATATAGCTGCAGTTCCTGATATAGCAAGGCCTTAACCTAAACTCAGCATCAATCGTTACTTTGCCATCATTAAGGGCTTTTATTGTTATTGGTTTGTCCTGAGCTCCATTTTTATGTCTGATCTCGACCATCGAATCCACATTCTTATAGGTGCCATCCAAAAGATAAAGAGTATCCCCAGGCGTTGCAAGGGATATGAAATCAGTCACCTTAAACGGGCTGGACTCTGAACTTCCGTCACCAGCACCTGAAGGTGATGCATAGTAACTAACTGCAGAGGCTGCAACAGAACTGATTATAAAAACTATCAAGACAATTAAGCTAATCATAATGTTATTTTTCATTTTATATCAATTGTATCAATCTAAGTAAGTCCTGAACATCTACCCTACCGTCTCCTGTAAGATCATGTTGTGAAGTTCCAAAAGACTTGACTAATAATACAAGGTCAATAACATCGACCGATCCATCCTTGTTTATGTCTTCGAGAACTAAGTTATCATCTTCAACATGGCAACTTCCACTCTTAAGCTTAAGATTCCTGGCCAGGTTTCCAGATAGTGCTGTCCTTCCCAACTCATGGTTCATCCTGTCTAGGCAGTTATTCCTCTTGCCATCCATCATCGCACGAAGGGTAGCATCCATAATTCTCTGGACTTCACCATTATGCTGACCTAATGTTACCCAGCCATGATATATCTGACCCATGCCGCCTAAGCCATATTTTTCATAATAACCTTCTGCAAGATCATCACCTGACAGGAAGTTGACAAAATAGGGCACTCCATTTTTCGGCTGATAGACCACCTTAGTAATCAGGTTAGACAAGCCAAGCAGATCGGCTTCATCAAAGACATAACCATAGTTGTACAGGTCTGTTACAGCGTATGCATGCCTATTGGAATGAGATGTATCGTCTGAATCATAAAGATCCCCATAACCAATTCCATAAGCCCATATTATAGAGTTATGATCATAGGACTCAAACCTGTCCTTGAAACCCTGAGCCAATTTGGTTATCATATCCTCATACTTTCCATCCACTTCGTTCATATGCAATAAAATCCTAAGATAAAGCACTATCTTATCGCTGAATGTAATAGATTCATCAGTTATCTTGTTAACCATCCAGGTATCCATACCCCTTTTCTGCCATTTTTCTATTATTTGTTTGTCTACAAAATCATAAACCTTTTGGGCTCGGGCACCAAACTTTGCATTCAGTTGCGGATCATTCAATACCAAGTCTGCCAGCCTTGCAAGTTCTGTGCTGCCCTGCAGGTCTTCAAGTTGATATGCTATACTGGAACTTGTGTATCCTGAGTTTTCCCAAGGACCACCCCAATTCAGGTATCCGTCCTTATCCTTAATTGTGGCCTTGGTTATCATAGTCTCCATCCAGGTCAAAGCTCTTTCAAGATAGACCTCATCACCAGTAGCTTCATACATTGCCAGAGTTCCCATAAGCACATACTGGAACTCGTAATAACGGGTGCCATAGTTGCTAGCTGCTTTAGAATCTAATTTGCTCTTATCAGCCTCATATGTCCGGTCAACAACCTGCTTATAGTATGATATGTTTTCTGAATAGTCTGGACAGTTATCAGGGGGATCATCATTTGGACTATCAGAGGGATAAATTGGCTTAACCACCCGGAACTTATTCAAGGGAATATTATCTGCGAAGTTTTCCAAATCCATAATTCCCTGCCAGCTCTTGTCAGGATTATCAGCCAATCTTTCAGCGTAAATACCATTGTTTCTTGGTCCGTTGTTCTCGACAAAGATCATGCCATACTCCTGCAGAGCTTTAGCAATAATTTTGTTTGCACGATTCAAGCCCAAAGAGTCTATGTCCAGCTCGGGATCTAACTGCAGCCTGTATCCTAAAGACATCGCCCATTGCCGCTCACTCAGGCCGCCGTTATATTTTTCACAAGGGTAAACCCCTCTATCAGGAGTTCTCATACCCCAATATGCAAAAGCTATCGCATGGTCAATATAGCCTTTTTCGATCTCATCATGCATCACCAGACCATGTGTCAGAGGGACGGGACATACCCTACAGCTACCCCTAACATCATAGGGTGAGTTGATACCATCAGTTGTAAGATTCCAACGCCTTATTACTGTTGCACTCCAACTTCCATCTGCAGCTTTTTTTGCCTGATAGAAATCCCATTCATGTTTACCGTCTGCACTAATAATGACCATGTGGCCATCAGCATCAGGCGCAGGCATTGCCTCTTGAGGGATTGGTACACTGTCATAACCATATTTGACAGGCCGATTGGTCTTGATCTCATCACCATAACAGCAAGCATCAAAAGATGTCACTTTAATATAAGGGGTATCTGCCCGGGCATGCCAGACAGGCACACTCCAACTTCTATAACTTATTGACATACGCCTACTATTGATAAGAACATCATTGATATAATTCAGAGAGTTCTCCATCAACTCAGGATTCTCAGGTATTTTCTCATACCATGTGCTGTGCTGCTGGAAAAACTTGGTCGCCGTTGCAGAAGGCAGCATAACTATCAAGACTAATATGATAAAAACTAGTACACCTCTTTTCATATACTCAATTTTCAGGAGAACTACTATAAAAATTTATAGTTTTTTAACAATGACCAGCAGGTCCTTGACATCAACATTACCATCTCCTGTCAGATCATACTGGGAAGTACCAAAAGCCCTTACCAATAATACTAAATCAATAATATCAACAACACCATCCAAATTCAGATCACCTGGCATAGCATCAGGAACAATATCAGGAACACAATCCTGAATAGACTCATTATAATGACCCGCATTACATTTGACGCAATACGAAAAGCCGCTTCTTCCATAAGTACTGCAATATGCATCGCCTAACGATAAGTGAGATTCCCAAGCATCAACAACAGCAGTGCAACCAGAACCGCCATGACCCATGCAAGTCCTCGATACACCACCATCAGAAGGACAACCATCATCTGAATTATCAATACAAGCGCATGCAGAATTAAAAGTTCCAGGACAACTCTGACTAGTAGTACATGAATCACCTACTGAACAATTCAGAGGTGGATCCGGAGGAGGAGGAACAACCGCAGGACAATCATCACCTGCAGTGTCAACACAAGCACATGCAAAATCATAAGTCCCAGGACAGTTCTGATATGTAGTGCAAACAGCACCACGGGTACAAAGTGGGACGTTGCCACCACCTTCACAACCATTACCTGAATAGGACCATGCATTAAAATCATAAGTGCAAGTTTTTGAGCCTTTAGAAACAGTCATATTCTTATCATTCCACTTGACAGTTTTATTCCCGGAATTGTCAATAATCTCCAGTCTTGAAAAATCACCAGGCAGATATTCAACACCATTCACATATGTCTTTCTATTTCTTGCCTCAATCACATCACCCTTGCCAGTCTCGAACCTGCCAGATGATACTAAACGAGATGCAGATTGAAATTCAGAGAAACTAGCATACTCAACACCTTCAGTAGCCACCTCAATCGCCTGCCAACTGCTACCCCAATATATAGCCAACATCGTCTTCCCTTTCTTGAAATAATTCCAACCATCATTCAATTTGTACTCATTGAACCAAGAATCCCTGCACACATCAGCACCATCAACCGTTACACAGCCTGAACCTGCAGGTAACAAATTATCTTCGCCCTCATCAAAAACATCAGTAGTCTTCCACCAATACATCTCATTGTTCACACGAGCAATATGCAATAAGGGATCATTATTCTGGACCAGTATTGCATTCTTATATTGATAACCATTATTACCATACTTAAAATAACACTCCTGGACACCACAACCGTTTTTATGATCTGCATCGCCATGGATGCTGTTGATCCAGATCGAAAAAGGATTTCCCCTGACACGATAATCAGTCAACACACTCAAGATCCAAAGCTTCTGAACCTTTGAAGAGCCCAAATTATAATTCTTAGTGACAAATATCATTGAATTCTTGCTTCCTGAACTTCCACCAGCCTCAAGAACCAGGTGCCCATAATCATCAGATTTAGCAGCAACAACCAAGATACTCTCAATCAAGCCAGAGGGCCTGTAAGATGAAACCAAGATATCAGAATACTGTCCATCATCAGATCCCTCACCTAAGATGTGCCAAAAGGGAAAAGTAAAACCTCCATCAACAACATTTCGCTTATAATAACGGCCCAAGATACCACCCTGATGTCCTGCTGAGTGCTGACCAAGCATGTCAAGCAAGATAAGATCCAACATCATCTTAGCTTTGCGCTTCATCACAGTACCCGCAGGATCATTTGTTCTCTCAGAAAAATCATGAAGCAAGAGAAGTCCTCCCAAGGGTGCCAACATATAGCCACCATCATTCTCAGTCTTGGCACTATTGACAACATTATCAAACCACTTGTAAAGCCAATCCCTTCTAAGTTCAAACGCATTGTAAGTCTGCCCGGTAGCATAGGTTCTGCCATTATAAGTAAAGCCATAATCGTGGCCAGAAACACTATACTGCATTGATACATCCTTATTCTCAAGAGCCCCTAAATAGCCTATAGACTCTGACTGAATCTCAACCTCACTATCTGAATCAGGACCCCCTTTAAAGTAATACATATACTTAAATTGGTTATTAATATCCACGCGTAGTTCATTTTTTTTAGCATCAGACAGAACATGAGAATACTGATACAGCAAACGAGTTAAGGTAACCTCTGCCATAGATCCGGGCCAGTTCCACCTGTCAGTCATAGATGATTGAATATTCCCTTCTAGACAACGAAGATCTGCATATTCATTTTTTTCTTGATTAAACTCAATATTATTCACTTCATCTTTGCAAAGCATATAAGTACCATCCGCTTGCACATCTTTACACTCAGCATTAGCAGAATCATAAATGCTTTCAAGATTGCTCCTGCAGTTATTCAGATTTATTCCTTGCTCTGCCCAGGATAATATCTCAGTCCTGCCAAAATGAGGATGCGTACTTTTTCTTGTGTCAGAAGCTGAATATTTTGATAGCCAGTGATCCTTTCTTTGATCAAAAGTCGCAGAAACTGAAAAAAAAGATATCAATATTAAAATAATCAAAAAGAACAGAACACTAATCAACCTCTTTTTCATAATTGTTTCCTAGAACTTCAGATATAAAAATTTATAGTTTTTTAACAATGACCAGCAGGTCCTTGACATCAACATTACCATCTCCTGTCAGATCATACTGTGAGGTTCCAAAAGCTCTAATCATTATTACTAAATCTATAATATTAACAATACCATCAGAATTCAGGTCGCCTAGCAAAACATCAGGAACATTACATGTTCCACCAACACAACACGAGCTTCCATAATCACTAGAGTAGCTAAAGCTCCCACCATCACACTCTTCATCAGACTGGCAGGGAGTTCCTCCAAGCT